>JABDDU010000009.1 GCA_013287435.1 Verrucomicrobiota bacterium
CGACGATTAAAAGTCGTTTTTATTAAATTATTTAATGGAATGTATGAAATTAAAACTGCTTATGAACCCAATTTAATCGAGGAAAAAATTTATGAAAAAAATGTCTAAAAAAGAAATGGCTGAGCTGATGAAAGATGATCCATGGGAGAGTCGTGAATTAGGTGCATCAGAAAAACACGTGGGCAGAGTATCGCATGCGGAAGCAATGGCTGTTGATGAAGCGCTGGGCTTGCAAGTTATTTCAATTCGTTTACAAAAGAAATTGATTGGGAATTTAAAAATTCTTGCTAAACGTGAAGGCATTGGTTATCAACCGTTCATTCGACAAATTTTAACGCGTCATGTATCCCATTCGTCTTTAATGCCAAATAAAAGGACATCACGTAAGTAAAGCGCAAATACAGTCCACTATCCCATTGAATCCGTTGCGGAATCAGGAAAAACCCTTTATACTCGCGGCGTCAATCCGTTGATGAAATTGGGCGGGGATGTGCTGTGCGCAAAGAAAAAACAATCGGGTGTGCCATTTGATGATCAATGTAGGCGAAAAATTAACCAGCGCAGAATATATTGAGCACCATTTACAGTATTGGCGAACGAAAAGTGCTTTATTTAATTTAGACACACTCAGCGTTTCCATTATCATCGGCATTTTATTTCTAACTTTTTTTTATTTTGCGGCACGAAAAGCACACTCCGGTGTGCCGACTGGTTTTCAAAATTTTGCTGAATGGGCAGTTGAGTTAGTCGATAACACCGTCAAAGATGTATTTCATGGAAAAGATGCGCTGATTGGCCCGTTATCATTGACTATTTTTCTGTGGGTTTTTTTAATGAGTTTTATGGATTTAATCCCTGTGGATTTATTGCCGCGCGCAGTCGAATCCATGGGCGCGCCTGATTTTCGTGCGGTGCCGACAGCCGATTTAAATTTAACATTCGCGCTGTCATTATCGGTATTTTGTTTGATTTTTTTCTACAGCATTAAAATGAAAGGGTGGTATGGATTTACCAAAGAAGTGCTGACAAAACCATTCGGTCCGTGGTTTTTTCCGGTGAATATCGTTTTTCGAATTATTGAAGATTTTAGCAAACCCTTTTCACTGGCATTTCGTTTGTTTGGAAATTTGTTTGCAGGTGAATTAATTTTTGTTTTAATTGCTGCAATGTTGCCGTGGTGGTTTCAATGGATTCCTGGTGGGATTTGGGCCATTTTTCACATTTTAATTATTACGCTGCAAGCATTTATTTTTATGATTTTAACGATTATTTATTTGAGCATGGCGTCGGAAACGCATTGAGTTATCAGTGATCAGTGATCAGTGTCAGAGGCACGATTGAAACTCTTACTGATTACTGATTACTGATTACTGATTACTGATTACTGATAACTGATCACTGATTACTAACCAAAGAGGAAATAACAATGGAAACCATCATCAGCGCCGTTTCAGGCTACACCGTCATCGCCGTCGCGATTTTAATCGGCTTAGGCGGATTAGGCATTGCGATCGGCATGGGATTATTAGGCGGAAAATTTTTAGAAGGTGTTGCACGTCAACCTGAATTAACCAGTATGTTGCGTATGCAAATGTTTGTTGTGATGGGGTTGCTTGATGCATTCGCGGTTGTGTCTGTTGTTATCGGTTTGTATTTTTTATTTGCGAAGAACCCGATTTTGGTAACGGCGGTGAAGATGTTGGCTGCAGTGAAAGGTGTTAATTAAACGAAGGAACTTGTCAGAAGCCAACATGGAGTGCGAGCTTGCGAGCACGGAATGTGGCGTTTTGCAGTGAGTTTTCTACGAGGAACTGAGCATGAATATTAATCTTACTTTATTCGGCGAAATGCTCACCTTCGCTATCTTCGTCTGGTTCACCATGCGTTTCGTATGGCCGCCATTAATGAAAGCGATGGAAGAACGTCGCGATAAAATTGCTGCAGGTTTAGCGGCTGCTGAAAAAGGAAAACGAGATTTAGAATTGGCTGCGCATAAAGTCACTGAACTTTTGACAGAAGCAAAAGCACAAGCGGCTCAATTAATTGAGCAGGCAAATCATCGCGCCAATCATATTATTGAAGAAGCCAAAGCGCGTGCGCGTGATGAAGGTGATCGCTTATTGGTAATCGCAAAAACAGATATTGAACGTGAATTTCAATCGGCGCGTGAAAAATTAATGCATGAAATTTCTTCATTGGTCATTGCCGGTTCAGAAAAAGTGTTGCAACACGAAGTAAATAAAAGTGCGAATGATCGCATTGTGTCGGAAATGATGAGTACGTTGTAAAAAGGTGTGAGTGTGAGTGTGAGTGTGAGTAATATCTTCCTGATAACTGATAACTGATAACTGATATGACCAATCTACCAACCATAGCTCGCCCCTACGCAAAAGCCGCATTTTCTGCGGCGAAATCAGCGAATCAATTACCGGTATGGTCGCAAGCACTAAAACAATTATCAGTAATAGTATGTGATCAACAAATGCAATCTATTTTAAAAAATCCCCATTATACTAAAAATCAGTTATGTGATTTATTAAGTTCACTGTTGCATAAAACATCTGGAAATGGTTCGAGCAATGGTTTTGAGTCCATTGAAAATTTTATTAAAATTTTAGCAGAAAAAAAACGGTTGACATTATTTCCCGATATTTCTCAATTATTTGAAGAAGATTTAGCCAAAGAATCTGGTTATCTTTCACTGATTGTGACATCCGCATTTGACATGGATGATTCACAAAAACGTCACACACAAGAAAAATTATCCAAACAACTACACTCAGAACTAAAAATTAATTTTCAAGTCGATAAAAATTTAGTGGGTGGCTTGTTGGTTCGTTCCGGAAATTGGGTGATGGATGGGAGTGTGAAGGGGAAGTTGGAGAGGTTGAGAAGTAGTTTGGTGTGATAGTAGGTGTGAGTGTGAGTGTGAGTGTGAGTGTGAGTTTCAGAGGTACAGTTTAACTTTTATATTTACTCACACTGATTCTCACACTGATATCTCACACTCACACTCACACTCACACTGACAACTCACACTTACCAACACAGCGAGAATTTAAGAAATTACAAAGAACGAGAGGCATACACCAATGACAACACAAAATATTCAACCATCCGAAATCAGCGACATTATCCGCTCACGCATCGCTAATTTCGATATTAAACCCTCCATTCACACTGAAGGCACAATTGTTAGCTTGAAAGATGGCATCGTGCGCATTTATGGTTTAAGTGATGTGATGTACGGTGAAATGATCGAATTTCCGAATGATATTTTTGGATTGGCATTTAATTTAGAGCGTGATTCTGTCGGCGCAGTAGTGTTAGGCGATTACGAACATTTGCAAGAAGGCATGACAGCGCGTTGCACAGGACGTATTTTAGAAGTGCCGATTGGTGATGCATTATTAGGTCGCGTTGTAGACGCATTAGGAAATCCAATCGATGGAAAAGGCCCTGTAAAAACAGCATTAACGGCACCGATTGAAAAAATTGCACCCGGCGTTATTGAAAGACAATCCGTATCACAACCCGTTCAAACCGGTATTAAATCTATTGATGCCATGACACCGATTGGTCGTGGTCAACGTGAATTAATTATCGGCGATCGACAAACCGGTAAAACCGCCATTGCGATCGACACGATTATCAATCAAAAAGAGTCTGGTATTAAATGTATTTATGTTGCAGTCGGACAAAAAGCATCTTCTGTTGCAGCGGTTGTGCGTAAATTAGAAGAACATGGTGCAATGAAACATACGATTATAGTTTGTGCGAATGCATCGGAAGCGGCAGCATTACAATATATTGCGCCGTACTCGGGCACGAGTATGGGCGAATATTTTCGTGATCGCGGACAAGATGCATTAATTATTTATGACGATTTAACCAAACAAGCATGGGCTTATCGACAAGTGTCTTTATTATTGCGTCGTCCACCGGGTCGTGAAGCGTATCCCGGCGACGTATTTTATTTACATTCACGTTTATTAGAGCGCGCATCGCGCGTGAGTGCAGCCTATGTTGAAAAATTTACACACGGTGAAGTTTGCGGCCGCACAGGATCATTAACCGCATTACCTATTATTGAAACGCAAGCCGGTGACGTTTCCGCATTTATTCCAACCAACGTGATTTCAATTACCGACGGACAAATCTTTTTAGATGGTGGATTATTTAATTCTGGTATTCGTCCTGCGGTGAATGCGGGATTATCTGTGTCTCGTGTTGGTGGCGCTGCACAAACAAAAATTATTAAAAAATTGGCGAGCCCTGTGCGTATTTCACTGGCTCAATTTCGCGAACTAGAAGCGTTTTCACAATTTGCTTCCGATTTAGATGATATTACACGTAAACAATTGGAACGCGGTCAACGCACGATGGAAGTGTTAAAACAGCCACAATATGCGCCACTCAGTGTTGCGGAAATGGCGATCTTGTGGCTCGCGTTAGATAAAGGATTGCTGGATGATGTGCCCGTTAAAAAAATTGTCGATTTTCAAGCGGCATTGTTATCGTATTTGCATGATCAACATGTCGCATTAATTAAATCGATTAATGAAAAACCGGATTATTCAGATGAGTTAGCACGAGAGATAATTAACATAGTGAATGATTTTAAAAAAACTTATATATAGTGGGAGTGAAACGAGAGTGTGAGTGTGCGTGTGAGGAAATTTTCTCACACTCACACTCACACCCACACTGATTATGTCAACCGCTCGAGAAATCCGAACCAAAATCGGTTCCGTCAAAAACACGCAAAAAATCACGCGTGCGATGGAATTGGTGGCGGCAAGCAAGATGCGAAAAGCGCAAGAGCGCATGGCGATGTCGCGCCCGTATGCAGCCAAAATTCGCCGCGTGATCAGTCACGTTGCCTTGTCGCACGCGGAATATCAGCATCCTTATATGTTGCAACGTGAAAATGTAAAACGTGTTGGCTTTATTATTATTGCAACCGATCGCGGATTATGCGGCGGATTAAATATTAATTTATATCGCAGCGCGTTAACAGAAATGAAAAAGTGGCACGACAAAAAAGTGGCTGTTGATGTGTGTGTGATTGGTCGCAAAGCAGAAGTTTTTTTTGGACAGCTCGGCGCCAATATTTTAGGATCAGTGAATCATTTGGGTGATAAACCTGCGATCCAAGATATTATCGGCGTCGTAAAAATTTTACTGAAAAATTATGATGAAGAAAAATGTGATCGTATTTTTATTTGCGCGAATGATTTTACCAATACCATGATTCAAAAACCCTTTGTGCGGCAGCTATTGCCTTTATCCAAAGAACCACCGCATTTAAAAACAGACAATGAGAAATTTTTAGCAACAGAAAATATTTATACCCACTGGGATTATTTATACGAACCTGATTCCGCAAAAACATTATTAACCATGCTATTAATTCGTTATATTGAATCGCAAGTGTATCAAGCAGTGATTGAAAATATTGCATGCGAGCAAGCAGCACGCATGATCGCAATGAAAAATGCGACGGATAACGCAAAAGAAATTATTAAAGAGTTACAATTGGCATTTAACAAAGCGCGCCAAGCGAGTATTACGCGGGAGATTGCGGAGATTGTGGCAGGCGCTGCGGCTTTAGAATAGTGTGAGGAACAGAAATTATGAATCAACCCCAAGGCCAAGTTATCGAAATCATCGGCGCCGTTGTCGATGTAGAATTTCCCAGATCGATGGTGCCGAATATTTATGATGCTTTGTATTTATCTGAAAAAAATTTAACGCTCGAAGTGCAACAACAATTAGGTGACGGTGTGGTGCGCGCGATTGCAATGGGTCCAACAGAGGGATTGCGTCGTGGTATGCAGGTTAAAAACACGGGTGCACCGATCACCGTTCCCGTTGGTGAAAAAACATTGGGTCGCATTTTAAATGTGTTGGGTGAACCGATTGATGAAGCAGGTCCTATTGAAACAGATGAACGTTTACCCATTCATCGTTCTGCCCCTTCATTTATCGATCAAGCAAACAGCACGCAAATTTTAGAAACCGGTATTAAAGTGCTTGATTTAGTATGTCCGTTTGCCAAAGGTGGAAAAGTAGGGTTATTCGGCGGTGCTGGCGTTGGTAAAACCGTTAATATTATGGAATTAATTCGCAATATTGCCGTTGAACACAGTGGTTACTCTGTATTTGCTGGTGTGGGTGAACGTACTCGCGAAGGAAATGATTTCTATCATGAAATGAAAGAATCCAACGTGTTGGATAAAGTGGCACTGGTGTATGGACAAATGAATGAACCACCCGGTAATCGTTTGCGTGTGGGTTTGACCGGTTTAACACTGGCTGAAAAATTTCGTGACGAAGGTCGAGATGTGTTGATGTTTATCGATAATATTTATCGTTACACATTGGCTGGTGTTGAAGTATCTGCATTGTTGGGTCGTATGCCATCTGCCGTGGGTTATCAACCCACTCTTGCAGAAGAAATGGGCAATTTACAAGAACGTATTACATCCACAAAAACAGGCTCAATTACATCAATTCAAGCAGTTTACGTACCCGCCGATGATTTAACAGATCCATCACCGGCAACGACATTTGCGCATTTAGATGCAACGGTTGTGCTGTCTCGTCAAATTGCAGAATTAGGTATTTATCCAGCAATTGATCCGCTCGATTCCAGTAGTCGTCAATTAGATCCATTGATTGTCGGTGAAGAACATTATCGCATTGCACGCGGCGTTCAAAGCACCTTGCAACGTTACAAAGAATTAAAAGATATTATTGCGATTTTAGGCATGGATGAATTATCTGAAGAAGACAAATTAACGGTGAATCGTGCGCGAAAAATTCAACGTTTTTTATCGCAACCTTTTTTCGTCGCAGAAATTTTCACGGGCGCGCCCGGAAAATATGTATCGCTTGCGGATACCTTGGAAGGTTTTAAAGGTATTTTAAACGGTGATTACGATCATCTACATGAAAAAGCGTTTTATATGGTGGGCTCAATTGAAGAAGCGGTTGAGAAGGCGAAGACGTTGTAGTGTGATAACTTATTATGAAAACAATTGAACTAGACATCGTCAGTGCCGAAGCTTCCATTTTTAATGGCGAGGTGCAATTTGTTTCAGTCACCGGCAGTGCTGGCGAGTTGGGAATTTATCCTGGTCATGCACCGTTATTAACCGCATTAAAACCCGGTCAAATTCACGCGATTTTAAAAGATGGCAAAGAAGAAGTTTTTTATATGTCAGGTGGCATGTTAGAAATTCAGCCAACCATGATTTCGATTTTAGCGGATACCGCATTAAGAGCAGATGATTTAGATGAAGCCGCAGCGCTCACCGCGAAACAACATGCAGAAAAAATATTACAACAAAAAACAGAAGGCATGGAATATTCAAAAGCGTTGGCAGAATTAGCAGAGGCCGCTGCGCAGTTGCGGGCGATTTCTTTACTAAGAGATAAAATTAAACGGATGCATTAAGGAGTGTCAGTGATCAGTGTCAGAAAGAATCGACACTCACACTGATCACTCACACTCACACTAACCGGAGGTTAAATGACATTAAGCGTCGTCATTCTCGCAGCAGGGAAGGGAAAAAGAATGGTATCACCGATTCCAAAGGTGATGCATCAGCTAGGTGGTGTGACTTTGTTGGAACGCGTCGTTCAAACAGCGCAATCATTACATCCCAAAAAAATCCATGTCGTCTATGGTAATGGTGGTTCCAATTTACCGGAATTGCTGCCGCAGTTATCTGTCCATTGGATTTTCCAAAAAGAACAACTTGGCACTGGTCACGCTGTATTGCAAGCATTACCATCCTGCGGCGATGATGAACGTGTTTTAGTTCTATATGGTGATGTTCCTGTTATTTCAACACATACCTTGCAACAATTACTGTCTGAAACGCCGAAGCACGGCATTGGATTATTAGTAACCGAATTAGAAGATCCAACAGGTTTCGGGCGTATTGTGCGAGATCATGAAGATACTATTGTTGCGATTATTGAGGAAAAAGATGCATCGCGCACGCAACGCGCGATCAAAGAAATTAATACCGGTATTGTGACAGCACCTGCAAAATTTTTAAAAAATTGTTTGCCGCGCGTTTCTAATAAAAATGCGCAACATGAATATTATTTAACAGATATGATTGCGCTTGCGGTTGAAGATGGTGTACCACTGCGCAGCGTTTCAGCACAAAATTCAAATGAAGTACGCGGTGTGAATGATCCGTGGCAATTATCAACGCTTGAACGATACTATCAATCTGAACGCGCACGTGCATTAGCATACACCGGTGTTACGATTATGGATCCATTGCGTTTGGATATTCGCGGTGATGTTTCTGTTGCACCATCAACAAAATTAGATGTGAATGTGATTCTTGAAGGCACTGTGACCATTGGATCTGGATGCGAGATTGGTCCTAATGTCATTATTAAAAACTCTACGTTAGGCGCACGTGTAAAGATATTTGCAAATAGTATTGTTGAAGGTGCCATCATTGAAGATGATTGTGAAGTGGGCCCTTTTGCACGCGTGCGATCAGAAACGATTTTAAAAACAAAATCAAAAATTGGTAATTTCGTGGAAACGAAAAAAACAACGCTGGGTGAAAATAGCAAAGCCAACCATCTCACTTATTTGGGTGATGCTGTTATCGGAAAAAATGTCAATATTGGTGCAGGTACAATTACCTGTAATTATGATGGCGCAAATAAATGGCCGACTGACATTGAAGATGGCGCGTTTATTGGATCAAACACATCCTTAATTGCACCTATAAAAATAGGCAAAAATGCGACAATTGCGGCAGGTTCCGCTGTTACTAAAAATGCGCCCGCTGATCAATTAACGATTACGCGCGCTAAGCAAACGGTTATTGAAAGCTGGAAAAAGCCCGCTAAAATAAAGTAATTGTTGGAGGGTTTATGGAAAAAAATCAAATAATGCAATTACACACTCACTTTGAAGCTGCAGCTAAAAAAGAAGAGTGTATAGAATTTTGGTATGCACGCGATTTGCAGAAATTGCTGGGCTATGATGATTGGAAGAATTTTATTCGAGTCATTGATAAAGCAAAAGAGGCTTGTTTGAATTCGAAACAAAAGGTAGGGAACCATTTTTCCGACGTCGGAAAAATGGTCATGTTGGGTTCTGGTAGTCAACGTAAAATAGAAGATATTAAATTAACACGCTATGCATGCTATCTTGTTGCGCAAAATGGTGACCCAAAAAAAATAGAAATTGCATTTGCTCAAACTTATTTTGCTGTGCAAACTCGTAAACAAGAAATTATTGAGAAACGCATTTCTGAAATTGAACGTTTGCAAGCCAGAGAAAAATTATCGCAATCAGAAAAAGAACTTTCTGGAATATTGTTTGAGCATGGTGTTGATGGCCAGGGTTTTGCGCGTATTCGAAGCAAAGGTGATAAAGCATTATTTGGTGGTCATTCAACACAAGATATGAAAATTAAATTGGGAGTGCCTGATAAACGTGCGCTCGCAGATTTTTTACCAACCATCAGCATTAAAGCAAAAGATTTTGCAAATGAAATTACATCATTTAATACCAAGCGTGATAATTTGCAAGGTGAAAATTTAATTGCCCATGAACATGTAAAAAATAATACCAGTGTTCGAAATTTATTGAAAAAAGAAAATATTATTCCGGAAAATTTACCTGCCGCTGAAGATATTAAAAAATTAAATCGTAAAATTAAATCTGAAAGTAAAAAATTAACAGAACAACATTAAGATGCGACGCATTCGAATTTATCATCAAGGTGATTTAAGTTCCGGTTTAACTGTTATGTTAGATCAGAATGCCAGTCATCATTTACTGCAAGTCTTGCGAAAAAAAGTGGGCGAGCGTTTTGTTATTTTTAATGGGAATGGCGGTGAATTTGACGCTGTTTTAACTTCTGAAAATAAAAAAACGGCCTGTGTTGAAATAGGCGAATGGTTTGAACGAAAAACGGAATCTCCATTATCAATTCATTTGGGTCAAGCGATTTCGCGCGGCGAACGCATGGATTATGCAATTCAAAAATCGGTGGAATTAGGTGTTTCTGACATTACGCCGCTATTTACTGAATTTTGTCAGGTACAATTATCTGAAAATCGCATTGAAAAACGGGTTGCGCATTGGCAATCAATCGCCATCAATGCTGCCGAACAATCAGGACGTTGTGTTGTTCCCAGAGTACATTCACCGATTTTATTTTCAGAATGGATTTTGCAAAATCAAGAGGTGAAAATTATTTGTTGTCCACGGCAAGAGAAAAATAGTTTATTGGATTCTGTCGTGCATAAAAATATTTCTGTCACGATTGGCGCTGAAGGGGGATTTAGTGATGTCGAAATTCAAAATGCCGTTGCGCATCATTTTTTGATAATGTCTTTAGGTCCGCGTATTTTGCGCACGGAAACAGCCACTGTTGTTGCACTAACATTGTTGCAGGAAAAGTGGGGGGATATTAAATCCAGTTTTCACACTTCAAATGTTTAATTCGCGAATATTCTTTTAGATTATTAGTGACCAGTGTTGCGTTTATGCTGATAGCATGAGCGGCGATTAACATATCTAATTGACCAATGAGGTTCCCCGTCCTTTTTAGTTCAGCTCGAATTCCACCGTAAACAGAAGCTGCTGCCTTGTCGTAGGAAATAATCTCAATAGGATGAATAAACTCGCTTAACAAAAATAAATTTTTTTCTACATGGTGACTGTTGTGTGCGCCAAACGCTAATTCAGAAAAAACAATAGATGAGATTGCGATATCTCCTATATGAAATGATCGAAATTTTTTTTCAACCATAACGGGTTCGTGCTTTATAATGTAAATACATATGTTTGAGTCCAGCATGCGTTTCATTTAAAACTACTCCAGTCCCTTTCTTGATCGGGCAATATTTCTCTGCCCTCTTTCATAAAATCATCAGAAAATTGTCCACAAGCATTAATTAATGATCGCCACGGATCATCTATCGGAATAATCATTAAGCAATTTCCTTGTTTTTTGATATACACTTTCTTCCCGTTCACACGAAATTCTTTCGGTATTCTTATAGCCTGGCTCTGTCCGTTTGTAAATACCGTGGTTGTCTTAATATCACCTGACATTTTAGGTGTTTTTTTGTTTTTTACAGGTTTTTTCGACCTTTTTATTTTTCGATTTTTTGGTCTTCTCATACGCGCACCCTCACATTAAAGTATATATTATAAAGTATATATTATAAAGTATATACTATTTTCACAGCATTACAACTCTCGTTAACCAGGGAAATTAGAGGAAGATGGCAGTTCCTTTTTTGAGGCGTGTGTTGTTGGAGGTCGCAGAAAAGACGAATGACTGACGTTAAAAGTAACAGGCGCAGCGGGATAGCGTGGCAATTCGTTTTCAACGAAAACAGATAGGGTTTTGTTTTTTGGATCAGGGTCTTGCAAGAAAGTGCTTTTGCTAACAAAGGGACCCCATTGCTGTGTCAATAATGAAGCATGACTGGTAATGACGGTATTACGGTTAGTGCTACAAAAATTTCTAGGAACATAGACGTTTGAAGTACAGCCCACCGCCTGTTGAAAAGTATCGTAGGAACGTTCCTCATCTCTCGGAGAGCTTCCTTGAACGACTAAGTGATTCTTTTGACTCACGCCAGCAACATACTGATTTTCTCCAGTGATTAATACATAGCGATGAATTGCAGCACTAAGATCTAAATCAGAATGCGTCCTAGCAATGTTTTCGTCTACAAATCTTTTGATTTCTGCTAACGAGATTCCTTTCACGTTGGGATCGACAGTGCCCGGAAAATAAATAATGTGGGGTGGGACGCTATCATTTTTTTCTCTGCAGGGATAAATCAGTCTTCCCATCTCTTCATGCTGGTCATTTAATACTGAATAAATCCATTGCGTCCTCTCTGAGTCTGACTGTGCTGTTTTTGTAAAGCTTGTACAATCATGTTTTATGCTTGTAAAATCAGCGGTCACATTGACAATAGCATTATAAATTTCGCCAGGAGAAAACGTGTCGGAAAGTTTTTTCTCGCTAACATAACAGCACTGCGATTTTACTAATTCCGCTAATTTTGCAGCCACGCACGATATGGCAACATCTATTATTAGTCCCATGCATGCTTGTTGTCGCTCTTTTCGATTCAACAATCTTTTAAGCGCAGCTTGTAACGCACGCACACCATCTTCGGTCGCATAAAAATCAGATTTCAGTCCCGCCTCTAAACATTTTATATTTGTGTTCATTGTATCTATAAAATCACCGCCATTTGCAAAACTTCTTTCAAAAAGCGATTTTGTTTTTTCATAGGAAATAAGTAATGTGATGACCTCCCTTTTTTTTAAAAAACACCTAAAACCATATGAACAAGGACCATTACAAAAATCCAATATTTGTTTTTCAGTAAAATGTTCGAGAATAGTGCGTAATTCGGCTACGTCGAGAAGTTGCACCACATACTTAAAATCTTCTTCGAACTTAATAAGTGATACCACTTGTTCTTTAAACGCCCGAAAAAGGATAGGGTGGGTAGAACTGTTCAGTAAAGACAATAACGTAAAAAAATCTTTCGCTGTCTTAATAAAAAATGGCTGCTTGTTTTTAATGGTTTCTAAATAAGTATTTTGTAACTCAGGGTTAAATTTCAGCGAACGCCATATACGACAAAAATCTTGGATTGGGTTCGAAAAATCTATTTGTGTCATAAAATTTAAAGTTAGAGGTGTAACTATGTCGACCTTGGCTTCGGCTACCGCTACCGCAACAAATGCTTCTATGATGGCCGCTTGCGTTGGCTTATTATCCCCTGTCATTTCAAAAAAATACGACAAAACATCCCACTTTTTGTTCTGAATGGTCACATTTAATGCCGACATAACCGCTGCTTTATTAGGCTTATTATTACCAGTCAATTGACAATACATCTGTACTGACGCTCCGTCTCCTGTGATAGCGGCAGTATTAAAAAAAGACGCGACCTGATCAGACGATATATCATTATTTGATATGGCATTGTTAAGCAATAAAGCCATTTTTTTAGATAAAAAAGCAGCTGCGCATTCACCTTTTTGATATCGTTTAATTTCGTTTATTATATCCAAAAATTTTTCATGAATTTTTTCTAGCGCTAATTTGTTTTGTGCTCGCTTTTTTGCGATAAGAACTTCTATTGTTTCAGAGCTCGCGTCACCTTTTTCTATTAATTCACGCGATCGTAAAAATTGGGACATGCTAATTTGATATATTAATATCAGCTGTGTTGCAGCGGCTTTTACAATAGGGTCTAGAGAATTGACAGCATCAAATGCAGAAGCGATAAGATGATAATTCAAACACATTAAATCATCTGGATGTTGATACGGTTGAAGGCTTAGTTCGCTATACGATCGCAAATCAGACACTGCACGCACGGCGAACAAAGCGCGAGTTGAAGAAATATTTTTGCTGAGATGTTCCACGACTTGCACTTGTCCTGGCGGCATTAAAATTTCTTTTTCTTCAGGGTTTTCTGATAATAGTGCAATAGGAAAACCAATGGTACTGATAAAATCCATGCGACTATCAGCAGTTTGCGCATAAGAAAATTTCTTCATCGCTGGTATTTGATCTGCTACATTGGATGTTGCGCTAATAAAACCTGATAATTGTCTAACGTTTTTGCTCGTTGCAGATTCTTCAAAACTAACACCGTAATTCTTAAAATATCTTTCAGCCACTCTTTTTCCAGGAGTTGTCTCGTGTTGAAGAACGCCCAGTTTTCTCAAACCACTCCCTAATATAACCGCATGCACAATGGCTGCTTTTATTTCATCCTCGGTTTGATCCGATGCATTTCTCAATAAATTGTTTATTAAAACGTAGCCTTCTCGGCGGGTCTTTATTCCTGTGGTGTAATAATTGATTGCTTGTGCTTCGGCCAGATGCAACTTTGCATAAGCAGACTGTATTTGTTTATCTCGAGCTTGATCTACTGAATCTTTTGCTGAATTTTGTATTTCTTTCTCAAGATCATTTTTTATTTCATTAAAGCGCGCTTCTGTTATATCAGATATTATTCCAAATGATTCTGTGTATTTTAGATAGACAGCATCATCCTCTATTTGCAGATGTTGAAAATTAGCGTATCTCATTATTTCGCTAATATTGTAAATTTCCTGAGTGTTTTGAAAAAATATAAAATAATCACCATTGATTTTTCTGACAGCGACGTTATCGGATGATTGCAAAAGTTGGACGGCAATTTTTTCGAGTTGAACCGTATAAATTGATTTGGGTAAGGGACCTTCGGTTAACACATATTTTCCTGCTTCGTTATAAAGACCAGGATTTTCTGTTGCATATTTTGCCTCTTCTGGAAATTTTTCACTGATTGTTTTTTCAATCAATTGGAATCGCAAAGAAAACTGCTCTTCTGCGATGGGATATTTTTTGGGATTGTTTTGTATTTTTTCAACCAGTGTTGCAAATATTTGTCGATAACTGTATTGATTTCCGTCTGCAAAAATTATTTGTCTCTGATTTTCTAGTGCAGCAGTCAGGTGAAGTCTGTCATAAAAAAGATGGCTCACAATTCCATTTAACAATGCTTCATTATTAGAAAGAAATGTTTCGCAAAAAATCTCTAACGTGGTATTAACACTGTAATCCTGCTCTTCTTTTACATATAAGCCAAGCTGTTGACACAATGTCCTAAATCCATCTTCCATTTGACGTCGTATTTCTTGAGCGGTATACCCGGGAACATATAGCAATTCATCTGCTCTGTTCCGTTCGCGTTTCATTAAACCGATGACGTCACAAATCCATCTAAACTGCTTATGTGTCACTGAAGGAGATAAAATTTCGTAATCTTCCGTTCTATTGACCGCCGTTTTTATCGCATTAAGAATTTTTGTTGTGTTTGTATCGTACGCTTTTTTTTGTTGCTCATATTCTTGCGGGCCGTAATCGCGTTCATTATTGGGAAGTAATCTTATGGCGTCCAGTCCATCTGCAAAACCAAATAAAATAATATCTTTCAGCGTGAGTTGCACATCTTCATTTCGATTTTTGCGTGTTATTTTTGGTTGTGTATCATCGGGAGCACTCATTAAAAATTGAATAACGTCAACGGTCAAATTCTCCGAGACAATAGGATCAAGTAATATTTTTCTATTCAACGCAGCATTTCCGTAAAATGCTTGGTCGTTATAGTATTGATCGCAGCGCGCTACAATTAACTGGATATTTTTTTTAATTTTTTGACGCAACTTGTCAGATGGCAAGAACTGTGTATTTTGTAGTGACTTTAAATCTTTTATGACTGAATTTGGCATAATGAAAAGTATAAGAGTTAATTCTTATGGAAATCTTAGGATGACGATCATTTAGATGAAGTTGTTCGAAATGAATGCCTCTGCGACTCTAACTGCAAAGCGCCTCAGTCGGTTTGCTACGCAAACCTCCTTCAGCTACTGTATCTCTGCGTTATTTGAAATTTTTGTCGTGTACAACGCTCAGAATCACATACACTTTCCGGATAAGCAGCATTAAAGCACATTTTTTTCATTTCCATTTTTTCTCCTTTGTAATTTGTTACCGTTGTGAGATATCTCTTAACTCAGTGTCAGCATCCCCCTTAAAGCGTTAAAAAAACCAAAATTTCACTGATGAGAAGCATAGGCGAACCAGATGATTTTTAAATTAATTTTCTGTTTTAGATTAAATAGTGACCAATAGTAATGAAAATGATTTTCACAAGCGCTTGTTAAAAGTATTTAACCTGATAGATTAATCCATGTTTAGGGATAATGATTTTCTCAAGGGAAAAAAGGTTCTAAGGACAGAACGCGTTGGTAGGGATTGCCAAAAAAAGGGGTGGTGTCAAAGCCACCCCTTTCTTTTTTGCGCTTATGGATGTGGAATAATTGCAAAAACTGTTATTTGTTTTTTATCCGGACCGTAATACCACAAAATACGATAAGCGCCTGGTGTATTGTTTTCTGCATACGCCTCAAAGACTTCTTCGTCGCGCGGTCCTTTAAGTTCAGTATATTTGTGTGTATTCAAACCGGGATGTCGTGGATTATTTTGCAAGTACGCCAATGCTTTTTTGACCGCCTTTAATCGTTTTTTTAATCCTGGATTTAATTCGAGAGTGAGAAGATCGTTTTTCGCTTCTTCAACAAGAAAAATTTCATAATGATTCATGTTAATTTACTCAATCATCCAAAAACTTTGAAAAATCCATTTTGGTCAGTTTGCCCTCCGCAGCCTCTTTCAAGCCTTTTTGTACCTTAACTAATATTTTGGGATTTTCGAAAATCCATTTTTCTCTTGCAGAAATTTCAGAAAGTGGCTCTAAGATGAAGCGTCCTAATTTATCGATCGTTAATCTGAATCCGCTGATGTCTTTAGGTAAAGTGCCCAAGTTAATTCTGCCTTTGGCGTCGGGCCTTACAATCTTAGGTGCACGCATAATAATACCTCGTTTCATAGGTGATATTGGCAATTATAGCACAAGGTGGGAAAAGATCAAAGTGGGAAATAGTCAATCCCCCACTTTTAATAGCGACTCACAAACCTCTCTACCAATGCTTTCAACGTTTCCGCTGCTTTTTTCGCACCCGATAATGTCAACTCATGACTGATTTTTTGTGTGCTTAACCCAGCCGCTCTATTGCTAATCACTGAAATCATCGCGACTCGCAAACCACAATGATGCGCGGTGATAATTTCATTGATTGCCGACATCGCAATCACATCACCGCCCAATATTTGAAAGCTGCGAATTTCTGCAGGCGTTTCAAAGCTGGGTCCTAATACGGCAAAATAAACACCTTGTTTTAAAGCAATATTATTTTCAGCTGCCACAGCCAATAATTTTTCGCGTAACCCAATATCATACGTATCTTCCATACCTAAAAAACGCGGTCCAAAATCATCTTCATTGTGTCCGCACAACACATTCATCCCTTGAAAATTAATATGATCGTTAATTAAAACCAAATCGCCAGGCGCAATATTTTCTCGCATCGAACCCGCGGCATTTGTGATTAAAATTGATTCGCAGCCGATTAATTTCAGCGTGCGAATATACGTTTTTGCAATCGTATGTGAAATACCTTCATAATAATGCGCACGTCCCTGTAAAAAAGCGACAGGCAGTCCATTTAATTTTCCCAAAAATAAATTACCAGCATGTCCCGCCACCGTGCACGGCGGAAAATCGGGTAAATCGCTATACGGAATTTTTACAACGTTTTCTAATAAATCAGCAAGATCACCCAAACCAGAACCCAACGTCATTGCGAGTTTAGGCTTAAAATTAGGCGCTTTTTGTGAAATAATTTTTGCGGCGTTGATAGCAGATTGCGTCATTATTTTTTCTCCAGTATATTCATCACATCTTCGAGGTATATTATAGTCTTGTTGCTAAATTCTGAGGCCCAAAAGCAAACGGTAATAATTCAGCCAATGTCGTATGCTGGTATTTCCCATCGACTGTGCATAAATGAACGGATATTTCAGGTGCGGCGCATTCTAACAATCGTTGACGACAAGCGCCGCACGGAGAACAAATTTTTTGATCAGGCACCAATATCAACGCTTCAATTATTTTTTTATGACCGTGCGCAAATAACGCAGAAACTGCACCTGCTTCGGCACACATCGTTATAGAAAATGACGCATTTTCCACATTACATCCTGAAAATAATTCGCCGTTTTCCGCGCGCACACAAGCGGCTACCGAAAAATGTGAATAGGGGGCATAGGCGTTGGGCAGCACCGATTTTGCGGCTGCCAACATATCAGCGGGTGGTATTTTCAATGGATTCTCCAGTATAATCAGACGAGGGTTGAACATTATAAACGGATTTAAGCACATGTTCGATACATTGGCAGTGATAACCTACCTTCTAGGGCGAGACCCAAAAGATATCGATCGTTTGCATCTCAAAGCGTCATTTCCAGACAAACCCCCAGTGACTTGTGTTCAGAATGCACCATCGCCGCAAATAAAATGGCAAAAAGTATCGCCCGATGCCAGTTCGCTCGCGTTGATTGTGAAAGATTCGTCGCATTATGAATGGGTCGTTTATAATTTGCCGATCGATGCAAGAGGATTGCCATTCGATGCGAATGCAGAAATAAATCCCAACGATGTAGGTATTAATAGTTGGGGTCAGAAAAATTATCATTCACCTTGCGTTGGAAATACAAAGTATCCCGTCACCGTCGAATTATTTGTTCTCGACAAACGTTTTTCAGCACGTAACAAAATGACGGGTGAGATGTTAGAGAAAAAAATTAAAGATCATGTGATGGAGAAGGCGATTGTGCGGGAGTAAAAATTTTTTATAACCCATTGCTTTTTAAAGATTTATATGCTGTAATACCGGAATTAACTCCGGATTTACGCCGTAAATCCGGAATTAACTCCGAAGTTACGTAGAAAATCTGGAGTGGATTGATGTATTTCAGGCGTGAAATCGCATTACCACACGATCACAGTTTGTTGCTATTTGGTGCGCGTGGCGTTGGGAAAAGTGCGCTGCTCGAAGAAGAGTTCAAGCTTAATCAAAATTTATATATCAATTTACTGGATCCAGAAATTGAAGTGCGGTTTTTAGAAAAACCCAATGAGTTAATAGCGCTTGTCGATGCAATGCCTGATTCCGCAACGCATGTCATTATCAATGAAATTCAAAAAGTGCCGAAATTGTTGGACGTTGTTCATCTATTAATTGAAAAGAAAAAAACAAAAAAAATTTTTATTCTTACGGGTTCTAGTGCACGAAAATTAAAATTATCCGGCGTGAATTTATTAGCTGGACGTGCGTTTGTTTATCACATGTATCCGCTCACTTATCTTGAATTGGGTTCGCATTTTACATTAGACGTTGCATTATCATGGGGTTTGTTACCAAAAACAGTCAATTTAACAACATCCACTGCAAAGAAAAAATTTCTGCAAAGTTACGCACTGACTTATTTAAAAGTCGAAGTGTGGGCAGAACAATTGGTAAAAAAACTCGATTCATTTCGCCGTTTTTTACAAGTGGCAGCACAATCCAACAGCAAAATAGTTAATTATGCCAATATTGCGCGTGATGTTGGCATTGATGAAAAAACAGTTGTAACGTATTTTGAGATTTTAGAAGATACGCTATTAGGCTTTATGTTAGAAGCTTACCGACATTCTTTTCGAAAACGATTGCGGCATGCACCCAAATTTTATTTTATTGATGTGGGAATTGCCAGAGCGCTGAGCAAAACATTGAGTATTCCACCTGTGCGCTCAACCATGTATTACGGTGATTTATTCGAGCAATTTATTGTAACTGAATGCATTAAATTAGCGGGCTATCATCAATCAGAATATCAATTCTCGTATTTACGCACAGACAATGATGTTGAGGTGGATTTAATAGTTGAGCGTCCTGGAGAAAAATTATTATTGATCGAAATTAAAAGCAAAATCTGTGTTGAACAAAATGATTTAAAATCTCTGATGAATATCGCCAGTGATTTTGCTGAATGTGAAGCCGTTTGTTTTTCTTGTGATCCGCAAATTAAAAAAATAAATGATGTGATGATTTATCCGTGGGAAATAGGGGTTAAAAAGTTTTTTGGTGGTATTAAGTAAGAGACGCGACTGTGTCACGTCTCTGTATTACTTTATTCGGTAGACTTTTCAATCACCTTTACTCGATGCGCTTGCGGACCATCATGCCCCATCTCTTGTATGAAATGAACCGGCATACCAATCGATAATTTTTGAAAATCCGGATGTGCTACATGATTGGCATTAAAATAATATTCAGTGCCATCGTCGCTTTCGATAAAACCAAATCCATCACCATTAAATAACCGCACAATTTTACCGTATAACAATGATTGATGGCTTTTTCCATCACGCAATTCTTTGATGTATTCTCTCAATTTTCGCGTCATGTCATCAAATGCATCGCGAATCGACACATACATATCTTCATTATGATTGAGTTTCGTTACCAATTCCTGTCCAGGAACGGTAATTGTAATATGCGTATTGTGTAAATTTCCGCGATGTTGATTTTTATTTTCAAATTCAACGACCACATGACAAGCAACAATGCTGTGACACATTTGTTGCAGTTTATCAATTTTTTCGTCGATATGTTCTTTGACAGAATCTGAATGAGCTAAATTACGAAACGTCACTTGAGCGGGGACTTGCATAAATGTCTCCTTGTTGTTTTGATAACCAATTCAATTGATTCATAAATTCCTATACCATCCCTGAGTATGGTAATTATAGTCTGGATTTATGAAAATGGTATCTAATTGTATTGTATAAATATTTTCCCTATATGTGAGTGTTAATCTATTTTTACGGTGGTTGTGGTAGATTAAAAGCTAGCGTAACGGAGATGATGTATGACAGGAACTTCAGAAAATTTATTTTTAACGTGCAATGAATTTGCGGAACAAGTTAAGAGAGAACAAAAAGATTTTCGCAATCGCACGGTAACAGGCGCAGCAGATTTTCGAAATTTTAAAAAAAAGCGTTTAAATATCAGCACCACTTCTTTTTCTGACGGCATCCAAATTGATTTAGCTAACACTGATTTTCGTCGTTTTGAACCCAGTGTCAATTGGCTTGATACTATGCCGATTATTTTTGTCGATAAAAATGGAGACGGGATAAACACAACCGTTACAGATCTATTTAAAGCGCTGGAAGATGCCTATTATGAAAAACGCGGCGGAAAAGGAAAAAAATTTAACAAAACAGATTTTTTTAAGAATGACCTTGCAAAATTTTCTACGATAGGCGAAAAATTATTTTATGCGCTTCGTCACATTCAAGAATATGAGCATCGCAATCCACTGTTTAAATTACTGACAAAAAGGCGTTCGCATGATGCGCTTCAAACAGCGCTTGAAACACTACGTCCTGCTGTCTCCCCGATTGATGTGACTGAGTTGGCAGCAAACCAAAGTGTATTGGTAGGTAATCCATCAAGATTAACTGAAAGTAGACTGTCAGATTTGCATGACATAGAAACTACATCGAGTAGAAATTCTCCGAGGCAATCAGCCGAAGCCCCCACTGCACATCAATCACGCTATGACAGCGATGATGATGAGAAAATTCCTGATGCAACGCAAACTCCACAGCCTGTTGTTTCAGAAAAACCCGTAACTCCGCCTTTGGTCCTACAAGAATATTTTGACGCAGAAGGAAAATTAGTATCGCAAAAAATTATTGATAACCCAGTACGATTTAAAACGGCTTTTTCAAGATATATAAATGCGGATGAAAATCATAAAGAAGAAAAAGAAGTGTTGGCACGAAAAATAACTGCCGCAACGGAACAGGCAGAAAGCCTATTGAAGGCAGCGCTTGTTAAAAAAACTTATGCTTTCAATCATGAAACGACAGCTGCTTATATATTTTTAAAACAAGCAAATGAATCAGTTGTTCAAAGGTATGATTGTTGGCTAAAAACAGTCGGTTTGCCGTGGTATTTAAAAGCCGTTGTGTATGCCGAAAAAAAGAACTTGGGTGGTATTGCAGCATTATTACGAGAGTCAACTGTTTTTGTCGATGCACAAGACAAATTGTCCCATAGGCGCGTCGGAGTTGAATTATTTCAAAGCTCACACAAAATAATATGCCAAGAAAGATGGGCCAATATGCCATTGTCGACAGTATTGGCTGCAGAGTGCGGTAATCGTCATGCTCTTGCTGCAGCTGAAAAAACGGCAATAGAGAACGAATTTTTTTATAAACAATTGCAATTAGAAAAGTACACACAATGCGAAAAAAAATATTACGTAGCAGAGTTAATAGCTCGCGGTAAATTTGGGCAAGCAATGAATGAATTAAATGCCTATCAAACAACTTGGCCTGATGCGAGTCAGAGTATTCGCGCTGAGGCGATACAGATAGCGACAAAGAGAATTGTGGATGCAGCATTCATCGAAGCAAAAGAGAAAGTGTATTGCGATTCAACAAAATTTTCTCGGTATCGCGATAATCTCACGGAAATGTCGGCATTTAAAAAATTACGCGATTTTAATAAAACTTTATTTGCAACCGAAGAGTCAAAAAAACGCGAAACAGATATTTTCTATGATGTCGTCGCAACACGCGCAATGAATCAGGTGCTGATCGAATTTTTCACGGGCAATAAAAAAATTAAAGAGGTTTCATTAAGAGAGTTACAAAAATATGTTGGCGTGCCGTTTCAGTGGATGGGAAGTTGTAATGCAGGTGGATATCCGACGATCAAATTAAATATGCCAGAAAAAGAGACAGTGATTACTGATGAATTATTAAAGAAAGATAATCGACGCTGTAAAACGAGAGCGGATATCGCGGATGCATTATCTCATCTGTTGGAAACTGGTTTTAGCGCTCCCTTGAAACGCGAAGATGGTTCCGTGATTTCTTCTATTGAACATGCAGTCTATGCAGTCAATACCGCGATACAATCGCTGCAGGATGCGATGGCACAGATTTGGACGTATGAAAAAATTCAATGGGCGCGGGACAGTCAGGGGAAATTTTTTCCAGGATTGGAGTTTCAGAAAATGCCAAAAAAATATTATGCGACACGTTTCTGGCAATTTAAAAATTATCCAGGCACAAAAGAGAATGTGAATTTTATGAAATATCAGCATGCATTCGTTTTGCAAAACGCCTTAGATTCTGCTGTAAGAAATTTACAAACGAATCCAAATCAAGCGGAAAAAGAATTTGAAAAAATTCTTTGCGCATTGGATGCGACTCACCAGATGCTTGCACACCCTGACGTAGGTGAAAAGGGACATACATTTGATATCTTGATCAATGATGCTGTAGTGAAAGTAGAAGCGGCAACAGCACAATGGAAACAAGTGATGACATCTGTCTTTGAACCGGCACTAAAATCTGTTACACCGTGCATGAAAGCGCCAGTTGTGGCGGCCTCTCCCGTTTTCGCTGCGCGTTAGAGGTGCTGACTCTGTCTAAAAACAACACACCTCAATTTTTTATTATCGCATTTTTTGATATTTTTTCCGATTAATAAAACCTTAATCTCTCCTTGCTAATGTATCCGTGCGTAAAGTGAGTAAAACTTTGCGTCGCTGGAAAAGCTGTGGCAGAATGTCACCCTTTTCAGTGGAGGAACCGGTGCAGACCGGAGTTTCAGTAGTTCTCGTTTTAAAAGTTGGTTAACTTAAATTAAAGTGGGAACAGCTGTCAGAGTTTGGACGTTTTAGGAGTAAGCACATGTTAGTATTAACCCGTTCCATCGGTGAACGTTTATTCATTCAAGATGGTGAAATCAAAATTCAAGTATTAGAAGTCAAAGGCAATCAAGTTCGTATTGGTATTGAAGCACCAAAACACATCGCTATTCATCGCGAAGAAGTATTTGATCGTATTAAAACAGAAAGCTCGAAGCAAAAAATACAAGACGAACAAGACGAAGCAGCTTAATCTATTTCACGAATACCTTGTTGGCCAGCGACAATTATCTTATCGGCGGGTCGTTTTGCAAAAATGCCATTGCAGACGACGCCCGTGATATTATTAAGCGCTTCTTCCATTTTGATGGGTTGTGTTAAATCCAATTGGTAAATATCGAGAATAATATTACCATTGTCGGTGGTAAATCCTTTGCGATATTCAGGCATTCCACCCAGCTTAACAATAGCTCTCGCAACCAATCCACGCGCCATCGGAATGACTTCAACTGCGACTGGAAATTTCCCCAACACAGTCACTTCTTTGGTTGCGTCTGCAATACAAATAAATTGTTTTGCTGTGGTTGCAATAATTTTTTCGCGGGTTAATGCACCACCACCGCCTTTTATTAAATATTTAAACGCATTAAATTCATCAGCACCGTCAATATAAATCGGCAACACATCGACTGAATTTAAATCGTAAACGGGAATGCCGATGGATTTTAATTTTTTCTCACTGTCAATGGATGCAGCAACAGCACCCTTGATTTTATGCTTCATTGTTGCGAGCGCGTCAATAAAATAATTGACGGTTGAACCCGATCCAACGCCGATAAACATAGTATCGGAAACATATTTTAATGCTGTGTTGGCGGCTTGTTGTTTTAATTCGTTTTGATTCATATTATTTCAGCAACCACTGATAAATCGGCATCACCTGAATCGTTTTGCCTTTTTCGTTAATTGTCTTCGAGCCATCTTTGGTTAAAATGATACCATGAGATAGTCCTGTTTCATTCATCGCTTGCAGCAATGCATTCACTTCTCTCGTTTGGGTTTCTTTATTGTCAAGTGATGCGCACACTTGAATGAGGCCAGTTATTTTTGCACCCGATCGTATTATAAAATCTACCTCAAGCCCTGTTTTTGTATGGTAATAATATATTTCTTGTTGTCGGCGTTTTAACTCGACAAAAACAATATTTTCTAAAAGATGCCCTAAGTTTTCTGAAAACTTAAACGATAAAATATCAATTAAAGCGGTGTCAATGCAATAAATTTTTTTTGGTGCCAGGTGTTGTTGTTTTAATGAGTATGAAAATCGCTGTATTGAAAAATATAAATAACTATTCTCTAAATACTGAATATAATTTTTTACGGTATTCATGCTACCCAGATGCAACATATTTTTTAATTTACTGTAAGTATAGAGTGACGACACATGGCTAATTAAATGAAGCGACAGTTCACGTATCGATTTTTCATCATTGATTTTATAGCGTGAAATAATGTCGCGATATAAAATATCTTCATAAAGCTGCGTTAAGAAAAAACGTTCTTGATTGATGACATACAAAGGCACGCCACCTAATTTTATATAATGAGTAAATGCCTTAGAAAATAAACCGCGCGATACTGCGGTCGTAGGAAATTTGTTTTTAAGTTCAGGCATTGTAAATTCAATGAATTCATTGAAAGAAAAAGGATAGAGCGCATAAGGAACTGTTCGCCCGGTTAATCGTGTGCTGAACTCTTGACTGAGCAGAGTGGCATTGGATCCAGTGATAAATATTTTCATGCCGCGATCATGCAATCTTCTGACAAACAATTCCCAGTGTTCGATATTTTGAATTTCGTCTAAAAAAAAGGTGGATTGTTCGCCATAAAACTCAATGAGTGCTTCATACAATAAATTGAAATCATCAACTGTAAAGTGTAGCAATCGCTCGTCTTCAAAGCTGAAATAAAAGGCTTTTTTGTCAAATCTAGACTTTAAAATTTGACGTAGTAAGGTTGATTTTCCGCAGCGTCTCATTCCTGTAATGACAACAATTTGCGGGCTTTTAATGGCCGCCTGCAGCTCCTGTAGGGCGTGGCGCCTATAGCCTGCGTTCGCAGACTCGAGGATCTCTGCTTGTTCTTCAATTATTTCTGAAAGGAATGCTTTTTCCACGTGACAAAACCCTCAATGATACTGAGAGTTTATGATATAAAACCTTCACTGTCAATGAGAGCTCAGAAAATCCCCGATTGTTTTAACAACGCATCCACCGTTGGTTTTCGCCCGCGAAACGCAATAAATAAATCCAAAGGTTCCGCAGCGCCACCACTTTCCAAGAATGTTTTTTTAAATTTGTCAGAGGTGTCACGATCAAAAATTCCTTTTTCTTCAAATAAAGAAAATGCATCACAAGCCATGACTTCAGCCCATTTATAGCTGTAATATCCCGCGCCATATCCTCCGCCGAAAATATGCGAAAAACCATGCTGGAAACGATTACATTCAGGCACAGGGACAACCGCCATTTTTTTTCGTACTTCATTTAAAATCGTCTGAACACACGCTGGATTTTTTTCATCAAATTCTAAATGCAATCGAAAATCAAATAAGGCAAATTCTAATTGCCGACCCATTTGCATCGCCGATTGAAAATTTTTCGCGCGATCCATGCGGTTAAATAAATCATCAGGCAAAGGTGACTGTGTTTGATAATGTTTTGCAAAATAAATAATGGAATTTTTCTCCCACGCCCAATTTTCAAAAAATTGACTCGCGACTTCAACAGCATCCCACGGAATGCCTTGTATTCCAGAGACAGAAGCAACATCCACTTTCGTTAACACTTGTTGCAGCGCATGCCCGCATTCATGAAATAAAGTGACGACATCATCATGCGTAAATAGAGCAGGATTATTGCCAATCGGTGCATTAAAATTGCAGGTCACATAAGCGCCAGGTAATTGAATGTCGCCATTGCCTAATCGACGACGTGTTGCGCAATCATCCATCCAGGCACCACCGCGCTTATTGGCACGGGCATACAAATCAAAATATAAATGCGCTTGTGTGTTGCCCACCTGATCGAGTAACCGAAAACATTTTACATCGTGATGCCAAACATCCGCCTCCACTTTTTCAAACGCAATACCATATAATCGATTTATAATTTGAAATAAACCGTTTAATACGTGTGGCTCAGGAAAATACGGACGCAAATCTTCAGAAGAAATCGCATATTCTTTTTGACGCAATTTTTCTGAAACGTAAGCAACATCCCATGCATTTAATTTTTCCATCCCTAATTCTTTTTTTGCAAATTCAGATAAGGCGCGAAATTCTTCGCGGGCTTTTAATACCGTTTTTTCCGCAAGCTCATTTAAAAAAGTTAAGACATCATCTGTTTTTTTTACCATTTTGGTAGCGAGTGAATATTCCGCATAATTTTTAAATCCCAATATTTTTGCTAACGCAAAACGATCGCTGAGAATTTTTTGCATTAATTCACTGTTGTCAAATTGTCCGGCACTGGGTCCGATTTCAGAAGCCCGTGTCACATAAGCGTCATAAAATTCTTCACGCAGTGCTTGAGAATCCGCAAACATCATGATTGCCAAATAATCCGGTGCTTCTAAGGTAAACAACCAACCCTCTAAATTTTCTTTTTCCGCATTATTTTTTGCGGCATTTTTGGCATGCTCTGGAATTCCCGATAATAATTGTTCATCGGTCATGTGCTTTTTAAAGGCCATGGTGGCATCCAATAAGTTTTCTTCAAAGCGCTGCATCTCTTGTGACAATGATTTTGAAATGTCTGCAAACTGTTTTTTTTCCGCTAAAGGCAAATGCACACCACTTAATTTAAAATCTCGCAAATCATTTTCAATTGATTTTTGTTGTGCTTTTGATAACGTAGAAAATTGCGCACTATTTTTAATGGATTCAATCGCATGAAATAATTTTTCATTATGCGAAATGTGTGTTTGATAATCCGATAATTTGGGTAAACAGGCATTGACTGTGTTGCGCAGCAGAGGTGAATTGACGACTGCGCTTAAATGCTGAACCGGTCCCCAAAACTGCTGTAATTGATCATTCAGATTTTCAATGGGATGACACAAATTTTCCCAGGTATAAACTGACTCATTTAATAATTTGTCGATGATTTCGAGATTTTTTTTCAATAGCGCATCGAGATTTTTTTCAACCTCCGCAATTTGAATATGACTAAAAGTCGGTAAAGTAGTAACAGTAGACATTAATAAAACTCCAAACGAATTCGCATCTAATAATCACGTCTCAGCTAAAAATTCAACAATATGATTTTCCAACACAATGTATGGGAAACGATTACGCGGTACATCGTTAATCATAATGACAAAAGCTAATAATCCACGATTGTCTGTTTTTACAAATCCTGCGAGTGTGGAAACACCTGTCATCGATCCTGTTTTTGCATGAACGCGATCACCGCGCGCCAGCATTGGCATGCGATAAACCAATGTGCCATCAACACCCGCGATGGGTAACGCTGGAATTAATGTGTTACGTAACGTTGAATTATGTTCAATATAATTCAGCATTTTCGCCACATCATTCGGCGTGACCATATTGTATTGCGATAATCCAGAACCATCGATCAAATGTATGTTGTGAAGATTAATGCCAACATTGCGCGATAAAATCGGTGACTCTGCAAGCAAACCATTTTGCCAAGATCCCGGCGCATGATCATAATATTCTCCAATTTTTTTAAATAACGCATCGGCATATAAATTATCAGATTGTTTTAATAAATGAACGATCACTGTTTTTAGTGGCGCTGATAAATGTTCTGCTAATAACTCTGAATTTGGCGGTGTTTTTGCAGAATAAAAGCGACCGTTAAATTGAATACCGTGTTGTTGCAATAATTCGCGAATCAAACTGCGTGTAAACATTTCCATATTACGAATCGCAATTGAGCGACCTTGTACACCCAATCGTTTTGATAAACAGCCGCGTAACAAATATTGATTGCGTTCATTACTGATAATGGATATTGGACAATTTCTTTCAGACAGTCGGGTCGTTTTCATTTCATTAATAAACGTCGCGGAACCGGGCGGTAAATGTGGAATCAGTGTTGGGCGCTCGCCCATTCTTCTCGCAGGCACTAAACTTAATCCAAATTTATTGCGATTGATAATGACGGTGTTTAGGGGCGCTGCAAAAACCGATGTCAAATCATTCCACAACCAACCGGCGGGATAAGGAATATGATTAAAAGCAGTATTGTCAATCACGACATTGCCTACAATTCTGCGAATTCCTATCGTTTGTAATTTTTTTACCAAACCGATGACGTTGCTTTCAGTGAGCGAAGGATCGCCATTAAATTGAAAAATCAAATTACCGTTCAAAACACCTTGATGAATGGTGCCTGTTGTTAATAAACGAGTGGTAAAACGATAATCGGGTGTTAAATTTAATAACGCGGATGAAACGGTAAAGAGTTTTTGTACACTGGCTGGCGCAAAATACTGATTGGCGTTTTTAGAATAATAAATTTGGCCTGTTCTCATGGATTGTACGACCACACCAATATGAACTGATGGATTTACTTCGGAAACCATGCGTTGCAGTTTCCATGGAATAGAGCTGCTGCTTGAATAATATGCGTGTGAGTTGAGCGTGATAAATGATAGGGAAATGCCGATAAAAATTTTTTTCAATTGAAGTGAGCGAGGCATTTAAAGTCTCCCTTATGCCGTGTGAGTCCGTTTGTGATGCGCATGCATCGGTATCGAATCTGAATCGTGAAATAATACACGACTTTCTTGCATTTTCCACCAAAGAAATCCGCTCATACACAATACCAGTACCGCCACTGTTTTTACGCTACGAGTTTGCCAGAATGGTTCACGTTTTTGTGGAATCGATTGCGTGGGCATTTTGTTTAAATAAATAACATTTAATTCACCAGCATTTTTTGAAGTGAGCGCACTTATTTTGGAAGCTAATTCAGGATAACCGACCAAGATGATGCGAATCGCGATAGATTTATTTTCTTGAATATGGTTGAGATGACAAAGCGCGTTTAAAATAGTCATTGGCAACAAATGAGCTTGTTCTACGAGCAATAAACAGTGTTGCTGCTGCTCTTCCAAACATTTTATGATGCAATTTAATTTTTCATTGATGCCAATTGCTTCGTCACCAACCGTTTTTAACGCCCAATGTTTTGAAAATACAGTCATTAAAATCGATGGTGGTAAATTAGAGCGCCCTTTTAAACGCAGCACCATGTGATTAGGATCAGAATAGTCGATTGCTTTGGATAAAAGATCTGTTTTACGGCTGCCGATGGTGCCTAAGATAAGCAAGAGTGGGTTGACAGACTGAAGAAACTGTTTGAGCGCAATTGCATCCTGCATGACACTATCCCTTTGATGCACAACTCCAAGCGTTCATGATCATTTCCATCGAAACTTGATCCGTGATCACAGCGCTACCAATCGTTGTTAACACAATAAATCGTAAGTGATTAGCCTTAACCTTTTTATCACTTTGCATAGTGTCGGTCAAATCAGTCAGCGATATGTTTTGAGGCAATGTTTTGAGCAAATCATAGCGCGTAAATAGTTTGTGAATGCGATTGTAATCAATCGTCTTTAATAACCTTAACTGGTGTGACAATGTTGCGGCCGCAACAATGCCGAAAGCCACTGCCTCGCCGTGCAACCATGTGCCAAATCCCAGCACGTGTTCTATGGCATGCGCAAAGGTATGGCCAAAATTGAGTAACGCGCGCACATTATTTTCCTTTTCATCTTGCATGACGATAGTGCGTTTAATATCGCAGGATTTTTGAATGGCAAATAATAATGTTTTCGGATCACGTGTCAATAATTTTGGTAAGTTATTTTCGAGCCATGTAAAAAATTCGGCATCTTTGATCAGCGCTGCTTTAATGATTTCAGAAATCCCTGTGCGAAATTCGCGATCAGGTAATGTGTCGAGTGTTTTAATATCAATAAAAACGGCTTTCGGCTGATAAAATGCGCCGATTAAATTTTTCCCCGTCGGATGATTAACTGCCGTTTTGCCGCCAATGGATGCATCCACTTGTGCGAGTAATGTTGTTGGAATATTTATCCAAGCAACACCACGATGATAACAAGCCGCTGCAAATCCTGTCATATCTCCGATCACACCACCACCGAGTGCAATGAATGTGGTGTCACGGTGATGATGATGTTCGGCGGCGGTATTAATTATTTTTTCAAATGAAGACAGTGTTTTGTGTTGTTCGCCCGGCGGTAATATTAATGTGTCGCATTGAAAATCTGAAAAAATATTTTTTATGGTAGATAAATAATGTGGCGCACTATTTTCATCGGTGATAATGAATACTTGTGTGCCTTTTATACAGGATAAAAATTTTTTTTTATCTAAAAATAAATCATATCCTGTAAAAATAGAACATTCTTTTATACTGACCGTCACGTTCACACCTCAAACAACTCATCAAAAATTTGATCAGCAATTTCTTTCGGCCCATTGATATCGGTGTCATACGTAAAATGAGCGATTTCTTTGTAAAGCGGTGCGCGTATGTGATCAAGCTCAATAATTTTTTGATAAGGATCAGGAATGTCGAGTAAGGGGCGAACCCCTTTGCGCTGATTTGTGCGCTGCAATTGTGTTTCCAGAGAAGCGCGTAAATAAATAACAGTGCCACGTGATGAAAATGCATGTCGATTTTCTGGCATTAAAATTGAACCGCCGCCAGAAGACAAAACAATATTGTCCAATTGCGTTAATTTCGCAATCATCTCTTGTTCCCGTTTGCGAAATCCGGCCTCGCCTTCAAATTCAAAAATAGTAGCAACAGAAACACCGCTTAATTTTTCGATTTCCTGGTCTGAATCATAAAACACAAAACGGGCTTTTTTTGCCAGTTGACGACCGACGGTTGTTTTGCCTGCGCCCAAGGGACCTATGATAAAAATGTTCTTATTTTTCAGGTTTTTCATGCGAAGGATGATAGCACTGTGACCCCTTTCAAGAAAGGGCTTTCATCATGGATGGTGTGATAAAAATCAATAATTCCTGTTGTTTTTTGAGGTTTTCATGGTGACGAAACAGCCCTCCAACCAACGGAATTTGATCGATGACCGGAATGCCCTGTTGCTGCTTCGCACGAGACGTTTCGAGGATTCCGCCGAGCACAATGGTTTGATGATTTTTGACGACAACTTGCGTTGTGATTTGTTGCGTTTGAATCGCTGGCACACCGTTCACCGTCAACGCACTGACCTTGTCTTGATTGAGCGCAATATGCAATAAAATATGATCATTGGGCATACGTTGTGGCGTTACTTGCAGTCGTAAAACGGCTTTTTTAAAACTAACGCTCGTAGCACCACTCGACGTTGCTTTTTGATAAGGCACTTCAGCGCCTGATTCAATGACCGCCGCTTGGTTGTTCAACGTGATTAACGATGGACTTGAAATCAATGATGCATGACCTTCTTGCTCTAACGCTGAAATTTGCAAATTGAGTAAATGATTTCCCGCTAATTTTGCGATGGTGACGGTAAATTGCCCTGCGTTATCCGTATCGTCCGGTTCGTCCATCGTGAGTTGTGTAACAGGATTCTTTATAGGATTATCGGTACGAAATAAAAAACCCACTGCTTTTTGATATTGCCGATCAAGATTAATTATTTTGGCTTTTATTAAAAATTGCGGGCCGGGTTGATCGAGATGGTGAATCAATGCTCGAATTTGTGCAATATGTTTTGCATCATCGTTTAGCCAAATTTGATTACTACGTTTATCGTAATTTATTTTTCCAGCGGGTGATAAAATGCCCGAAGTTTTTTTTGAAACAAATGCAGCGACCGTTTTTGCATCTGCAAAATAAAGCGGAATCCAGCACGATTGGGTTGTTTGATTGTCTATGGTTGGTAGCGTATTGGTTTGTAAAAAGGGATCACGTGTAGGAATATTCTCATCTGCATAAACAGAGACTGTATTAAAAAATAAATAAAATAATAATAGTCGCACTACAAAAATCATTTTATATCCACGCGTAATTGTAAATGAAATTGACCGGCTTGCGGAATCGATAATTTTTCTAGTGCGATTGGCCACGCTGATTGACTCAGTAAATGTATAAAACGAAATATCTCTGGATAGCTACCTGATAATACCAGTTGTATTTTATGCTTGTTTTTATGCGTAACAATTGGTTGAGCCTGTGTAATTGAAAAGCCTGATTGCTGTGCCGCTTCGGTGACTTGCTGCAGCAATTGATCCAGGGTAATAGAAGATTGCATGGCTTTATAAAAATCAGGATATTTTTTTTGCCATATGCTGAGTGCTTTTATTGTTTGACTATCTTCTGTTGCCGCGTATTTTTTTTGTTGTAATGCTATTCGCTGCGCATTTTCATTTTGTTTTGTGATGTGATATTGATCAAGCGTTGATTTTAAAAATAAACAATAACTGACAAGACCGATAAAAAATAAAATAAATAGTGCGCCTGAAAATTCAATCAAGTAATTTTTATTAAAATATTTTTTCATAACTCATTTTTCCGAGGTGGTATTATAGTAGGTAACATAGCTTAGGTTACAATTTAATATCTCAGACACAGAAGCTGAAGGAGACGCGTTTTAGCGTCGACTGAGGCGTTTTGCAGAGAATACGGTGCAGTAGCACTCTCTGCAAAACGCCTCGGTTGGCTCGCGAGCTCGCCTCCCTCAGCTACTGAAACATCTTGTAACTCAAGCTTCTGAGTGCGAAACTCCAAATAAGTTAAACGCACACTTCAACCGTAAAATCCATCACCACTTTATTTTTTTGATCATTGTGAATTTCTGATAACGTCACTTTTTGATTTTTTAATTTTTCCTGCAATGCACCGACATACTGATGAATATCGGATAATGAATTCCCAACGCCGGTAATCTGAATGGTTTGATCTGCTAAATTTAATGTCGTTAATGTCATTGTCACAGGGAGTGCATTAGCAATCGTTAATAATAATTTCTCATCGTGTTGATTGGTTGTCAGTGACGCTGATTTTTCAGCATGCATTGATTTTAATTTTTGCAATAATGCTAAATGTGCTTTTGTATGATTCACTATTATTTTTTGATTATTTTTTTCTATAACATGCGTTCGCATTTTTATTGTTTGAGTATCTTTTACAATCTTATTTTTTAAAAAAATAAATAATAATAAAATTAAAATCACATAAATCATAAAACGAAAACATACTCTTTTTTTAAATTGACGTTTTTCTGTATCACGCCACGGCAGCAAATTAATATTGTCATCGGTAGTGATGCAGTGAACTGGTATTTTGGCATCAAAAAATGATTGTTGAATACGTGTAATCAAAGAACGATGCGCAGCAACGACCACTATTTTTTGTTTGTTGTCTTCTGTCGCCGCTTGAATTTCATAATCCATACACAGCGTATCAGCTGGATGGCCAAATAATTGTGTTGATCGAGCCTGTAGAAATTGCATGATTTCTGAATCAGACAAATTATTATCAATGGTTAGTTCGCGTGTGATGCTATGTTCAGAAGGAATGTGAATAAAAACTTGCGTTGCTTTTGAATACAGCGATTTCAATTCAACGACTACTTTTGATAACGCCTTGTTATCTGCAAAATCATAGGGAATTGATGACGCTACTTTTTCAATCATGACGTCTGCGTTTTCTTCAGACACTATCGCATGACAGTGTTGCAACGAAAATGTAATGGTTAATGTGGTTGGCACGGTGATGTTCCAATGATTCAAATAATTCAAATGGAACTATTGTAGTGATGCTGATAGTTTCTTCAATACCGTGTTTTTGTGTATAATATCCAAAACACAACCCAGGAAGTGCCGCTTGTTACGCCCATTTCGACGATTTATCAGTCATTTTTTGTGGACTTTGATGAGCTTGATGATCACGATGGTGATCGTCTTTGGTGCGTTATATGCGTACATGGAATTTAATCTGCCGGATGTGTCGGTTCTCAATGACGTGCATATGCAAGTGCCGCTTCGAATTTACAGCCAAGACGATAAACTGATTGCAGAATATGGCGCGAAACGTCGTGCGCCTGTGACGATTAATCAAGTTCCCAAACAATTAACTGAAGCTATTATTGCAACCGAAGATGCGCGATTTTATTCTCATCCAGGTGTTGATTTTATTGGCCTCATACGCGCAACGATTGCCGTTATTACGTCAGGACATAAAGTGCAAGGGGCTAGCACGATTACGATGCAAGTGGCACGAAACTTTTTTTTAACACCGAAAAAAACGTATTCTCGAAAAATAAAAGAAATTTTATTAGCGATTAAAATCGACAAAGCCTTAAGCAAACAAAAAATTTTGGAATTGTATTTAAATAAAGTTTATTTTGGTAATCGTGCGTACGGCGTTTCTGCTGCAGCCCATGTGTATTATGGAAAACCGCTGGATCAATTAACGCTACCACAAATGGCCATGATTGCTGGTTTGCCGCAAGCACCTTCACGCAATAATCCATTAAATAATCCTAAAAACGCATTAGACCGCAGAAATCATGTATTAAAACGCATGTGGGATGTCGGTTACATTAATAAAGCAACGTATGAAAGCGCTATTCAAGCGCCATTAACAGCGAAATATCACGAAGATCGTGTGCGTTTGGAAGCGCCGTATGTGGCAGAAATGGTACGAGAAGTCATGGTAATGATGTATGGTCCGCGCGCGTATGATTCGGGATTAAAAGTGTATACCACCATTACATCGCCATTACAAAATGATGCTGTTGCAGCATTACAATCAGGATTAACGGCCTACAGCGTTCGTCATGGCATGCCGCAAAATGTCATACCCAAAGTGCAAGGAGCGATGGTTGTTTTAAATCCCAATAATGGTGCAATTTTAGCATTGCAAGGCGGATATGATTTTCAATTGAGTGCATTTAATCGCGTATTACAAGCAGAAAGACAACCGGGTTCTAGTTTTAAACCTTTTCTATATTCCGCTGCATTCGCCAAAGGATTTACGTTAGCGAGCACGATTAACGATGCGCCGATTATGATTCGCGATTCCGGTGAAAATGCGTGGTGGCGTCCTGAAAACGATACCGATCAATTTTATGGACCGACTCGCTTACGCGTTGCATTTGCAGAATCCCGCAATTTAGTAGCGATTCGATTATTAGCGGCGATTGGCATTCCTTATGCATTAGATTATATCCAACGATTTGGATTAGATCCCGCCACATTGCCGCACTCGTTATCATTGGCGTTAGGAAGTGGTGTGTTAACGCCGATGCAATTGGCAACGGGTTATGCGATTTTTGCGAATGGTGGTTATCATGTGACACCGTATTTTATTGAAAAAATTGTCGATGAAAATAATAAAATAATATATCAAGCAAATCCACAACCCGGTCCCGCAGTGATTACACCACAAAATGCCTACTTAATGACACAGGCGATGCGCGCTGTAATTCAATCGGGCACAGGCACTGCGGCGAAAGTATTAAATCGTCATGATTTAGCGGGAAAAACGGGTACCACAAATAATAAAGTCGATGCGTGGTTTTCAGGATTTAACAGCAATCTGTTAGCAACGGTGTGGGTAGGTTTTGATGATAGTCAAGATTCATTGCATGAGTTTGGCGCGCAAGCGGCATTACCGATTTGGATTCAATTTATGAAAGCAGCACTGATGAATCAGCCGGAAGCAACGATGCTGCAACCCGCAGATATTGTCACCGCACGTATCGATCCACAAACGGGATTATTAGCATCTCCTGGCGAAAAAAATGCGATATTTGAAGTATTCCAAAAAGGAGATATGCCGCACCAATTAGCACACAATGCAACGACTGCGGAGCAGGCGAGCGGTGCCGCGGGTGGATCGGAGAATATTTTTTAATTCATCACTATTTCCAAAACAGCGTGCCACTCATATTGCGCGGTCGCTATCGCTCTCGCTTCCATTTACCCTGTAGCAAAAAATTTTGTCCCGCGCAAAGCAAAGCGCAATTTGGGATGAAGAATTTAAGAAAATGTTAATATCGCTCGAGTAAGATGATCATCAATAATTTATATTTTTCTTGAGGGTTAGCTTTATGACTAGACAGCGAAAAGATGATGTGACCTTTCAGCATATTCTAAGTAAGCTTGCAGGATCATCAGCAACGCCAGAAGACATGGGGGTTTGTGTTGTCTTGCCTTACCCCAAGCTAACGATTGATCCAGCAGCAAGCGGCGATACCTCAGGAACCATAAGTGTTCTAGATACAGATAATAATGAATTATTATTCAGCAAACGAAATGTCACAAAATCAGACGAATCTGATGTACCGTTGGCAAAGGGAACACATTATCCAAATGTACCGCGCATCCTTTCAGACACACAAAAAGGAAAACGTAGGCGTTCCCTCTTTATAAGTCACATTCCTGTGCGGGCATTGCAACAAAGGCTCAACCCTGCAGCCGAGCTTGAGCTTTGTTTTATGCCAGATTCTACCGCCTCATTCGCACAAGGTACGATGTATGAAGGTAGGATATATATAGGTCTAGCAGGGAAAGGTCTACCAGGGGACAAACTTACATATTCTTTAATTACTTCAGATGGAAAGATACTAAACAATATAGAAACTAATATATCTTCGCCTAAAGAGCCTAAGAGTTTCACAATAGAATGGCTGAAATCACAGAGAAGTGCGATACTAGCAGTTATGTCAGAAAAAGGTCACACCCCTATCTCCTCTGAGGAGTCTTTGGATATTTTGTTGAGATGGTTTTTTTACAAAGTTTTAGGTGTTGATCTCGATAAAATTGGGAAAATTACGGCGCACACTACGCCGGGACGAGGCGATACAGGAGTGTCGGTTGAATTTTTTGCAGACGAAAATGCTGTAATGGAATGTATTTACGAAATAATTGACAAAGGTAATCTGAATTGCTTTTTTGGTCGAACTGGAGTTTTTGTCAAACCACCAAATATAGAGCTCATACCAGGGTATTTAGAGGGGGCAACAGCCTATACAGAATCGCAAGTAGAAGATAGAGCAAGATGGAGCAGAGGACTGCCGCCAAAAGATCGCGAATGTGACAAATTTGGTCTTGCTGTGTTCAATCTTCTCCGCAACAGGGCGGGGGAGGTGGTTGGGTACACGCCGGATGAGGCAAAGGCGGTATATAACAGGCTAGTTAGCATGGGGGCAATATTACCAACAGAGAAAGTAAGAGAACTTTTCAGGTCTCTAGACCGGGAGAAAGTGCAGCAGGTGGCGCAGGCGGCACCACCACAACCGCTAATCGCGAACAACCGGAATGCATTTCTTGGGCTACCGCGGTTTCCTCTACAGCCACCGCAGCAACCTATCCCAACCGGGACCTATCTCCTCGTTCCATATAGCCCCAAACAATGGTAGCCCCCCACAATGATCCAAAATCGGCGTTTCTATCTATGGAGTGATCTGTTACAAATAAATTTTTTATATTGATGACACATCATGGGTGCTACTTGAGAACGAAAATAATCCCCATAAAAATAATCAACCCCACCCACTGATTATTTAAAAATGCACGAAAACAATTTTTGGATTCTTGATTGGCGATGAGTAATTGCTGATAAATAAATAATAAAACCGCGATAAAAACCGCCATAAAATAAATAAATAAAAATGATTCTAAAAAGCCTAATATGCATAACAGCACAATGGCTGCATATTGAAATAATCCAATCATCAATCGATCGTATTGCCCAAATAAAATGGCCGTTGATTTGATGCCTATTTTCACATCATCATCGCGATCGATCATGGCATATTGCGTATCATAAGCCATTGTCCAAAAAATAGTGGCTAACATTAAAATGCCGGCGGTGAGTGGAACATGCCCCGTTTCTGCAGCAAACGCCATTGGAATCGAAAAAGAAAATGCAACGCCTAAAATAAATTGCGGCCAGTTAGTATATCGTTTCATAAATGGATAAATAATCGCGATAATGACGGCGAAAAAGGCGAGAAAAATAGTCAGTAAATTAGTCAATAACACTAAAATAAAAGCGAGTAAGCATAAAACAATAAATAAAATAATGGCATTTCGTGCTGGAATTTCGCCGGTTGTGAGTGGACGTGATTGGGTACGTGTAATATGCAAATCCAACTTACGATCAGCGAAATCATTAATCACACAACCAGCACTTCGCATTAAAATAACACCGACAATAAATACCAATAAATTTTTTAAACGGGGAATACCGTGCGCTGCAATCCACAATGCCCATAGTGTTGGCCATAATAATAATAAAATGCCGATGGGTTTGTGCAGGCGCATGAGTTGAATGTATTTTTTTATGCTCACTCTATCTTCCCTAAAAATTCCGGAAAAAAATTTTCAACCAATACGATCGGGTGATTTTTATAATAAAAAGTGCTTGTGCGTTTAATGTTGCCATTTTCTAAAACAGAAAAAACAAAATCACTGCGCGTGAGCGTGGGATCTTGAAATAAAATGTCGCCGATGGATCGTTTTCCGATATGCATTAATTCACTGGTTTCAGCGGTCATTGAAGTTTCAGGAATCACCACGATACAAGAAACCCACACTTCATTTTCATATCGCCATTCCATGCGACGAATCCAGGCTTCTTGATTCTGATCGGTGATTCCCCAATCGTCATAAAATAAATGATGTGTAATTTTATTATGCGTAAATGCACGTAAGCGTTGCGTAAGAGATTCTTTGCTGGTCAGCCAATCTTGTTGCAAACGCGTGAGATCTTCAAGAATAATCATCATTAAGCCACACTCACACTCACACTAATTGGCAACAGTAATTGATTCAGACACAGCGCGTCAAGCATATAGAATCACCGCGTAATAATCACCGGCGTTCCAATCGGCGCAAAATCCTGATTGAGCCATTGTGCATCTTCAAAGAAAAGTCGAACACAGCCGTGGCTTGCGTTATAACCCGGCAAGGTTGAGCCGTGCAGGGCAAATCCCCCGTTAAAATGCATGCAGTAGGGCATAGGCGCTCCACCGTCTGTTTCTATGGGGAATTTTGATGAGACGCACTCTTCGCCTTGCTTGCGAAAGATTTTGAAATGTCCGGTCGCAGTGGTGCAATTGATGCCGATGTCGGGGCAATAGCCTTTGCCACCCGAAACAGGTCCCCAGTGAACCAATTGTCCGTTGGTATCATAGGCGCCAAACGCTTGTTTGCTCAAATTGACCAGTATCAGCTTTCGACCGTTAGTTTGGTGATGAAGTGGAAATGGAGATAAATCTAAGTTATTGATACTACGCAAATTGGTTGGAACAACAATCCAGCTACGGTATTTTACCGGCATGTTCATGCGATTTAGTCGTTTGACGAGCTCTCTGTCGCGCGAGTTCGGAAATAACCTTTCCCAGGTGTCGCCACGGCTGATTTTGACGCATTTAAAGCCAGAGTATCCACATAAATACTGACCATAATATCGTTGCGCCATTGTTTGTGTGGTTACTATCAAGCCGCCTACCAATAGCGAAGCGGATAAAAGTGTGACTATCTTTTTCATGGATAACTACCTCCATGGATTGGTTAATAATGAGTCAAGTATAGCGGTTCATTGGTGAATTTCCTGTTTTATTTTTTTGTCGCGTACAGATCAATTTTTGATCAAATTAGTGATATCTTAATATTATGTTAAGATTTCGGTCTTAGAATGGTTCCTAACAAGTGAACGTGAGTGGTTGGATGGGTGGCACAATATATTTACGCGCACTAACTCACACTCACACTGAATAAAGAGGTTACTACACATCATGTCTATTTTTTCAGAAACAATGGTTAAAGCGATTAGCGACTATCGTTTTTTGCTGCGCCGATATTTAAGCCAAGCGGATCGTATGTCAAAGCTGCAAAAATTGAAGTTGCGCGATTCAGATATTTACACCAGCGATTTAGCTTTATATGAAACAGGTAAAGCGATTATCGAAGATATCAAAGACAATATGGCCATCTCTAATCAAAGCTATTATTCTTATTCGGGCATCCAAGAGTTTTGTAATTATTTATCGGAATATTTAGACAATTATCATATTGAAGATGATCAAGTCGTGCATCGTGCGCAAAAAGCATCACGTGCACTGATTACCGCCATTCAATTATCAGCGTTATCACGCGAAAATCTGGATGAATCTATCGCAAAACAATTATTTGAATGCAACAGAACAGTGGTTGGTTTTGGTTCGCCAGAACAATGTGAATTGCAATTGCAAACACTGGCGCGTCAACAACCCACTAATCCTGGATTCTACACCCGAATTATTGCACATCTTGAGTCATTAATGTCGACAAGCTCTGTCGCCGCGTAATAACATAGAAAGAAAACATCGGTGAATATCATGGATGATAGCAACCAACAATGCCCGTTTGTTCAATTCACGCATGCTTTATTAGTGAGACCTGAGCTCAATTCACCTGTTTTACATCTGCAACACGACAGTGGCTTTAATATCAATATTGTTTTTTACTTGCTTTGGCTTGCGAAAGCGCGTTTTGGTCGTGTCACTAAGTATCATTTAAAAGTGTTGCAAACCCAAATTACCCTCTGGCATCAACGTGTCGTTGCTGAATTGAAATATACGCACGCGTTGGTGGCGGACAATCCTGATCCGATCGCCGTTCGAATCAAGCAAGCTTTGCAAGAAGCAATAGTGAAAGCACATTTTATTGAACAACAGATGTTGTATGAATCAAAATTAAAAACACATTCCTTACGCAGAACAGTGTTGCAGCAATTGGCAGATGCCTGTGCGAGTGTCATTCACTATTGCGAATTAAAAAATGATTTATTAATGGAAGAGGATCAAGCTGCATTTATTCAGTTATTTTCCGCTGTTTTTGATATGATTCCTAAATCCGATATTGAAAAAAATATTATGAGCGCTTTTGAACAATTAAAAACAGCGCAACCGACACAATTGATGTGGGAAGAGTTTTGAATTAGCATTAATGCATTCTGACACTCTTAGGAACGATCATGATCAAACCATGGATAAAAATTTTTTCTTGTTGTGCGATATTAGCGGGATTAACCGCTTGTCATCATATTCCCACTTACGTTGAAAATCCTATTGTGAAAAATTTATCGGATCATCAGCAAAAAATGCTGGCCGATATTGAAACGTCTGGCATTCAAGTGATTAAACAAGGTATGCGATTTACGTTTGTCATTCCGACGGATTGTTTTTTCAATCGAGAAACACTGGAATTAAAATCCCATCGTGAAAAAGATTTAGATCGTCTGGCGCAATTTATTCATAGTTACAATGGTTATTTTGCGCATCCACAAGTGAGCGTTTCGGGATATACCGATAAAGTATGGCTATCTCCTGCGCGTGATAAATTATCATTACATTATGCCGATACGATTGCAGAATATTTGCGTGAAGATGGTATTGATTCAAGCATGCTTCGCGTGCGTGGCGAAGGTGCAAAATTTCCGATTGCCAGCAATCAATATGCGATGGGAACATCCTTCAATAGACGCGTCGTGGTTACTGTATTTGCGGCTGAAAAAGCAACTGACACTGATCACTGACACTGACACTGACACTATCTAATGTTTGTGTTCAATCATGCCGTGAAACACTTCAAGCAACTGATCCACCACTTGCCCCCGATGACTCACACTATTTTTTTCAGCATTCGATAATTCTGCAGCAGAACGTTTGTGTGTTGGCACATAAAAAATGGGATCATAACCGAATCCATTATGACCTTTCGGTGCGATCAAAATGGATCCTTCCCAGATACCATGACAAATCAACGGCACAGGATCATTTTCATATTCCACCAACGCTAATACACAATGATATGCAGCGGTGCGAGCGTACAAAGGAACGTCTTTCATTTCATCTAATAATTTTTGATTGCGTTCTTCATCACTGGCATTTTCCCCTGCATATCGCGAAGAATACACACCAGGCGCGCCATCGAGCGCATCCACAACCAATCCAGAATCATCTGCCAACGCAGGCAAGCCTGATAATTTTGTTGCATGACGCGCTTTTAAAATCGCATTTTCAATGAATGTTTTTCCGGTTTCTTCAGCATCAGGAATCTTGAATTCAGATTGCGGAATCCATTCGATGGGTAATACACTCAGCATCGTTCGCAATTCTGAGAGTTTGCCTGGGTTGTTGGTTGCAAGTACTATTTGAAGAGCGTCTTCGTTTTTTGGCATATTATTTATCACAGCAGTTTGTCTGGACACAAAATTTGCACTCATTATATACTCGTTCAAAATTTTTAAAAGAGCATTTTTCAAATGTTAGGAACAGCAACACAATTTAATCAACGATGTCGGTGGGTTGCGCTGTTATTATTAACCACCTGCTTTTTTGTTTCTCCACTATCGGTGTCATTAACCACCGTCACGTACATCGGTGCCTGTGTATTTTTATCATTATCAGGAGAATGGCGTTCGCGTTGGAATCGGCTCAGGCATAATAAAGCAGCGCTCAGTTTTTTGCTGCTTTTTGCGCTTTTTATTATTGGCATATTTTATTCTACCTCGCCATGGCATCAGATTTTACGAGATTTAGATAAGCACATTTGGTTATTGATTACCCCATTTTTGATGATGTTGCCGATGAATAATGATTGGCGCCGTCGCATGATGAATGCGTTTTTATGGGCAATGATCATCACGCTATTGTTATCTTTTATAAAATGGGCTACGCATCGCAATGTGGTTGCGTGGATTCCCTTTTCAAGATTGCGAGAAGGATCAGCGATTTTTATGTTTCATATTGCGCAGAGTTTTGCGATGAATATTGCAGCATTTATCTGCGCGTATCGTTTTCTATTTGAAAAAAAATGGCGGATTTTTTACGTTATTATTTTTGCATTGATGGCAATCAATATTGTTTTTATCAACACCGGCAGAACTGGCTATGGCATATTTTTTGCCTTGTTGTTTTATTTTGGTTTGATGCGTTTTGGTTGGAAAGGAATGTTGAGCACGATATTACTGAGTGTGGCGATCATCACTATCGCTTTTTTTACTTCCCATAGCTTTCAGACTCGTATGAAAGAAGTCTATCAGCACGCACAAGATTATAAAGAACTTCCCATTGAGACTTCGATTGGACAGCGCATTGAAATGTGGGGAATTGCGAAACGCATGATTCGAGAACGACCTTGGTTTGGATATGGGTCGGGCGGTATTCGTGCAGCGTTACCCGCGGTCGTACCCCCAAAATATCGTAAATACAATCCCTCTATTGACTATGTTGAATCCATTTATCTTAATTTTTTATTGGAATTTGGCGTCGTTGGATTGACTGTTTTTTTAATCGCGATGGTGATGCAAATCAAAGCAACGTTTCAATTGCCACTGGAATATAAATGTTTAATGCAAAGTGTTTTGATTGCTGTATTATTTGGCGGGTTAATCAATTCTTTTTTTGTGGCATTTTCAATCCCCCATTTTTATTCATTATTTTCGGTAATTTGTTTTTATGCATGACATTAAACACATTCTTATTAGTCGTACTGACAACATCGGCGATGTTATTTTAACGTTGCCGCTTGCCGGCATTTTAAAGCAACATTTTCCTCAGATAAAAATTTCTTTTTTGGCGCGTGACTATGTACGCGCCATTATCGAGCATTGTTCGCATATTGATGCGTTTATGAGTTGGGATGCATTATCTCATCTGAAAAAAACAGAAGCCGTTGCTTTTATTCAATCGGAAAAAATTGATACGGTACTGCATGTTTTTCCCAACAAATCCATTGCAACATTGATGAAACAAGCGCACGTGCAACATCGTATCGGCACATCGCATCGACTCTATCATTGGCTAACCTGCAACGAACGGGTGAATTTTACGCGTGCAAAATCCAATTTGCATGAAGCGCAATTAAATTTGAAATTACTGAAACCCTTTCATATAACGGTAAATAATGAGTTAACTTATTTGTGCGATTTAATAAATTTGCACTGTCACGAACCACTGCCGCCGCATCTTAAATCTATTTTAAACCCCAATCAATTTAATTTAATTATTCATCCATTCACAAATGGTCACACGCGTGAATGGCCGATATCGCATTTTAATGCGTTAATTCGGCAATTACCGCGCGATCGCATTCACGTGATTATCACAGGATCTAAAAAAGAAAATAGCGCTATTCAAGAAAGAATAATGTCGCAGTTTTCCTATGTCACTAATCTGGCGGGTCAATGTAGTTTGCGAGAATTAATACAATTGATTGCGCATGCAGACGGACTGATTGCCAATGCAACAGGGCCGTTGCATTTAGCAGCAGCATTAGGGATTCATACGTTGGGCTTATATCCGGCAACTCAGGGTATAGATCCCAATCGTTGGGGACCGGTTGGAAAAAAAGCGGAATTTTTAATGGCGGATCTCCATTGTCATTTGCCACGTTGTCGTGACAAAAATGATTGTTTTTGTATGGAGTCGATTACGGTCGAACAGGTTAAAGATAAAATGATGAGATGGCTTTAAATAATGCATCAACCCAATGCTCACCTCCATTCAAACACGGTATTAATTCAAATGACTCACCACCCAGCGCCATCCATTGTGCACGCAATCGAATATTAATTTCTTCCAGTGTCTCTACGCAATCAGCAATGAATGACGGACAAACAACGGATAAACGTTTAATATTTTTTTTTCGTAAATTTTTTAATGATTGATCAGTATAGGGTGATATCCATTTTGTAAAACCTAACCTGGATTGAAAAACCGTTTGATATTTTTCTTTGGGTAATGGCACTCTATTCGCAATTAATTCTGTGGTGGTAAAACACTGCGCGCGATACTCATCCACACCTTGATGACGTTTCGGTAATCCATGGTAACTCAATAAAATAAATTCCGGATTATTTTTCTCAATTGATTCGCGAATGATATTTGAAAAAGAATGTATATAAAAATCTTGATTATAAAAATCACGAATAATATGCGTTGGTATAGTGAATTGTTTTTTTTCAAATACAGCATTGACTCTATCTAATGCGGATTGTGTGGTAGCGTAAGAAAATTGTGGAAACAGGGGGAAAACAATGATTTTTTCGCATTGTTTTTTTTGTAGTATCTCAATAGCATTTTCAATACTGGGATTACTGTATCGCATTCCCAACGCAACACAATACGCATTACCTAATTTTTTTTGTAACGCATTTTGTAGTGCCAAACTATTGACTAACAGTGGCGATCCTTTGTCAGTCCAAATTTGTTGATACGCATGCGCAGATATTTTAGGACGCCTGGGTAAAATTATTTTTTTTACTAAAAAATCACGTAATAATTTTGGCAGTGTAATCACATAAGGATCTGACAAAAAAACATCTAAATAGTGTCGCACAGCTTCTTCGGTGGGTGCTTCGGGTGTTCCTAAGTTGATTAACAAAATTCCAATCACAGCGAAGCCTCTTCAGTAGCTCGCCTGTGAAGGCGAGCGCTTGTTTCCTGTTATAAATCGAGAAATATCCGACAAATCACGATGATTTTGAATATCTTTAAATTCCATCTCTTTAAATAATTTAAAAACAGTGTCCGCTTGATCAAACCCATGTTCAATCACCAAATACCCATTCGGCTTTAAAAATTTTTTTGCATGCTGTGTAATTTTTTCAATCGCATCCAATCCCTTTTTTCCAGATACCAAAGCGGATTGCGGCTCATAGAGTAATTTTTCCAAATGCACATCATTTTCCGCAATATACGGCGGATTGGAAACAATCACATCGTAATTTTTATGGGGCAGGGCATCACACCAATCACCTTGATAAAAAGAAATATTGTTTGTGTGGTATTTATCCGCATTTTTTTTCGCAACGGCCAATGCTTCATAAGATTCATCAATGGCATCTATTTTCCAATTTTTATTTTCATGCGCGAGAGCAACAGCAATTGCGCCAGAACCTGTTCCCAAATCTGCAACAGACCTATTTTCTTTCCCGGAAAATTTTTTGAGTATCCATTCCACCAAACATTCTGTTTCAGGTCGTGGAATTAAAACATCTGGCGTGACTATTAAATCAAGCTTCCAAAAGGGTTGATGACCGAGTATATAGGCAATGGGTTCGCTGTTGACGCGGCGTGCAACCAAAGAGTCAATCAATCGCGTTTCTATCAGATCATCATCCAGACTTATTAATAACTCTGCGCGTGTTTTTTTGAGCGCATGCATTAATAATAAATCGGCGTCGAGTTGAGGGGTGTCGGTGTGTGGAGATAGTTGTTTTGTGATTTGAATTTTAAGATCGAGTAGTTTCATTACTCACCTAACTCTGCCAATTGCTCCGCCTGCAATTCTCTCGTGAGCGGAACAATGACCGCATCCAACTTTCCATTCATCACATCATCCAGCTGATATAACGTTAAATTAATGCGATGATCGGTGACACGTCCTTGCGGAAAATTGTAAGTGCGAATGCGTTCAGAGCGATCACCACTGCCCACCAAACTTTTACGATGCGCTGCTTCTTCCGACGCTTGTTTTGATTGCGCTGCATTTAATAATCGCGCCGATAATAATGACATCGCACGTGCACGATTTTTATGTTGCGATCGTTCATCCTGACATTCAACCACTAATCCGCTGGGAATATGCGTAATTCGAATCGCAGAATCGGTTTTATTAACATGTTGTCCACCCGCGCCGGATGCGCGATACGTATCAACCCGCAAATCCGCCGGATTAATTTTAATTTCATCAATTTCATCTTGCTCAGGTAATACGGCAACCGTGCAAGCCGAAGTGTGAATACGACCTTGCGCTTCTGTTTTAGGAACACGTTGCACACGATGCGCGCCCGATTCAAATTTTAATTGCGAATAAACACCTTGCCCTTCGATACGCGTAATAATTTCTTTATATCCGCCTTGTTCACCGTCACTCGCTGATACAACCGAACATTGCCATCCTTTGTTTTCAGCAAAACGGTTATACATGCGAAATAAATCGCCCGCAAAAATAGCGGCTTCATGACCGCCCGTTCCCGCGCGAATTTCTAAAAAGACATTGCGATCATCATTGGGATCTTTGGGTAACAATAATAATTGTAGCTCTTGCTCGAGTTTTTCTTGATGATTTTTAAGTGCGCTTAACTCTTCTTGCGCGAGTGCTTGCATCTCAGAATCATTTTCAACCAGCATATTTTCGGCAGAAACAATGCCCGCCAGATTTTGTTCGTATTGCGAAAAACATTTTACAATTGGTTCAAGCTGCGCATACTCGCGACTCAAATCCCGAAATTTATTTTGATTATTAATCACCGCAGGATCGCTCAACATCGCGCTAATTTCGCGATAGCGATTAGATAAAGTCATTAATTTAAGTCTGAATGATTCTTTCATAGATGGTTATTCTAACTCAAAAAATGATTTAATTCTCTGAAAAATTTCACATTCACCTTCTGACGCAGCCTCACGCAATTTTACCGTTGGATGATGCATAATTTTATTTATCATGTTATGACCGAATTCTTCTAGCACGATTTTGGAATCATAACCGAGCTGTAATTGTTTCAGCGCTTTTTCTTGTTCTTGCAAACGAATATGATTTAATCGATCGCGATAATCACTAATCACCTGTCGCGCATGAAAAACCTGCATTTTCCGCAAGAATTGTGACGCTTGAAAATCAATCATGAATTCTGCTTGCTTCGCAGCTTCCATTCTATTTTTTAAATTTTCCGTGATAATCAGCTGCAAATCATCCAAATTGTATAAATGAACATGATTTAATGTTGCAATTTCAGGCTCAATATCGCGCGGCACCGCTAAATCAATTAATAATAATGGACGATTTTTTTTATGCTTTATTGCATTTTCAATCATGCCTTTGCCGAGAAGGGGCAATTGACTGGTTGTTGCAGAAATCACCATATCACTGTCTTTTATATAAGCCGGAATATCTTGAATACGAATCGCATGCACATTTAATGTTTCAACAAAATGCTGCGTTTTTTCAATCGTGCGATTTGCAACAATAATTTGTTTAACACCCAAACCATGCAAATGGGTTGCAATCAATCTAATCGTTTCGCCAGCACCAATCAATAAAACACGACAATCTGATACTTGTTTATAAATGCGTTTTGATAATTGCGTAATCGCATACGCAATAGAAACGGGATGCGCGCCGATATTGGTATCCGTGCGAATGTGTTTGCTCGCTTCAAAAACCGCTGGAAATACGTGTTTTAAGTGAACGCCAACAGTTCCGGCATTTTGGGCGATTTGATAGGCTTGCTTCATCTGTCCGAATACTTGCGACTCACCCAGCACCATCGAATCTAATCCACTGGCAACACGCATCATATGACGCACCGCGTCAATATCATGATGGGAATAGCAGAAATCAGCTAAATTAACGGTGGTTAATGCTTTTTGATGTGTCAACCAATTTTGTATGACAGCAATATCCACGGGATTGGTATAAATTTCCGTGCGATTGCAAGTTGATAAAATGACAGCCTCATTAACCGCTGGTTGTTTTACCAAATCCTGCAATGCAGATGGTAATTGTATTTCGCTAAAACTGAGTTTTTCGCGAATGGCAATCGGCGCTGTTTGATGGTTAATTCCGTAAACATTCATAATGGGTGTCTATGTGATTTTGGCTGGTATCATAACAATATTCTAATTTATAGCAAAATAGACGATATGATCTGTATAATATCTCTGTACACGACAAAAAATATGAAATAGCACGGTCATATCATCCAACGAGCGGTTGAAATATACAGAATTAGTTTTACCAAAACGGACATCACAATGATTTATAAAAAATTGATTTATAAAAAATTCATTCTATTTTTTGGATTAATTGGCGTGTTGTTGTTATCAGGTTGCGACACCTTAAAAACACCACGAGCATCAGAACGTTTTGAACAGAAAACACCACTGGAGCGTCAGACGGCGTTAACAAAAATAAAATTTTGGAAAATTTATGGTGCGTTCAGTATTAGGCAGGAACGTCAAAAACCCGAGATTGCAGACTATAGCTGGGATCAACAAGGATCGAAAAATTATCGTATTGTGCTTTCCTCGCCGATGGATTTGTATCATGTGACCATTTCTCGTCGAATGGGATCCGTCACTTTATGGAAAAATGGCACGCATGCGTTCAATGCAAAAACACCGGAAGGTTTAATGCAAAAAGCGTTAGGATGGTCATTGCCTGTTCGCGCATTAAGTGTTTGGATTAAAGGCATGCCTGATCTACACGCTGGAAAATATGCGGCAGGATACGATACATTTGGTCACTTAACCGTGTTGCATCAAAAAGGGTGGACACTACATTTTGGCGCGTATCGAAGAAATGAAGAGTATGGTGTCGATTTACCGCAAATTATTACCTTGGAACGTCCGGGATTTTTTGTGAAAATTATTGTCAAAAATTGGATGTTGTATATGCAGCCTTATTCGTTGCCAAATATTATGTAATCCTTTTAAATGCGAATTAAGAGCTAAACTATCGGTAGCGAGTGAATGTTGGGGTTACGGATGGTTTGAGGGGAGTGTGTGTGGCATGGATGCCACACCAAGCAAGCCTACACGGATGTATTCACGGCGTCTCTCCGAAAACCATCCTAACCACAACATTCCGAGCGAATGCAAAAAGTTCAGCTCTTAATTCGCATTTGACACAACGTAAAAGTAAAGTAGAATAACCGCGTTACCTGTTGGGGTGTCGCCAAGTGGTAAGGCAGCGGGTTTTGATCTCGCCATTCCGTGGTTCGAATCCATGCACCCCAGTTTTTCAAGGACGCCATCGTGGCTGAAGTAAAAATTTTTGGTGGATCTGCAACGCCGATATTAGCGCAACGTGTCGTTGAATATTTGGGAATGGAATTAGGCAAAGCGATGGTCGGCACATTCAGCGACGGCGAAACCCGCGTTGAAATTCAAGAAAACGTGCGTGGTCGAGATGTATTCATCATTCAATCCACTTGCGCACCCTGCAACGATACCTTAATGGAATTATTATTGATGGCCGATGCCTTTCGTCGTGCATCAGCAACGAGTATTACCGCTGTCGTTCCTTATTTCGGCTATGCCAGACAAGATCGCCGCGTGCGTTCATCGCGTGTTCCCATTTCTGCAAAAGTAGTTGCGGATATGATGGCCAAAGTGGGAATAACTCGCTTAATTACTGTTGATTTGCACGCCGATCAAATTCAAGGTTTCTTTTCTATTCCGGTTGATAACGTTTATGCAAGCCCATCGATTTTGGAACAGCATGGTGTGTTAGTGGATTATCCCGATTTAACAGTTGTATCACCAGACGTTGGAGGTGTTGTTCGTGCGCGAGCAATTGCAAAACGTTTACATGATACCGATTTGGCAATTATCGATAAACGACGTCCTTCAGCAAATCAATCGCAAGTCATGAATGTTATTGGTCGTGTTGAAAATCGTCATTGCTTGATTGTCGATGATATTGTCGACACGGCAGGTACATTATGTCATGCCGCCAATGCGTTGAAAGAACGCGGTGCGAAAAAAGTGGCGGCGTATTGCACACATCCTGTGTTGTCCGGTCGCGCAATCGAAAATATTGAACAATCTGTTATTGATGATCTCATCGTGACAGATACGATTCCATTGTCAGAAGCAGCGCTTCAATGCGCTAAGATCAAGCAAGTGTCATTAAGTGGCATGATCGCCGAAACCATTTCACGTATTACGACGAATGAGTCGGTGAGTTCGATGTTTGAGGATTAGTGTGAGGATGAGCGTGAGTGTGGGTGTGGATGTGAGTGTGAGTGTGAGTGTGAGGGTCAGAGGTACGGTTTAGAAAATCGTCTTGTGAATATTGTTTTTGTACGGCCAGAATGTTTTAAGATTGTTTTTCACACTCACACTCACACTCACACCCACACTTCTTACTTACACCGAAAAACCTCTGGTGTTTTCCCTGTAATTCGTTAAAATACCCGTTCTTAAAATCTACATCCCACGGAGTACGTCATGTCAGTTTCATTCGAATTCGAAGCGCAAGCGCGTCAAGCAGCAGGTAAACCTGCGGCACGTCGTCTGCGTCGCGAAGATAAAGTACCTGCAATTGTGTACGGTGCTGGCAGAGAACCGATGCCTATTAGTTTGTCTCATAACAAAGTGAGCAAAGCACTTGAGCATGAATCGGTTTATTCGCATATTTTAACGCTTAAAGTTGATGGCGAAGCAGAAAAAGTCGTATTAAAAGCCTTAATGCGTCATCCTACGAAACCGAGAATCATGCACATGGATTTTTTGCGCATTAATCTCAAAGAAAAATTAACCATGCGCGTGCCATTGCATTTTACGGGTGAAGATAAAGCGCCCGGCATTAAAGCAGAAGGTGTTTTATCAAAATTGATTACGCATTTGGACATTTCGTGTTTACCAGCCGATTTGCCTGAATTTATCACTGTGGATATTTCAGATTTGAATATCGGTGACTCTATTCACACGTCCAAAATTGCATTGCCTGAACGTGTTGCCTTAGCGCATGCGATCGAAGATGAAGAACATGATCAAGTGGTCGTTAGCATTCATCAACCACGTGCGGAAGAACCGGAAGAAACCGCAGCGCCCGTTGCAGCTGAAACCGTGATCACAGGTCAAAAACCTGAGGTTGAAGGTGAAGCAGCAGCACCTGCTGAAGAATCGAAGGAAAAGCCGAAGAAATAGTGTGATGGAACTCTATGTCAATCCGATGCATCATTGGTCTTGGCAATCCTGGCGCCGAGTATGCCAAAACGCGGCATAATGTCGGCGCTTGGTTTGTTGATTTTTTTGCTGAAAAAAATACTATCTCGCTTACATTACAGAAAAAATTCCACGCTCATATTGGTGAATTCAGCGCGAGCGATCACACCAAAATTTTTTTACTGAAACCTACAACCTATATGAACGAAAGCGGCTTATCCGTTTCTGCATTTGTTAAATTTCACAAAATAAATCCCGAAGAAATATTAATCGTTCATGATGAATTAGATTTTGAACCAGGTATTGCGCGTCTCAAACAAGGGGGCGGGCATGGTGGTCACAATGGTTTGCGCGATATTATTTCGCACTTAAATTCCAGTGATTTCTATCGTTTGCGTATTGGCATTGGTCATCCAGGTAATCGTGATGACGTGGTAGATTACGTATTAAATAAACCATCGCGTGACGATCGCGTGGAAATTATCAAAGCGATCGATGAATCTATGCGCGTCATCCCTGAATTATTATCCGGCGAATTTCAAAAAGCGTTTCATACGCTGCATTCATAAATAATCTTCTAGCTTATGAATGCGATCCAAGAAAAAATTATTGTTCCATAATGCCAAACCTCTGATTTGTTCGACAGTAACAAACATTTCAACTTCATAGACCGCTTTTTTCCAATCAATAGTCGCAATTTTATTTTTTAATTCCTTAATGAGCCATGTTTTATCAAATACAATGGATTTTTTTTCCCAGGGCCCATTTTGATCAAACGCATTTTGTAAAAAATTAAAATTAATTGTGATTTTCTGTGCAACATACCAAAGAAAATCGAACCAATCGCGCCCTTTCAAATATTCACGGCATAACAATGCATGGCATTTTCCACTAAAATTGCTTGGTAAATCTTGTGCGGCAATCGAATAATCTGCTGGAAATTCTAGATATTTTTGTTCTTCATTGGATCCACTTGGAGGGTTGGTATCAATTTCAAATTTGATCAATAATTTTTTATGTGCATGATGGTGAAAATTTAATTTTAAAATTTTACCGATTGAATTATCTTTTAAAAACATTTTTTTCACAGTGGTTTTCGCTTTTTCACGATCTTGAATTTCAGGTGAAATACCATAAAGCGAAAATGCTTTTTTCATTTGTTCGATATACTTTTCCCATTGAAAATTTTTAGTGGGTTGTTTTAAAATAAAATCGAGATCTTCTGAAAATCGTGGTAATCGATGAAGAATGCGAAGCGCAGTACCACCTTGAAATAAAGCTTTTGAAAAAAAATCTGTGGTTGATAATGCATACAATGCTATTTCTTGCAAAATTTCTTTTAATGCATTTTCCTCATCATCTGGTTTTCGAAGTGTATATTTTTTCAGTTGTGCGTCAATAATAGGGTTAATCATTTTTCATCCAGTAGATTTTTTAAGAGTCGCATAACATAACGCGATTGATATACATTTTTCAATACCGTGATTTCTCTGAATGTGATTTTTTCAATATCAGTTTCTTCTATGCGTAAGCTTTCCGTTAAAAAATGGATATTGGCATTTTCAACTTTATGACAATAAACATAATCCATTAACGCGCGAAGCGGTGTTGCAATATATACAATTTGATTATTAACATTAATCATTTGCACTCCGTAATAAAAATACAGGGGTAAAATAGGTATTGCACGATATACAAAATATCCATAAGGCGTTTCAAATTTTTTATTTCTACTGAAAGCCGCAATACTGGTGACTTGAGTGACACGTTCTGGGATTAAATTGTGAAAACTGAGCGCGGATTCACTGCTCGCATAACTAAATGGCACAATACGATTAGCAATATAAAATGGATGCAATGCATTTTCTTTTTGATATTTGTAATGCAGTGTGTAATATCCGCGACATAAACGAATTAATTCATTTTTTTTGATGGCTTTATTGACGAGCGCATAACGTCTTGCCGGTGTGCCTTTAAATAGCGCAGCCAAATCGTTTTCCCGAATGATATGTTCATGCAGGTGATTGTCGATGATCAACTCTGTGCTTTTTTGCATACTAATATTATGCAAGAAACTTCCCAAAAAAGCAAGTTTCCTGCAAAAGTATTAAACCGGCTATCGGACTATAATATCATATTTATGTATATCACAATATTATGATATAACCGATTGGCATAAAACAAATCCCCAGCGTATACTCGCCCGAACAATTGTTCGGAGATACAAATATGGGTTTTAAATGCGGCATCGTCGGCTTGCCCAACGTCGGCAAATCCACCTTATTTAATGCATTAACGAAAGCGGGTATTGCGGCGGCGAATTTCCCCTTTTGCACCATTGAGCCGAATGTCGGTATTGTTCCCGTTCCTGATGAACGTTTGGATAAAATTGCGTTGATCGGAAAATCACAACAAATTGTTCCGACAACCGTAAAATTTGTCGATATCGCAGGCTTGGTTGCGGGCGCATCCAAAGGTGAAGGATTGGGAAATCAATTTCTAGCCACTATTCGCGAAACACAAGCGATCGTGCACGTCGTGCGTTGTTTTGAAAATGATGATGTGATTCATGTGGCGGGAAAAGTAGACCCGTTGTCTGATATCGAAGTGATTAATTTAGAATTGGCATTAGCGGATTTAGACTCCGTTGAAAAAGCGTTATTAAAAAATAAAAAAGCCGTTAAAAATAGCGAAAAAAACGCGCAAGAAACGGATGAATTATTGCTGCGTGCACAAGCGCAATTATCAGAAGGCAAACCCGTTCGCGCGTTATCATTAACATACGAAGAAAAATTATTATTAAACCCATTTCAATTTTTAACAGAAAAACCTGTATTATATGTTGCGAATGTTGACGAAGCAGGATTGGCTGGTAATCGCTATTTTGATCTCGTGAAAAATTTATCTGAAAAAGAACATGCACAAATCGTCTCTATTTGTGCGGAATTTGAATCTCAATTAATTGATTTATCGGATGCGGAAAAAAAAGAATTTATGGAAAGCGCTGGCATTAACGAACCTGGACTCCATAAATTAATTCGCGCGGGTTATGAATTGTTGGGATTGCAAACGTATTTTACCGTAGGTCCAAAAGAAGCGCGTGCATGGACGATTGAAAAAGGATTTACGGCACCACAAGCGGCCGGTGTTATTCACACCGATTTCGAACGTGGTTTTATTAAAGCCGAAGTCATCGCGTATGACGATTATGTAAAATATAATGGCGAACACGGCGCCAAAGAAGCCGGCAAATGGCGACAAGAAGGCAAAGAATACATCGTTAAAGATGGCGATGTGATTTTGTTTCGGTTTAACGTCTAAAGTCGCTAGAATTCGCATTTTACACATCAAATTGCGCTGTAATTCGCATGTT
>JABDDU010000010.1 GCA_013287435.1 Verrucomicrobiota bacterium
TGGTTTGTGTGATGCCAATCATTTCTGAAAATTCGATTTGACTTAAATCTTCCTTGTAACGCAACCCTTTAAGGCCCTGAGCCAGGATACGTGCGTAAAATTGCACCCATGATTAATTTATGATCATTTATTCAAAAGTCCAATGACATAGATGGATTTTCCGATATAAAAACCCATATGAGTTATAATGCAAAATATCACGTAAACAAACAGTTTAATTTAGACGTCGACGTTTTCTCACAATGCCAGATCATCAATCCTCTTTTTTATAAAGCTTTATTTGTTTTCCTTGCGGAGTAAATAACCAGTCCCAATCATAACTGCCGCCTTTGTCATGATAACGATGTTGATAAGCAATTATATCACCGCGGTATTTTCCATATTGAATTACACGATATTCATTTGCATAAGTGACATAACGCAAATTTTTTCCATTAATATCGATAGCATGGATGGCACCAGAAGTAGCCCAAGCAGATGTTGCAAAATACAATGTTTTGCTATCAGGTGAGAATTGTAAATCATTAGGATCAATAATCACTTTTTTTGGATGATCGCAATCCGTATGTACATCTACTAATATTTTTTTATGCATTGTGCTTAAATCAATAATCCAAACTTCATCAGCATAATTTGTTTTGGTTAGTGAAAATGCGCATGCACGTGGGATTAGATGATTCGATCGCATTACAAATACAAGCCATTTTCCATCAGGCGATAAAACTGGATCATGTGCTACCACAGAATGCGTTATCTGAATAGTTTGATTTTTTATTTTTGAGAAAAGATAAATATGACCTGCTTTTACATAAGCTTTAAATTTTTCACTTGCAAATGCCGGGAATGCAAATGTAAAAAATAAAATAAAACACGCGGTCAGATGAACGATTTTCTTCATTCTAAATCCTCTAATCTTTTTTGAAATTTACTGTTGGGTGGTGTTCTTAGAAAAACATTACTCAGATCAGAAAGACATACCTCTAATTCAACTTTTTTCTGTTTAGCTAAACATTTGTTCTTACTCCATTTGTTTTCTCAACCAATTGAATTTCGTTAGAATTCTTTGGTTATTATACCAAGAAATTGTATTTGGTGTAGCGTATTTCCTGCGAAAACGAATATGTATTATTGGTGCAGTGCTAGTGACAGAAACGATGGTATGATATCACCTTGTGTCTTTTTACCAGCGTGAGATCGACTTATGGATCAGAGATTATTCTTAACTTGATTGAAATGGTGCATCATAGCAGCATCAAGGATCATATAATATCCAAGCGTTAAGAACGAACTTGGAATTTTGGTGCAATGCATCCACTCCATTTTGGCAATTAATAGTATACGAATAAAGTTATTCTATTTCGCATTTACATCATTTTGTTTATAGGATATAAAAATCAGCAATGAAAAACATAACAAAACAAAATAAACTAAATTTAGAGTATTTAAATGATGTAGATCAAAAAAATGCGCGCAAAAAGCGACGATTAGCGCCGCTATTATATTCAACATTCCCGATAATAAGCCCCCTGCTGCACCCGAAAAATTGCTGTAACGCGGTAATGCATGCGCCATTACGTTTGGAAATACAAACGCATCGCATAAAAATAACAAAAAAATGGGGATGGTAACCATATAAATTGAGGTATGATTATTTCCAAAAAACTCCACCATCATTAATGATGTAAAAATAATGACGATCGCTGAAATGAGTCCTCCCCGAATAATTTTTTGAACGTCAAAATAATTTAACAACCATCCATTGAGTATATTGCCAACGACATATGAGCCGCCAGCGAACAACATAATTTCACCATATTGTGCCGCATTAAAATGCAATTCTAATTGAATGATAAATGGTGCTGCGGTGTAATAAATAAATGGAATGGCATTTTCAACGGCTAATATTAAAACACATACAAGGAACACTCGATCTAAAAATAATATTTTCCATTTTCCTATCGCATTACCGAATGATAATGTTTTTTTAAGGGTGATTTTATTTTGCTGCTTTTTTAATAACAATAAACATAATATAAAACACCATAAACCATATAGCCCCATAAAATAAAAATTACTTTGCCAATCGTAAAAATGCTGTAAGTATCCGCCAATCACTGGCGCAATCATGGGTGTGAGTGACCAGCCCAGCATAAAATAATTATTGGCTTTTGCCAGCATTTTTCCCGAAAAATAATCGACCAATATACTCTTTATGACAACCGATACACAAGCTGCGGCAATACTGCTAATGATACGATAACAATACAGCGCATCAATTGACGTGGTCCATGCTGAAGCAAAGCAGGATAAAAAATAAATAAATAGTGCGGTTAAAATAAATAATTTTCTCTGCATGTGATCAGAGATAATGCCAACAAAGGGTTGCGAAATACCAAATCCCGCAATATAAAAAATAATTGTTAGATTCGCAGCAAAATGGGTTACGTGAAAGTAGCTGGTTATCGCCGGTAATGAAGGCGTATATAAATCGTATCCGAGCGCAATCAATGGCGATAGAAACATGCCTAGGATTAATATTCTGCGTTGCTCGAATGTATGGGTCACTAAACTACCTCATTTTAATTTTAAAACGCTGTGTTGATTGTTATGCATTGTTATTTCTTCTCCGTTAAATTTTTCTCATTCAAATAAACCAATTGCCGATACAACATTTCAGTCAACGGCATTGCAAAATGCTGGATATCCAATCAATAAAATTTCGGGTGGGGATTGCATATCATGACCATATTTTGTGGATTGTATAATTTGAATTAATTCTGCAGCACCAGTGACAATATCTTCTGCAGTTCGATGAAAAATATTTTTCAGATCATTGCCGCCTAACATCGTAATTACTAAATCCAGAGGCGAATGCGTATATAAGCAAGGCGCTAAATAATTTTTACCATTACGATCCGGTGGAATAGGAAAATCTACATTAGTGGTTCGACCATTCAACCCTTCCTCGATAACATAGAAATGATCATCGGGTGTTGCTCCAGCTCCAGCTCCAGCTGCAGTGAGAGCAGGTGGAGAAACGAGAATATTGAGACGTGTGTTCTTAGCATTGCCTATTTTACGCTGTTTTACATTACACATTCGCCTCAGCAGCATTTGGCTTAACTACTAACCCAGCCATTTCACCACCATACTCACTATTTCCTGCTCTAGCAGGCCTAAAGAATGCTGAAAATGAACCGGCTGATCTTCTATTTTTAACACATAAAAAAACCGCTGCTCCAACAACTCCTGCACTTACCAACCCAAGCACAACACCAATTGTTTTTACGAAATTTGCATCTGCAGGATGAATTTCTTCTTTTGTTTCTGTAGCAGAATTACTTGTAGATAAGGTTTTGCTTTTAGTGGTAGTTTCCGTAGGTTTTTCAGTTTTACTTTCTGAAACTTTTTCAGAACGACTCATGCTCCACTCTTGGCTTGCGCTAGCTTTAGAAATGGTTTCAGAACGGCTCATGCTCCACTCTTGGCTTGCGCTCATGGCTGAATCGGTTTCAGTGTTACTGAGACTTTCTGTTCTCGTAAAATCTATCGGCCTATCATCAGGATAATCATTGTGATTGAATGCGGCGCTATTAATATTATTCTTCAAAATTATCCGTATAACATCCAAAATCGTCTTGAGTGCTCTTGAAAGATCAGGATCTATTTCGGCTGGTTGAGAAGCAGTATGCTGCAAGATTTCGAACAGCTGCATAGTATGTTTGCGTTCTGATCGCGTGAAATTAATAGACGAATCTGGCGAACCGGCGCTCTTTAACATTTCATACGCCAGTCCGTCTTGCGATATCAATCCAGCACCTTGTTTCGCTAAAATAGTATTGGCTGCATCTTGGATCATGCATTCAGCCAGCGTAAAGTTTGCTGTATTTCCCGTATTACTATTAACAACCCAGGAAATAGTGCCAATTGCATTTTGAGCGTCAGTGTCAATTTGCGTTACATTAACAGCAGCAGAATTTAAATCATAATGTTCATTGGCCGTTGTAATTTCAACCGTGTTATTAAACACAACAACGCGCGTATAAAACCATTGATCTGATTCAGGCGATACAAAAGTTGCAACAGGATTTCCTGATAATTGTAAGGTAATATTCGCATCACCATTCGCTTTCCATCTCATCAAAATTTCTTCGTATCTTAAAATATGTTTTTTTGCTGAAATTAAAGTTGCGCTATCGCCACTTGGGTTAGTGACAATGGTTAATCCATTCGGTGTGCTTGCAATATCACTGTTTTCTGCTTGCCACTGATTGGCAGACATGGGTTTTGGTAAAACACTGGTTTCAAAACCAACTACACGAATGGGTTGTAGTATGCTCACTGATTGATGACCATCCGGCGCAGTACTGTTACTGATACGAATCGCTACTTCAGCAGCATCGGTGACAAAATTATTATTCTGCGTACTGTTGCTGATAACATCACCATCTTTATTACAAGTGACGCAGGTAATTTTTTCTTGCGTAACCGTAATGGTTGTGTAATACGGTGTGTTCGAATTAAATTGGTCAACACCCATTTGAAATTCAGCAACTCCTTTTTGTTGACCCACATTAATTCCAACCGTCATAGGGTAGAGTTTTGCATCTGCTTTCCACGCAATATACATTCTCGAATCCATTACATAGACTTCTTTCTTTGTCGCTACTTGTGAATAACCGTTAGGATTAGATTGGTTGGTATTAAAAAACGTAACACTATTGTTTGCAAACACAGTTTGATTGCTGTTCGGTGTGTTCACACTATTCCACGAAGCGGGAACTGCCTCAACGGTTGTATTTTCTTGCAAACTGGTTGCAGAAGAAATTCTAATTCCTTGTGTTGCATCTTCTGATTGCACAAAAGCGCTTAATTTTGCTTGTGTTTCAGTAGTATTCCACTTGCTGTGTTTTACAGGAATTCCATCAAATTGATTCAATGTTGTTGTAAATTCATATTGGTTGGAGTGAGTTTGCACGATACGCGTGTAATACGTTGCATCTGCATTAACAGACGGATCAATGGCAACAACTGTTTTATCTCCCAATTGTAGACCCATTTTAGCTTGCGCATTATTGAATGGCGACCACACGATGCGTAATTCTTTATGCGGTATTTGAAGCGAAAAATATGAATGCATAGTCGTAAAATTACCTGGAATTGCATTCACTTGAACGCCATGTTGATCTGCAAAATGGGTGCCATTACTTTTCCAGGGATTAATCGGTTCACACAAGAATTTTTCATGTGCAGAATGCGTGCCTTTGGTGTAATCCCCAAAAACCAGTTGTATAAAACCATTAATGACATTGTAAGCAGCGCCGATGTTTTGAATGTCTGCGGCAATAGCTTTGTATGCGGGAATTTCTGGATTGGCAAGTACCGTTCTGAGAAATGCGTCGCTAATGATTTTCAATCCCGGCGCATTCAAACTTTCTAAATGTTTTCTTTCTGTTTCCCATTGCGCGGTGTTTTGAAGTGGCTGAGTAAGATTATTTTTATAAAATGAATATAATGAATCAATCAGAAGCGCTTGATAAATTTCTTTCACCTTTTCAATATAAATGCGCAGAAGAAAGGAATACTCCTTGAAATAATCACCAATATAAAAACTACAACTACAAGCGTTCGCATGGCCTGTCCAATCGGAAAAACCTACTAACATCATTGCTCCAGACGGCATGGGCTGCGTGTATGGCACATTTTCAAATGAAGCGAAAGGAAGTGGACCGATCCACCCATTAGCTGTAATGCAGTTGGCGATGCAATTATCACTCACAAGATCGGATTCAGCACATAATTGAACAGTGCAATTAAATGAAGACGCTGTTGGCGGTGTGGGTGAAAATAAATTGGATGCTGTTTCAGGTGTCATTATCATCCTTCCTGCAATACCTTGTGTTAATTCCGATGAATAAATAAATCTTCCTTGAAAAAAGGTAACCGTTCGTTTTTCTTGTGTTAAGTAATAAGTTCCGACTATGTCAACGTGGTGTGGTTGTGCGGATATATTAAATGCATAAGAATAGGAAATATCGTTAATAAAACCCGTGATATTAGCCTGAATTACTTCTATCGGTGTGTTCACAATAGGCGTGAAATAAGCTGCAGGACCTTTAATTGAACCGACATTAGAAGCAACGGCAGGATATTTCGATGTAATATCATCATCACCAGGAAATATTCCGACCACTGGTGTAAATTGCTTAATAGCATTCAACACAGTATCAAGATAGGAATGCGAAAGCACAGATTGCAAGATATCGCCGAGCGATCTTTCAAGAGGATAATAAGTTGTTGGTGCTTTATATGGATTGGGAGAATACTGCCAAAAACCCGGAAAAATTTGAACCATCGGTTTTTGATCATATTGTTGAGAATCCTTCACTTTCTGCGCCAATCTCTGTTTCACTTGTTCTTGCGGTTGCGTGTATTGCAAAATAAATTGGCTGTTCGCCACGTAATATTTCCACGCATTTTCCCAAATCGCGCGTGCATTGCTATCAAAATTACTGAATGTTTTATTGTAGGGGGTAATAATTTTTTCCCAAAATAACGGGGAAGTTCGAATAGACAAAGCAAAGTTTACAAAGTCCATTCCGGTTTTCAGCATCGTATTCATCATGGCATCAACACCTTGTAAAAATTTCTCTGATGCGTAACGAAACTGTGTTGCAGAAAATTCATGCACACCTTGTAACCACGGCAACATATCAGGTATCACTGGAAATGTTTTTGAAAGAATAGATTCTGCCACTGCTTGAAAATAGGCAATCGAATTTTCAGGAGCGGTTTGCCCTAAATAATTGGCTTCCGCTTGTCTCTGTACATTTTCTTCTACACTCGGTTGATTGACTATCTGCATCAATGCAAAGGCATCTCGTATACTAGGGTATCTGGATACGACTTCTGCATGAAAATAAACCGCTTCCATATTTTTTTGTAGTGTATTATTACGATAAGCAAGATTAGTGACATCTTTTGCGTAAGCAAGAATTTTATTTAACGCTTGCGCATCCAAAAAAGGTTGGTAGCTTACACTTTTCACTTCTTGATAAGTTTGTGAAATTAAGCCGAAAATCATGGTTTGTGTTTTTGCACTGAGCTCTTGACTAATTTCTTGACCTTGAGCAAGGTCTCTAAATATCATCTCAAGATATTTAAATACTGCTGCAAAATCAGCGCTCATCATCGAACCAAGTTGCCCCACTTCTTTATAAACATCGATCACCATTTTTGCAATCATATGAAGCTGTTGTTCTATGGCTTGCATATATTGTTGTATCATCTGATCGGTTTGTTGTGCAGCGGATTCGCCACCACCAAAAATAGAAAAAATTTGCAAAACTGCATTCACAATGGCCAGTGCTGGCATAATTTTTGCTGCAAATGTTCCAATATCTTTCATGACACTGCCCATCTTAATCGTAGTAGACAGGATCGAAATTAAACTAACCGAGACTTGACCAACCGCCTGTATTTTTCCAGCCATTTTTGAGCCAAAAATACTGCCGGCGATATTTGATACAAAGGCAACATCAACCGAGAAGGATTCTAAATCTTTTTCATACGCTGTTTTTGTTGCAGGTGATAATTGTTGTCCTAGGGATAAATTAAAAATGCTGGCGGCTTTATTATTCAGACGCTTTATAATTTCACTGAATTTTTCATCGTTTGTCATAATAGTAGACGAAAGAATATCCGCATAGCGTTGAAATGAGTCGCATTCTTTTGTCGCGATAATATCGCAGGTTAATATAGCCAGTTGCTTAGCAGGATCCTTCTCGAAATTATTGATTTGTTTGCTGAGAACTTGATTCACTTTTGATATCGATTCAACCAATTGAACGATCAATGGCGTATTTTTTAATACATAATCAATCGCATCTTTTTTAATTATTTGTGCTTCTTGCGATAATACAGTCACAGCGCTGTTATAGGCATCGTTGAGTTGTGTATCCAGCGCTGCTAATAAATGTTGTTCAACTTCATCAGCAGAATTGATTGCGTAGGATTTCAATTCAGACAGTACATTATTGATATAGCCGGGCTGAAAAACCATATTGGCATAAATTTTCCCTGCTGATATTGTCGATGGATTTAATCCATTGATCATCTTTGATAAAGCCAAATAAAATTGGGGCGATTCTTTCATGCCTGCTGTGGCTGACGCAGTAACTAAATCTATAGTGCTATCAATTTCATTATAAAAACTACCAATAATAGGTTGTGGTAATGTGTCGCTGGCAATAATTCCCACGTTGTTGAGCATGTTTTTAAAATCTTGTGTGACTTGCTGCCAGCTATCTAACCGAGCGTTAATAATAGGAATAAATACGTCAAATACATATTGATTTTGAGAAGAAGTCATATTTGGAAAAGCAGTGGTAAGATAATTTTTAAGATTGAGCTCTGTTTTAACAGTATCAATAACGCTATTCACGTCGACAGTTTGATTTTTGCTAAATGCTAATAAATAAACTTGTTGCAATTGATTAACATAATGTTCGTTCACTGATTTTTGAATATACTCAGGGATAGCTGCAGCCACTGCTTGTGTCACTTGACTGAGCAACGCCGCTCCAAAAAGAGCTGCGGGTCCCATGGTTGCGTAAACAGCCGATAAAAATCCAACATTTAATAATTGAGATGAAATATTTTCCAAACTATTCGATTGTGGTGATTCTGTTGTTGGAATAACAGGTTGCGTTTCAAGCGGTGCTGTTTCGGAAATAGAAACATAGGGAATCCCACGTGCAGAAGCAAAAACACGGATATGCTTTCCTGTTGCGCTTTTATAATGAAATTGCGCTCTTTCACCATGAATATCACCCGAATGTGTTTGGACAGTAATGGGTTTATTCTTTGCATCTACCAATTTAATATCATCTGGTGAAAGTGATTTTCCGGATTCAATAAGGTTAACAATCAACGTTGGATTTGTTTTTAATAACTTAATCGTATGTTTATTTTCTTTTCCTGGCGATAATAATGATTTTAAAGCAATACGTTCCGGTGATGCTTCAAGCATTTGAGCAATGTAATTATTGAGTTCTTTAGAAATTTTCGTTGATGCATAGCTAGCCGCTATTGGCGTCAAAGCGCTTACTCTGGCCAACAAAATATCGCTAAAGATTTCTGGGTAATGTTGATATGCCCAATAAGATCCTTGTTTAACCAGCTTTTCTGCCAACGCTGTCATTCCATAATAAAGACCGAGATCAACGGCCATTTGTAACGCCAGTGTTGCGCCACCGCTGTATATACTCAATAACAAAGACGCTACCATCATTGCATTACTGAATTGATTTATCGGTTGTAAATTAAACTCTCTCGCTTTATTTAAAAATCCATTTTCACGAGCATAAATTAGCTGTTCAATTTCATCTAATTGTCGCTGTTTTTCATTCACATTTTTTAATATTTCTTCATGCTGCTCAACCGCCTGTGTTGAAGAAGAAAGAGAACGAAGTGCTTTGGAAATTTGGGTTTGTATTGCAACGCACGCCTTGGTGTCATTTTCTTTTTCTATTAATTGCTTTTCCAAGCGTTGCAATAAATCATTTTGTTTTTTAATATTGGTATTATGTTTTGTAATGTCAAACGGCAAGGTAGCATTCAATCGTGTGATTTCCTGCTTTAATGCTGTATATTCCGGTGATTGTTTCAGTTTATTTTCATAGGTTTGTTTAAGATAATTTTGAAGTAGTGGCAAAGCGGGAAGCAAATTGACAGCACCGACTGGAAGGTGCGCCAGCGTTTTAGTCGCTTTGGAAAAATGAGTGCTAGCTCGCCAAAGCGGCAGCAACGTCAACAGTATCGTTGACATGTAATCATTTCTTTGTGCTTGTGCAATAGCGTTTACGTTTTCTTGATATGTTCTCATTTTTTTTGTCCTAACATTATCGGTTTCGTTCATTTCTTATCGGATTATACCTAAGCTGATAGAAGATAATTTTCTAGTGCGCGCGTTATTAAGATCCTTCGCCGTCATAAATTGTGTGGCATCTAAATGCTTAGTATCAGTTAACAAGCCATGCGTTTTCAAAACACGCTGTAGTCTGTCGCCAGGAATAATACTGGTAATTTCGAACGGTATTTTTCCTGCACGATCCGTTTGCATGATGTATTGCTTAATCGCATTAAGCACTAAGCTCGTTTTATGACTGGTAATGGCGGGTGAAAATAAACCACACAATATTCTTGATGTTTCCGTTTTGTTTTCATAGTAAGCATCATGGGCAGCCATGGCTTTCGCACAATTTTCCGGGTTTTTATGTTGGATCAATAAGGTGGCGTTTTCCTGCGTTATTTTTATATTTTTTTCCTTGAGATAATCTAAACCATCGGAAAGTTGTTTTAGATTTTCGCAATTCTTAATCATACTAAGAATTTCTGATGTTATCTTGACATTGCTTTTATTAAGATGGACTAAAATATCAGCAAGTGATTTTGGCTCTTGAGAAGCACCAATCGCGCAAAGAATGTAGCGTTCTATTAAGTTCTCCTGATTCATCAATAAACCATTCTTCATCATCTTGAGCAATGCGATAGTACGCTCTAATGAATCTTGAGTATTGGGAATATTTACCAAAAGATAACCAAGATAGTTAAGTCTATTTTTTTCAAATATTCCGCTCACTGAAAAAATTTCAATTAAAGTATCTGCTAAGATGACTGGATCATTTGTATGCTGAAGTGCATTTAGAATATAACGGTCTATCGCAATATTCGCTTTGTTAAGCATGTCCAACGCTTCATAACGAGCTGATAAATCAGAAATATTTTCTACTTGCCCATGATCACTTTTCATATACTAACCCTCATCAATGTGTTGTATTGACTTCCAGGTCAGACAGTAATGTACCTATTAAAATATTATTGTGTTGGCGGTAATGGTAGTTTGATTTCATTTATTTGTGAAATTTCCATTTTTGATGAAGGTTATTTATAAAATAAATACCTCGGATTCCTGCTATCGCTTAGGGGACAATACCCGGAAACGCTGTTGCTGATTTGCGATATCAATTATAATGATGACTTATCACATGAATGGAAAAATGGTATGGATTTACATCGCATAAACCTAAATTTACTGGTGGTATTAGACACTGTCTTGGATGAAAAAAATGTCACGAATGCCGCGAAAAAATTATTTATCACACAATCAGCGTTGAGTAATAATCTGCAGCAATTGCGAGAAATATTTAAGGATGAATTATTGATTCGCGAAAAAAATCATATGGTTTTAACAGGTTTTGCAAAAGAACTGCAACCCAGACTCAATCAAGCTTTACAAGATCTCAATTGCGTCATGCAAAGCAAAGAATTCGACCCCAAAACGTCGAACAAAAGATTTAGAATTGGTATGAATGATTATATGGCGGCATTGATTCTGCCACTATTGATATGTGTGTTACAGGATGAAGCGCCGAACATACAAATAGATGTTCGCCCAATTTCATCATCGAACCATGAAGAATTATTGGAGATTGATTTAGGTCTTATGGGAATATACGGTTCACCATTACCATCAGTCATGCAAAAAAAATTATTTTTTACAGATACAGTAGTCTGTGTAATGAGTTGCCATCATCCACTGGCAAAAGTAAAAAAAATAACTGCTAAAGATTATCTGCGCTATAAACATATCGGGATGAGAACCTTTAGGATGTTTCCTTCTGATCCAGTACCGTCATATTTTCGCATAGCAAAGCTTGGAGATATTGATTCACAACGAGATGTGCAAGTGAATGTCCCTTTTATAACAGCATTTTTTAACGTGCTAAAAAGATCAAATATTTTAATTTCAAGCATTATGAAATGCATGACATTATCTGTTGATGTTTCTGGCATAGTCATCAAGGAATATCCACTTAAAGTTAGAACACCAGTATTTGACGCTCATATGGTATGGCATAAACGATATGAAAATGATATTGCACACCTGTGGTTAAGAAATATAATAAGTGAAATTGGAGAAAAAGTGCAGAAAGGAATTGATACCAACACATCATTTTATAAATGAAAAACTGAAGAAATAAATAATGAATCTTTCCTTCAAAAAAGAACAAAAAAAAGTATTAACCACGTTTAGCTTGATTGAAGTAGCTGAGAATTATATTTTCACCACGATTCAAACCCTATTGATATTTTATCTTATTGACGAATTACATTTATCTCACGCTTTCAGCGCTGAACTGGTTGGTACCGTTATTGGTATGATATGCCTCTCGGCATTGCTGGGTGGATACATTGGAGAATACTTACTAACTTATTATGTGACAATACTCTTGGGTGCGCTGATTTTAAGTGTTGGCTGTTCGATAATGATATTGGCGCATTCCGAAAATACTTTATTTATTGCGCTCGCATTGATATCTATTAGCTCTGGCCTCATCAGACCTAATATTTCATCCTTTATCGGAAAATTTTATGACCAAACACTGGCGCGTGAAAGTCAGCGCGACTTTGGTTTCAATATACTTTATGTTGCGGTTAATGTAGGAGCTACATTGGCAACACTTTTTGCTTTTTATCTACGTAATAAATATGGTTTTAATAACACATTTTTTGTCGCATTAATGATAGCCAGTGTACTCTCTTTAATTTTGATTTTCGGTTTTTATTTTTTAAAAAAATATCAATCCAATCAAAACATCGCCTTAAAATCCTTTTTTTATACGTTGATTTTGTTAGCAGCCTTTGTGTTATTTGTTTTTTACATTTTAAAAAATCCTCTGTTTGCTGATATTGTATTTATAATTACGACCATTTTTTGTGTTGTTACTATGCTGCTATCTGCGCGAACTGGACAAATACATCGCGTTATTACCTTTTTTATTTTCTTTGCGTTAGCTGTTTTATATTGGTCCATTTATTCGCAACTTTTTATTTCGCTATTATTGTTTATCCATTATTGCGTCAATCATCAGGTTTTTGGTTTTGTGCTTAATACATCTCAGTTAATCACATCTGAAAGTATTTTTATTATGGGCTTAGGATTTTTTATTGGAAAAATGTGGATTTTTTTTGAAGATAAGAAAAAATCAGTTCCCGATATTGATAAATTCAAACTCTCTTTTCTTTTAATTGGCATTATGTATGCATTAATCTATGGTGCAATCGCACTCTCAGCTCCTACTGAAAAAATTCCTGGATGGATTATTATTTTAAGCTTCTTTTTTATGGCGATCAGTGAATTATCCTTAATGCCGATTGGGTATTCTATGATTACTAAAATTGCACCTAAGGGCTATGTTTCGCTCTATATGGGAATTTGGTTTGTCGCCGTCGGTATTGGTAGCAAAATAGCCGGTGAAATCTCAAGCTTAATTAAAATAAATAAAGATGTCGTTTTTTCAAAACAAGCGATGTCGCATGGTTTGTTGGGTTTGATTATTCTGTCTGCAATAGGAATGGTTTGTTGTTTACTGATGCGAAAGATTTATCATGAAAAATAAAATAATATATGACGTGGTACCAAATTGAAAATATTTATGCGATTTTTGATTATTTTTAATAATAGATTCGGTTTTCCAGAAAAATATATCACTTAATAACGACACAGAAGTGCTAAAACTAAGTGAACAAAGCCTGAATTTATAGGATAAAAGCAAAGCTGAAGTCATTTTGCTCCTTTTCGAGGGACTTCTTATGGAACCCCTGATGGGAAGTAGAAATCACAGCATTTAATCGAATAATGATGATTTTTCTCTTGAAATTCAGGTAACTTATGGGTATTATTTGAGCGATTTCACATCTTATGAGGTTCGACGCCAATGAATAATTGATCTTTTTAAGCCTATTTCAACTACTTAAAGAGATTAATTATGTTTACACCTCGAATTATTATCAATAATCTATCATTTCACATCGAAAACACACCGGTGGCTTTTCGCGATATTCATTTGTCATTTGAATCGCTGAAATACGGGATTGTTGGCGATAACGGCGTCGGAAAAACAACTTTTTTAAAGCTGTTAACGGGCGATTTATTGCCTGAAAATGGCAGCATTCAACATCAAGGCACCCTACTCTATTTGCCTCAATCACATGGAGGTATATCAGAAAATGCGACGATTGCTGATGTATTAGGTGTATCTAATATTCTGAATGCCATGCAACACATTCAATTTGGCAATTATGCTGATAATGATTTTGAAATCATCAATAATCAGTGGGATATTGAAGCACGTATCCAATCTGCATTATCGCATTTTAAAATAAGTACGATTGATATCAACACGCCATTTCACACATTAAGTGGCGGACAAAAAACAAAAATATTACTGTCAAAAACACTCGTTTTCGAATCTGATTTTATTTTAATGGATGAACCAACGAATAATTTAGATAAAACATCACGTGATATTTTATATGATTACATTCGAGATAGTAAAAAAGGATTTATTATTATCAGTCATGATCGCAAACTTTTAAATAACATGGACTGCATTGTTGAAATCACAACCAAAGGTATCAATTTATACGGTGGCAATTACGATTTATATCGAGAACAAAAAGATATTGAATTGAGCGCATTAGAAAAAGATTTTGATGAGGCAAAACAAAAAATTCAGCGGGTTAAACACAGCATACAAAGCACCAAAGAAAAACATGCGCGATCAGCTGGCAGAGGGCGAAGAGCATTTTTAGAAGGTCATATTGATAAAATGACGGCGCGATCAAAAGCAGGTAAAGCTGAAAAATCAAAAAAACGTCGTGCGGTACAAGAAGAAAAAATGATTACTGATAATACAAATAAAATTGCTGACATACGCGAAAAAATTGAAATTAAAACGTATATTACGGCATCATTGGATGCAACGCATGTGCCCAATAGTAAAACAGTGTTAGAAATAAAATCAGTTTATTTTAAATACACAGCGCAAAACAATTTTATAATTAAAGATTTCAATCTGGAAATCATTGGCGCGGAGCGTGTTGCATTGACTGGCGAAAATGGCTGCGGGAAATCCACATTAATCAAATTAATTCGACGGGAATTATTTCCGATCAGTGGATCAATAAAAATCGGTATAAATAAAATTGCGTATTTGGATCAGTCGATTTTATTTTTAGATAAAAATAAATCATTGGTTGAAAATTTCATGAACCAAAATCTGCAAGCAAAATTGTTTGATGCCTACAGCGCACTGGCAGAATTTCAATTTCGCAATAAAGATGCTGAGAAAATCGTTGCAGATTTGAGCGGCGGTGAAAAAATACGCGCGGGGTTAGCCATTAGTTTGATGTCAGCAGAACCACCGCAATTAATTATATTAGATGAACCCACCAATCATTTAGATTTACGATCAATTGAAGCCATTGAATCGATATTAAAATCCTATCAAGGTGCCATGCTTGTGGTGTCGCACGATGAAGCGTTTTTAAAGAATATAGGCATAACAAGAACAGTGCGAATGTAAAAATAGTCTGTATAATCAGCAAAAATAAGAGGTAAATATGACCGAATTGTATGATGTAATTATTGTTGGTGGCGGACCTGTTGGCGCAGCGCTTGGCATTGAACTTGGTTTGAATAATGTCAAAACACTGATACTTGAAAAGTATGACAATCCATTACTTTCTCCGCGTGCACAATCACTCAGTGAACGCTCGATGGAATTATTTATGCGCTGGGGCTTAGTCGACAAGATGCGCGCAAGCACCCTGCTCCCAAAAGATTATCCCATGCAAGGCGTTTGGTGTTCAAAATTAAACGGCATCACATATGGCGCTGCTGGATCAGGACAACAAATTAAAGAAAAAATCACCGCGCAAAAGCCCATTCGCATTCCGCTTTATATTACCGAAAATATTTTACGTGAACGATTAGAAAATTTTGATTGCATCACGTTTTTAAAAAATATTCCCGTTGAATCTGTAAGAATTGAAAATGATCATTGCAAGGTGATTGCAAAAAACAATCAAGCGTATCATGCAAAATATGTTATTGGTTGTGATGGCGCTAATAGTACTACTCGCAAGTGCATGGATATTAAATTTGAAGGTCTTGCACCCAAAAGACGTGTGATTAATTTATTATTTCAATCCCTTGATTTACACAATAAAATCACTGTTGAAAATGGCTTTATCTATTATTTATTAGAAAATAAAATGGTGACTGTTGTTGGACCTGTTGATTTGAACAAAGGAATTTGGTACGCCAGTATTGTTTATGCGGGTGATGAAAAAACCATTGATGAAATTGATGTTGATCAATTAATCGAAAAACTCACAGGAATTCATTTTTCCAAAAAAATAATCAATAAGAATTTTTGGGATATGCAAATTCAATTGGCAGAACATTTTTCAAAAGACAATCGTGTCTTTTTAATGGGAGATTCTGCACATGCATTTTCGCCAACCGGAGGTTTCGGATTAAATACAGGTTTTGGTGATGTCACCAATTTAGCGTGGAAATTGGCATCTGTTATTCACAAAAAATCCAATGATAACATTCTAAAAACATATGAAACCGAAAGACATCCTATTGCATTACAAAACTTAAAAGAAGCAGAAAGAAATGCTGCTGATGCCGTTGCTGTACGCGCTAAATTCCCGCCAGATAAAGAACCACAAAAATTTGCCGATGAAAATGCACGCATCGCAAAACAACATACGCACGTTGCAGGCATTACATTGGGATATACTTACAATCCTAATGAAACACCGATGCTTCCAGCTGAATATATTTTAACGGTAAAACCAGGATATTTTTTGCCACATACTGATATCGACGGAAAACCCATTTACGAGAAATTATCAGCAACACACTGGACATTAATTGTCTGCGGAAAAGAAAAAATAAAATTTAAAATGGATCAATTAAAAATTTTGCATGTGCCAGAAAACACATACGCTTTCCGATATATTTTAATTCGACCGGATTGGCATATCGCAATGACGCTTAAAACACTTTCAGAAGCTGTTTTAAAAACATACTTAGATAAAGTTTTTATTGATGGTGTATTTTTATATGAAAATAATTGAAACGACACGTCTCATTCTTCGCACATTTGAAGAAAAAGACATTGAACCGCTCTCTTTAATTAATCAAGACCTTAACGTTTGTGAATTTTTGCCAGTTGTGTTGAGTCGCGTAGAAACAGAAATGATGATTAAGAAATTTATTGATCATTATGATAAAAATAAATTTTCTCCCTACGCTGTGGAATTAAAATCAACAAATGAGATGATTGGCTGGTGTGGATTAATGATCCCAGGTTTCGAAGCACATTTTACGCCTTGCGTTGAAACTGGTTGGCGACTAGGCTCACAACATTGGAATCACGGCTATGCAACTGAAGCTGCAAAAGCGGTCCTTCAGTATGCATTTGAAACACTTCATTTAAATGAAATCGTTTCTTTTACTGCGGTCAATAATATTCGCTCACGCCGCGTAATGGAAAAAATAGGATTACATCATAATACAGATGATGATTTTGATCATCCAAAAATAGAAAAATCACATCCGCTGTGTCGGCATGTTTTATATCGTATCACTAAAAACATGTGGAAGAAAAACTAGCCACGACAACAGATTTAAAATACGAGAAGCATCTTTTAAGATGCTTACTAATCTTCACTAAAAAGTCTGCACTGCCAATCTTCAATGATTGCAGACTCGTTGTTTTCAATATATGTTTTGAAAAAATTTTTTACGTAGTCAGCTTCACAGTGTATATCAAACGCTTTAATATCGACGTACTCTTGAAGAAGTACAATTTTATATTTTGATTGTCCAGGTAAACCTGGGTGAGAAATTTGCTTTGTTGCATGCGCTCTAATACAGCCCGCTTCTTTTTCTCGAGACAAAGCCATTAATTTTTTAAAATGATCCCACGCTTCTTGATCTTTATTTTTTTTAGGGAGCCATTCCGAAACAATAAAAACATGACCTGACATATAATACCTCGCTTATTAATTTAATATTTTAATCTAAAACAACATCGCCTTTTTTTAAAAACAGACAAAATATAATCAATTGCAAAACAGTTACCGCAGAAAAAATTGAGGCTAATCGCATTAAATCATCGACATCAATAAAACTGATGAAAAACATGCCGACGGATGAAATCGCAAGACCAAATGCGATTAAAACAGAGGTTGCGATACCGGCATATTGTGGAAATATTTTTAATGATCGAAGCGATAAAGTGGGGAAAATAATACCAAGACAATAGCAAATCATCATGATCGGAATAATTAAATTAACCAAATCAAATTTTCCAAAATATGCCAAAAGAATTTGCACGATGCAACTTGTCAATAATAATGACATACCAATCTGTGACAAATGATGCACATGCCATTTTTTAATCAAGAAACGATTGGTCAACGTGCCTGAAAAATAGCAAAGACCGCTCAATAATGCGGTATTTCCATAAACAATTGCCGTGCGATGTAAAATATTTTCAACGATAAATGCACCCACGGTTGAATATAATAATAATTGAATCTGGCAACAACCCACTAAAAAAATTGATACAATAAAAACGCGATGTGATAATAATACTTTATAAGTATTGCATAAGCGTCTTATCGAAAATCCCTCTCGCTTTGGAATGCTTTCTGAAACAAATAAGGCATATAAACATAAAAATAGAAATCCCATTATACCGTAAGCAATAAAATTCGCTTTCCATCCTAAATGATGCTGTAGGATACCGCCAATAAATGGTCCGATAATCGGTCCAACGCCATAAGCTAATGATGTATACAACATTGCAATATTGAACTGATGGCCTTTCAATTTATCGATAATGATTGCACGACAACCAATGGTAAATGCAGATGCTAGAAATCCCTGTATAAAACGTATTAATAATAATTGTCCAATCGAGTGACAAAATATTGCCATGATACTGGCGACAACATACAAAAATAATCCCAATAAAATAATGCGACGCCTTCCGAAAATATCGAGAATGATACCATTTAGAAATCCACCGATCGCAAACCCTATTAATGTTGCAGTGACGGTATTTTTAACAACAGAAACTGATGTGAGGTAATAATGTGCCAGTGCAGGCATTGATGGTGTGTATAAATCAAAGGTAAATCCCGGCAGAAAATTTAAAATAGGTACGACAATAATCAGAAATTTTAGATAATCTTCTGGATTTATTCGAATAATGCTGTTGTTTAGAAAATTTTTCATAGCATTTATCACTGTTTTTTTGCATCCAATAATATCGCTAATTGAATACACGGTTTATCTGAACGGTTACTCCACGCATGATTCGTACCTTGTTGAATCACAATATCACCTGGTTTCAACAATGTTTCACTTTCTTCGAGAATCAAATACAATTCACCCGATAAAATGATGATGTAATCTAATGTGTCAGTTTTATGCATCATGGGATGCAGATTATCTGGAGACACATTCAATGATTCAACAATATTGCTATCACAAATATCACCATCCACTTTTTTAATGGTGTTGAAATTTTTGAGCGATTCCGCCGTTGTTGCATCAAGCGAAAATGCAGTAATTTCATGCGTATTTTCTGCTACTAATTGTAATACCAAGTGTAATCCTAAATGGCCAGATGCACCGGTGATTAATATTTTCATATTACGATTTTTTCCCAATAATTAATTGACGACAATTTAAACTTTTGCACGAGCAATAAAAATTTTTATCCGGTATGTAAAAATTACTGTAATCGGTTGTAATTTCTTCACCTGATTTTATATCACGACTCGCAATATCACATTGATCACCAAGAATTGTATTTGAATCACAAGAATGATTGACGTATCTTTCTGGCTTTCCCATTAAAAATATTTTTCCATCTGAAATTTCAATATAAGCATGTTCATCAATGGCTAACGCATCAAATTCTGATTGACTCAATTCTCGTGCATTTTCCCACCGAATCACAACTTCACCCTTTTTTATGTCGCCAGATGCGTAAACGCCTGAGCCATGAATAGAGGAATTCTTAACTGTGATTTTCATTCTGATATTTCCATTGATTGTCAGATGATATCGAATACCTCAGGATTTTTAGTGGCTAAATCATCAAGTGCTTTATCCGTCACTCGAAAAACCGTCCACTCATCCATTGGCTTTGCACCTAAGCGTTTATAAAATTCAATCGCTGTTTCATTCCAGTCAAGCACCCACCATTCAAGACGGCCGCATTTTCTGTGTTTGGCTAATTGCGCAAGATACGATAACATTTTCTGTCCGATGCCTTTGCCACGCGTAGATTCTTTGACAAATAAATCTTCGAGATAAATACCAGGACGTCCTAAAAATGTCGAAAAATTATGGAAGAAAAGCGCAAAACTCACAGGCACATGATTAAGATAACCAATAATCACTTCTGCATGTGGATTATCACAAAATAATGTCTCGCGCAAAATTTCCTCTGTTGCCACCACTTCATCTAATAGTTTTTCATACTCTGCTAATTCACGTATAAATGAAAGAATAAGCGGGGCATCGTTTACAGTAGCTGTTTTAATTTCAAAAATATCTATCATTGAATTCTTCTCATCGGTACAATTTAAAATTAAATTAATTTAGCCGCACTATTTTCAAAATAGATTTCTCTTTTCACATCCACTCTCAAAATGATTGCGATGAACGCAATAATTGCAAGAAGAATAATGTAATACGCAGACGCTTGCGTTGAATTAAAATATTGTGTTAGCCATCCACAAATGAATGGCGCGGTGCCACCAAAGAGTGAGCCTGCAAAATTGAGCGTGACACTCAATCCAGTATATCGAACGCTTGTTGGAAAACTATCTGATAATATAGCTGGAAATGCACCTAAAATCATTCCTGAAAATAGAGATAATATACCTTGTGCTAAAAATTGCATGTCGACAGTACTATCAAATGCCAATCTCAATACAGGATAAGTAAAAATTAAAATAATCGCGCAGGCGACCATTAGGAATAATTTTTTATTCACGTAATCAGATATAAAACCAAAAAATAGAATTGATGCTGTATAAACAAACGTTGCAATTAAGTATAAATGTGAATTTTGTATTGCATTAATTTTGTGAATACTCATCGCGTAATTGCTGATATAAATTAAGTTAATATAAATAATCACATTGGCCAAAATTGAAATCGTCAGCATTGTCATTAAATTTTTAGAGTGTTGTGTGATCAATGTTTTAATCGGTGATTTTAGAATTTTATTTTTTGAAAGAATTTTCTTAAATTCATTCGATTCAAAAATATTCTTTCGAAGCAAATAACTCACAATGCCAAATGGTACTGCTAATAAAAATGGGATACGCCATCCGCCATTCAACATGGCCTGATGACCGACTGATTTAAAAATAATGGCGCAAAGTACTGCGCCTAGAAAACAACCCAATCCCGTACCAAACACAGCAATGCTTGTTACAAATCCTTTTCGTTTTTGACTGCTTTGTTCAGCGAGCAATGTAAGTGCTGCCGGATATTCGCCACTGGCTGAAAAACCTTGCGCTAATCGACAGAGTAATAAAATCAATGCAGAAAAAGTGCTGCCAACGGGAATACATCCCATCGCAAAAGTTGAGCCTGTCATTAAAAATAACGTGATCATTAGGGTATATTTGCGACCCAATGTGTCACCCAAGTGTCCAAAAAATAAGGCGCCAATCGGTCGCATAATGTAGCCAGATGCAAAAATTGCAAATGTCGACATCATGGCTGCAAAGTGATTGGTGTGCGGGAAAAATAACGTGGAAATAATGGGTGTGAGCAACGCAAACACCATAAATTCATACCACTCGAATACAGAGCCGATGGTGCAAAGCGTGACTTGTTTTTTGAGTGAGTTCATTGCGGTAATTTCTGATTAAAATAGATAAAGTGAGTGATGCACTTTATCCCATATTTGAACAATTTATGTCAATTATTTTGTCTTTAAAATGACTGAAATGTACTCAAATAAAGCTATTTTCAACAAGGGTGATTTGATTATACTGGCACTCAAGATTTTCCTTGGAATCACACCATTCAATGAACACGCATCAAGTCGAAAAATTTGGCTATAAACAAGAGCTCAGGCGAAGCTTAGGATTGTGGCAACTCACCGCGTTTGGCGGCGCTCTTCTTGGTTTTGCATTATTAAACTTAAGTGTTGTGTGGTTTTATTTTTCAAATAAAAATAAATTATTGAGCAATAAAAATTATTTTCGTTATGTCATTGCGCCGCTCTTTGGCCTTGTGATTGTTATGTGGGTTTTTTATGGATTGAATGAAGATACGCATATTTTAGGAACGATTTGGCTTTTTATTGGAATTATTTATTTAATCATCCAACACAGAAAACTACCTATCATTGCATCAAAAAATATGTTGTAGCTTCCTTTGTAAGCTTCCAAAACCGTCTAAAAATGACAAAAAATTATTTGTTATTTTTTAACTTTTCACGTTTATCGCTCGCTTTTCTAACTTCTGAAGCAATTGTTTCTAAAGTGGATGCAATTTGATCGTAATCTGTCAATTTTCCGTCAACCAAAGGCGGTACATAATTTAATTTTCCTACGGGTGAAAAATCATCCACAGCAGCAACGACACCAAAAGTGCGTACAATAGTTGATTCGATAATATCTTTGAGTGAATTTTCAAGGCGTTCCTTAACATCAATCTCAAAACCCTTGACCAATTCCATGAATTCTCCATCAACAATACCGATTGAAATAATTTCTTTGGGATTAAATGCATTAATGACCGTATACATGGTTGTTGGCATACCAAAGCCTGTTGTATGAAACCAAGCTTTACGATAATCATCGTATGTTTTTCCAGATTTTAGTGTTCGAGTTACCATAGCCACAAATTTCATCACATACTCCTTCACTGAAATTGTTTATTCAAAAAATTAATTGCCTGACTTAATGAGTTTGAAGTTAGCAGGTGTTTCGTATTTTCTATTTCAATTTTTAAATTTTCTTTATGTTGAAGATACAAGGGTGAGAGCTTTTCAAATAAATTTTGATTAAATTGTAAAACATCTGGCAAATCTTCTGCGCCAGAGATTAATAACAACGGATTTGACGCATAACCTTCAATTCCGTTAATTGGATTTTCATTTGAAACGCGCGCAACGTATTTTGTAAAATCTTGCAATAAACCTTCAAAATTTAATCCATCGCGTATGTATGGCGATAATAAATTCGAACAAGCAGATAAAGTTTCACTAGCTTTTGGATCTTTTAAAAATTGCTCTATTTCAGCTGCTGTGCACTTACTCTTAAGTGATAAAACATTTTGAAGAGCTTTATCAAATGCAGGTTTCCAATCTGGGAGCGCCATAATTGAAACCATAGCTTTAACAAAGCTGTTTTTTCGAGCATATTTTAGTGCAACTTGAGCACCTAGAGAAAAACCAACAACGGACATCTTTTGATTATCAATTGCAGAATGACTACTAAAATTATCATATGTCGCTCTCACCGCTTTACAGTAAGCACATGTTAATTCAAAGACTGTCATTCTGGAAATAAAAGCGAAAATCCAATTGGATGGATTATAATATTCATTAAAATTTTTTAAGAAACATTCAGCGTATTGTTTATGCTTTTCCAATTCCATTCTAATAACTGTATAACCAGCTTTCACACAATCATGTGAAAATGATACATACTGCTCCATATTTCCAGGTCCACCGCCTCGTAGCAAAATAATAGTTGGATTGTGCTTTGAGTTTTTTTGATAATACAATTCCCCAACTATTCCAGTGATCTCAATCTTCTCACTTACAATGCTCATCAATCCTCCGGTAAAATAACACAACTTATCAGACCGCGTAATCATGGGTTAATACCATATATCCAGGCTCAACAAGATATTTTTCGAACGCCTTATTTGCTTCATAGTGCTTGGGATCATTCATGAAAACTTGCAACGCATTTTTATCTTTAAAAATGATTTCAACACCAAAACTGGTAACATTTTTCGGCGTATATTTGCTTTCATTAATATAAATATCATATTTGATTACACCAGGAATTTTTAATATCAGAGGCTTTGTGTTTTCAAGAATATCTAAATAATCAACTGAATCATCTTTTTTAAAATTTAATATCACAATGTGTCTGATCATAAGCAATTCCAAATCTAATTAACGACGCGGCATAAAATTCTTATTTATAACCTTCTTTCAAAAGCCTGTTTCGCCTCTTTCATAATACGATTCACAATTTCCTTAGCGGATAAAATCTCGTCAATCAAATCAATTCCTTCTCCTGCAAAAACACCCGCAATCGAAAAATCTCCGGCATCCAATGCTTTTTGATATCTTGCTCGCTCAAAAGCATCCATTTTATTTACAGACTCAGCTTGCCATTTTTGGGTAAATTGATTTTGCAAAGTGCGCGCTGTGAACGGCGATGGCCAATTCAAAGCTCGTGCATCATCAAAAATATTGCTTCGTAATGTTTGATCACCTGTTGCATCAATAATAGCTTGTTTCGCATTGGGGTGACCTAATGATTCAGTACACGCATAAAAACGCGTTCCTAATAGTGCACCTTGCGCACCCAACATTATTGCTGCTGCAAGACCTCTTCCATCTGCAATGCCACCAGCCGCAACGACAGGAATTGATGCAACTGCATCAACGATAGCTGGCACCAATGCAAATGTGCCTCGTGTTGAACCATGTCCACCTGCTTCACTGCCTTGTGCAACAATAATATCAGCACCTTGTTTTGCAGCTAGTTTTGCATCTTTCACTGTTTGAACCTGACAAATTAATTTTGCACCCGCTGATTTAATCTGATCGACAAAAGGTGATGAGTCTCCAAATGACAGCATAATTGCGGTTGGATTTTTTTGAAGCGCTAATGCTAATAGTTCTGGTTTTTGTGCCAATTGCCATGTAATAAAACCAACACCAAATGCAATTTCAGATACAAATTTTAATTCTTGCTCAAGCCAAGAAGAATCAGCATAGCCAGCGCCAATGAATCCGAAACCTCCGGCATTAGAAACGGCGCGCGCCAATTGTCCGCCACTGACACCCGCCATAGGTGCGGAAATAATCGGGTATTTCATTTTAAGAAGTTCTGTGAGGATGTTGGACATTTATTTTACCTTTTTACTCAACGGATTACGTTTTAAGAAAAACAAAGGCATCTTTCAAAAATCTATCCCACTGATCAATCCACAGCATATGACCGCATTCCTTATAAGTAATTAATTGGCTGTGTTGTATGCCATGATGAAGCTGCTGAATCTGATTTCTAAGCATGGTCCATTCATTCTCACCCCATAAAATTAATGTTGAGCATTTAATTTTTAATAAATCAGGACGAAAATCAAATTCTTTTAAAAAATGTCCAAATCCGTAATTTAAAATATCGACGTTACAGGGGATTTCGAGCGGTACATTTTCCGATGGAACAAATGAGTATGAATATAACGGACTCATCACTTTGTAATATTCAGCCACCTCGTCTTGCGCACCGGTAAATGATCCGTGCCATATTTTTTCTGCGAAGCGAATTTGTTCAGGAGTACCAATTTTTTCTAAGTATTGTTTTGCTTCATCAAGAAACTCGCTGCATACAACACCGCCAATCAAAAATAATTTTTTTAGATTGTTTGCATATTTGATGGCATAACCGATAGCAGCAATTGCGCCATAGGATTGTCCGAATACGATAAATTTATTTGCGGTCAAATTAAAATGAAGACGGATTGCTTCGATATCATCGATATAATGTTCAAGAGAACAGAATTCAACGGGTGATTTTTCACTGCTACCACAGCCTCTTGGATCAAATAAAATAATATCAACCATCGGCAACAAGGATTTAGCGATTGAATTTTCTGGCGTGTCATACATTGTATAATCATTACCAGGACCACCTGGTACTAAAATCATTACATCACGTTGACCGAGCGCATTATTATCTTGTGTAAAAATTTTTGCGAAAATTGAAGTTTGTGGGACACCGCTTCTTTGTGGAAGACTGATTTTCATCTCTTTTATTGAGTCAATCATCGAGCAATTCCCTTTTTGCGACTTTTTAAAAAATCATTAATCATTGTTAATGCGATACTGGTAGATGAAGAAGGATAACCTGGCAAATTATCAGCATCGTACCAACCCGCGCATTCAAGTTCGCCATCCCTACAATGAATGTCCCCGCTTTTATGCTCAGCTGTAAACCCAATCATGAGTGAATCGGGAAATGGCCATGATTGAGAGCCAAAATAATCGATACTTTTAACCTGTATGCCCACTTCCTCATACACTTCGCGATGCACCGTTTCTTCCAATGATTCGCCTGCTTCAGAAAATCCTGCAATTAATCCATACACACCTTCTGGAAAACTTTTTTGTCTTGCCATTAAAATTTGATTGTCTTTTTTGATTAACACAATCACAGCAGGTGATATTTTAGGGAAAAAAGAAAGATGACAAGCATGACATTGACGCTCAAACTGATTGTGAATTTTTTCAGTAATTGATCTACATCGACCACAAAATCTATGGTTGCTATCCCATTGAATAATTTGATAGGCGCGTGCGGCAACACCAAACCACTCTGAACCAATTTTTTCTAATGCTGATCTTAATGGAATCCATTCATATTTTTTATCAATTTCAATTGATTGAACATCAACAGCAAAACAATCATGTTGATTATAATGCCCGATCAAATAACCATCTGTATTTTTTACAAACTTTGATAAATTAAAAAAATCTGGCAAGTGAAATGAATCATTGTGCTTTTCTAGCAGCAATTTATTTTGATGAAATATGAAATGTTTTTTAGCACTCATTGATTGACTCATAAGGTTTTAACTATCATAAACTAAGCGCCAAAATTATTATTTTTACAGGGATATTTTACATTTATTCGAGCTGAAAACGCAATTGGGGTGTCGCCAATTTTAACATGTTATTTGTCTCGAAACTTCCGTAATTATGATTTTTCATAAATGATGTTTTAATCCTTCATGCGATACGACAAAACCAAGTTTTTTATAATATTTTTCATTGTATCAAAAATTAATTGAAACGTGAAAAAAAATTAAAGAAGCGGTATAATTAAATTTAATGAAAAATATCATTAATAGGAGTCGTCTTATGCATTCAAATAAAAAACTTGAAAAAATTGCGGCAGATTTTGTTTTATGTTTTCAGAGCGGTGATTTTGATAAGATGACAAGCTTGATGAATAAAGATGCTAAAAGTTATATTACGAATGCTAGTGGCGGCGTAAATTTATTTGATGGAAGATCTGCTTTTATAAAAAACCTCATCGATTTAAACGTAAAAAGCATTCAACCAAAAGTTCAAATTGATCAAATCCTCAGTACCACTCAAAACCAAGTAATGATTATGTTTGAAGGAAGTATGCAAAAAGAAGAACGTACATTTCACAATATCGTGACTTATTTAATCGATTTTAAGAATGACTTAATCGAAAAAATTCAGATGGTAGAAGCCAATCCTGCTAAAAGTGATGAATTTTGGAAGACCTAATTTTTTAATGAAAAATGATGATCTGAGACGAATCTCAGCGCTGACGCATCAGTCACTAAAAATATTTAAAATTTACCTATTTGCTTTAAAAAACCAAATCTATCGACCACCTGTCAGTGGCCTATTACTTTATTATTTGAAAAATAGTAAATAGTGAGACCAGATACAGTAACTATTTTATTTGATGCTGGTAATCCAGGGGCACGCAAAACATCGCTCGCCGCATTATTTAATGAAGGAAGCGATTACACGTTATCTGGATCAGGAAGAATATAACGAGAAGATTAATCAAGAAACGTTGGCTCGATGGACTGAGGCAGAAACGGGACGCACGGTCAGCAATGACGCTATGAATCAATGGCTCGACACGTGGGGCAGTGATCACGAGGATGAAAAACCAGCATGAAGCAAATAATATGGTTAGAAAGTGCTGCTAACGATGTTGCACGCTTGCGATCATTGATCGCGAAAAATAATCCGACTGCTGCTAAAAATGCAGCAGAAGCTATTAAAACAGTGGTAGAACAATTAATACAAAATCCATCAATCGGAAAACCCGTGCCTGCTCTTTCGCCATATCGTGATTTATTAACACGATTTCGTGCTAGTGCTTACGTCATTCGTTATCGCTTGCATGATGATACAATCTATATTATTCACGTGCGTCATTATCGGGAGAATGAGTTTAAATCGTGATATATGAAAATATGATTATCCATTTATTATTTATTTGAAAAACAAACCGATCGGTTATATTCATGCTGTGATTTATATGCATACCGAACACTATGCAAAAAACCAAAAGGTCTTTTTACACAAGAAAAACCGTGTACTTTTTGCATTGATTTATTTATTGCTGACAGTAATTATCTTAAGAAAGGCTATGGCACACAAATTGTCAAACAATTTACACAAAAAATAATGAATGAATTCGATGCGAAAAAAATTTTGATTGATCCAGCAGCAAGTAATAAACGCGCGATTCGTTGCTATGAAAAAGCAGGATACGCAGTTGTAAAAAATGCACATGCTGGTGTGACTGAATGCACGATCATGCAATTTATTTCTGAAAATAAATAATAAGTACTGTATTCTCCTAAATTATAAAATCAATTATAATTTCCGATCATTCAATAGAATAGGCAGATTACATTCATGAAAAATCAACCTGAGATGATTAACCAAACTATTATATATCAAACAAAAAACGGCGAAATTACGCTTAAGCAAAATGCGCAGGCTGACTCCGTGGGCTAACCAAGCTCAAATCGCTGACATTTTTGAAGCTGAACGTTCTGTTATCACAAAACACATTCGTAATATCTTAAAAGACAGGGAATTGAGCTCAAATTCAGTATGTGCAAAAATGGCACATACTGCAGAAGATGGCAAAACCTATCAAGTACAATTTTATAGTTTAGATGTAATATTGGCCGTTGGTTATCGAACCAATTCCAAAAAAGCGATTGCATTCCGGCAATGGGCAACACAAACTTTAAAAAATCATATCCAAAAAGGATACACTATCAATCGTCATCGCATTAAAACAAATTACGATGAATTTTTAAAATCTGTAAATGATGTTAAAAAATTATTGCCTGATGGATATGTAAATGAAAACAATTTTATGCTACGGCGATTCTAATGTGCGCGGTGTGATTCCAGAATCCATCCGTGGCAATTTAGTCAAAGTGTGTGATAAAAATAAACACGCGAAATCACAAACATTTAAGCAGAACCGATTTAAACCAAGCTATCAATGGATCATCATGATCAGTTTCTTTATACAATATTTCGGTTTTCATTTCCGGCGATTTCCACGGTAATTCGAATATTTTTAGTGGATACAACGTTTGCAAAAATTTGGATTGCCTTTTCGTGATAACAGTAATCAATGATTCAAGTGATATCAACCGTGCCGCCAATATAATATCGGTAACAATCATCCGTGATTTTCGATTAACACCATGCGATAGTAAAAATGGTTCGCTATAGGATTGTGTATAATCATGCAAATAAGAACCAATCACATGTTCATATTCATTTAAATCTTTTTTGGTAATTTTATTTTTTTTATTAAGTACCTTATTGCCAGATAGGCAAATGAGATGATCAGAATAAAAATATTCTCTGTTGTATCCTTTTGGAATATTTTTAAAAACGCCAATAATAAAATCAAACTGACTGATGTCTTTATATGATAATTCAGTTAAATCAGTAATGCTGGTTTCTCTTACCTTTACCAATGGTGCATTTTTCTTTAAATAGTTATACAGTTTTGGAAAAATTAATTGGCTGACATGGCTGTGCAGCGCAACATGAAAAGTGTGGTTTAATTTCTCAGGTACAATTTTATTCGTATTCATACCAATTAAATTTTCGCCCTGCTTTAACCACTGATCAAGTTGAGGTTTGAGAGATTTTGCTTTATGTGTCAGGTTAAGTAACCCAGCATTCCCTTTTATGAACAGCGGGTCATTAAAAAGTAATCGCAATTGTTTCAAGGAAGCGCTAACTGCAGGCTGTGAAATAAATAATTCTCGACTGGCTACTGTGAGATTACGTCTTTGTAAAAGCACATGAAGTGTTTTCAGTAAATTTAAATTGATCGCTCGTAAATTCATGTGAATTCTCCATAATCATAACTTAATATTATAGTTAACTATAAAAACAATCAATTTTATTTATTGTATAACACTTGATAAAATTACACCTATATAAAAAAATCAGGTGAAATCATGAGAAAAATAGTCGATAAATCAGTAGGCTGGTGTTCACAGTGCGGCGGCTTGATCAAAAGTGATGTACAGTGCAATTGTGAAATGATGCGTGATAAAGTTGATTTCAACCGCAAAATACCATTAAAAACAGACCATCAGTACGGTGGTGCATTTTATCAAGCATTTATAAATATTGCTCGCCAATTTATGGATATTCGCTCACATCTTGTTCTTCTGGCAACCTGCAAACACTTTTACGACTTATATCACGATCATCGAGAATTATCTCGAACCAGTACACAATTTGCTTTTGCGCAACCTGTGAATAGGGAATTTAAAGATGCGGTGTGTTGGCATGAAAATCCTGTGATCACCGTAACATCTGATGGCACAATTTTTAAATTAGAAAATCGCGTTCTTAAAAAAACCGTTTTTAAAGAATTAGTAGAAAATCCAGAACTGCTGAATGAAAAAATATATCCAGCCTTTCAAAAAACATATCCGGGTTTTCAAATAGTGAAATTACCAGATGGACTGCAAGGAAAAATTAAAGGATTTTTTATTTCCTATGAATATTTTGCAGTTTGGACAGCAGACAATCAATTATATTTTCGCAAAAAACGTGCTTATCCAGGTGTGGATTATGATGATTGTCGTATTACTCATTCGCTCGTGAATAAAATAGTAAAAATTATTCCAGGTACAAAAAATCCGATTATTATTGCCGATGGATTATATGAATTTGATTTTTCAGATGTAATACCTATTACCAAATATACTGGATTTTATAAAAATGCTATTGACGTAGTTTTTTACCATTCTGCGGTCTTACTTTTGACGAATGATGGAAAAATATTCGTCGAAGGGATAATTAAATCAGATTCCAAAAGTCCACATTTGCCAGACGGTGAATATAAAACACCAACGCCTATGTTTACCGCAATAACTGACAAAATTATCGGTATTGCAAAACAGGATGATTTAATGGTTGCTTGGACTGAGAAAAAAGTTTTTGCAACTGACGAAAATTTTAAACATCTTGCAATGCCAGAGATATCAGGGAAAATTATTCAGTTAAAAATAGCTAAGCAGCATATATTAGTGCTCACTGATCAAGGTGAGGTTTACTCTGCAGGCTCCAATGATTCATGGCAGTTGGGCAGAAAAATTCAATTTTTTAACGGATTTAAAGGTGATTTTGATCCAACGTTCAAAAAAGTAGATTTACCTAATACCATCGTTTCAATTGCAGCCGGCGGTTATGGAGAATCCTTTTTTATGAGTTATGATGGGAGAGTATTTATGTGTGGGTCTTATGATCGCCATATTTCAGTAGCAGAACGTTTAAATGATGCGTTGAGTTCTTCGAATGATGCCTATCCATACGTATAAACATTGGAAATAAGATGGATTCACACTTTCGCCTTACCGGTAAAAAACCGCATATCATTTCATTGATGCTGCTCAGCGCCTTTGCATCAATGGGTGCGGTATTGATGATGCCGGCACTTCCTGAAATATCAGCGCATTTTAAAATTCATACCAGTACGACGCAATTGGCCGTCACCTGTTTTTTGTTGGGTTATGCGGTCGGTCAATTAATTTATGGGCCGCTTGCCAATCGATATGGTAGAAAATACGCAATTTATGTGGGTATTATTGTTGCAACCGTAGGTTCAATTTTTAGTATTGTTTCTTCACCACTGGAATCTTTTAATCTAATGGTGCTCGGAAGATTTTTGGAAGCTGCAGGTGCGAGTGCGGGTTTGGCAGTCAGCGTTGCGATGATCAATGATTTTTATTTTGAGGCTGATGCCAGACGCATGATGGGATTATTAATGTTAGCGTTTGCCATTATTCCAGGTGTTGCGATTGCAATCGGTGGAGCACTCGTGCAATTTTTACATTGGCAATCCTGTTTTTATTTTTTGTTGTTATATGGATTACTATTAATTTATCCAACGTCACGATTGCCGGAAACCAATTTAGCGCTTGATTTTAACGCATTAAAATATCATCACCTACTTCACAATTATTGGAAACATTTTAAAATTAAAAAATTAATGGGATTTTCATTAATTGCTGGATTTTCTGGTGCGTGTGTTTATGTCTTTGGTGCGGAAGGTCCGTTTATTGGTATTCACTTATTGCATATTCACCCTGCAATTTACGGTATTTTAGCGTTAACACCATATTTTGGCACGTTAGCTGGTAGTTTAATGGTCGTGCGATTATCAAAAATAAATCCATTATCAGTGATAAAAATTGCATTTTTGTTTGAGATAACTGCGTCCATTGTGATGTTTATTCTTTTTAGTTTTCATTTAATTTCTTTAATGACAATGTTAATTCCGATGGGATTTTTTTGTATTGGTCATCCTATCATTGGCGCAACCACCATTTCATTATCCATGCAGCAAACGAATGATAAATCCAATGGCTCAGCCATTATTAATTTTTTATCTATTTGTATTCCGGTATTAATGACGTTGTTACTCAGCATCATGCACTCACAAAATGCAATTGTATTGCCGATTATTTTTTTAATTGCATTGGTGTTGATGGCGGGAACTTTTTTGTGGTGTGCGAATCGGTAATACGATATGTCGATCAAATCGACATATCCCAAAAACATGTCGATTTTTTTCAATTTTTTCGACATCAGTACATTTCAATCATACAGCATTTACTAATTTGCTATCATTTAAGAACACTAATGACGCATAATTCACATAAAGCTGGAGGCTGAAAAAAAGAAAATAAATTTCCAGCAATATGGACTGATTTTTTTGCTCTAGCAAATCTGTTTGCAAACCAAATTTTCGCGACTCATTATGTTGCATAGCAATTATCACCAATGTTTTATTTACCTGGTTTTGGTTTAGAATCATGCGACTCAACAGTTTTTGATTCCGCTCGTTGTTGTGTTGTATGTTGCGAAGTAAATCCGCCTGTTTTTGTGAGTGCGCTGCGGCTTACGACGTCTCGATTTTTATCTACGTTTGATGTAGTTTGCGCAATATTATCCATCATCGATTCAAATGGTTTGTCTACAGCACTTACTTTTGTCGCTTGTAATTTTTCATGCATTAGTTCTATTAATTTTTCACCTCCCTGTATCATTTCTTTGCTGCCATGCTTCATTGCTATTGCATATGGAGTCTTACCTTTCTGATCTGCAAGTTCGACATTTGCGTCGCCATCTAATAATTTTTTAATAAGATTAAGTGGCTCATCTCGATAAATATAAAAATTTTGTACTGCGTAATGCATCGCAGTCATACCAAATTCATCAACGCTATTAACACTAATACCTTTCGATCTTAATAAATCAATTAAGCTATCATTACTTGGTGTAGCAATAAGCACTTTTCCGCAAGCCACCATGACTAATTCCAACAATTTTTTATTAGCCAATATTTCATCGAGTAATTCATCATGACCTTCAAACACCGAACCTTTTACCACAGAACCATTCTCTGCAAAATCTTTCAAACCTAAAGCGATTTTTAATATATCCCTGTGATCAGCTTTATCTCCTTTCGCTAATATTTTTTGCACAAGTTGTATATAAGCATCTTTTTCTTTTGTTAATATTTTATTTTCATTGATTACTAAAAACGTCGCTTCTTTTGTTTCTGATTTCTCACTCAGAAAATTAGGAATTATTTTCAAATCATCCATTTTAATAATATTAGGGTTTTCACTGATAATTTGTAAAATTCTTTTTTTGCCATTAAAGCTATGCGTTGAATTTTCTAAAATTTTCGCTGCATAATTTAGCGTATTAATTTTTAATTCTTTGGCTGTTTGCGTTGACGAAAATTTTGATTTTTTGATAACAACTTGATAATCAGAAATGTCATCATTCATTGTAAATTTGTTATAAAAAACGACTGTATTCCCAGCCTTCCAAACATTGCCACCCATCGACATAATAGGTGTATTTACGCCACCTGGTGCTCTTGTACCAGTCGCTACTGCAGCATCGTTATAACTTTGATCCCAAGGCCCGGTTCCAGAAAAAGTAATATCCCGATGAGATTCAGACAATCTTTCTAAAAATGTTTTTTGATGATCCCATAAACTTTTTCCCAAAAAAAGATTATCCGAATTACAGACTTCTAATGTAATAAAAAGCTCACCTGGTTTTGGATGAATAACCTCTCGTAGATCATTTATTATTTTATCAAAATTATCATTATGTATTTGTTCACTGGGATCAGTAGGAATGCCTGGAAATTCTAGATGATGTTTGTATTTTTCTCTTTTTGGATGATCACCACCCACCCCATATCGATCATCACCACCATGTCCTTCGATAAATACTTTGGGGTTATTATGAAATATATCTTCTCTATCATCAGCATCAGTTTGTAACGCTTGTTGCAATTCCACTAAGCTTGAATACGTTTGAATTTCATTTGTTGGCTTATGACGATCTTCATACAAATAATATCTCATTTGCGAATCATCTGGCTGATCTAAATCTCGATAAAAACCAATAGACAAATATAATTCAAAACGTTCTTTCATCCTGTTATTTTCAGCTGGTCTTGGATCATCGCTATCAGCTAAAGGTCCTAAAAATGGATTGAAATCCATCATTTCAATAGCTGATTTTTTATGCGTAGATTCACTGTCACCACTTCCTGCGGAACCAGCAGCACTCCCAAGAGGACAAATACAGCTTGCTTTATCATTACCGCATTTTGGACAGGCTGTAGGACTTCGCATTATTACCTCGTTCTCAGTAACCATTTTTTATGGCTTTAATTATAGGTTAACTATATTAATACAAAATTAAAAACAGTATGCTATATTTAAAACATACTGTTTCTTATATTTTAACAATAATGTGAAACTCAATATATATCATGATGTTACTAACAACGTTTTTGATACCAATATCAAACAAGTAGGCATTAATCGATTGAAAGTAGGTAACAACTGATATAATATTACCTACTTGTTGAGCCACATTACCCACTTAAATTTAAGGAACGCCATGCATTCGATTACAACTGATTATCTCAACAAGCTCGTTTTCACAGCAGATCAGATGAAAACGCTGCGACTTTTAGGTGAATATCGCGGCAAGCAAGAATTATTTTTTCGCCAATCACCCGAGACGCTCAAAAGTCTATTACTATTAGCAAAAATTGAATCCAGTGAATCTTCTAATCGTTTAGAAGGCATCGAAGTACCGCATAAAAAAATTGAAGAACTGGTATTGCATGACAATGCGCCAAAAAATCGTTCTGAACAGGAAATTGCAGGATATCGCGACGTTTTAAATTTAATTCACGAATCTGCAAAAGATATTCCGCTCAGCGTTAATGTGATTCTTCAATTGCACAACACCATGCACCGTTACATGACAAATCCGGGTGGTCGCTTTAAAGCAACAGATAATGAGATCATTGAAAAACATCCAGATGGAACGCAACGTGTGCGATTCTCGCCTGTCAAAGCGCATCTCACGCCAATCATGATGGATGATTTAGTCAAAGAATATAATATCGCAATCGAACATCACACGCATGATCCACTGATATTAATTCCGCTCGTAATCCTCGATTTTTTATGCATACATCCTTTTAGTGATGGCAATGGTCGACTGTCACGTTTACTCACGTTGTTATTGTTGTATCAATTTGATTATCAAGTCGGACGTTACATCAGTATCGAGCGCATTTTTGAAGAGAGCAAAGAAGGCTATTATGAGACGCTCGAGACATGCTCGAAAAATTGCCATGATGCAAAACACGATGTCAATCCATGGCTCAATTATTTCTGGGGTGTGCTTGTGCGAGCCTATCGTGAATTTGAAGAACGTGTTGGAACAATTACTACATCACGTGGTTCAAAAACTGAATTCATTCGAAACGCAGTAAATCGCAAAATTACTTCATTTTCAATTGCTGATATTGAATCCGATTGTCCTGGTATCACGCGCGATATGATTCGACGCGTATTAAGACAAATGCGCGATGAAGGAATTTTAATTGCGTCAAGCGCTGGTCGTGGTGCGTTATGGAAAAAACAAGAGAGAAAATAAACTATGTTGCTTAATGACGTGACCGTATTTATCGAAGTAATTAATGCGGGTAGCTTTGTCGGTGCCGCTCATAAGATCGGCATTTCAAAACCTTCCGTCAGTCGACAAATCAATCAACTCGAATCACGCTTAAAAACCAAATTAATCAAACGCACAACCCGCAAATTATCGCTTACAGAAGCCGGACAAATATTGTATGAGCGCTGCAAAAATTTTGATGATTCATTAAATGGTGCAATTGCTGAAATTACAAATTTACGTGAACGCCCTACCGGGAAATTAAAAATTGGTTTTTCATCGTATTTTGCTAATGATTATAGCGCTCTAAAAACCATCGCTGATTTTATGGCGATTCATCCTGGTATTACTGTCGAATTGCATTCATACACAAACAGCAATGATATCGATTTAATTAAAAAAGATTTTGATTTGTATTTTACTGATAATGATATGACCGATGCACATTTAACGTCGACACTCATTCAAGAATATCCTATTAAAGTTTGTGCATCACCCTCCTATCTTCAAAAAAATGGTGTACCAAAAAATCCGAGTGATTTAATTCATCATAATTGTTTGTTGCATTTTTTATATGAAAAGCCGCTGAAAGATTGGTATTTTAAGATCGATGGGAAATATGTATCCGTAACAATAGATGGCAACTTATATGCATCACGTACCCATTTATTATTAAAAATGGCACGTGCTGGAACTGGCATTGCTCAATTACCTTTATTTATGGTTGAAAAATATTTTCAAAAAGGTGAATTAATTTCAATATTGGATGAGTTTCCGATTAAAAGTGCGCAAGTGTTTATGACTACTTATCGACAAAAAGAAATTCCGAAGAAATTGAATTATTTTTTGAAATATATCAGTGAGCGCTATAAAATTTATAATAAAAACTAATATGGCTATTTAAATTAATCAAATAGTATTTTTAAATTATTATAATCATCACTTGTTATTTCATAAAGATGCAAATAAAACCCTTATTGTCCGATGGCTTTTAGTACTTGATTCACTGATTCTTCGATAGAAAGAGATTCTATGGTTATGGTAGCCACTTCTTCAAATAAACTATCGCGTTCGACGTGTTGTTTATCTAAAAATGCTGTTAGATCAGCAATTGGAAGTAGTGGAGTTCGACCATCTTTCCAGCGTTCAATTTGCACCGCTGTTGAAACTTTTAAATAAACAACAAACTCTTTTGATAACAATTTTCGATTCTTTTCTGTGGCGATTACCGCTTCTTCCAGATATACCACAACATGCTCTTTATCAATATAATGCGATATTATTTCCGCTTCGCACTGATGAAATGCTGCTTCACCCTGACTTCCCAAAATTTTATGCAAATTTCGCCCAATATAACGCTCCAACCCAGGATTGGCATCAATACACTGCCAACCTAATTTTTTAGCCAACGCTTCAGCGCGTAATGTTTTGAGCGCACCGGTATGTCCGACAATGAAAATACGTTTGGGTTTGGTCATGTTTGTATTCCATAGTTTATATGTGATTTTCCGGTGTATTTTACGTTAAATAATGCTCAAATTATATCTGTAAAAATACTACTTTGTACTCTTGGTACACTTATTTCCTTGTGTTCATTAATAGACAAAATGTTGACACGATGTTAGTATGCGTTCGTTAAATTTAAATCACTCAATTATGCCATTCACATGCGTACGCCAACGTTTTATATTGATCAATATCTCACACATATTGGCTTAAAAAATGACAAGCGCGAACCTAGTTTGGATTTTTTAACAGAAATTATCACGCATCATCTACGCACTTTTTATTATCAAAATACTAAAATTTTTTTTGAAGTAAAAAAGCCACTCGAACAAAGAATCGAGGCCAGCATTGCAGTTGATGATTTGTTTCAGCAGATGATTATCAATAAAACGCCAGGATACTGTCTTCAAAATATGGAATTACTTCGTGCCGCATTAATCCAATTAAGATTCAAAACACATAGATTTTTATCTAAAGTTATTTATGTTCCTTTTGATCAACTAGAAACTGTAAACGTCAAGCAATTGTATTTTTCTCATGCCATGCTATATATCACTCTTGAAGATAGAGCCTATATGGTAGATACAGGTTTTGGAAATGGTAGTTTACGCGGCCCTCTCGAATTTAGAGCTGGCGAACAAGCGATTCAAGAAGATATTTATCGTCTGGTACCGCTAGGAGAAAATAATTGGCGCTTAGATTCTAAAGTACCTCAAAAAAATGACTGGTTATGTTTATATCAGTTTTCTCAAATTCCCGTTAATGAAGAACAGATACGCGAAACAAATAGAAACTTATTCTTTGCTGGTCCTATTCCAATACAAGCAAAATTATTAATCACAAAAGTGACAGGGGAAAAAAGAAAAACATTTGTTTTCTTTTCTGAAACATCAACGGGGATTTTTAAATCACTCAGGCATGATGGGACAGTCAAACGTGAAACCAGGTTCACTTCATTAGAGGAAGCAATCCCCTTAATTGAAGAAAAATTTAATGTTAAATTACCTGGAAAATAAGTAATTAACTGTTGAAAATTTGAGAAAATATTTATGAAAAAACTTTTTCAATTTATTTTTTGCGCTTTATTAATATTTTTTTGCATCAATATCGCAAACGCGCAGACATGGCAGCCATCGAAAGGTCACACACAAATTCCAATATGGCCAGCAGGAAAAACGCCTGATGCCATTAAAAATCCACCACCTGAAACATTCAGTGAAAATAAAGGAAAGCTCGTTGCGGGAAAACGCTGGCATTACATATCCAATGTATCAAAACCGACAATGACCATTTACTCGCCTGTCGGTAAAAATACCGGTGCTGCTGTTGTTGTATTTCCTGGCGGAGGTTTTCATATTTTGGCAATTGACTTGGAAGGGTCTGAAATTTGTCATTGGGTGACATCCCTTGGTATGACGTGCGTTCTATTGAAATATCGCGTACCAGATTCTGGTCCTGCGTGGCACAACAGTTGTCACTGTAACATTCATCCCAAAGCACCCACAGCATTAGAAGATGCACAAAGAACGATTAGCCTTATTCGATATAACGCTAAGAAATGGCATATTAATCCGAATAAAATTGGAGTGATTGGATTTTCCGCGGGTGGTTATATGGTGGCGCAAGTCAGTGCTCATTTTAAAAATCGCGCTTATTCACCTATTGATGCGGCAGATAAAATAAGTTGTCGTCCTGATTTTGCGATGGCTATTTATCCCGGTCATATGCAAATGCGTTCAAAATCAGTTGAAAAGGGTGTTTTTGCATTAAATCCAAATATTCATTTTACAAAAAAAACGCCACCGACTTTCATTGTCCAAGCTGAAAATGATCCTGAGGATAATATTAATAATTCCTTGTTGTATTATATTGGTCTTAAAAATGCAGGCGTTCCTGTTGAAATGCATTTGTATGCGCAAGGTGGTCATGCGTTTGGATTACGTAGAACTCATTTTGCAATAACGAAATGGCCGCAATTAGCTGAAACTTGGATTAAATCAATTGGAATAATATAAAATTTATAAAAAGGTTTATTATGAAAACATGTAACGCTGGTCAAACGATCGAACGCAAAAACAGCGATATTGTGTCGTAACAGAATTTCCCATCGAGGATCGTGACATTGATTTTGCAATCGTCAAAGTATCCTCTCGATATCCTCATTCAGGATGTGCCACCAACACCATTTCTAAAGAAATTGTTTATGTGCAAGAAGGTGGTGGAAAAGTGGTTGTTAATGATGTTGAGCATACCTTAAAATGTGTCCTTCATAGCAATTTCCAGGGAATTCTTCATAATCAATGGGTAGTCCGTGTTTTGTCACAATGACTGCCATCATAATTTGTACATACTGACATTTGCCATCTTTGGAAAATCCAAAATTGCGTAATGCATCATCTGAGTTCGTTTCAAAAAAACCGCGGCCCTATTCCATCAAAACTTTTTTCTGCGCCGCAATGAGTGTGCTATGGGTGATGTTCTTGAATATGTTTATGTTTAAGATAATGATGGTGGTGATTTTTATTCAAGCCGCGTTTTTCTCCTTTGCTCCAACCAGTAGGCACTTTTTCTTGTTTTTCCAATCCGCGTGGAAATTCTTCGCCACCTTTACTCTGTAATCCAGGCGGAGAGTTGCGTACTAGATTTGTTTCTGCATATCCAAACGAGAAAAATAGTAAGGCAGAAAAAGTAAAAAATAGGGTAAGAAAATTTTTCATAATGCACTCCTTTTTTATATTTATTATCTTGTGATTACACAGGCAAAAAAACATTATTCAGTTGAATAGTCAGCCGAATAAAGAATTTTTTTACCAGCACCTACCCCATTGATCGCAACCATGACGATAGTAATAACCTCGACGAGTGTAATAACAATAGCGTTGACTATAATAGCAGCGTCCAAATACATCCCATCTCACACATCGATAATAACATCTCTGATACGCTGGGTAATAATTTGGATAATAAGCATTGTTATCATAGTTGTAGTTGCCTGCAGCCGCAGCGCCAAACAGAAAACCAAGTGCTGCAGCCTCTGCCGCTCCCCCTCCCTCTCTTCCTCCTCCGTGATGGTGTCGATCTGCCCGCACTGCTTGCGAATAGGTAATCGCTCCCACTGCGAGGCTGAGCGTCATCACCGCTAAAACAATATTAGTTTTCATATTTACCTCCTAAAGCTGTGAGGTAATAAAATTATAGCTGAAATATGAAAAATTATTTTGTTAGTTAATACAAGGAGTTGGTGGTTTATTGAGCTTTTAAAAGTAAGCTTATCAAAATCATTGATCATCATGGTTGCGAGTAAATTAATATTATTTATATCATTACCATTTTTCGCACATTTTGGTGATCGGATTGGACACAAGAGATTTTTAATCAGTAGACTTATTGTTTTGATGCTTTTTGCTTACCCGGTTTTTTTATTTGATGACACAACCTATCATTCTGGACATAACCATCGGACAAGTTCTTTTCGCATTGCTTGTCAGCCCCTATTTATCGCTAACTATGGCTTATGTCACTCAGCTGTTTTCACCACAGAATAGATTGACCTCCAGTACAAGCACAATTAATTTAAGCATCGCTATTTTTGGTGAAACAACACCGCTGATTTCATTATTTTTAGTAAAAAAAACACATTTACCCATTATGCCTATGACATATTTTTTAGGAACATGTCTATTGTCGTTAAGTGCCATATTATTAAATTGATTTATTACAAATTCAAAACAGAATTGCGCCAAAGATCATTGCCATCGACCTAAGAAATTAGCGCTCATTGCGGATCATTGGGTTGACGTATTATTGGTGTTATTATGGATAGAAAATGGAAAATGCTTTGCATGAAAAAAATTACCAGTTTTTCGTTTGGAAAACCGGTGCTTCAAAAAATTATTGTATCGCCGCATTTTAATGAAATATTTTGATTAACATTATATGGCTAAAAAAATTTTATGGTATTGCAGAAAAATCAATGTCCGATTCTAACATTCGTTATTTTTTTATTTATTTTCGCTCACTGATATCTTTTTCGCCTTGGAAATTTGCACTTGGGTGTTTTCTCACCCTATGTAATACGTTGTGCGCGAGCATAGGTTTATTATTGCTTATTCCACTGTTGCATCTCGCAGGATTACTTAATCAATCAGGAATGGATGACAATACTCTATGGGGTCGATTTCTACCGTCACAGCATGGTCAGCTGTCGTTATTCACCGCACTATTTTTATTTTTCATACTAATGACTTTATTTGCCAGCATTGAATATGTGAGTATGCAAGTGATGGATACGCTGGAGCGGCGCTATTTATTTCATTTGCAAAAGGAAATGAATACAGCTGTGGCGAATGCGAGTTGGTCATATTTATTATCTCAAAAATTAAAAAATGTAGAGAGCGTGTTATTTTATGGTTTTACACAAATTGGCATGATGACGCATTATTCTTTGCAATTGGTGAGCACCGTGATTATCACCAGTTTATATTTTACTTTTTCGTGTCTTATTTCATGGCAGTTAACATTAATTGCTTTTATTTTTGGTTGTGTTTTATTTTTAATTTCAATTAAAAATCGTGCTGCAACATTGGGTAAAAAAAATTTTTCCACGCAAAAACAATTACTGGAGGCGTTAAGTAATTTTTTGCAGGGAGTTAAATTAGCCAAAAGTTACAACGGCATTCCAGCCTATCTTTTACATTTTAATCAACTGAATTGGCAAAATATGCAATCGAAACGTCAATTTTTTAGCGATCAACGTCACATGACATTACGGTTTCGAATTTTTTCTACGCTCATATTTTCTATGTTGTTTTATATTGCCGTGCGATTTCTTCATGTTCATATAGCAACACTATTAGCATTGCTGATTATTTTTTCGCGATTGGTGTCTCGTATTTCGATGTTACAACAATTGTCACTGGATGTGCTTAATATTGCTCCCGTATTTACAGAATCACAAAAAATGCTGTTGGATTTCGAATGGCACGCCGATACCAAACCTCTCAAAAATATTGTTACGCTGCAAAATCATATCCGATTATCGCATATTCATTTTTCCTACTCGGAAAAAAAAGTTTTATTTGATGTGAATTGTATTTTTCCTGTTAATAAAATTACTGCAATTGTTAGTCGTTCAGGTTCTGGAAAATCGACATTAGCAGATTTATTATTGGGATTATTACAGCCGACGAGCGGTCATATCGAGATTGATGACGTTATTCTATCGGAAAAAAATATGGCATCATGGCGAACACTGATCAGTTATGTACCGCAAGAAGCTTTCTTTTTTAATGATACGATTCGGATGAATTTATTGTGGGCAGCACCGGATGCTGATGATGCAATGATGTGGGATGCACTCAAATTAGCAGCAGCAGATCATTTTGTTGATGCATTGCCAGATAAATTGGAATCGTCTATGGGTGATCGTGGCAATCATTTTTCAGGCGGTGAGCGTCAACGATTGGCGCTCACACGCGCATTATTGCGTAACCCCACCGTCTTATTGCTAGATGAAGCAACAAGTGCACTGGATGCATATCATGAAGAAATGATTTATCACACCCTAAAAAATCTCAAGAAACGAATGACAATTATTGTTATTGCGCATCATTTTAATACCAAACAGGCGGATCATATTGTCCCGCTCGACATTAGTTATTTAGGCGTGGGTGCCTGAGTTGTTATAAACCTAATAAATCGGTTTGAAAAAAACAGTTCTAATGTTGTATAAATTAGATTTTTACATTTTGAAATCGACTCGTTGGGATATGCGTTCATGAAAATATCCAACACATCATTTAACGAAATGGGCTCACGCAATAACGTCCAAATAATTTTTGATATCTCATCCAGTTTGATTGTTTTTTGTGTGAATAAATTAATGAGATCAACGTGAGGTTCGTTAATACATTCTAAAATCATTTCACAGCGCTGAAACTGTGCGTGATTAACATTAAGGTGAGAAAAATCAAAGTGGATCGGCGATAGATAAGGCGTTGGATATGAAGCAATATGCTCGCTATCGGGAATTATAACGCGACTATAATTTTTATCGCCCCAGCAGCGCCACTCATTCTCCCGAAACGATTGCATCGTTTTTGCGTAGGGATGTCTTTCTGTTTTTTCGCAATACGCATTAAACAACGCGTATTTCTTTCCTAAATCAAAGTCATTAATATTTTTGGGGCAATAATATGAGTAATACGTCAACCATTGATAATGTATGTATTTATTCATAATAATTGATCGGATGGCATGTGCAGTTACAATATGATCAGTATGATCATTCGGATTCAATGTGAGATCACAGTCCGTTGTATGAAACACACTTTGTTTTACTGAAAATCCCTGTAATTCATAGTCAATAATTCCTGATAAACAATCACAAAAATCTTCCCATGAATCATAACTTGTTGAACAATCAACGGCCTTTATCGCCTTATTCGCCTTCTTCAGTTTGAGAAGCGATTGAAATTGAAAAGCAGCGGAGCCAACACCATGAGGAAATCCATCCGGTAATCGCAAACAATAGCAACGGGTATTATGATTAAAATAAGTAGCAATCAGATGTTGATTAATACGTTGGGTTTCAGAAATAAAGGAAGTTTTATTGCGCACCAAGGACACCGACGCTAAAGCGCCTTCCTCATTTAATTGCCACCAATCATCTGTTCTGCCAGCATCATCTGCGGTTGTATATATAAAAACAACTTTATTATTTGAATTCAATAAATCGTTATAGGCTTGATGGCCACAAAATAATTGCCAATCATCATAATGCGCAACAATATAAAATATCACCTTGTCTATCATGTCATCGCAGCTCTTTTATTTTTTATTTTGTGTAATGCTTTTAGCAAAAGTTTGATTGGCACATCACGTCGCTTTTGTGTAGACGCCATCCTTTTTAAATATTCGCTAACACAATAAAAAAATGATTTATTTTTGTTGTTTATCATAACTACTACAAATTGAAAAAGTTGAGCTACAAAAAAATTATTTGTTTTACGATGCATACCTTTATAAAATAATTTATCATAAATTGTTATTTTAATATTTTCCAATGAGGTCAGAACAAACGTTGGAATCTCAGCATTAAAATTTATTTTTAAATAACGCAAAGAATTTAGCATAAACAAACTAAGTGATTTTCTTTCTGATAAAAAAATAAGGCGATGCCAATCAATTTTACTGCCAGCGATAATATAAAATGCATCGACAATCCAACGTAAGGGTTGAATATATTCCCCCACCAAGTTGCCATGAAAACAGCAGTGCAACAAATGATCGGCTGAATTTAAGGTAAGCATTGTTTGATAATGCCAAGTAAAAGGAATTGCCGCTTTCCAATAGTCATCATCTGCTGCTGTATAATAAATAAAATGTAGAAGATGATAATGTAAATCGATACTATTATTCGCATCATCAAAATACGTTAACTCGATGCATTCTCTGTGATCGTAATTTTTTAATGACCTACATTTAAATGTCCTCCAACCATTTTTTTCTAAGATAAGAGCTGCATCAACAAAACGTTCTGGTGACACCATAATATCAATATCCATCATTTTTCGTGCACCGCTATTTTTGTAGTATAAGGTGAGGTATGGCAACCCTTTAAGCGCCAAAACAGGAATCGCGGCATCAAGCATTTGAGATAAAACAGGTAAAAACGCGCTGCATAAAAAATAATTTTCAGAAAAAATAGCGTAATACTTCATTTTTAAAAAATCACATTGCGAAAAATGATTTTGATGTAATCGAATGGCGATATTAAAATAAATCAATGACAATAAGCGGTCACCCGATGCATCCAGCTGATCCACACTATGTGTTACAAATAAATGCCACGCGTGACTCGCTTCACTCAACGATAAAGTGGCTGCTTTGAGTAATAATAATTGCGTTTCATTCGGCCAAACAGATAATCGATGATGTTGCTTCATTCATATTTTCCTCTGCGCGAATTATATCTGCCGCCAACAAAACATTAAAAAGAGACTTGCATGAATTAATTGCATCATTTAATAATTCTGGGGGATACACTTGCTGCAACATTTCTTGTAATTCATACCATGAAAGGGGTGATGAGAGCATCTGCCATAAAACAGATGAAGCGGTATTGAGCACAACGACTTTTTTTGTTTCCAAATTCATTAATAATAGGTCAGGATAAAAATGTTCTTCAGAAATACGGTTGCTTCGTACAAACTGGGTATTATTATTAAATTCTATTCTTTTTTTTCCTGTCAATTCATCATTACTCATAAAAAAATCCTTCCATTCATTCGCTGACGCTTTAACATGCGCTAGGATTTTATTTCTATCGGCGCCAAGCAGCATATGAGGTAAATCCTCATAAACATCATACAAACCCTGTGTAAGACATGTTTCAATAAACGACAGTCGGTCTTGATTTATTTTTTTATCATATTTATATTCGTATGTCAGCAGGGCTAATTGCATTAAAATATGCGTTGGATTAATGAATGCGCATTCCTGTGCTGGTCTTGCATAGCCCGCCATGCATAGTCTTAATGCAGGCTCAAATTCATGGTGTGTAATACATCTGTCTAAATTGGTTTCCTGTTTTGCAGATGTGTAACATTTTAACCATGCTAAAAAATCAAATTGTCCGCTCGCAAGTTGCTTGCGCAATCGCACCAAATTAATCACATACGATTCTTCATGCCGTTCATCTGATTCCGCAATATTTAAATTACGCGCATATTTTTGCATCATCGTTTCTTGATTTTCATATCCATGATGACGAATAACAACGCTGCTTAAAAAGCGTGAACGATATAAAGCATCGTGTTTTGTTGTAATATACTCGTGTATGTTGCGTTCCCAAAAAATATCAGGATGATTACGATGCATCTGAGAACATATTCTCGGTGTAAAATGACTGTTGAATTGATGTCGAATATAAAAAATATTTTCCTGAATATCATTCCAATTGATCCTTGGAAAGGAAAACAATTCTTCATCGCTGTCTATCCACAATATAAAGGCATTGTGAACGCGCGAGAAAAAACTATTTTTTGCCTTTGCAAAATCATTTTCCCAACTGACGGAAAAAACATGGATGTTGGATTGCGTACACAAATCAATACTATCATGCGTTAAACCTAAATAAACCTCTAAATCAAATTTGAGCGCTGAATCAATGGCGCGTTGTGTTGAAAAATTATAATGTTTTGCCAATAGACAAGCGGCAACAGGGCGATTAACCACAGACAATCTCCAGTGCTTTTTGCTGGTCATGTTCACCAATCACCAAACGTTTGATTGCACTTTTAGAATCTAAATAATGAATTATTTTCGTCATTTCCAAGCAATGTTGATTAGGATAGACCTGCATCAAGGAAAGTACCAGTGCTTGTGTGCGACTCAATAAGGTGACAGAGGTTTTTTCTCCGCGCTCAAGATAATATATTTCCTTTATTTTGACGGGTTGATTATAAGTAATTATATTGGGCGATTTTCTGCCAATAAATAATCCCGTGTCATAGGCAAATTTCCCCGCAACGATATTACCTTCACCTGCTTTTTTCATCAATTTAGCGGGAATATCAAGCGATGTTAGACGTTGTCGTAATGGTTTTGGAAAAGCATTGACGGTATAATTTTTTGGATCACACATCACAATATCGTCACCCAGAACAGAATAATTTGAGAGCCAAGCATTGACTGCCAAACTGGTTTTTCCAGCATGAGATAAACCCGAGAACAAAATTGCTTCGTTATTCACAACAAGAGCGCCACAATGTAACATTAATCGCTCAGATCGCCTTAAAAAATAAAAAGCGATTTGATTCACTGTATTCACGAGTAAATCATTCATGGATTCAAACACAGTTTGCTCGTTTGAATGATGCGTATTTAAAATATAGTGATTTTCTGCACGCTGGCTTACTTGAAAATCCGCCTGTTCGGCATCATTAACTAAGCATGAAAAAGCGGGTAGCCCAAGCAATGTAAAAATTTTATTAAGGCGAGCATCATCGAACAAAAAAACGATTGTAACTGTGATTGTATCCCACTTTAAACTATAAACATTAAGGACCGGGTTCTGAAAAGACATTATTAAAAACATTATTAGTTTTTAGGTCTGCAAGTTGAGTTGCCGTAGGCAATTCATTACCCAAAGCCCTTAGTTTTTTAATCATTTCCTCTTTAGAACTTGAAGAGCCAGTTTGAACAAATGATTCTGTTTTTTCGCTTTGTTCCACAATTTTACTCCATTAGAATGGTTCCGCGTTTTTTATGCTATCATTTTACAAATTTATATGTCAACTTGGAATAACGTGTGAGCAAAATCATATTCTTTTTTTCACATTCAAACCAAATAAAATGGTATGCGACATTTGCGGAAATTTTTAAAAATTATTTTGGTGATTGCAAAATACACTTATTTGTTCACGGCGAAACAGATCAACAATTAGCGAATCATTTTACACACTATGATGAGGTTATTAATATTCTTGATGGCTTTATATTTAATGAAAAATCACCCTTACAAGACATTTGTTTTTCCGATGCTATTAAAGAAATTGAGAATAAACTTAACCAATCTTTTTTTTGGGAGGACGTGTCGATCGATCGTTGGATTCGAGAAAAACAATCTCCTTCTTATTCCCTTCAGTACTTAAACCATGCTTTTAATCTGATTAATCAGCGCTACCAACACTATCGTCCTATGTGTGGATTTGGTGAAAGCGGCATGGCCATTTATCGTTTAGCACATCATCTCTTTGACCGTGATGGACGTTATTTTTTAACACCTATCACAACACGTTACTATGATCGATTTTATATTGAAACTGATTGGGATTTGCGTTGGCGGTCGATGTTTGACTGTTATCAACAATATGTAAAAAATGGCATCCCGGCTCATCACCAAAAAATCGCAGAAGAAAAATATAAAGCATTGGTAGAAGATCATCGTAAACCTTTAGGTGCAGATTATCTTTCTAAAAGATGCGAAAGAAACACTGTTTTTGCGCGCTGGTTTAATATTAGAAGTTTTTTTAATGCTATCACTCATTTATATACAATCAATAAAAATGAAATAAAATGCAATGTTCGTTATTGCACAACATCCGACACCATAATAAAAAAATTGAAAGTGTATTGGTTCCATAAAAAAAGTTATCAGTTTTTAGCCCGTTATTTCAAAAAATCTATCCCTGACAATATTACATTTTGTGTTTATTTCCTACATTATCGACCTGAATATATCATTGATAGCTTAGGTCGATATTACCAAGATCAAGAGTATTTAATTGCCAATATTGCTGCAAATCTACCATCGAATTATTTTTTACTGATTAAAGAGCATCCTGCAATGAAGGGTCATCGTCCAGTCTCTTTGTACAAAAAAATTATAAAAATTAGTAATGCGATACTTATTCATCCGGATGTTGACTCACATATATTAATTTCTCGATCTCAATTGGTCTTTACCATTGCTGGCGCAGCTGCATTAGAAGCAATTTTTTTAAATAAGCAAAGCATTGTATTTGGTCAATATGCTTATAGTCATGCACATCTTGTTTCTTTCTGTGATAGCTTTTGGAAACTCAATACATTAATAAGAAAAAAATTGGCTTGCCAGCCTGATCCTGTCGAAACAAAAAAACACGCGTTGAGTTTATTAGCAGCAAAATATCAACATA
>JABDDU010000011.1:0-30484 GCA_013287435.1 Verrucomicrobiota bacterium
TCGGTGAGTGCGACAGCGGGTACGTTTATTATGAAAATTCCTGCTAGTTTGTTGCCAAATGGTAATGGGGGGTGTGTTTATTGTATGACACCTTCAGTTACTGTTCAGGTTCATGTGCCAGGACAATGTCATCAAGGTCCGGGTTCTTTTCCTTGTGGCAGTGTACAAACCCTTCGATTTCATGGACTTTCGAAGCCGTTGCAGTTGGATGGTAAGACTTATGTTGCTAAAGCAACTTTCAATGCGGGTAATTGGGGTGAGCTTTTGCATGATGCGGTGACCAACCCAGCTTATAAGCTACAAGTAGGTGCCGGTACACAAGGTGGTAGTTTTGGTGCAACTTGCATTGCTGTGCAAAATAATTTAAGCCCAGTAACAAATGGTCAGTATCAGTTGCATAACGTGGTAATTGAGTTTTCAGGTTCGCTTTCTCAATATGGTTGTGTACTTAAGTTGTCATAACCTCTTTGATATTTCCCCGCGGAAAAAAGTCGCGGGGTTTTTATATATTCTGATTATAAATATTATGCCCTCTATTCGAAAAAGCATCCTGAAATCCCGGCAATGTCGACGTCAACATATCTTCCGCATGCCGCGATGCAGCACTACCCAATCCTTTCAATAAAAATTCCACATAATAATCGGTTGAGTATTGATTTTGAAATGCTTGTCCACCATCGATTTTTGAAGTGCCGTCATAATTATTCGATACGATAAAGCGAAACGCCCAGCAACATGTGCTATACGATAAACCCGTGTACTGATTTTGTGGACGACCGTGCGTTAAATCATAATAATCGTACCCAAAGAAATGCCAATTCTCAGTGAGCGGCCATACCAATCCTGCCGTGAGTAGCGAGGTATCCGTGCTAAAACCAAAGGCATCAAAAGGGGTATCGGGATTTCCATGGATAAATTGATAATCAAACACGATCACTCGTTTTTGCGATAAATGATATTGCACACCCGTTTGCGAATTATTGATTTGATGTAATGCAATATCCCACGCCGCTTGTGTGTTGATCGACCATAAGGGATTAGGATTCCAGGTTAACGCTCCCGCGATCGGTGAGTTTTCAGCAGACGATGGTTTGCAACCTTGTGTTAAACAAACGCGACGCTTATCAAAATAATTAATCATACCCAATTGAGCACTTAACACATCGCTCGCATCTACGCTACGTAATAAATTACTTGTGACGCCCACACTTAATTGATTGGCATTTTGTATGCGATCAAATCCTGTAAATTGATTGATCGAATATAGATTTGCCGTCGAGAATGGTAGTAATTGTGTATCAAAATTCGGATATTCATCTTGTTTTACATACGGCGTGTAAAGATAAAAGAATTCCGGTTCGAGTGTTTGCATGTAATGTGTTCCACCAATGCGAACCGAGCGATCAAAATACAATCCACTGTCCATATTAAAAATAGGAATTGTTCGGCTGGCATCATATTTTGGGCGTGGAATGCCGGGCCCGCTTGCTGGCAATTTTGAAAAATAACTCGTGTTATCCAGTGTCAGTTGTGGCGTAAGGTAAGCAGAAGACCAGTTAAAAGGTCGATTAATACTGGGTTGAAAATGCAATCGCGTGCCGACAGGTAATTGATACGTTAACGGCGCAAAACCGCTTTGATAAACAAATCGCACCGCTTGCCCCGATAAATTAAAATTAAAATCGGGAATCACTTGCGGATACGCAGCACTAAAATCGAGTTCTGGTAATCGTGTATATTGATTTTGTGCAGGCGTATTAAATTGGTCGAGTGGATGCAACGTTTGATAACTTTGCATCAAAAAAGTATTTTGCCAATGACCGCGTTGATACTCTAATTCTCCAAAACTCGGTATTTGATTGGTATTTTGTGTGAGATATTCTGATTGAAAATCCTCTGCGTAATAAGGATCGGTCACATATCTTGCATCAAATTTTCCCGTCCAGTTTTTGTTGAATGCGATGTTATTATCGAAATTAAAAAACGCACGATCATTACTGCTGTTTCTTAATTCTGAAATATAGGGTTTGATACCGGTTGCTGTGCTGTTTTCATAAGCATTCAGTGTGTTTTGCTTAAATTGTTTGTAGGCATTGTCATGCGGTATGACACTGGCATAAAAAAATCCATCCGATTGCGACGTTAAATACCGAAAATTACTGTTTAATTGCAATCCACGTAGCGAATACCATTCTGGCGTAAACAGTAAATCGTGATTAGGCGCTATATTCCAGTAATAAGGCTCAGCAATAAAAAATCCCTTACCGGTTGTTCCACCGGCACCATATCCTATATCAGGCATTAAAAAGCCTGATTTTCGCGCAGCACTAATCGGGAATGAATAATACGGCGAATAAAGAATGGGAACATTTTTAAAACGAACCACCACATTATGCGCGGTGCCTTTACCTTCTTTTTTGTCCAATCGCATCGTATCTGCAGAAATCGTCCAAGAAGGATTTTCTGGCGGGCAAGTTGAATAAGTGGCATTGGTTAAATCAATAACGTCATTCGGTTGACGATGAATAGTTTTCGCTGTTCCCCACGCGTCGAAAGGCGTGCTAATGGTTAATTGCTCATGTCTGCCGGTGATATGATAAATTGCGTTGTTAATCGTTAGTTTGTTTTTTTCAACGTCATAATTTGCTTTTGTCCCAATCAACAATTTTCCTGCTTCCTGTATGCGCACGTGTCCATGCAGTTTAATATCTGTGATTTTCCCCAATTTTTTATTGCGATAAATAAAGGCTTTGTCTGCATGAATCAGTCGACCGGGCTGTCTAATCACCACATGATCTTGTAAAACGGATACGCCGTCTTCGCGAAAAATAACAGGTCCTTTTGCGGTAATTGTCACAGGAACAGTTTTATAGGGTGGTGGTTTGGGTACTTCTTCAATAGCCACAGGTTCTGAATAATACCCTTTGCACGACGCACATTGACCCTCTTTTGTACTTCCTTTTTTCCAACCCAATGCTGTCGCAATTGAATTTTCGCCGAACACAACTGTGCTCATCAGTGTGAGAATGATTATGAATAGCCCTTTTATTTTAATACGCACACTTACACTCACACGACAAGTACAAATCATCGTATTATACTGATTGTTTGTACAGATGCGAGAGAAAGAAAAGTGTCAGTAATCAGTGTCCCCGATCATCGCGTTACCGCTATGCACGAATGGCTATCAGGAATTTTTCCCACACCTAAGTTTTCGGTTGTGCCATTAGCCGGCGATGCGAGCTTTCGCCGTTATTTTCGTGCCATCGTGGGCGATCAGCATTATGTTGTTATGGATGCGCCACCGGAAAAAGAAAGTTGTGCGCCTTTTGTAGCAGTCGCAAAAGCATTTGAAAAAAGTACGGTGCGATTTCCCTCTATTTTTTCCGCCGATCTTGAGCGCGGATTTTTATTATTATCCGATTTTGGAGATCGACAATTATTACCCTTATTAAATAATCATTCTGTCGATCAATTATATTGTTCAGCGATGGATGCCTTATTACCCATACAATCGCGCGACCGTATTCCCGATTATCATTTGCCTTATTTTGATGCTGATTTATATTGGCGCGAATTTGATATTTTTGACACGTGGTATTTAAAGAAAAATTTACATCAATCGTTATCAGCTGCAGATGAAGCCCTATTAAAAAATAGTTATCAATTATTAATTGATTCAGCGCAATCACAGCCGCAAGTGTTTGTGCATCGCGACTATCATTCACGCAATATTATGCTATGTTCAGATAATCAGCTGGGTATTTTGGATTTTCAAGATGCTGTTTTTGGCGCGATTACGTATGATTTGGTATCGTTATTAAAAGATTGTTATATCGCATGGCCGGATCATCAAGTAGAAAAATGGGTTTTGTATTTTTATCAACACTTAAATTTATCTGTAGATTTTAAAACGTTTATGCGCTGGTTTGATTTAATGGGCTTGCAGCGCCATATAAAATGTTTAGGCATTTTTTCACGCTTGCATTATCGTGATCATAAAAATGGGTATCTCAAAGAAATTCCGCGCGTGTTGAATTATGCGGTGAAGGTTTGCGATAAATATCCAGAGTTGCATTTGTTAAGTCACATACTTGTCAGGGAGACGCGCGCGTCAGCGAGCGATGTCCGCCCATGAAAGCTATGATTCTCGCCGCTGGTCTTGGTAAACGCATGCATCCGTTGACACTAACAACGCCGAAGCCGTTATTAAAAATTGGCAATACGACCTTAATCGAACATGTCTTTTCTGAATTGCGAAAAGCCAATATTACCGACGTCGTCATCAATGTGCATCATTTGCGAGATCAAATGATTCAGTATTGCGGCAATGGATCAGCATTCGGTTTGCAGATTCATTATTCTATCGAAGAAGAATTATTGGAAACTGGTGGCGGTATTTTTCAAGCACTTCCTTTGTTGGGTCACGAACCATTTTTGGTGTTAAGTGCCGATGTGTGGACGGATTTCCCATGCAAAAAATTAACGCAACAAAAAACAAACGGTGCGCATTTAATATTTGTGGACAATCCGGAGTATCATCCGACCGGAGATTATGGTTTGGATACGCGAAACATTGTGCAACGTCATTCGGAAAAAAAATTCACCTACGCCAATATCGCCGTATTGCACCCCGATTTATTTAAAGCTGAAAAACAGGGTGTTTTTAAACTTAATCATGTATTTCAAAAAGCGATTGAAAAAGAAATCGTGACTGGCGAAAAATATCATGGTGTGTGGCATAATATAGGAACTCAAAAAGATCTCGAACATCTGATCACTGATCACTGATCACGCAAACACCCCCATCAAAAACTCCCGAATATCCTGCATCTCTTGCGGCGCAATTTCATGCGCCATTTGATATTCACGCCATTGCGCATTCGGATGTGTTTGACGCACCAGATCATACGACATTTTTCCGACAAAACAGGGCAATGTCATGTCATAAGTGCCATGGGTCATAAAAATAGGTGTCTCAATATTATTGGGATGAATAGTATCTCTGTGTTCATTTAATAAAGGCAAATAACACGATAAGGCCAAAATGCCTGCGATCGGTTGCGTTTGGCGCATGCCGGCATACAATGCCATTGCGCCGCCTTGCGAAAATCCTGCGATTACAATTCGTTTTGCAGGAACGCCACGCTCAATTTCATCTTCAATCAATTGTGTGATCGCGGATTGTGATTCACGAATGCCAGTTTTGTCTTCACGATTCAAATCCGTCAGACTGTACACGTCATACCAAGCACGTGTTGGCATTTGATGATTAATCGTCACAGGACGAACGGGCGCATTGGGAAATATAAAACGCAGCGGTAATTGTCCACCATTCCAAAAAGTGGGCACGAGCGTGTCAAAATTATGATGATCAGCGCCTAATCCATGCATCCAAATCACGCTGCCGATGCTGGATTTTGTGGGGTTCATGATGTGGGTGTCTAACGTTAGTGTTTGTGTCATGATTATTTTTCACTTATATTTGGCTGTCAGTTATCAGTTATCAGTTATCAGTTATCAGTTATCAGTTATCAGCAGAACCCTACATCGCGCCTCTGACACTGATAACAGATAACAGATAACAGATAACTACAAACAAATACTAACATAAGGATTTTACATTGAAAGTGATGTTTTTTATTTTAATCAGTTTGGCTGGTTTGTTATTGTCGAGTTGTGGGCAATATGGTGATTTATATTTACCGAATAAAACCAGTGTCCGTCATCAGCAATCAGCGACTGTAAAAAGTGACACTGATACCTGATAACAGATAACTGATAACCACTCACTGACACCAACTCCAGGATTACACTCATCATGACCCGTTTCACCAAAATGCACGCCCTCGGAAATGATTTTGTCGTGCTCGATTGTGTTCGACAATCCATTCCCATCACCCAAGAATTGATTCAACAATTATCAGATCGCCATTGCGGTGTGGGTTGCGATCAAGTATTAATCATCGCGCCGACAGATAACAAAAACGCCGATTTTAATTATCGTATTTTTAACGCCGATGGGGGCGAAGTTTTTCAATGCGGTAATGGCGCGCGCTGCGTGGGTTTATTTATTCAACAAGAAAAACTCAGTCATAAAAAAATAATTGTTTTGGAAACGCAGCGAGATTTATTGCGCGTACAATGCTTAGAAAATCAAGCTGTGCAAGCGGATATTGCCAAGCCGAATTTTGATATCGCGAGTTTACCCTTTAAAACAGGCGAAAATAAAGCGCCTTATCATCTAAAACTCGAACCATTTTCTATTGAATTTGATGTGGTGAGTGTTGGAAATCCGCATTGTGTATTATCACAAAATCATTTTTCACACGCCGATAGGATTTCCATTGGCGAACAATTAAATGCGCACTCCGCATTTCCTGATGGCGTTAACGTGGGTTTTGTCACTCATGAATCACGAAGCCAAATTCAGCTGTGTGTTTATGAACGCGGTGTTGGTATCACACAAGCGTGTGGCAGTGGGGCGTGCGCAGCCGTTGCTGTTGGGCGAAAACGCGGTGATTTAGATGCTGATGTTCAAGTTCACCAAGCGGGCGGGGTATTACAGGTTTTATGGGAATCAGATGATGCTGTGATTCAGTTGCGCGGACCGGCTGTTCGTGTTTTTGAGGGTGTTTTGAATGCGATATAGTCGTTGATCATTCTGATAAATCATATAGAATGAACCCAATTCGACATTTTTTGTTCAAAATATCAGGAAGCCTTTTAGTAGTTTAATTGAGGAGCAAGCCATGGCGGTAAAGAAAAAGAAAAATACAACCAAAAAATCAGCAAAACCAGCAAAAAAAATTGCCAAAAAAGCAACAAAAAAAGTTGCCAAGGCTAAAAAAATCGTTAAAAAGAGCGTAAAAAACGCAAAAAAAGCCAAAAAAACGGTGAAGAAAGTGGCCGCAAAAGTTGCCCCCAAAAAAAGTGGCCCGATTAAAAAAGTGGTTAAAGCGGTTCAAAAAATTCCCGCAAAAAAACCTATTTCAAGTGGCTTAGACAGTGTTGCAAAACCAATGCCGCAAAAGCCGCGAAGTTCAATACAATCCAGTAGTTCGAGACCCACAATGAGTGAACAGAGCAATAAAAAGATGACAGGAATGCATCAAGAGTTGTCAGACGAAATGGTCGTCACGGAATCCGCAGAAAGAAAAAAACCAACCACGTTGTTGGGCGCATTGGAATTTACCCCTTATCAGTCCAAGTCTGATGAGGCATATATGAACGAGCATCAGCGCGAACATTTTAGGAAAATTTTGAATGCCTGGAAGCAACAGCTTATGCAAGATGTTGACTTAACTGTCGGACATCTCAAAGAAGAAGCGGTTTTTTACGCCGATCCTGTCGATCGGGCATCGCAAGAAGAAGGGTTTAATTTAGAATTACGCACGCGCGATCGTGAACGTAAATTAATTAAAAAAATCGAACAATCGCTTGATTTGATCAACACTGGCGAATACGGTCATTGTGAAGATTGTGGTGCTGAAATCGGTATTCGTCGATTAGAAGCGCGTCCCACCGCCGTAAAATGTATTGATTGCAAAACCTTCCAAGAAATTCGTGAAAAACAATTGGGCGGATAAAATCGTCATTTCAAAGCTACTTGTGCACGCCATCATCGGCGTGCATGCGCACGAACAACTTGCCGAGCAGCAACTCTCAATCGATTTATCTTTTCCGGTTGATGTAGAACAGGCGGCACTACACGATTCCATTTCAGATACGCACGATTACGCAAAAATTTGCGACGCCATTACTTTATTCGTAAAAAAAACACGATGTCGATTATTAGAAACGCTGGCAAAAAAATTAGCGGATTACTTGCAAACGCAATTTCAATTATCCTCACTGCAATTATCGATTACGAAAAAACCACTGGATATGCCGACGGTTGTTGGCGTGAGTATTGTGGTGGTGCGCGAATAGTCTCTTCGCATTACTAAACCATCCTAACCACAACATTCCGAGCGGATGCAAAAAATTCAGCTCTTAATTCGTATTTTAGGAAACGCAACAACATGATGGTGTGGCAACTTTCGGAGAAACCGTAGTAACAGCATGGACTTTAGCCGCATCAGAAGACGCTGCATTTTTATTTTGGAAATGCTGTTTGTCATGCGAATATTTGAATTTTACCGACAGAGTTCCATTCTCTTGAGATATCATCTTAAGCGTAGACGGTGAGAATAAAACAGCCAACGCCGTTTTTAATTGTTGTGTCTGACTCTCCGTTGATGCATATAACGTTTGTATTTGTGCAATCTCTGCCTGTGTAAATTGTTCTTCAGCGCCACGCATGAGTGCCAAGCATTTTTCAATAGCAGATTGCCATGGCTTAGGTTCTAATGAGAAAAAAGCTGCGGGATTTGTCGACGCGCTCGCATTTGACTGTGATTTTTCAGCAAACGTTTTTGCAGCAAGATAAAATTCTGCGCAAGGTTGCTTGGGTTGTGCTTTAGAAAATTTATCAAAAGCATTGGTATATTCGGGTTCGAGCGCAGCGATGGTTAAAAATACATCTAATGGTGTTTTCCCGTTGTGAATCAAGATAATGTCGTTGCATATCGTCGGAACACATTCCGCTTTATTTTTTTTAATTTCATCAAAAAATTGAGTGACAAAAGTTTCACTAGAGTTTCGCAAATTTTGCCAATATAGTTTTCTATGCTCAAAGTCAGATTCATTGCATAAAAATATGGGAGTATATTTTGTATTTTTGGCGATGGCGGGTTTTATCAGATTAAAAAAATATCCTTGGTTTTTCTTAGGTATTTTTTGTAACGCAGCATTTACCATATTAAGCAACACATCATCCTTTATATTATTTTTTGCTGCATTCTGTAGTAGAGTATTAGCATCGCGAGTAATTGACTTCTGCATGATGGTGGCCAATTTGCCTATATTTTTCCTTTCCCTTGAAAAACGCGTGATCAATTCGTTAAAATGTAACTGACACTCACTGAGTGGGTCGTTATCAATTTTATTTTGCTTTTGTTGGCAATCCTGGTGTAAGTTTGTAATTGACTTAAGACACTCTGCAAGATCAACCATGCGATGGCGGTTGTTTGGTTTAACAGGATTTCCACCTGTTGTTACATTATAGGCATTCACTTCTGCTACGAACGCTTCCTGGAATTTTTCACCATTTATCTCCTTCAGTACAAAAGCCCTATATTCAGGCGTATTGAGCAAGGTCATTTTTAATTGCTCAATACGTTTTGTGACAAAATCAACAATTTTTTGATTTTGTTCGAGATTCCCCAGCGAATGATCATTGATCATCGCCCGTAACATTGTTTCAGTGAGCAACAGAGATTTTGTAAAATAAAAATATTTCCAGAACTGAAAATCAGCGTTCACTTCCAGTGAGTTAAAAATCGCGTTGAAAACATTAAAACGAGGTAGTGGAAAATTAAGAGGTTTAGCATCGTGAATCGCTGGCAGATTGCGGATATCCCAGGTTGACATGATGTCAAATGCCTCTGCGCAGTAAATCAGATTGGGATGTCTTGCAGGGTTAAATCCATCTACGGTGATACCACTGATCGGAAATAAACTACAATCATGATCGATTTTTACAATCCTGTTTTGTGCATCAATACCCCAGTTTCCAGTATTCAAATCACTTTCTGCCAGCACAAAGACAGATGCGAATAACCGCGCATATTCGCGGGGATTTTTTTCTGCAATGTCTTTCAATGTAGACTCAATTTTAGAATCTTTTGCATTACAGGATGAAATCGCTTGAAAACCGGTAATTTCCTTAGACAAAGTCTCCACTGGAATAACCTTACCGTTTGTTGTTTTATGCGTGAGAATACGAACCTTTGGGGTAAAATTAACACCGCCAATCCATCGGTAGAGTTCGCTGGAAAACGCTTCTCGCAGCGGCGTGAATAGTTCCTTATCGATACTGCTTTGTATTGTTTTGCGGTCGTTTTCATCATGAGCTAACTTGTACAAAAGAGTAATATATTGATCATACAATTCTGCATATTCGGCGGGTTTTAGAACTTTTGTTTCAACCTGGTTACGAAGAGAGTTTAATTGTTTTTCGACTTCTTCTGTCAGTATAACTGATGACGCAGAAGGAAGATGAGTACGCTTGCCGATATAAATGGTACTTCGACCCCATTTTCTTCTTTTTCCCGTGCGTTGTGCCCAGTGTATTTGATTGTTCGTAATTGGTTTACCAACAGGCTTAAAACGCTCGGCCTTTTTGTGTAAACGACCGGGTGGCGGGGGCATAGTCTTATTCTCTCAATTACATGGGTAGAGCATCCTACCAAATGAACATTAGAGAAATCTTAATAAATCAACCTTCCCGCATCGACATGAATCATTTGTCCAGTAATCGAGGTTTGTTGCGCTAAAAATAGGGCTGTTTTTGCAATATCGCTGGGATTGACTTGTTTTTTTAATAACGTAGCTGTCAAAATCGCTTGTTTTTGTGCTTCAGAATAAGTGTTTTCATTTTCAGGCCAAATTACGCTGCCAGGTGCAACAGCGTTAACGCGAATAGCAGGCGCTAATTCCAGTGCCAATGATTTTGTTAGCATCAGCAATCCTGCTTTTGCCATGCTATACACCGAATAATTTTTCATCGGTGTGATCGAATGAATATCAACAATATTGATAATATTTCCCTTGTTTTCAGCTAAAAATGGCGCTGCCGCTTGTGATAAAAAAAATGGCGCTTTCAGATTGCTATTCATTAATTTATCCCAATCAACTATCTTTATTTTTCCAATCGGCGTTGGCGAAAATGTGGAGGCATTATTAATGAGTACGTCTAATCGTTTCCAAACATCCACACTATTTTTAATTAATTTTTCATACTCATTTTGATTATCCAGATCAGCAGAAATCGCTACCGCAGAATTCGCGCGCTGCCGGTTTAATTTTTCAATCAATGCGTGCGCTTCATCGCTTGAATAACGATAATGTACAATCACGTTATAACCATTTTGATGCAATACATCGGCAATACAAGCGCCGATACGACGTGCAGCACCTGTGATGAGTGCAACTGTGTGGTGTTTTGTGCTCATCCGTTTATAATCTCGTTTAATAACAGCGTGAGTGTGGGTGTGAGTGTGAGTAGTACTTTACCGATTCCCGATCGTGATGCCAAGCAATTATCGGATGGTTTGCTATCAGAGATCATGTTAGAAATAAAATCTTTCGGCGAGATTTCTTTCGCGCGTTATATGGAGCTGTGTTTGTATGCGCCGCAATGGGGTTATTATCGCAATACACTCAAAAAATTCGGCAAAGACGGTGATTTTGTTACAGCGCCTGAAATTTCTTCCTTATTTTCATATTGTCTCGCGAATCAATGTGCGGAAATTTTAAATACGATGGGTGGCGGCGATATTTTAGAATTCGGTGCAGGCAGTGGTGTGATGGCGGCTGATATTCTGCACGCATTGAAAGAAAAAAATCAATTGCCAACTCATTATTATATTTTAGAAATCAGCGGATTTTTAAAAGCGTTACAACACGAAACCATTTTAAAAAAAATTCCTGATTGTTTGGATCGCGTCATTTGGCTGGATACCTTGCCTGAAAAAAAAATTCAAGGGGTGATTTTAGCGAATGAAGTATTGGATGCCATGCCCGTGCATCAATTTATTTATAAAAACAGCATTAAAGAATGTGTTGTAACAATAGAAAATAATCATTTGATCAGTGCCGTTTCTGAAAAAGAAAATGCACAATTAATTTCATCTCTAAAAAAATACGACGTCCATTTTCTGGAAAATTATACCTCGGAAATTAATTTATATTTACCCGGCTGGATAAAAAGTATTTCTGATAGTGTATCGCGCGGTGTTGTGTTGATAATAGATTATGGATTTCCGCGCCATGAATATTATCATCCTGATCGATCGCAGGGGACAATCATGTGTCATTATCGTCATCACTCACATGGGAATCCGCTTATTTTCCCCGGTATTCAAGATATGACTGCGCATGTTGATTTTACGGCAGTTGCTGAAGCAGCCGTTGAAAATGGATTCACTGTTTCGGGATTTACTCATCAAGCCGCGTTTTTAATCAACTGTGATTTATTATCTTTGATGCATGAAACCAGTGATGAAAAAAAGCGTTTTTTGCAAAATCAGCAAATCATGCAATTAACCTCACCCAGTGAAATGGGTGAATTATTTAAGGTGATTGCATTGTCGAAAGAGTTTGATCATAACTTATTGGGTTTTCGAATGATGGATCACAGAATGAGATTATAGGTTTGAGGTAGCGAGCGGATGAGATGATTGTGGTGTTCCGAGTGGGGAATGATTGCCCCGGAAGGGCAATCTTTAGCCTACATGGATGTATTCACGGCGTCCCCACGCGGAATACCACGATCAGCTCATCAAGCGAGCGGTGCAAGTATTTTATTTAAAAATAATGGGGTTTTACGATGAAAGAATCAACCATTTATTTCAACCAAGGAAAATTAAAATTTTCCATTGGCCATTTTACGATTTTTTCAGCAACAGAACGTGAATCATTACACGGCCATAATTATACATTAGAGGTGATTGTGACTGCTGAAATGGGAGAGCCTGGTATTACATTCGATTATCGATTATTTGAAGAAAAATTAATTGCTTTGTGCAAGCAATTAAATTGGCATTGTTTGGTTCCAAGCAATTCGCCATATTTAATGATTGAAGAAGACGATCCGCATTACAAAATTACTTTTAACCATCAATCCATGTGGTTGCTGAAAAGTGACGTTGTGTTATTAGCACTCGAAAATATTACTTTGGAAACATTGTCACAATGGTTTATTGATGAAGTAAAGCGCGATCATGATTTTATCGCAAAATATAGAGTAAAAAAATTGGTGATTAAAGTATTCAACGGTCCCAATCATGCGGCTGAGGCGATGGTTGTTTTATAAAAACCACAGCTTGTTTTATTGTGATGCTGTGATTTAATGCAAATCAGTGTGGGTGCGAGTGTGAGGACATGATGACTTCCAGCAATTTTTTATTTCTTCATGAGGCTAGCTTTCACTTGCGCGCAAGCTTATTTTATTTATCCTGTGCAACAACACTGATTGTTTTTATCCTATTGATTGCTGCGTTAATCACATTTCACAAACCAAAATCCAATTTTGGTTTGGAAATAGTGTGGTCAGTGATTCCTTTTGTTATGCTATTTGTTATGTTGGTGCCGATTATCAATATATTTATTTATCGGTGAATAGCGGGAGTGAATGGAACAAGTGAAATCAAGGAGTAACAAATGTTTCACCGAGCAAAATCAACAAAATACCTATCAACCCTCAGCTTTATTGCAGCGTGTTTAACATTCATTGTCATCGGGCTCGGCGCATTTACGCGTTTATCAAATGCGGGTTTGGGTTGTCCCGATTGGCCAGGTTGTTATGGTCATCTCATTGCGTCGCAACAATCAGCAGCGCAGCCTATCAATTTATACAAAGCGCAAGTCGAAATGGTGCATCGTTATTTTGCTGGAACGCTTGGCGCTTTTGTTATTGTGATCGCGCTGTTATGCGCAATAACGTCGCGATATTTTTTATCAATATCATTATTTGCATTAATTGTGTATCAGGTGTTGCTGGGCATGTGGACAGTAACATTAAAATTATCGCCAGCGATTGTGATGCAACATTTGTTGGCTGGCATGACAATTTTATCTCTATTATGGCTGATTTATTTAAATACGCGATCGCGTGTAATCGAAAATGTTAACACTGCATTCACAAAAACATTTCGAACATTTGCGCTGTTTGGCTTGATTTTGCTTTTTTTACAAATTGTATTGGGTGCTTGGACGAGTAGTCACTACGCAGGATTACTGTATGATGGACTTTCTGCTGCGCATCGCTGGGGCGGAGTAATTGTTGGCTGTGTGCTTTTTTCCCTATTTCTAAGCATCCAAATCCAGTATCAAACTCATCTACACTTGAGAAAAATCAGTTGGTATTTGTTGTTTTTTTTAGGCGTACAGATTTGCTTGGGTTTGATCAATATACTATTTCAACTTCCGTTATGGATCGCAATCGCGCATAATCTCACCGCAGCAACGTTGTTGCTGATTATGGTGACGATTAATTATTTATTGGTGTGAGTGTGAATTTCCGCGATTATATTATTCTTTGTAAACCCCGCGTTGTATTGCTGATGATTTTAACCAGCATGGTCGGCATGTGTTTAGCGCCGTCCACTCATTTTTCCTGGCTGATTTTTGTATTGGGCAATAGCGGCATTGCATTAGTTGCCGGTAGTGCCGCGTGTATTAATCATCTGATGGATCGTCATATCGATCGCTTAATGCGTCGCACGGAAAACAGACCGATCGTGCAAGGCAAAGTCAGTGCGAAAAACGCCATTATTTTTGCGATTATTTTAGGTATTGCCGGCTTGTTTATCTTAATGAAATTTGCAAATACATTAACTGCCGCATTAACTTTTTTAACTTTAATTGGCTATGCAGGGATTTATACGCTTTATTTAAAACATGCCACACCGCAAAATATTGTGATCGGCGGATTAGCAGGCGCTGCACCGCCGTTGTTGGGTTGGGTTGCAATGACAGGGCATATTGATCCCGGCGCGATTATTTTAGTCATGATTATTTTTGTCTGGACGCCGCCGCATTTTTGGGCGCTTGCGATTAATCGTGTGGATGACTATAGAAAAGCCGATGTGCCCATGCTGCCAGTAACGCACGGCATTGCTTATACCAAATTAAATATTTTGTTATATACGATTTTATTATTTGCAGTTACCTTATTGCCATTTGCGATTGGACTGGCAGGTTGGATTTATTTAATTGCCGCCATTGTATTAGGCGCACGTTTTTTGCAATGGGCAATTCGTCTGATGCGCACCGATGATCCGGCTGTTGCGATGATGGTGTTTCGTTTTTCGATTACGTATTTGATGGTGTTGTTTGTGGCGTTAGTGGTGGATAAATTTTCTAAAATATATCACTAGCACGCGCTTTGCCGGCAAAGATTTTTCCTAGTGAAATAGTTTAGAAGCGCTCGCGTTAGCGAGTGCGAAGGGTCTTCGCTTCCGCTATCGCTTTTAATTGCAATTGATAAAACTCATCCCCAAATGCTTTTCCTTGAATTTTCTTTTCAAGCAATGGTTTTAAATCCACACTTTTTGCAGCTTTTAATGCACACAGCAATATTTTCTGATGATTTATTTTTTCATTAATTGCATGACAGGCCATCATCCAATCCGAAAATCTTTCAGGTCTTCTGAACGCGTCGATATTTTTTAGAATAAATAATAATTGCTCTGGATTTTTTTCATCTAACTGTTGATACGCATCGCGATATTTTGAAACTAATAAGGCAAGCTCCGTAAATTCAATCGGTACACGAAAGCGCTTGCAAATCGATTGAATAGAATCGCGTGATAAATAATGCAATAATGCCGCAAATCGAACCGTTCCATTATTAGTCATCGCAACTGCTTTATTGAGCGCTGATAAATTTAAATGATCTTTATCTAATTCAGGAAATAAAACCGTTAACGCACCACAATTTTTAATTACTTCAAAAAAACGACTGGGTTTTTCTGAAATTAACGCACGAGATAATTCTTTCCAAACACGTTCCGCAACCAATGCATCAATTTCACCTGATGTTACCATTTCATGCATTAATTGATTCGTTTCAGGACAGACGTGAAAATCAGGCAACTGCGTTGCAAATCGCGCCACACGTAAAATACGAACAGGATCTTCAGTAAATGCTGATGATACATGTCGCAATATTTTTTGTTTCAGATCTTTTTGTCCATTGTGCGGATCGATAATTTCACCGGTGATTTTATTTTTCGCCATGGCATTAATCGTTAAATCACGCCGAATCAAATCATCAATCAACGTAACATCAGGCATCGCATAAAAATGAAAGCCTTTATACCCTTTGCCGGTTTTGCGTTCGGTACGTGCCAATGCATATTCTTCATGCGTTTTGGGATGCAAAAACACAGGAAAATCTTTACCGACGGGTTGATAACCCATTGTGATCATTTCTTCTGGCGTGCTGCCAACAACAACCCAATCACGTTCTTTGATGGGTTTTCCCAGGAGTTCATCTCGTACAGCACCACCTACTAAATAGATTTTCAAAGTGTTATCCTTTCAAAACTTTTGAAGTAAAATTAAACGCAGGACGTTTTGCATCCGTTCGCTTTATGTTGTAGTTATGGGTAGTTTTCGGGGAGACGCCGTGAATATATCCCTGTAGGCTTGTACGTGGCATCCCTGCCACATACACTCCCCTCAAACCACCCATAACCACAACATACGCTCACTACTTCAGAGTTAGCTTCTAGTTCTTCTCGCCAAAACTGGATTGTAACGTATATGAAACCCTGTTTACAAAATTGTATTCCACAGCATTTTCTATCCCGCTTTATGGGGAAGCTTGCAAATGCAAAATTAGGTTGTTTAACACGCTTTGGCATTAAAAAATTTATAGCGCATTATCGTGTAAATATGAGCGAAGCAAAAATATCGGATTATACACAATTTAAAACATTTAATGATTTCTTTACACGCGAATTAAAGCCTGGTGCACGTGTCATTTCGTCAGAAAAAAATAGTATCATCAGTCCGGTTGATGGTTGTATTAGTGAATTAGGCCAAATTGACAAAGATCAACTCTTGCAAGCAAAAAATGCTTATTTTAATTTAAATGATTTATGTGGTGGTGATGTATTAGCTGATCGTTTTGAAAATGGCTCGTTTTTAACAGCTTATCTGTCACCCAAAGATTACCATCGTTTTCATATGCCGCTATCAGGTAAATTAAAAAAAATGATTTACGTGCCTGGAAAATTATTTTCAGTGAATCCATCCTCAGTCAAAAATGTGCCCGGATTATTTGCGCGCAATGAACGCGTGATTTGTATTTTTGAAACCGAGGTTGGTTTGATGGCATTAATTGCAGTGGGTGCGATGATCGTTGGTAGTGTTTCCATGAATTGGCACGGCATTGTAGCGCCACAAAAAAATCGTCGCATAGAAACGTGGCATTACGACCATCAATCTCTTATTTTACAAAAAGGTGATGCAGTCGGGCATTTTCGATTAGGATCGACTGTGATTGTTTTGTGTGAACAAAATAAAATTGCGTGGAATGCTGCCTTGCAATCCAATAGTATATTGGAATTGGGGCAAGTGATTGGAAAATTATGATTTTATCTAGAATACAAAAAATTACCTGCTTTTTTATTTTTCTGGTTATTTATGTATTAGCTTGGAAAATACAATCCCAATTTTTAATTAAAGGAGATGTTAGCGAACAAATGCATTTAGCGCGAATAGTATTGCGTGGTGGAAATTATGTGAATAATTTTTTTGAAATTAATCCGCCGCTATCCATTTTTCTCTACATGCCTGAAATTCTTATTGGAAAATTATTTTTGGTGTCTCATATCATCGGCGTGAGAATTTATATGTTTTTTCTCGCGTCTGGATCGCTATGGATTTGCGCTGTCTTGATTAAAAAGTTATTTCAGAAAAAAGATTCCTGGATCGCCATGATTTTTTTGCTGTGCTTGTCCGCGATATATCTTATTTTGCCGCTGGGTGAATTTGGTCAACGAGAAAATATCTTAATTATTTTTACGATGCCCTATTTTTTGTTGGTCGCTTGTCGCTTAGAAAATAAGTGCATTCATGTGTTTCTCGCTATTTTGATTGGTGTTTTATCAGCACTGGGTTTCTCACTTAAGCCATTTTTTTTCATTCCATTTGTGTTGGTGGAAAGCTACGCAATTTTTTCGACGAAAAAATTTTTCACCGTTCGTCCAGAAAATGTGGTGATATTTTTTTTCTTATTGTTCTATATGGCGCTTATTTTTATTTTTTTTAACCCTTACCTGACTATTGTAATTCCATGGGCCATGAAATTTTATTATCAAAAAATGTTTACGTCATGGACTGAGTTGCTGTTTTCTTCACTGGTACTTTTTTCTCTTTGCAGTGTTATTGTGTATTATCTGCAATACAAAAAAAATGCTTATCATGTATTAAACACCATTCTGATTTTTGCATTGATAGGTTTTTTTCTGTCATACCTGATACAGCGATTGCCCTGGTATTATCATTTTTTGCCAGTATTTTCTATTGCGCTGTTATTGGACGTGTATTTATTTTGTATTTTTATGCAGCGCGCATGGTTCTCGGTGTGGAAACAAATGGTGATCAGTATGATTGCGATCGTGTTTTTTTCTTTCCCGGTTTTATATATTTCACGTGTATATGAGTCAGATGTGTTTCAAAAAAAAGTATTAACCTCCATGATTCATTATTTACATGCTCGAGAATTTCATCGGCCTGTTTATTTTTTTTCGGCGTATACCGCATACATGGTTTCTGTTTTTGAAGAAGCGGGCTCTTATCCTGCATCGCGTTTACAATGTTTAATGTGGCTGCGCGGTGACTTTGGAAAAAATTATATTCAAAAAATGACTCCGCGAGAAATCCGAATCAATCAATTTTTTAGTCGCCTATTGGCAATCGATTTGAGTCGAAACAAACCTGATTTAATATGGGTGGATACACAGCCGTATACAATCAACGGTCATCATAATCAGCGCGTTGAGTATCTTCGTATTTTAAAACAGAATAAACAGTTTCGATCAGCATGGAAGTCATATCATTATTTAAAAACGATGCAAAAAAAAGGCGAATATCAATTTGCTATTTATCAACGAAAAAGATCAGATCCCGTTGCATGAATATCGAGCTGTTACAAAATTCCACGCATGTTCAATCATTTTTTCTAATGAGGGATAACGCGGTTGCCAGTGCAAATGCTCATGCGCTTCTATGTTATCGGCTACTAATCTCGCTGCATCGCCTGCGCGACGATCTAAAAAATTTACCGATAATTTTTTACCTGTGATTTTTTCTATGGTATTAATTACTGTTTTGACGCTGTGTCCTGTGTTACTACCTAAATTAAAACAACCTGATTTTTTTTCCTCTAATAAATAATTCATTGCCAATAAATGCGCATTGGCAATATCACACACGTGTACATAATCACGAATACAAGTGCCATCCGGTGTATCATAATCCGTTCCATAAACATCCAGTGTTTTTTTCTTGCCCGCAGCAACTTGTAATGCCAGCGGAATTAAATGGGTTTCGGGATCGTGGCGTTCCCCGAGTGTTCCAGAGGGATCAGCACCGGCTGCGTTAAAATAACGTAAAAAACAATACTGTAATCCATAAGCATGATGATAATCCTCAATGATTTGTTCGACCATCGCTTTGCTTTTTCCATAAGGATTATTTGGTTTTCTAGGATGATGAATGGAAATCGGTGTGGTGACGGGATTACCATAGATTGCAGCGGAAGATGAAAAAATAATATGGTTCACGTGATGTGCGCGCATCACGTCCAATAAATTAATCGTGTTGATGACATTATTGCGATAATATTTTGCAGGTTCTGCGACGGATTCTGCTACAGCAATTGAGGATGCAAAATGCATGACCACATCGAATTTATTTTTTTTAAAACAGTCTTCAATGGCGTTGACGTCAGATAAATCACCGATGGTTAAAAATTTTTTCTCAACTGCATCGTGGTGCCCCGTTGATAAATTATCAAAAATAACGATTTCATGATTACTTGTTTGTAATGATTTAACAGTATGCGAACCAATGTAACCCGCACCACCTACTACTAAAATTCTTTTCATATGTTTCACGCCTGATTAACAGAAAAACTTATCACATCTTGAATATTATTGGTTTTTGCGTATTGCATCAACAACCGATCAATACCGATGGCAACGCCCGCACAATTGGGTAAACCGGATTTTAACGCATCTATCAAATAATCATCAATTTCTGGAATATATTGCTGATTATTTTTTCGTTGTAATTGGTTTTTTTCAAATCGTTTTTTCTGTTCCGCAGCATCTGTTAATTCATGAAAGCCATTCGCCATCTCAGAGCCGTTAATATACAGCTCAAATCGTTCAGCAACACCATTGTTAATTTTCGCCAACGCAGCTTGCGATGGTGGAAAATCATATAAAAATAAAGGTTTTTCGAAGCCCAGAGTCGGTTCTATCAAATGCGATAATAAAACTTGTAATGCCGTATCATAATCCATATTTTCCGTGTCGATAACAATATTATTTTGATGAATTAATTTTTTCAGTGAGTTAACGTCAGTGATAAATGGATTAATATTTAAATAGTTTAAAAATAAATCTTGATAGGAAATTTTTTCTGCCGGTTTTGTTTCGATTGAAAATTGCAAAAACTCATCAATTTCACGCATTAAATCGTGATGATTAAAATGAATTCGATACCATTCGAGCAGGGTGAATTCTGGATTGTGTTGATGACCAGATTCGCCAACGCGAAAGGCTTTGGTGATCTGATAAATCGATCCGCTGCCGGCGGCGAGTAATCTTTTCATGGCGTATTCGGGTGAGGTTTGTAGGAAGTAAGTGTGGGTGGGAGTGTTAGAAACCGGTACTGCAAAACTTTCTATGTGTGGATCGGTGACGGTGTGTTTGCATAATAAAGGTGTTTCTACCTCTAATACATTTTTATTCGCAAAAAACTGGCGGATTTTTTGGTATAATTCTGCGCGTAGATGAATATTTTTTAACATATATTATAATGCGCTCGTCCTACCGGGACGAGCTACTGAAGTTCGCTCACGCTTTATTGATACGCGATAAATAGTCACCCTTGCGCGTATCCACTTTAATCACATCACCTTCTTCGATAAACAAAGGCACGCGAACAACGGCGCCTGTTTCTAATGTTGCTGGTTTGGTGCCGCCGGTTGCAGTATCGCCACGAATACCAGGATCGGTTTGTGTAATTTTTAAAGTGACTGTGTTCGGTGCTTCAATCGTCAGTGGTGCACCGTTCCACAATGTCATAATGTAAACATCTTGTTCTTTCAGCCATTGTTTTGTGTCACCAACCGCTGTCGCACTGGCAGAAATTTGTTCGAAAGAAGTGGGATTCATAAAATGCCAAAATTCGCCATCACAGTATAAATATTGCATATCACATTCAACGACATCAGCACCATCGAGCACATCGCCTGATTTAAATGTGCGTTCCAGCACGCGACCTGTTTTTAAATTGCGTAATTTAACGCGGTTAAACGCTTGGCCTTTGCCGGGTTTGACATATTCGTTTTCTAAAATATTGTATGGGTCATGATCGATCATGACTTTTAAACCGTTTTTGAATTCGTTGGTGCTGAATTTGCTCATAATGTCCTCTTTTAGATCTGATTGAGTTCGTTACCTTATCATAAGCATTGATGAATTTCACGTTCCTATTGACAATTATGACATTATGTCATACTCTGCACAATAAGGAACTGAGGATGGGCGATGATACTGATTGGAAGAAAAATGGTGGTCACTTTTGAAAGAAGTCATCCTGCCAGTAGAAACCCATTGTCTGCATGGGAGAAGATTATTCTTCAAACGCATTATCGTAGTTTTAATGAACTACGACGAACTTTTCCAAGCGCAGATTATGTTTATCATCGTTACACAATATTTAATATTGGGGGAAACAAATTCAGGTTGATAACTGAAATTGATTATCCAGCGATGGTAGTGAATATGAAATCTATTTTTACACATGCAGAATATAGTATGAAAAAAAATGAAGAGAGGATGAGGAAAGGTAGAGTATGAAATCAGTACAACAGACTATAAAACATTGGGAGCATGTATTTCCCTATGCGCATGTACCTCGAAATGAAGCAGAATATGAAAAATTATTAATTTTTGTTGATGAGCTAATGGAATGGTCACGTCAACATAGTAATGCTGAAACAACAAGTCTTTTGAAGATAGTAGCTTCAAATATTCGATCATATGAAACAAAACATTATTTATCAGAAAAATTATCACCGATTGAGGTGTTGAAATTTTTGATGGAAGAACACGGACTGGCGCAAAGTAACTTGCCTGAAATTGGTAGTCAATCGTTAGTATCAAAAATTTTTAATGGCGAGCGGCAATTAACGATAGAACATATACGAAAACTCTCTAAGCGATTTGGTGTTTCCCCAGTAGTCTTTTTCGGTCATTGAGCTTTAACTTATGGATCAAACACCTATTCTACAAATCGCTATCCCAACGCCCTTGCGTCGCACGTTCGATTATTTGTCGGGCGAGAATCATACTATTTGGCAACCAGGTCAACGTGTGAAAATACCGTTTGGTCGTCGAGAAGTGGTTGGTGTGATTGTGGGATTGGCAGAAAAATCGAATTTTCCCGTTGAAAAATTAAAATCCGTGGCTGCACTGATTGATGAAAATCCACTCTTAGATGAAAAATTATTATCCCTATATCACTGGGCGAGTGATTATTATCAGCACCCACTCGGCGATGTGATTTTAGGGACATTGCCGAAAAAAATTCGTGATGGCAGCGTGAGTGCGAGTGTGAGTGCGAGTTGTGGGGCGATTGAACGTGAAACACCTGCGTTTACACTAACATCAGAGCAAAACAGTGCGATCACACTCATTTCGCAAACCGAAAAATTCCAGCCTTTTTTATTAGCCGGCGTGACTGGTAGCGGAAAAACAGAAATTTATTTGTGTGTGATTGCAGAAGTGCTAAAAAAAAATAAGCAAGCATTGGTATTGGTTCCTGAAATTTCTTTAACACCGCAAACCGTTGCGCGATTTGAAGCACGATTTCAGGTGCCCGTTTTGCTATTGCATTCGGGATTAACGGATGTGAAACGTTGTAAAGCCTGGTTGCAAGCAGAAAAAAATGCACCGTGCATTGTGATTGGCACGCGTTCTGCGGTGTTTGCACCTTTAAAAAATTGCGGCATTATTATTGTTGATGAAGAACATGATATATCGTTTAAACAGCAAAGCGGTTTTCGGTATTCCGCGCGCGATGTTGCGGTGATGCGTGCAAAATTATCGGAAATTCCGGTTGTTTTAGGCTCGGCAACGCCGTCATTAGAAAGTATCAACAATGTCACTCAACAAAAATATAGCTTGCTTACATTATCCGAGCGCGCAGGCAATGCCTCGTTACCACCGATTACATTACACAATGTGTGCGGTGAAAAATTACAACAAGGATTAAGTCCCGCGTTAATTGACGTGATGCAAAAGCATTTAAATCAAAACAATCAAATTTTATTATTTTTAAATCGTCGCGGTTATGCGCCCGTTTTACTGTGTCATCATTGTGGTTATTCAGTCATTTGTCCGCATTGTGATGCGAGATTAACGGCACACGACAATCCAAAACAATTGCTCTGTCATCATTGTGGATATCGGTCATCCTGGATACGAGTTTGTACGTCATGCAAACAAAGTGAATTGATCGCATTAGGATTGGGAACAGAGCAACTGGAAGAAACATTAAGCGCATTATTTCCAGATAAAAAAGTATGCCGGGTTGATCGCGATAGTGTCAAAAATTTTTCAGCGCTCGAAGCAATTTTACTAAAAGTTAACAATCAAGAAGTAGATATATTAATTGGCACGCAAATGCTCGTCAAAGGACATCATTTTGAAAACGTGACTTTGGTTGCGGCAATTGATGTCGATCATGCCTTATTTTCCAGTGATTTTCGTGCGATTGAACGCTTGGGTCAATCCTTGATTCAAGTTGCAGGACGTGCAGGTCGTGCTGAAAAACGAGGCGAAGTGTTTGTGCAAACCCATCATCCCAACCATCCTTTATTAAAAAAATTATTTGATACGAATTATTTGGAATTTGCCAAGGAAATTTTAAGTGAGCGATTACAAGCAAAATTACCACCCTTTATCAATATGATTTTACTGCGCGCCGAATCGAAAAATAAAAATCATCTGACCGTATTTTTAGAACAGGCTAAAAAAACAATATTGCGTCACTCCAATCAAATTGAAATCATGGGACCTTTCCCATCTACCCTGGAAAAAAAGGCCGGTGTATTTCGACTGCAATTAATTTTGCAATCGATACAGCGATCGGAAATAAAAAAAGCGGTGTCAGGATTTTTGGAATCCATGGAAAATCAAAAGAAAGTTTCTGGGTTAAGATGGATTTTGGATGTTGATCCTGTAGAGGTGTGAGTGTGAGTGTGAGAAAATTAATTGGATGGCGTACTGCATCTGTTTCGCTAGAATTTTAAACATTGAGGAATGATGCGCTAGTGATAGTGCTTAGAAGCTTTCGCGTCAGGGAATGCGAAAGCAGAAGCAACCCTCTACATATTTTCTTTCGTACTTGCTAACGCAAGCACTTCTAAACTATGTCACCAGCGCTCAATACATCCAGTGCAACACACTTCAATCTCTTCACAGATGCGATGATCTACTATGCCATCCAATTAATTTTCTCACACTCACCCCTGCTCCAAACACCTCTCAATACACTCCAAATGTTTTTCCAACGCGCCTCGATTGGCTTCGATCGTTTCTTGCGCGCATTTACCGATTTTCTCGCGCAATTCTTTTGCGGAACAGAGCGCAATCACGGCGTCAGCAACGCTGGTGCTATCAGTAACAATTTGTGCAGCACCGGCATTTTGTAATAATTTACTGATTTCAGTAAAATTATGTAAATTAGGCCCCGTTAAAATGGGTAAACCTAACGCGGCTGGTTCAATCAGATTATGTCCACCAACAGACACTAAGCTGCCACCCACAAAAGCAATATCAGCACATGCATAAATCATCAGTAATTCGCCAATGGTATCCACTAATAAAATATCGGTGTTTTTTTCGATGGGCTTTTGTTGCGATCGCGTGATGACTTGAAATTTTGATTGGCGACACAAATCGGCAATCTTTTGAAAACGATCGCTATGACGGGGCGCTACAATTAAAAATAAATTGGGAATGTGTTGTCGAATTTTTTGAAACGCATCGAGAATAATATTTTCTTCACCTTCATGCGTGCTCGCTGCAATCAATACGCGACGCTCTTCCCCAATTTCGTGACGCAACATTTTTCCTTGTTGAATTAATCCTTCTGGGATTTGCAAATCAAATTTGATATTACCAGTGATCACTAATTTTTTTGGATCCAAACCCAATTGTAAATAACGTTCACCGTCTAATACGCCTTGTGCAGCGACGGTGTGGTAAGTGCTTAACATTTTTTTGGTTAAACCAGGAATTAATTGATAACGTAAACTGGATTGCTCAGACAAACGCCCATTGGCTAAAATAATAGGGATTTCATGTTTTTTACAAATCATTAATAAATTGGGCCATAATTCTGTTTCCATGATAATGCATAATTTTACGCGAGAACGTCGTAAAAAACGGGTCACTGCACTGGGTACATCAAAAGGGGCGTACACGTGAGTCACTTGATTTTGCAAATGTTTGGTGACGAGCTCTGAACCCGTGGGTGTTGTCGTTGTTACAATGATATGGAATTGTGGAGAATATTGTTTAATCAATGATTGAACCAGGGGAATGGCCGCGATGGTTTCGCCGACAGAAACAGCATGAATCCAAATGCTATTTCCTTCTGAAAAAGAGGTAATATATCCAAAGCGTTCGCTCCACCGTTTGCGATATCCTGCCGTATGACGCGATCGCCATAGCAATCGGATCAGCACGAAAGGCATTGCCAAATAATGAATAAGCGTGTAAATAAATCGCATGCACACCAAATTATATGATTAAATTTAATGACCTGTTTAATATCGGGTTGTAGCGTACTTTATTGGTTAGGAGAATTCAATGATGACAAAACGGGGCGATGCTTACACAGCAGAAGCAATTGAAGTGTTGACGGGATTAGATCCCGTACGGCGCAACCCAGGCATGTACACCGATACTTCACATCCCAATCATTTGGCGCACGAAGTCGTTGATAATAGTGTCGATGAAGCGATTGCAGGTCATGCGAAACAAATCGATGTCACGCTCTATAAAGATGGTTCGTTGAACGTCACGGACGATGGTCGTGGTATGCCAGTGGATATCCATTCTGAACATAAAGTCTCGGGCGTTGAATTAATTTTAACGCGTTTGCATTCCGGGGCGAAATTTTCGAAAAAAACCTATGAATTTTCTGGTGGTTTGCACGGCGTTGGTATTTCTGTTGTGAATGCTTTATCAAAACAATTAATCGCCCGTGTGAAAAAAAATGGTGACATTTATGAAATGGTATTTAAAGACGGTGAATCACAAGGAAAATTAAAAGCGGTTGGTAAGTGTGAAAAACAAGCATCAGGAACTTCCATTCGTTTTTGGCCCGATGAAAAATATTTTGATGCAGCGAAATTTGTATTACCAACCTTGTTAGCCACCTTGCGTGCCAAGGCAGTTTTATGTCCGGGTTTAACCGTTAATTTTTACGATGAAAAAAAAGATGAAAAATTATCATGGCACTATGAAGATGGTTTGAAATCTTATTTATTAGATAGCTTGCAGAAATGTGAATCGTTACCGATTGAACCTTTTATGGGGCATTTTACAGGTGACAGTGAAACAGTGGATTGGGCGTTAACCTGGTTGCCTAATGGTGAAGTCGGTGTTGCTGAAAGTTATGTCAATTTAATTCCGACCATACAAGGCGGCACACACGTGAATGGTTTACGCGCGGGTATTTTAGAAGCGGTGCGTGAATTTTGTGAGATGCATAAATTATTATCGCGTGGTATTAAATTAACCGCAGAAGATATTTGGGAACAATGTCGTTATATTTTGTCGATAAAATTGCAGCACGCACAATTTGCAGGGCAAACAAAAGAGCGATTAACAGCGCGTCAAGCGGCCGTTTTTGTGACAGGCGTTGTAAAAGATGCGTTGAGTTTGTGGCTCAATCAAAATGTCGAAGTGGGAAAACAATTAATAGAATTATTTATTACCAATGCGCAAAACCGGATGCGTTCGGAAAAATTGGTCACACGTAAAAAAGTGACTTCAGGCCCTGCTTTGCCGGGAAAATTAACGGATTGCTCAACACAAGATTCAACCCGCTCAGAATTATTTTTAGTGGAAGGAGATTCCGCGGGCGGTTCTGCAAAACAAGCGCGCGATCGCACCTTTCAAGCGGTTATGCCGCTGCGCGGAAAAATTTTAAACACGTGGGAAGTGTCTTCAGAAGAAGTGTTAGCATCCACTGAAGTGCATGATATTGCGGTGGCGATTGGGGTTGATCCTGGCTCTGATGATTTGTCTTCATTGCGTTATGGAAAAGTTTGTATTTTAGCGGATGCCGATTCGGATGGTGCGCACATCGCCACTTTATTATGCGCATTATTTTTAAAACATTTTCGACCCTTGGTAAAAGCAGGACATGTGCATGTCGCCATGCCGCCTTTGTATCGCATTGATGTGGGTAAAAGTATTTTTTACGCATTAGATGATGATGAAAAAGAAGGAACGCTCAATCGTATTCAAGCGGAAGGATTAAAAGGCAAAGTGAATATTCAACGATTTAAAGGATTGGGCGAAATGAATCCGCTGCAATTGCGCGAAACAACCATGAGTCCCGACACGCGTCGATTAGTGCAATTAACGCTGCATGATCATTCGAAAGAAGAAAATATAATGGATATGTTGCTTGCTAAAAAACGCGCTTCTGATCGTAAGGAGTGGTTGGAGAAGAAAGGGGATTTGGCGAGTGTGTAGGGATTTAACATGATTTTCGTCATCTTTCCTCCGCTCGTTCGATGTGATTTTTTGCCATCCCCTTTTTATTTGTCAGCTTATATCTATGATTTGGCTGGCTCAGCAAAAGCTGGGCTCGACACCACAACGAAATCATCTTCAGAGTTTTTTGGAGGGTAAGCAAAAGTCCCACTTGGATTTTTTGCTGGGCTTGTTAGAGATGGTAGGTTAGCAGATTGATCTGTCGGTTGCACAGTGGTAACTCTAATATCACCGCTTGCTTTCCCAGCAAACAATTTTACTGGACTTTCGAAGTTAGGTTTTTTCTTTTCATTTCCATAATATTTTTTCCACAAATAAAATCCCGCTAATACAGCGAGAGCTGTTGTGCCGATCGCAAGAGAAGTTTTATTGGTCATTAAAAAAGAAAAGAAGTTGGTAAAAACAGATCCCCCAGTTTCTGGTGTGCTACCCGTTGTATCAGTCGACATATTTTCCTCCTGAAAAATAAATTTAGTTTTTGGAAGTATATCAGAGGATTGTGGAAGTGCTACAGTATAACGATGTGTTTTACATCTCCCGCAACTTCGGATCAAACGCATCTCTGACAGAATCCGCAAATAAATTCGCGCTCAATACTAAAAAAAACATAAAAATTAATGCTGCTAATAATGGCCACCACACCATCGGCTCGCGCGCCAATTCGAGGCGTGACGTATTAATCATATTTCCCCAGCTCGGCGTTGTGGGATCAACACCGACGCCGACATACGATAAAATTGCTTCCGCCAATACCAATCCACTAAAATCTAAAACAACGGTGATAATAATAATATGCATGACATTCGGAAAAATATGGCGAAAAATAATGGGCATGCGTCGCGCGCCCATGGCAATAGAGGCCGTTACAAAATCTTGTTCGCGTAATTTTAAAGTTTCTGCGCGCAATAATCTGCATAAGCTTGCCCAACTTGTAATGCCTAAAATACAGCATAAAGTCAGCAATCGAGCATCAGCACGATCAGCAATGGTCGGAAATAAATTCGGATGATTGGAGATATAAACTTGCATCACCAACACCATTGCCGTAATGAATAATACGCCGGGAATAGAGCTTAAAGTGGTATACACATATTGAATCATATCATCAACAAATCCACCAAAATATCCCGCGATCGTTCCAAAAAATAATGCAAAGGGCAACATAAAGATCGTGGTGAGCGTGCCAATTAATAAACCGGTTCGAATACTTTTAATCGTTTCATAAAACATATCTTGACCGATTTTATTCGTGCCAAAAATATGCCAGTGTTGTGTTGAAAAAGGTTTTGTGTACGTGGTTTCATCGTGTGCATTTAAATGACCGATTAATAAATCCAACACACTTTTTTGTTGATTTAAAATATCAAAATGAATGGAATCTAATAATCCAATCACGGTATAAATACACAATACAACACACGCGATCACCGCGATTTTTTGTCGAAATACTTGTTTCCATGGTTCGCGATAATGCGGTTGTGTGCGAATCCAGAGCGCTGCGATAATGCACAGGAAAAATAGGCACCAAATAATATAGTCACTCGGTAAAAAATCGGGTCGCATTTTATGGATTCACCTCATGTTTCAGGGCATGTTTTAAGAAGTGTGAGTGTGGGTGTGAGTGTGAGTGTGAGTGTCTGAAGTGCAGTTTATTACTTTGTATCTTATTATTTAAGTTTTAGATTTTAAGTTTCAAGCTGTTGATTTAATATTTTCTCACACTCACACCCACACCCACACTCACACTCACACCCACACTCACACTAACCTTACCCTCGGATCAACTAATGTATAGGATACATCCGTCGCTATTAATCCCACAATATAAAAAACCGTTCCCAAAAAAACCATCACACGCACAATATCAAAATCTTGTTGTTGAATGGCATCAATAGTGTAACTGCCCAAACCAGGAATACCAAAAAAGGATTCCATGATTAAACTGCCCATAAATAATGTTGGAATGATAACAACAACGCCTGTTAATATGGGAATTAAAGCATTTTTTAATACGTGCTTAAATAAAACAATTAATTCTGATAAGCCTTTTGAACGTGCCGTGCGCACATACTCTTTGTTTATTTCTTCGAGAAAAATAGTGCGATACCAACGCGTGCCCGCACCAATCCCACTGATCATCCCAACAATCACCGGTAAAATTAAAAATTTAATCGCGCTCCAACCGTGATGATATCCTGAAATGGGTAGTAAATTTAATAATTTTGCCAATAAAAATTGCCCGACAATAATATAAAATAATCCTGACACGGACATCATGACAACGCAAACAACCATGGAAAAACGGTCGAAATAACTGCCGCGAAATAAGGCAATTAATAATGCATACGTAATATTAATCGCTAATCCCACGAATAAAGTAGGAATGGCTAATGCGAGGCTTGGCCACATGCGTTCACCAATATCATGATTGATATTGCGCCCTTGATCCGATTCGCCAAAATGAAACGTAAATAATTCCGCAGATTTGGTAAAAAATAATGTATCCGTTATTTTTTTTATTCCTGATTGATTTTTATTTATAAAAAGCGGTTTGTCATAACCTGTTTTTATTTTCCATTGTTGAATCGCATCGGCAGTAACGTGTTTTTGTCCCAAATGCATGCGCGCCATATCATCGGGCGAATTCACCATAAAAAATAAAGTAAAGGTAATAATGTTGACGCCGATTAAAATCGGAATGGCGTAGAGGATGCGACGGATGAGGTAGGTGAGCATTACAAATCCTTTTTATCAAACAATTTATCTTGCGTAATCACATTATTAATTAATTCATCTGAATATTTATTTTCTTTAAGGCCATTGGCTGAAATAAT
>JABDDU010000011.1:30584-43316 GCA_013287435.1 Verrucomicrobiota bacterium
AAATCCTTTTTATCAAACAATTTATCTTGCGTAATCACATTATTAATTAATTCATCTGAATATTTATTTTCTTTAAGGCCATTGGCTGAAATAATCACCAAAAATAGTTGTTTTTTTGTGTTTGTATTTTCTTTAAAAACCAGCAATTTTTTATTTAAAATTTCAGCATAGTGTTTAGTGATAACAAATGGTTTGTCAGTATATTTAATTTCACAAATGGTAATAGCATCATCATCGCGATCAATAAGCAAATCAATCTGTGCACCATTTTCTTCTTTTTTTCGAGTCATTAATCGCCATGAAGAAACACTTTCGGCCGACTTAATAGTCAGTGCATGAATAATCTGATTAATGTGTTTGTAGCAAATTGCCTCAAAAGCGTAGCCCGCCCAAATTTGATATTGAGGCTTTTGTATTTGTTGAGACCAGTAATCGTGTATAGCAATTTTGTTACTCTTGTTTTCCATCCAATACATATAAAACAAACAAAATTCATCAACAACCTTATAATATTCACCATGTTTTTTATTGTAGGGTAAATAAAACTGAATAAAATTCGTTTGTTCCAGTTGCTTTAAACGTTGTGTAAGGCGGCCACCACCTCGGGAATATTTCGTTTGTAATTCAAGTTCAGCACGGCTTATTCCACTTTTACGCTGCGCCATCAGTTTTATGAGTTCAACATAGGCACCCGCGTTATTAAAAAGAGAATCAAATAATTTTTTAAATTCATCTTGTAGCGGTGCTTTCTTATCAAATAATATTTTTTGTATGTTTTCAGCCGCTGTTAACCCTTTCTCTACATAATTTAAATAATACGGTATGCCCCCTAACACCATGTAGAGCTCCATAATATGATTTTTATTTAGTTTGATTCCTTTGCTAGATAAATAATCTTGTGTTTGGTTTAAATTCAATGGATCTAATTTGATTTCACAGGTACATCGATTATGCAATCCACCTCGGTTGTAGATAATATTTTTTATAAGCCATGATGCACTAGATCCACACACGACAAGAACAATATTTGGATAAGTCGACCAATATTGATTCCAATAATAATCCACCGCTTCCAACAGCCCCGATCTGCGTGTTGCTAACCAAGGTAATTCATCTAAAAATAAAATTATTTTTCCTTTCGATAGTGAGGCATCAATAAATTGTGTTAATACTTTAAAAGCTTCCTCCCACGTGTTTGGAACTTTTATGGGTACGCCATGACCAAATACAGTGGATAGCGCTTCTGAGAAATGAATCAACTGTTTTTTTAACGATCCCTTTTTTAGACCGGTTGCTTGAAAAAAAATTGTTTTTTTATGATTGAAAAAATGCTTTATTAAGTATGTTTTCCCGACGCGCCTTCTTCCGTATAAAACAACGAATTCTGCTTCTGTTGAGCGGTAAACCTTTTCAAGACGTTTTATTTCGGTGCTTCGACCAATCAGCATAGCGACACTCTGGTATTTCGGACACTTATAGATTGATTATAAGTGTCCGAAACAAAATAGCAATCTATTTCGGACAAATGGCGTGATTTTCTAGATGTCCAAAGTTGACGCCGATTAAAATCGGAATGGCGTAGAGGATGCGACGGATGAGATAGATGAGCATTAAAAATCCTTTTTATCAAACAATTTATCTTGCGTAATCACATTATTAATTAATTCATCTGAATATTTATTTTCTTTAAGGCCATTGGCTGAAATAATCACCAAAACGTGCCAGACTATCCCTTACGCAAAATTAAATCTGATTCCGCCTGCAACCACCAAGGGTGCTACCACAAAACTCATCTGAACCCGTTTCGTGATTGTAATATCAAATAGTCCCACAATACCAGGATTGAGATTGTATTTAAAAAGAAATGTATTTCTAAGCGGAATACCGTTCACGGTAGAAAGATTACCTTTGTATCCATACATCAAACCAGCGCCATACCCTACAGAAATTCGATGGAACTGCCAAATATAACGTTGTATTCCAGCAGACCAAACTCTATCATTAAAAGAATTGATGAAAGTCATTAGATAAAAAGTTTTATACACGCCTCCCATCAATTGAAAATATTTTAGTTTTCTGTGACCGTTTTTTGTATGCGAACCGATAGGTAAATAAAAAACACTGTTTTTAACGGGCTTTCCCCACAAAAAAGTAAAAACATTGGCGTAGACAATACCAGTATAAAAAATTAAAAATAATAGGATCAGTTTTTTATTCAAATAAACCTCGTGTTTTTCGAGATCGTCATTTTCAATTCATTTTTCAACGTCAGAAAATTTGTAACAGCTCAAGCTCCCATGTCTGAATAACTAAAACGTTTGATTTTGAGGTGATTTTTTGTGATAAATTGAGTTGAAAGCGCAGGTGTACTTGTTTGTACATCGAGCATTTCAACGAAATTTATCACGAAAAAGCACCCAAAATCAAACGTTTCTATCTACGGAGTGATCTGTTACGAAAATTTTATGTCTATCAAACAGTTTTTTAAGGGTTGTCAGAATGCGCTTACCTTGTGAGTTTGTCGGTATTTCGTCAACGTATCGAAATTTTTTTGGCAACAATGGCGCATCAATATGTTCAGATAATAATTCTCTGAGTCGTTTATTTAAGTAAGATCTCCCCATTTTTTCTAGCAACACTCGTCCCTCAGAAGTTAAAGTGATCACCGCCGCAATATATTGGCGATTTTCTTCTAATTTCAACGCATAGGCTGACTCAACCCACTCAACATTTTCTAACAAATTCTCAACCTCAACTAATGACACGCGTTTTTCCTCAATTTTGACTACTCGATCTGCGCGGTCGAGCAATTCAAAACTGCCATCATTATTGAAACGCGCCATATCACCCATGATAAAAGCATCTTTGTCATCAAAAAAAGATGATTTCACAACCGTCAGGCAATTTGTTTTAGCATCTAACTTCAATACAACAGAAGGAAATGGTTGCCAGCACTCTGTATTTTCTTGCGTGCGGTATGCAATTGCACTGGTCTCTGTGCTACCAAAAACTTCAATGGGATAAGTGCCAAACGCTTCGTAAACTGATTTTGCAACAGATTGCTTCAATAATCCACCCGAAGAAAAAAGTGTGTTTTTATCTGCAGTAACACACAAATCATCCATCCTTTTTAACAGAGCTGGGCTAGTAATTAAAATCAGGGGTGCTGAATTATTAAAAACACTGATGATCTGTTCGGGATAATCAAGTTGCATTAAATTAATAACTCGCCCACTGCACAGTGGCCATAGTATATAAAATAATAATCCATAAATGTGTTGATGCGATACCGTCGAAAAAACCGAGCCATGCATGCGTGAACCAAACAACGCTTCTAATTGATTAATTTCAGCGCTTAATGCTTCCAGTGTTCGACATACTTTTTTTGGTTCTCCCGTTGAACCGGAAGTAAAAAAAGTTATTCGTTGTTCGGAAGATAAATTTTTTACAATAAACGCTAAATTATCTATGTTTGCGTTTTCAATATTTTTTAAAAAAATACATTTTTTTTCACTTTTCTCAGCAACAAAGGGAATATCAGTTAATATCGCATCATATTCGGATTTTAAATTTTGCAAAGAACCAGGTTGGTTGTTTGGGAGCAAAACGGGCTCTAATTTTTTGGAAAGTACTGCGAACAACGCCACGAAAAATGTGTAATGATCATTAAAACACAAAACCCAGCGTTGATAATCTGAGGATAATTTTTGCTGACATGCGGCAATGTCACTCATACATTGTTTGGCTGAATATGTTTTTTTTCCACATTGAAATATGGTTTTTTCTGCTGAATTTTCAAGCATCATTAATAGCTGTTTTATAGAATGGATTTTATTCACCATGTTTTTTCTTCACCCAGCATCTTACTAAATATTCGACAGAAAACAGCAAGCCCATTAGAAAATAAGCAATAAAGCCATTATATAACATCCAGACTTTTGCGCTTGAGAAAAAAACAGTCCACAGGGATATTATTCCATTCGCAATAAAAAAACCGCACCATACCAGGGTCGTTTTTCGTGTATAACGAATGGCTTCGATTGATAATTCAGGGTTGGTTATTCTGGCAATGCGTTCAATGACACTGGGCGGATGAAACAGCGAATGAAAGAAGAAAACAAATAAGATGATATTAATAAAAACAGGATAAAGCTTTACCATCATAATATTATTGAAAACAATGCCAATCGCACAAACAACCAGTCCAATGATAACGATAAAAACAGATAATGATTGCAAAAAAGGTGATGATTGTTTTTTCAATACAAAAAACCTGAGCAAAAATGCACAAGCGATTGCTAATAATAAGTATCGTATAGAAAAATGATCCATCCCAAAATAAATGGCAAATGGATAACAAAGTACTGCAAGAAGAGCGATGATTTTTAAAAAGACTTGCATGTTATTTATTGAGTTCGTTATAAATAACATCAACGACATCGGAAATGGTACGCACCGCTTTAAACTCTTCAGGGCTGAATTTTCTGCCAGTTAGCGTTTGCAAATGGGCAATCAAATCGACAGCATCAATACTATCCAAATCCAATGTGTCATATAAATTTGTGTCGAGTTGAAGCACATTGGGATCAATTTCAAATAGTTCGAGCATTACTTTTTTTAGCTCATTAAAAATTTCATCTCTATTTGCGCGCATAATCACTTCTTGTTGTTATTAATAAAACTAACGAGTGCTTTTATCGATTCAAAATGTTTATGCAGTGATGGATCATCTGCATTCATCGTAATATTATATTTTTTCTTGATGGCAACACCTAATTCCAACGCATCAATCGAATCCAAACCAAGACCCTCAACAAAAAGCGGTGTTTCGCTATCGATATCACTTGGTTCTATATCTTCTAAATTTAGCACGTCAATAATTAATTGCTTTATTTCAAGCTCGGATATCAGCTCACTCATTTGTCTTAATACCATTTTTTAGTTTATCTGTGATGTAACGCGTTAAACGTCTTGCGACAATTGAAGGCGGCGTTTTATCCGTCAAAAAATCGCTGGGGCTAATTTGCTCACCGACTTTAATGCTATATTTTACCTTTTTTTCGGGTACATTGTACCATTTTCCGTGCTTGTGGAGACCGCTTTGTGAGCAGTTAATATGGATCAATGTGATAGGCACTTTAGCGCGAACAGCGATGTTGGCTGGTCCGCGTTGCAAAACCATCGGTTGCCCTGGTGTGGTGCGCGTTCCTTCGGGGAAGATTAAAAAATGACTGCCTTCATCAAGCAATTTTTTTATCTGTACCATTGTTTCCATTGATTGTTTATTTTGTACATATCCGCAACTCTGGATAATTTTTTTCATAAAAAAATTATCCAGCAAGGACTCTTTCACAATCACCTGGCATTCTTTTAATCGGGATACAATTAAAACATAATCTATTAACGTTGGATGATTACTCAGGATTAAATGGGATCTGCATTGAGTCAGTTTTTCAAAACCACTAAACTCAAATTCAGCCACCCCAGATGACTTCATCATCAGCACAAACCCTTTGAAAAAAATACTAACCACACGTTGGGCTCTCAAATGTTTTTGAGACACATTTGAACCAATGCAGTTAATAATAGGGGTGATAACATAACCCAGTAACAAACCACCAACACCAAATGTCGCAAAGCATAAACCGGTTGCGAAAATACGCCAAACATAATTCACTCGGTGTAATAAACATTTCATACACAGCGCCTTTTCAGCGCAATTTCCGTATGACAGTCTCCTGTAGTTAAAAATGTCGCTTCTGATCCATTGAGCCATTTATAAAAAAGCAATCCATCCGCAATTTCATTTGCGCTATCCGAACTCACCAAGCGATCCGCTACACTGACTGAAAACATTTCTCCATTTATTTTTTTGTTTGATAATAAAAAGGCGACTGCATATTGCTGATCGCTCGAAATAGATAAAGAGTGGTATTGCGCTGGAATATAATCATCAAAAACGGTTAACAACACTTGTGTGTTCGGATGTAATTTAAGCCACGCAAGTGCAGATATCATGCCATTTAAAAATGTGCTTTTTCCAGATGCAATTGATATCGTATTTTGTTGCATTTTATGGATAATGGTAAAAATTCCTGATGCTGTATTATGCACCGATCGAGAAAAATGGGATGGTGATAATAATTCACCTCTGCTTAAATCAGTCAATAAGCTAACACCACATTTAAGTTCGCCATGTTCGGAACAAAAAACGGCGTAATCAATTGACTGGTTTTCTACTACTTGAGAAGCCACGGTTAAAGCCATTTTAATACCCGTACTGCAAGATCTTGCAATCATGGGCGGAATATATTTTTTATATAAAGCAGGCAATTCTACTGCAGAAAATAATTCAGGCGATAAACAAGCGCTGGATGAAATGCTAATGAATTGTGGAGTCATAATTTTTTTTTCGTAACTTGTTTAGTGGAAAAATAGTGGTCTGTATAAAAACGTTCAGTTTCTTTAACGATGTTGGCTACTTATGTTTTTTCTTGCAACATAATAACGTATGCCCTGCCCCAATATGATCAATATCTTCATCGATATAAAGATTTGCTTTATGAATGAGTTTGATCATATCTTTTGAGTGGTACATTCTGCTGTTGCCATTTGCCATGCAGGTAAAATAGATTGACGTGCTGTTGATGGTATAAGCTGCCGCATCATAAGTTTGCCTATCCCAAAATAATTCAAGAATATACAAACGGGTATTGTCATCCATCACATCAGCAGCGCGCTGCAAAATACTTAAAATTCTTTCTTCAGAAAAACAATCTAAAAATTGACTCATCCAAATAACATCAAACCCTTGTGGTAATGTTGCAGCTGGATTGAGTAAATCAATTGCAAATTCATCAAAGCGATCACCGAAACCTTCTTTCGCACTATTTTTTTTCGCAACAATTAATTGCTCTGGCAAATCAGCAACGGTGACGCGAACATTCTGATTGTATTTAAGACAGGCTATCGCCCATTTTCCGGTGTTACCACCAACATCCAGTAACTGACGAACTGGTTTTGAAAAAACAAGTGGTAATACAATGGGAAATGCTTTATCTGAATAATAATGATCGAATGCAAACCAACTGTCTTTGGCAGCTTTTGGTAACGATGATAGCCCTGGATAGATTGTTTCCCACTCGCCAAATAGTTTTAGCCCTTCGGGTTTTCCTGATTTGATCGAATCCAGCAAGCTAAATAAACCCTGATAACAAACGTTCTGAACAAAATCAATATTCACCTGAACCATGCTGTCGCATAAAACAAAATGACCGACTTTATCGAGAACATAATTGTCGCCATTGAGCCAAACCAATTTGCAGTTCAATCCCAAATCCAACAAAACTTTCACGCCGTATTGACTGATGTTAAGTGTAGTTGCAATGCGAGTAGCGTCAATGCCGTGCTCACCATGCTCACCAATTAACTCAAGAATGCCAAGTTTCCATAAAGCATAGGTACATTGAAAAACAACAGGGTAACACGCGATTTTCAGCGCTTCTTGTTTTGCATGCAGTGCAGAAGAAGCGTCTGGGTTATAACAATAGGTTAACATAGTGCATTGAACGCTTAACTAATTATAGAGATGGTAATGGATATCCCTATTTAACAGAATCACCCATTTATTGAAATTGCGGTGAATCATGCCGTTACCCGCGTTCAAATTATAAGAGTCTTGATAGATAATCGAATAATGTGTGCTTGTATAGGGAATCATAACGCTAGCGCGATGATCACGTACAAAAACAGCCGCTCTAATCAAACCAGGCTTGACTTTAACCGCATGCCAGCAACGTCGTTCGTTTGTAGCGTTTATAATTGCAACACCCACTTGGTGGCGAGTTAAATGACCAGGTACTGATTCATTATAAAGATTATGCACTGGCACAACTCTAGCGCAAGCGAATAAGAGCATCGAAGCAATAAAAAGAGTCAATCCGACAACAGTTTTTTTAAACATCATAGCATCCCGATTTTGTTGAACCTGAGCAAAATTCTATCAAGGAAGTTGTTTGGCTTCAATGACTTTTCGTTTAATGGGAAGACGAATGTCTTCCTGTGTTGCATTTTTTGTTTTCGATCGACTTGTTGACAGCAACCAATCTGCCTTTTACATCCGCTAATTCCGATGCGGCAACGCCATCTCCTTGACCAAATCCAACCGCGAGACCTTGAACATCGCTATTTCTTACTCTATGGTTTTGAGTATAAATTAAATTATTTTCTTGATGAGATAGAGCGTTTCTTTCGCTCAATAATTCTTTGCAGCTAAAATTTTTATATCGGGTGACAGAAACATAGCTTGGTGCAATTTTTTCTGGTCGAGTTGGCATATTGAAACACCCTGACGTTAATGTCATGACAATACTTAAAAAAATTGCCGTTAGGATTTTTGTATTTGTTTTCATAGGTACACCCATAGATAAATTTACTCTGGAAAGAGTAGCAAATAATTATGACCGTTTCAAACAGTTTGGCTGATTCGTAAGGAAGATAATATAGTTATGTTAGGTAATTATCAAAATTATCAGGTAACCTTTGCATACACTCAAAACTGCGGAATTGAATGTAAATGATGAGACATCCTAAACTACTCGCTAGCGAATTATCCAGTGATCAATCGGAGTGTATTTTGGAAATACACATACCCAAAGAAATTGTCTATTTTTTGGGGCACTTTGCTGATACACCCATATTGCCTGGAGTAGTGCAAGTTGATTGGGCAATATATTTTTCAGCGAAATTCATGGGCATTCATAAAAGTAATATTGGGGATATTCCGCACGTAAAATTCACGCAGGTCATTTTACCGGATACGACATTATTTTTATCACTAAAACGCGACGATAATAAAATTAAATTCCGTTTTTTTGATAAAACAACTGTTTATTCATTGGGAATATTTAAAATATGAAAACAGGTATTATTATTCCCGTCTATAATCACGGATCAACCATCGATGCATTACTAGAAAATGTGTCGCACTATCATCTGCCGTGCATACTGGTTGACGACGGCAGTAATGATGATACAAAAGCGAAATTAAAAGCCGCATCGCAAAAATTTAATTTCATCTCCGTGTTAACATTATCTAGGAATACCGGAAAAGGTGGAGCAGTGCTCGCAGGTATTCATCAAATGCAACAGCTTGGATTTACTCATGCATTGCAAATTGATGCCGATTTGCAGCATAACACAAATGATATCCCACAATTTTTACAAGCCAGTATCAAAAATCCAGAGGCACTTATTACTGGCGTGCCTGTCTATGACGACTCAGTCCCAAAAAGTCGTTTGTATGGTCGTCGCATTACTCATTTTTGGGTGACTGTTGAAACACTATCCAGACAAATAAAAGAGGCGATGTGTGGTTTTAGAATTTACCCCATTGCTGCTGTGAATAAATTAATACAGAAGACAACTTTAACGAACCAAATGGATTTTGATATTGATATTATTGTTCGTTTGGTTTGGCAAGGCGTCTGTGTGATATCAATACCAACGAAAGTTATTTATCCCGATGAAGGGATATCTCATTTTAGACTGTTTAAAGATAATGTGGCTATTTCATGTCTGCATGCAAAATTATTTTTTGGAATGTTAAAAAGATTTCCAGTATTAATCGCTCGACAATTTCAATCAAAAGAAACTGCCCATTGGGCACGCACAAAAGAAGTGGGCGCGCTCATGGGATTAAAAATAACGTTGTGGTGTTATGGTTTTTTTGGAAAAACGTTTACCTATTTTTTACTCTATTTTTTAAGTGCCTATTTTTATATTACCCGTAAAAAAGCAAGACAATCTTCAAAACAATATTTGGAAAATTTACAACAGTATGCACACACAAACCGATATTCTTGTTATAAACATTTTTTAAGTTATGCTCAATCCATCGTAGATAAGTTATCTGTATGGAATGGCGATATTACACTTAAACACCTTGAAATAGAGGGAAAAAATTTACTGCTAGAATCATTTTCAAATAAAAAAGGCGGTGTTATTTTAACTGCACATTTGGGTAACATTGAAATTGCGCGTGCATTGTCTCAACTGAATGGGAATACTATTATTGTCAATGTACTGGTGTTTCAGAAAAATTCTGCCAAAATAAACCAGATTTTAAATCAAGTGAATCCACAGTTTGCAATTCATTTAATAGAGGCAGAAGCGGTCACTGTTTCTCTGATGATAGCATTAAAAGATAAGGTGGAATCCGGAGAATTTATTGTGATTGCCGCAGATCGTACTTCAATCACGCGACCCGATAGTGTTATTTCAGCAGATTTTTTAGGGAAAACCGCCCATTTTCCAAAAGGTGCATTTATATTGGCGGGCGTGCTGGCATGCCCGGTGTTTTTTATGTTGTGTTTAAAGTCTGATGATAAACACTATCGATTGGTGATTAAGGACTTTGCACGGCAACTGGATATTTCAAGATCGAATCGAGAAAGCAATTTAAGTTATTATGCTCAGCAATATGCCGACTTACTTTCCGCGTTTTGCGTGCAATATCCACTTCAATGGTTTAACTTTTTTAATTTTTGGCAAAATCCGTAGGTAAAATAATAATGACAGATAAATCAAAAAAATTGCCTGTATCTTTTGGTAATCAATGGATAACGATTGACGATATCAATCGTATTGCAAATTTAAAAGAATCGGTTGCGCTGAATGATAACCAAGCATTTCAGGATAAAATTCGTAAAAGTGAATTGTTTCTTGAAAAATTATTAAAAGAAGACGGTGTTGTCTATGGCGTGACAACCGGTTATGGCGATTCCTGCGTTAATAGTGTTCCGCCGGAATTAATACCTGAGCTACCCATACATCTATTGAGATTTCATGGCTGCGGTCTTGGTGCTTATTTTACCGATCAACAATCGCGCGCAATTATGGCGGTTCGATTATGCTCGCTGACGCAAGGTGTTTCGGGTGTCAGCATTGCTTTGTTGAAGCAATTGGTTACCTTTTTGAATAACGATATCGTGCCTGTAATTCCAGAAGAAGGTTCTGTTGGCGCCAGTGGTGATTTAACGCCTTTGTCTTATCTCGCCGCAGCATTAATTGGCGAGCGAGATGTGCGTTATCAAGGTAAAAAAATACCTGCAGAAAAAGTGTTAAAGGAATTAAATATCAATCCCCTTATTTTAAAACCAAAAGAAGGGTTGGCCATTATGAATGGCACTGCCGTTATGACCGCTATTGCGTGTGAAGCGTATCAACGAACCGATTATCTTTGTCGATTGAGCGCACGGTTAACAGCAATGGCGAGCACAGCACTGAAGGGTAATGCGTTTCATTTTGATAAACAGCTGTTTGCATTGAAACCGCATAAAGGCCAGCAGAAAGTGGCCGGTTGGATAGATGAAGATTTAATGCATGATGAGTCGCCAGCTAGAAATTCCTATCGATTACAGGATCGTTATTCATTGCGTTGTGCACCTCACGTGATCGGCGTCGTACAAGATTCTTTGCCATGGTTTAAAACAATGATCGAAAATGAAATTAATAGCGTTAACGATAACCCGATTATTGATGGCGAAGCAGAACGTGTTTTGCACGGCGGTCATTTTTATGGCGGACATATCGCTACCGTGATGGACACAATGAAAACACAGGTGGCAAATCTGGCTGACTTACTGGATCGACAAATGGCGTTACTGGTGGATACCAAATTTAATAATGGCTTACCACCGAATTTATCCGCTTCAAGCAAAGCGCGCGCATCAATCAATCATGGTTTTAAAGCAGTTCAAATTGGTGTTTCTGCATGGACAGCAGAAGCATTGAAAAATACTATGCCGGCAAGCGTTTTTTCAAGATCAACCGAATGTCACAATCAAGATAAAGTCAGTATGGGCACGATTGCTGCGCGTGATTGCCTTCGTATATTGGATTTAACTGAACAAGTATGTGCAGCGCATCTGCTGGCATGCACACAAGCCATTTCAATACGATTAAATACCAATGATCTCAAGAAGGATGAAATATCAAAATCAATAACTGATATGATGAATTCAGTGTTACAAGAGTTTGAAATAGTAACGGAGGATCGTCCGCTCGATCTTTCATTGCGACAATTTGTTGAAAACATTCGCCAGAGAAAATGGCCATTGTACTAATCATGGATTAAAAAAATGATGAAAAAAATCGCCATTTTAATCAGCATTGGTTTTGCGACTGCTGGATTTGCTGATAATCAAAATAATTTTAAAGCGGTACAAACAGCACTTGCTAAAACAACCCGTTTAACAGGGCATTTTGTGCAAATTCGCCATATTAAATTATTATCGTCACCTTTAAAATCAGAAGGCGTATTTATTTTTTCTAAACATCAAGGGCTGACGTGGCAGCAAACGTCACCCTTTAAATCAAAATTAACAATAACGAAATCACATCTAACACAGAAAATTGAAAATAATTCAGCAACTGTTTTTACAAAAAAACAACAACCCATTATTTTTCTTTTTACGACCCTATTTTTATCAGCGTTCAATGGAAATACAGCGGCATTAACACCCTACTTTAAAATTCATTTTTCAGGAAATACACATCATTGGATCATGTATTTTCTTGCAAAAAATCCGCCCATAAACAAGGCAATAAAATCAATTCAACTGGCTGGGGGTCGATATGTCGATACAGCAACAATTGATGAAACGTCGGGTGACCAGCAGATCATTTATTTTAGTCAGATGAAGTCTGAATAATCATGTTTAGGCCTAGCGC
>JABDDU010000012.1 GCA_013287435.1 Verrucomicrobiota bacterium
TTGCGCATGAACAAAAAGCTTATTATTATCAACAGCAATCTGTTTAATTTTCAATTTATTGTGATTAACTCCGAGGTAAATTTATGTCATTAGTTTCTCGTCAAGCACCTGATTTTACAGTAGCAGCCGTTTTGGATAACGGTGAAATCGTCGGTCAATACCATTTCGGCAAAGCAACCAAAGGAAAATATGCCTTGGTTTTCTTCTATCCGTTAGATTTCACCTTTGTATGCCCTTCTGAATTGATTGCCTTGGATCATGCCATGGATGAGTTTAAAGCGCGTAATGTGGAAGTGATTGCAGTCTCAATCGATTCACAATTCACGCATAACGCATGGCGCAATACACCGGTTGATAAAGGTGGTATTGGCGCAGTGAAATATACAATGGCTGCCGATGTGGCGCATACCATTGCGCGTGCTTACGGTGTCGAACATCCAGAAGCGGGTGTTGCATTGCGCGGTGCATTTATTATTGATGACAAAGGCGTTGTACGTTCTGAAATTATTAATGATTTACCACTCGGTCGTAGCATGACGGAAATTCTTCGTTTGATTGATGCATTGCAATTCACCGAAAAACACGGCGAAGTCTGCCCAGCCAACTGGAAAAAAGGCGATAAAGGGATGACAGCTTCACCAAAAGGTGTTGCCGCTTATCTCGCTGAACATGCGGATGGATTGTGATTCAGAAGGTAACAGATCACTCCGTAGATAGAAACGCCGATTTTGGATGCTTTTTTGCAGTAAATCTCGTTGAAATGCTCGATGTACGATCAAGTACACCTGCGCTTTCAACTCAATTTACTACAAAAAATCATCTCAAACTCGACGTTTTACTAAATCAGACAACGAGGCCTGATCTGTTACTTCAGAAGTCATCGCTCACCTTGGGTTTTTTGTGATGCGTTCTTTTGGGGATAATCGCAGAAAATCCATCTAACACGGTTGATTTAAATTTTATCCGACTCATCTTCTAAAAACGCCGAAAAATCGATTATCTCAAAAAAATAATTCGCGTCATTCATTTCATTCGATACGCCATTAACATGAATAAGCACGGGAACGCAGACGAAATTTTTAGGAACAGCGAGTTTTTTAATTTTGTCTTTCACTTCATGGATTACCGCTGTTTTTAATTCTTGTTGTGAAAATTTAATTTCGCATACAAATAAAGTATTGGTGCGTGTTTGAATAAGATAGTCAATTTGACAACCTGGTTGTTTCTTAGTCTCCCGCTGATAATAAATACCATCCGCCATAATATCTTCTGAAGACAATCTCAATTTTTTTTGTATCAATTCACGATTATTTAAAACGAGCGATTCAAATTGAAAACCGACAATGCTATTCCAGCTGGGTAAGGATGAAAGTGGTGTTGATCGATACTGCCCCTTTTCAATTAAATTTAATTTAGGTTGAATATATTTATAATAAAACCGCAAGTAATTATCAGACAATCGATACAAACTAATCTTTTTTTCTTTCCCTGTTTTAATATCCCATGCAAAACTGCGATTAATATAACCCGCTTCAATTAATTCATTAAGATAATCACTTAATAAACCACTGCTTGTGTAATGAATGCCCTCAGCAATGTCTGGATATTCTAAAATGCGATTGGATAGCAACCGCGTAATTTTTTCATAAATTTCACTGCGATTTGAAAATAAATCATGAAAAATATAATGGTGTTCATTAACGAGCATGCCATCCGAATCAAAACACAACGCTTTGATATTGTCAGCAGCAGAACGAGCAGGATTAATTAATTCGATATACCACGGAACACCCCCGGTTAATGATAGTAATAAAAATTTTTCGTACGGTGAGCGATGAAATCCGAGTGTGGCGAGTAATTGATTGCAATGATGCAGCGATAATTCTCGCAATGTTATTTTTTTTGAGATACGTCCAAAATAACCCGTGCTACTTAAAATATTTTTTTCAATCCATGCAGAAATGGATCCACACAAAACCAAAATTAAACGCGGATTTTTTTGATAAGCCAACTCCCATACATTTTTTAATTTGCTTAAAAAAGTAGGATCGTCGTGCGCCATCCAGGTGATTTCATCAAACAGAATAATGTGTGCGCCTGTTTTAATTTTTTCAGCCAATAGTGAAAATAGCTTTGCCCAATCGTCCGTTTTCATTTCGGGCAAGCTCGTTTGTGCTGCCAGTAAACGGGCAAATTCATCGCGTTGGGATTGTGCGGTAACACCATCCGTAGGAGCGAGTCCTATAAAACGCAAGAAGGGTTTATCCCGCGCAAATTCTTCAATGAGGCGTGTTTTCCCGATGCGTCTGCGACCCTTGATAACAACCAAGCTAGCCGTCTTTTTTTTAAAAAGATCTTGTAATTCAAGCAGTTCCGTTTTACGGCCGATAAACCTAATGTCTGTCATAAATACGCCAAAATGCAAAAAGTCAATTTCACGTATTATAAACCATCCTCTTTGAAATACGCAAGAATGGAAATTTCCATTTTCACGTATTTCAGATTGGACTTTTAAAATACGCAGAAATGGAAATTGTCGATCTTGCGTATTGAAAAAGCGGCACAGAGAGATCTAATAATTTTGACAAAGCTGTTAACAGAGGGGTATTATTTTGCTTGTTATTAAATTGAGATTTAATAGAGAAGAGGTAAATATGTCAGATATATTTAGTTGGAGGCGTCTTGATTGGCTGCATGATAATAATGGTAAAAATTGTTGGTGGTTAACGAGTTTTTTATGCCTTATTTTTGCTACGCCTTTTTTGTACGCGGCTTTCATTAAAGAAGATACCTCCCGGTGTGCCACCGCCACCCCACAGAATTCTGGCTGGCAAAACCCAGAGAGCTGTTTCGACGCAAGCAAAACAGATAAAATAATGTGGTTGGTAGCGTATGGCTCGATTTTGTCTTTATCCGTACTTTGTTTCTTCGCAGGTCTTCTGGCGAAAAGATCATCGAATTCAAGTTCGGAAGAAAATCCGCTTTTAGCTGTTCCTGTAACTCCACGCAATAATTCCCCTGCAGCGGATACTGCCATATCAGTACCTGCACGTGACCAAGAAATGGGGAGTCTCACCCCTCCTTCTCCCTAAAAAATCATTATTACATTCACCAGACAAGGACGTCTTTACTGTTTCCCAAATTTATTCACAATATAACAAAACAACGTCGCCGTTTGTTTCGCATCATAAATGGCCGAATGCGCTTCGTTTTTGTCAAATCCAATGCGTGCAATGCGCAATGCTTTTGCTAAAACTGTTTTTCCAAAAACCAAACCTGATAAAGTAGCGGTGTCAAAAACGGTAAATGCATGAAACGGCGTTTCTTTTATTTTGCAGCGTTTTGTGGCTGCAATAATAAATGACAAATCAAAATGCGCATTATGTCCCACTAAAACTGCGCGACGACAACCGGTATTTTTCAATGCCTGATCCACAAATTGAAATAATTGGGTGAGTGCATCGTGCTCACTGATATCAAATCGAAACGGATGAAAGGGATCGATGCCGGTTATTTTCAGCGCATCATCATCCAAACGCGCTCCTTCAAACGGCGTGACGTGACACGCAAAATCACCGACTGGCATTAACAAACCCGCATCATTAAAATCAACAGAAACAGCCGCAATTTCCAAAATCGCATTTTTTTGATAATCAACACCACTCGTTTCGATATCGACAACGACAGGCAAATAACCATCAAATCTTTTCTTTATTGCATTTGCCAAGATATCATTTCTCCCGCTTTCATCGGAACCAATTGCGACTCCCCAAACGATAATTTTTCAGCTATTTTCCAGGGTTTTTTGATCAATTCAATTTTATTTTTATTGATCGGCAATTGATAAAATTCTGCCCCAAAACGACTGGCAAAATTTTCTAATTTATCTAACGCGTTATTTTTCTCGAAAATTTCAGCATAAAATTCAATGGCTGCATGCGCTGAATAAATGCCTGCGCATCCACAACCGGATTCTTTTTTTTCAACAGCATGTGGCGCGCTATCGGTACCTAAGAAAAATTTCGACTGTCCGCTCATCGCAGCAGCCATTAATGCCTGTTGATCTTCCGAGCGTTTTAAAATCGGCATACAAAAATAATGAGGACGAATGCCATGATGAAATAAATCATTGCGATTATAATGCAAATGATGTGGCGTAATAGTAGCCGCCACATTTTTTGGCGCACTCAAAATAAAATCAACAGAAGCTTTCGTAGAAATGTGTTCTAAAATAATGCGTAATTTTGGAAATTTTTTTACAATGCCTTCCAGCTCTTTTAAAAATAATTTTTCACGATCAAAAATATCCGCATTTTTATCGATCGATTCACCATGAATACACAAAACCAAATCAGCTGATTGTATGTGTTCCAACAGCGGATAGATTTTTTGACTATCAGCAATGCCATGAGCAGAATTCGTTGTTGCACCGGCAGGATAATATTTACAAGCGACAATAAACCCCGACTTTTTCGCATCAAAGATAATTGATGGTGATAAATTTTCAGTTAAATATAAAGTCATTAAAGGCGTAAAATCACAACCGTTTGGAATTTCTTTTACAATACGATTTTTATAATCATGCGCTTGCTCAATCGATGTAATCGGTGGTTGCAAATTTGGCATGACAATCGCACGTTTAAATTGTCGCGCAGTGTCAGCAACTGTGCGTTTTAGATACAAGTCATCACGTAAATGACAGTGCCAATCGTCGGGTTGAATGAGTGTAATGTTGTTCATATTTTTTTCAAAAAAATTAATTGAAAAACATTGTAGCAAATTGGAGAAAATAGCGTTATGATTTCCGCTCTTAAAATTTAAATGGAGAGCATCACAGTGAAACGAGTGATAATACCAATAACAACGATTGCAGCTATTGCGTTGTCCGCATCCAGCTTTGGCGTTACTAATAATGCAGCATCGACGAAAATATTGTCTGCAAAAGTAAATCAATTAAGTGCAGAAACAAAAGAATTACAACACGAAGTATGGCTGTTAAAGAAAAATAAAAATCGCCATACTGCAAAAAAAACCAAAACAGAATCGACAGCGGCAAAGACTGATATGCCCTGGGATCATTTTGTAACGGTCACAACAACCCCATTTTTAGGTCACGCGACCGATTATGATGGCGAAGATTTATTGTATAACTTGTCATCAAACAATGAAGATTTACGTTTGTTAAAACAAAAACAACACATTGAAAATGAAATGAAAGCGGATGGTCATTCATTAGATCGTCCGATTTTGCAATTAAGTGGCGCTGTGGAAGGTGAAGGCTTTTCACAAAGCGGATTTGCTACAGGTTCAACTGTCAATTCGGGTGTGAATTTATCAACTGCTGAATTACAAATGAATGCGATTGCAAGCTCATGGGCTTCTGCCTTTATGTCGTTTGATTTTAATGGTGCCCCCATTAGCTCAGGAAATCGCGCGCCCAATTCAAGCATTTATTTAGGTCGTGGTTTTGCAACCATTGGTAATCTCAATCGTTTCCCGGTGTATTTCACGGGCGGTTTGATGTATGTGCCGTTTGGTCGTTATGCGAATAACATGATCAGCACACCGTTGACACAATCTATGGGTAGAATTCGCACGCCTGCTGCGTTATTAGGGTTTAGTTTGGATAACGGTTTGCACGGGTCTATCTACGGATTTTCAGGTACACAAACTTCGGGCGGTCAACCCATCTTTAAACAATGGGGTTTGGACGGCGGATACAAATATAAATTCAGACAAAGCGATAGTCTGACAGTAGGTGCCGGTTTGGTTTCTAATATTGCCGATTCTGAAGGTATGCAAAATACAGGATTAGGCACATCTGCTAGTCAATTTGGCGGATTTGCTGTGACCAATACAGGTACAGGATCTACAAACAATAACGCATTAACGCGCAGCGTTTACGGTGTTGATGGTCATGGTACTTTGTCAGTCGGCCCCGTTAGTTTGATTGGTGAATACTTAGGTGCCTCGCAAGCTTTTGCAACCACTGATATGACTTTCAATAATGATGGTGCAAAACCGCAAGCAATGCATGCTGAAGCAGATTATTTACTGCCTTGGTTTGCTAAAAAATATGACACAACGTTGGGAGTTGCGTATGGCCATACCTGGGAAGCGTTGGCTTTGAATTTGCCGCAAAACAGTTACTCAACTTTCTTGAGCACGAGTATTTGGCGTGAAACAACGGAAGAAATTGAATTCCGTCATGACACCGATTATTCCAAAACAACGACCGCATTAGGTCGCGGTGCAACCGCTAATATTGTTGGCACAGGTCGCACACGTAATTCTGTGTTAGTACAAGTTGGCGTATTCTTCTAATTAGTGGATCAGTGTGAGATATCGGTGTGAGTTGATTTTGACTCACACTCACACTCACACTCACACTCACAATGCTTAAAATCACAGAGATTTTTTTTTCATTGCAAGGAGAGACAAGAACCACAGGATTACCCACCGTATTTATTCGACTGACGGGTTGTCCGCTGCGTTGTCAATATTGCGATACCGCTTATGCTTTTTCAGGCGGAAGCAATTACTCTGTCGATGAGATTATCCAAAACATCGAAAAATACAGCACAAAATACGTCACTGTCACTGGCGGTGAACCGCTCGCACAAAAAGAATGTTTGATTTTATTAACAGCATTATGTGATCGTGGCTATTTGGTTTCATTGGAAACGAGCGGTGCGTTGGATGTTTCTGAAGTCGATTCGCGGGTTGTTAAAATTATTGATATCAAAACACCTGGCTCATTGGAATCTTCTAAAAACAATTTTGAAAACATTCAACATATCAAACCGCACGATCAACTTAAATTTGTGATTTGTGATCAACACGATTACGATTGGTCGAAAAAAATAATTGCACAATTCGAGTTAGATAAAAAATGCGAAATATTATTTTCGCCGAGTTATCAACAACTCAACTATGGTACGCTCGCAGACTGGATTTTGCGTGACCAATTACCCGTGCGGTTTCAAGTGCAGTTGCATAAGGTGATTTGGGGGGATGTGCCGGGGAGATAGGTGTCACACCCACACCTGAATTCTAGAGAATTACAATGACCGATCAACAATCAAAAACCGAAAAAAAACTCTTCCATTACACCACCAAAGCCATCGCCGATTACAAATTGATCGCAAAAGGCGATCGCGTGATGGTCTGTTTATCTGGCGGAAAAGATTCATACACCATGCTCAGTATTTTAAATTTAATTCGCCTAGAATGGCGCAATTCTTTTGACATTTTTTCGTATACTTTGGATCAATCTCAGCCGGGTTGGGATGATTCGCACATGCGCAATTGGTTAACGGATCATAAAATAAAATATGACATTGAAACGCGCGATACGTATTCTGTTGTCAAACGCGTAATTCCCGAAGGTCAAACGTATTGCTCACTGTGTTCGCGATTGCGTCGCGGTAATATTTATCGTTATGCCGAAGAAAATGGATTTAATAAAATTGCATTGGGTCATCACCGCGATGATTTAATTCAAACCTTATTAATGTCAATTTTATACTCCGGGCAAATTAAATCGATGCCGCCGAAATTATTATCCGATAATAAAAAACATGTTGTGATTCGCCCCATGATTTATTGTCAGGAAAATGACATCAAAGAATATGCGCGCGCGCAACAATTCCCCATCATTCCGTGCACATTATGCGGCTCACAAGAAAATATGACACGAAAAAGAGTGAAAAAATTAATTGAAGATTTGAGTGCAGAAAATCCAAAAATTCCAAGCAATATGTTACATGCCTTGCAAAGTATTCATCCGAGTCAGTTGATGGATAAAAGTTTGTGGGATTTTGATTTTTTTAAACACGACTACTAACCCTTTCATGGGGTATTTCCGATTGTATATTGTTGGAAGACGATGGTGGAATTCCATCGAAAACCAAAGGTAGAGTTTCATCTGAAGGAAAAAAATTCGGACATATTTTGTAAATCGACATGAATAATAAAACAGTGGCGATACCAACACCTGTCGCAATAAGCAGATGTATTCCTGTCTTATGAATTAGGGATTTTTTGTTTGAGGAGCCATTGAGCATCTCTAGAAAAATAAACAACATGAGTGCAAAAGCAATTCCGTATAAGGCGCCAATTTTTGTAACGTTTAACAAACCATAGCGTCTACCGGGATCATCAAACATAACACCCCTTGAATTTTTATATTGAAAATTAAACGTTACGCCCGCATATTATCCATAACACCAAATAACCAGGCAGCTATCAATGAGAATGGAAAAATTTACCCATTTATTTCAATCAGCGCTCGCTGATGCGCAATCAATTGCACTGGGACATGATAATCAAGCCATTGAGCCAGAGCATGTCTTATTGGCCATGCTACAACAAGATGGCGGCACTATTTCCGCTGTTCTAGAACAGTCTGACACAAATAATAATTTATTAATCGATGAATTGCAAAAAACGATTGATCGTTTTCCCAAAGTCGAAGGCACGCCGGGGCAAGTGCATCTATCCCATTCACTCGCACAATTGTTAAATCGATGCGATCAATTATCACAACAAAATAAAGACCACTATATTTCTTCAGAATTATTTTTATCAGCAGTCATAGAAAAAAAATCGACACTACAAGAACTATTAAAAAAATCAGGCGTGAATGAAAAAAAATTAATAGAGGCGATCAAAAAAATGCGTGGCAATGAAACAGTATCCGATCCGAACGCAGAAGGCACTCGAAAAGCCCTAGAAAAATACACGATTGATTTAACAGCGCGTGCACAATCCGGAAAATTAGATCCAGTGATTGGACGAGATGAAGAAATTCGTCGCGTCATTCAAGTATTACAACGCCGTACGAAAAATAACCCGGTATTAATTGGCGAACCAGGCGTGGGTAAAACAGCGATTGCAGAAGGATTAGCGCAGCGTATTGTGAATAATGAAGTGCCTGAAGGATTAAAGAATAAAAAAGTATTAGCACTCGATATGGGTGCATTGATTGCGGGTGCTAAATTTCGCGGTGAATTTGAAGAACGACTCAAAGCGGTATTAAAAGATTTATCAAAACAAGAAGGTCAAATTATTTTATTTATCGATGAATTGCACACAATGGTTGGCGCTGGCAAAGCAGAAGGTGCGATGGATGCAGGTAATATGCTAAAACCCGCCTTAGCGCGCGGCGAATTGCATTGCGTGGGAGCAACCACACTCAATGAATATCGTCAATATATTGAAAAAGACGCAGCACTCGAGCGCCGTTTTCAAAAAGTATTGGTTGATGAACCCACCGTTTTGGATACGATTGCAATTTTGCGGGGATTAAAAGAAAAATATGAAGTGCATCATGGCGTCACTATCACCGATCCTGCGATTGTTGCCGCCGCAACCTTATCGCATCGCTATATCACGGATCGACAATTACCGGATAAAGCGATTGATTTAATCGATGAAGCGGCGAGCGAAATTCGCATGGAAATTGATTCCAAACCGCACGATTTAGATCGTCTTGATCGAAAATTAATTCAATTTAAAATTGAACGCGAAGCGCTAAAAAAAGAAAAAGATGACGCCTCGAAAAAAAGATTAAAAGATTTAGAAAATGAGATTAAAAAATCTGAAAAAGAATACGCAGATTTAGAAGAAATTTGGAAAGCCGAAAAAGCGAATTTACAAGGTGAGCAAAAAATCAAAGAAGAATTAGATAAAGCGCGTATGCAATTAGAAGCGGCTGCACGCACGTCTGATTTATCCAAAATGTCTGAATTGCAATACGGTGTGATCCCTGAATTAGAGAAGAAGTTGGAAAAAGCCAAAAAAAGCGCGAGCGCTAGCGACCACGTAAAAAAACTGTTACGTACCCAAGTCACCGAAGAAGAAATCGCCGAAGTGGTTTCCAAATGGACGCACATTCCAGTTTCTCGCATGTTAGAAGGCGAAAAAGAAAAATTATTACGGATGGAAAAAGTGCTACATGCAAGCGTTATTGGGCAAGATGAAGCAGTCAATGCGGTTGCCAATGCGATTCGTCGTTCGCGTTCGGGAATGTCAGATCCGAATAAACCGATTGGCTCATTTTTATTTTTAGGGCCAACGGGTGTAGGCAAAACAGAATTATGCAAAGCACTGTCTTTATTTTTATTTGATACGGTTGATGCGATGGTACGCATCGATATGTCTGAATTTATGGAAAAACATTCTGTGGCACGATTAATTGGTGCGCCACCCGGATATGTGGGTTACGAAGAAGGTGGTTATGTAACGGAAGCCGTTCGTCGCAAACCCTATTCGCTTTTATTGTTGGATGAAATTGAAAAAGCACATCCGGATGTATTTAATATTTTATTACAAGTATTAGATGATGGACGATTAACCGATGGTCAAGGACGCACCGTTGATTTTAAAAACACCGTGATTGTGATGACATCCAATTTGGGTTCCGAAGTGATTCAAGAATTTTCGAATGAAAATTATGTGAAAATGAAAGAAATGGTGATGGATATCGTGCGAAAAAGTTTTCGCCCGGAATTTATTAATCGCATTGATGAAGCAGTGGTATTTCATGCGCTCAATAAAAATGACATTACCCAAATTGCCGACATTCAAATTGAACGCATAAAACAGCGTTTAATTGCGCATCATTTCAAAATCGAATTATCCAAAGACGCTGTCGAATTTATTGCAAAAGCGGGATTTGATCCTGTGTATGGCGCTCGTCCATTAAAACGCGCGATACAACAGTATTTAGAAAATCCACTGGCACAAGATATTTTATCTGGAAAATTTGCGCCTGGTAAAACGATTCAAGTGAAATGTGATGCGGATAAATTGGTATTTCAATGAGCAATCAATACATCGCGAAAGCTAAAAAACACGGTATTGACGAAATGCACAGTTGATTTATTATGCCAGGGTGTTTTTCAGTAATTCCCGCTCAGCAGGTTGATTAACTTAAATTTTTAGATTTGAGGGGAGATTGAAGGATAATTAGTTGAGGAAAGCGGAATGTACTTGTTCGTACATGAGCATTTCCGAAACAAATTATCATTCAATATCCCCCAAAGATAAAAATTCACTGTTCAGCGGGAATGATGACTGGGTGTTTTTTGAAAATAGGGAGGTTTACCGTGCATTACTGGCAATCTGTGTTAAATGAAGTGTTAAATAAAGATGACGATTCGCATACATTTTTATTCACGAATCAAGGTAATTTATCAGATCATATGGAAAATTATTCGTCTGAATATGCGCTCAACAAGATTAATAAAATAAAAGAATCGCGTGATTTGCGCATGTATTATTTGGGTGATGAATATCCCGATGTGTATTTAACGAAACGCGAAGCAGAGTGTATGTTTTGGGTTGCGCAGGGTTGCACGATTACTGAAACTGCATTGGCGATGCAGCTCTCAGGACGTACCGTTGAATTTTACGTTAAAAAAATGAAATTAAAATTGAATTGCGCCAGCAAAAAAGAGTTAATTGAAAAAATCCTACAAACTAACTTGTTGCAGCAGTTGGCGGAAGAGGGTGTGCGGGTGGTGAAGCATTAATTCATGGTGATGGTGACTGGGGTGGTTCATCTGTAACACTAGTTATATGGCATCTGGCAATAACATACGTTAGGATATTTATATCTCAATCAAAAGGAATTGTGCTATGAAACCTGACGTTTCGCCTTTTCAACTATCCATTGACCGATTGGGCTCATTATGTGACGTGGTGATGGGTGCTGTTTTTGTCGTGTTGGTGCTCAATATTGATATTCCCGATTTGGCTCATGCGCACACCGCGCAAAATTTGAGAGATGCATTTTTTTTAGAATTACCCACGATATTCTCATTTTTAATTTGTTTTTTGGTGGTTGCCAAATGTTGGCAAATTCATAATTTACTTTTTCAACATGTAAAACAAGTGGATAAACGCATATTATGGTTGACCATGTTCTATTTGTTGAGCATTACTTTTCTTGTTTTTGCCGCAGGATTACACATTAATTTTTTAGATAAAACCGTTGTCACTGTTTTTTCAATCAGCTTAATGTTCCCACCATTTTTATTGTCATTATTATGCGCCCGTGTTGTTTATTCCTGGAAAACAGATGAATCAATTTACATCACCGAAGGTCGTAAACAAGCCGCTGTTATCTTGATGTTAAAAACATTTTTAATTCCAGTGATAGCGATTATTTCTGTTCTATTGGCTAATTTTGATATCAAATTTGCCTATTATATTTGGGCGCTGATGCTACTCGTTATCTTTGTTTAACTTGTTTTTTAGGGTGAGTTACTTTACCGTGTTCGCACTATGACAATCTTCCATTCCACCTGGCAACAAGCATTATCTAGCGCAATTACCGACATTTCGGAGCTTTACGACGTTTTAAAAATTGATGATTTCTATTCTGAATTAACCCAGCAAGCACAACAATCCTTTGCGCTACGTGTGCCGCGCGAATTTGTGTCACGTATGGAAGTGGGTAATCCTCATGATCCTTTATTATTACAAGTGTTACCACAAGCGATCGAAATGCAAAAAATGCCAGGATTTTCAGCAGATCCTCTCAATGAAAATCAAAAAAATCCTGTGCCGGGTTTACTACATAAATATCCCAATCGTGTATTGCTTACTTTAACAGGTGTTTGTGCGATTAATTGTCGCTATTGTTTTCGAAGACATTTTCCGTATGCAGACAATGTCCCTGCGCGTCATGATTGGAATCGTGCATTAGAGTATATTTCTCAAGATAAAAATATTGATGAAGTGATTTTAAGTGGCGGAGATCCACTGATTTTAAAAGATTCTTTAATTGCAGAATTTGTTGCGCAATTAGAAAAAATGTCGCATGTAGAAAGATTGCGAATTCATACGCGTTTACCCATTGTCATTCCGCAACGAGTCACTGACGAATGGATTCAGTGGATGCGTAAATCCCGTTTTCAAATTGTTGTTGTCATACATTGCAATCATGCCAACGAAATAGATGAGCCTGTTTTACTAGCCTTAAAACGATTGCGTGAATCCTCAATCACATTGCTTAATCAATCTGTTTTATTAAAAAATGTAAATGATGATGTGACTGTATTGGTTAATTTAAGTAAACGTTTATTTCAAGCCGGTGTTTTACCGTATTATTTGCATTTATTAGATAAAGTAGAGGGTGCTGCACATTTTGATGTCTCGGAAAAAAAAGCCAATGCATTAATGCGCGAAATAAAAAAACAATTGCCGGGATTTTTAGTGCCGATGTTGGCAAGGGAAGTGCCGGGAATGTTACACAAAGCCTTTTAACGAATCTTTTGTTTTTATCCTATCTTGATTATTTATTATCTGAGTGATAGGTTTAATAAGTTTTTTCAAATAAAAAAATGAGGTGGATTTATGAAAGTCAGTATACGTTCCAAAATTCTTGGTGTGCTAACCGCATCATTCTGTTTTATTTCATCGTTCGTTTATGCTGATAGTTGTCCTCAGCCAGCTTCTTTGCATTTTCATAAAGATTATAGTGTGACAGGCATCGATTCGTCAGGACATTTGTTTACTGGAAATTATTATGGCGGCGTTCTTCCGGTTTCCCCGCAAGATGTACAATTTGTTAACCTAGATGTTAATAGCACATTGATTCCGTCGAAAAACGCCCATGTTTTAGGTGCGGTGTGTATTTACTCCGTAGATGGTCCGTTTCCTGCTGTCATTTCGGATGCAACCCTGCAGACAAAACCAGCACCCGGATATCAGCAATACTTTACGGCAAGCTCCGTTAGCAACGGTGTTTATTATTGCTACCAATCGTTAGAAGATTGCCAATATGTACCAGCGTCATAAGGAGATAATTTTTTTGTAACAGATCACTCCGTAGATAGAAACGCCGATTTTGGATGCTTTTTTGCAGTAAATCTCGTTGAAATGCTCGATGTACGATCAAGTACACCTGCGCTTTCAACTCAATTTACTACAAAAAATCATCTCAAACTCGACGTTTTACTAAATCAGACAACGAGGCCTGATCCGTTACATTTTTTTTGAATGTGTTTCATTATTTCTAATAATATAAAAAGCCCTTTTAAAAGGGCTTTTTTCGTATTACTTATGCAAATCCTCTTCGTATAATTCAACTTCTTGTTGTACCGTTTTTCGAAACAACAGGGGATCAGGAATGTAAGGGAATTGATCATTGGTGCCGCCGGTGCCAATAATGGTAATTGTTCCGTAATCGAAAATACGTCCAAAAATGGTTTGGTCGACTAAAACACCTTCAACTTTATCCAGCAATAGTTCTAGTGATCTGCGTTCAATCCAACCCACTTTGATCAGCACACGTTTATTAGTGACGCCGTATTCTGAGGTTTTAAAATAAATATAAGCTTGAATAATCCAATAAGCACCCACTACGAACAACACGAGACTGGCAACCAGATGCAGTGTCCAAGGTCCATAAATACTGGTGTTTAATACATCGGGAGAAAATAAAAATACATATATTGCAAAAAGTAACGCCCAACATCCCGATGAAAAAATAATCCAGTGTGGTGATACGCAATACACTAGTTTTTCATCTTGAAGTAGATTCGTTTCGATGTATCTCATAGATTAAATCTCCTGAGAAAAGACATAGAAGTAATTATATCCTCAAAATACAAAATTGTATTCACTTAAAATTTAGCATAGGATAAGAAATACCATATTTTGCAAGGATGCAAGTTACGATGTATTTAAAATCAAAAATTATTTTCTTTTTCACACTGTTTATTTTTTCATTGTCGGTATTCGCGCAACCGATCATCGCCCAGTATTTTGGTATTTGGCTTAATCGGGGGCAAACGTGGCAACAAAAATTGAGAAGTGATACGCCGTTTGATAAATTAAATCGCGTTTATGTTTCATTTGGAAAAATAATCACTGTGAACGAACATTTATCCATTGCGTTTGATGGCAATACTGCTCACGCAGTACAATTGATTCAGCGCATACACACTCAAAATCCCAAAGCAGATATTTTTCTAACCGTGGGCGGCAGTGATGATAATCAATCATTTGGTGGCGCTGCCAACGATCCAGAATTTGCAATCAATGTCCTACATTTTTTAAATAAATATAATCTCAATGGTTTTGATATTGATTGGGAAAATGACTTAAATCAGCAAGATTTAAATACTTTAGTAACCCATCTCTATTCGGTACTGCACGCAGCCGGTGACAAACTAACACTCGATGTTTGGCCTTACCCATTTTCCGCTTATGATATGACTGTATTAAAAAACAATCTAAATCAAATCAATATTATGTCTTATGGCGCTACGACGCCTCTCGATAATAGTGTGAGTGCTTTTCAGCAAGCGGGTTTTCCTGTCAATAAAATGATTGGTGGTGTAGAAACAGAAACCGATTATCCCGGCGGTACTGATACTCTCGGTTCATCAGGAAGCATCGCACAAAAAGCCAATTATGCGTTGCAAAATGGATTGGCAGGCATGATGGGATGGCGTTTAGATAATGATTATGCAACCGAAGACAATCCCAATTATCCAACCTACCAAGGTGCAATACAGTTATGGGCTACCATGCATAAATAACACGGTATTGTAACTTTAATAAAAATTACTGAAAATGATCCTGATTTTTTAGCAGTACATCTGATTACACGCATTTAAAAAATTTATAAAAATAAAAAATTATTCATAAGGAATTAGGATGATGAAAAAAGAATTAGTAATAAAATTACATAACGCTTTTGAAAGCATTATACAACAAGAAGAATCTGTCGAATTTTGGTACGCAAGAGATTTACAAAAACGACTGGGTTACGATGAATGGCGAAATTTTTTGTTGGTTCTCGATAAATCAAAAACAGCGTGTAAAACGTCAAAAAATGCGGAAAAAGATCATTTTGTTGACGTCAACAAAATGATCCCATTAGGTAAAGGCGGACAAAGAGAAATCGACGATATTAAACTCACACGTTACGCCTGTTACCTCGTTGCACAAAATGGAGATCCACGCAAGGCAGAAATCGCTTTTGCACAAACCTACTTTGCTGTCCAAACGCGAAAGCAAGAAATCATTGAAGTGCGTCTCAATGAAATTGAACGATTGGTCGAAAGAGAAAAATTATCAAATTCTGAAAAAATATTATCTGGCGTGTTGTTTGAACGGGGTGTAGACAATCAGGGTTTTGCACGCATTCGTAGTAAAGGCGATCAGACGTTATTTGGTGGAAAAAGCACGCAACAAATGAAAAGGACATTGGGTGTTCCAGACAACAGAGCACTCGCAGATTTCTTACCAACCATTACGATCAAAGCAAAAGAGTTTGCAAATGAAATTACAACATTTAATACTACACACGTGATAATCTACAGGGCGAACAATTAATTACAAAAGAACATGTAAAAAGCAACGCCAACGTGCGAAATGCCCTTAAGCAACAAAACATTGTTCCTGAAAAATTACCACCAGCCGAAGATGTGAAAAAATTGGGAAGAAAAATAAAAACAGAAGGAAAAAAACACGCAAAAATGAATCTCCCAGAAAGATGCTGAATAGTTTTCTGTACACGACAAAAAACAGGAAGTAACGAGTGATGATATGACCGTGGTGTTTTGAGTGGCAATAAAAATTGACACCCACATCTATCTCTGTAAAATAAATTTTAAATAAAACCTTCAGGGCGGGGTGCAATTCCCCACCGGCGGTAATCAATTTCGATTGAAAGCCCGCGAGCAATTTGTGTTTTCAAAGCATAAAAAGCAGATCTGGTTTAATTCCAGAGCCGACGGTATAGTCCGGATGAAAGAAGGCGATCATGAAACAGTTAATTTGCCGTGTGCCTCATTATTTTTTTTCGTGCACGTTTCATAAATACCGTTTGTTTGATTTCTCCCTGAAAATAAAATAATTGGTTGAAATTAAAAAACGAGGTGTTTATGTCCATGCTTGAGTTATTAAAAAATCGAAATAAATTTAAAATAGAAAATATCATATTGGCATTATGCGGCGTGTTATTTTTTTTATGTGGAATTGTAATAAAAAATAATCGCTCTGCTAATCAGCTTGGTATTGATAATAAAGCTAATACAAATGATATTAATGCTACGCCATGGGTTTTTTGCATGTCATTGATGAATTCTTTTGATCCCACACAAGCGTATGGAGATGGTAGTAAAATTTCAGGAAATATCGAGTTTACGAACAATTTGGCTTCGTATAATCAATCGCGATTGCAAGCTGCGTGTCAAATGCTTCAGCAGTTTTGTACATCAGAATATATAACAAATCTACGTCATTTTTTTGCAAAAGACGCAACTAAAAATACAACAGGTGATGCACAATATATTGGTAATTGCGATTCTATATCTTTATATTTGGGAATAGCGTTAATAGTGCTCGGAAGCGCTTCCTTGATACTTGCTGCTTGCCATTTTTTTCGACCGCGTCAATCAGCATCATTATTTTCGAATGCTAACGTACAAAACCTGGAAGAAGCAATGAGCGCACCCGCTATCACGCCGCCATGAATAACTAAAACATTTTGATCTACGTAGTAAGCGTTATAACATCCATCTGCGTCACGCCACGCAATCCCCGCGGTAATAAATTTCCGCGGCGACCACGTTCGCCGTGAAAATTCGCTAAATCAGAGGGTTTGAGTGTTAATTGTTTTTTCCCGGCGGTTAATCGTAAGCTAGAATTTTCGAATAAAACAACCACGCCGACACAAAATTCTTCGCGTGTTGCTACTTTCGCAGTCGGAATTTGAATCATTTTGTTGCCTTTTCCACGCGGTAATTCAGGTAATTCGGCAAGTGGAAATACGAGCAGATGTCCCACATTCGTTAATACCACAACAAATTGCGATTCCGTATCTGAAATTAAAATGGGAGATAATGCCAATGAATTATTCGGACATTTTAACATCGCTTTTCCATTGCGATTTTTGCTGAGTAAGTTTTCAAATACAGTGACAAATCCATACCCCGCATCGGATGCAATTAAAAAACGATCTTCAGCTTTTCCGATCATCATTCCAGCTATTTCAGCACCAGGGGTAATTGTTAATTTTGATGATAACGGTTCACCTTGTCCACGCGCAGAAGGTAGTGTGTGCGCAACCAGAGAATAACTTTTTCCAGCGGAATCTAAAAAAGTGATCGTGTCAGTACTTTTGCCCAGTATTTGCTGATAAAACTCATCACCAGCACGATAGCTTAGTGTGGCGCCATCAATCTCATGACCTTTTGCTGCGCGTATCCATCCTTTTTTCGATAACACAATGGTGACATTTTCTGCAGGTACAATTTCTTCAAAGCTCATCGCTTTTGCTTCAATGCGCGCGACAATCGGTGAGCGTCTTTGATCACCATACGTTTTTTGATCTTCTTTTAATTCGTTTTTGATCAGTGTTTTTAAGCGCGCCGATGAACCCAATGTTTTTTCTATATCATCCTTTTCTTCACTCAATGCTTTTTGTTCGTCGCGAATTTTTATTTCTTCTAATTTTGCAAGTTGTCGCAATTTAATTTCCAAAATCGCATCGGCTTGTATGTCGCTTAATTTATATTTTTTCATTAATGCCGATTTCGGTTCTTCTTCGTGGCGAATAATGCGAATCACTTCATCGATATGCGCATAAACCGTTAAAAATCCCGCTAATAAATGCAGTCTTTCGAGAATATTTTTTAGGCGAAATTCTAAACGACGACGCACGGTTTCTGTTCGATAATCCAACCATTCGTTTAAAATCATGAGTAATGATTTTACTTGTGGACGACCATTCGTGCCAATTAAATTAAAATTAATTCTGAATGTTTTTTCTAATTCCGTGGTTGCAAATAAATGTGACATGAGTTGTTCGACATCAACACGATTGCTACGCGGCGAAATCACAATACGCGTTGGATTATCATGATCCGATTCATCGCGTAAATCAGTCACCGTGGGCAATTTTTTTGCTTGCATTTGTCCCGCAATGTCTTCCAGAATTTTGCTCGCGGAGACTTGGTGCGGTAGCGCTGTAATAATAATATCGTCTTCTTCGAGTGTGTAGGTTGCGCGCGCACGAATAACACCATTACCCGTTTCATAGATTTGTTTAATGTCCGCGAGTGTTGTAATAATTTCCGCAGACGTCGGATAATCCGGTGCTTTAATAATTTTAAAAATATCGGTGAGTGTTGCTTTTGGATTTTCTAATAAATAAATACACGCATTGATGACTTCGGTTAAATTGTGCGGCGGCAAATCCGTTGCCATTCCGACAGCAATACCTGAAGCGCCATTTAATAACACATTTGGTAAACGCGCTGGTAATAACGAAGGTTCATCCATGGTGCCATCAAAATTCGGCACCCAATCCGTTGTGCCTTGTTGTAATTCAGCAAGCAGTGCATTCGCATATCCCGTTAAACGAGATTCGGTATATCGCATGGCAGCAAACGATTTAGGATCATCGCTTGAACCAAAATTTCCTTGACCATCCACCAAGGGATAACGATACGAAAAAGGTTGCGCCATTAACACCATGGCTTCATAACAAGCGCTATCACCGTGCGGATGAAATTTACCGATCACGTCCCCAATCGTTCGCGCGGATTTTTTATATTTTGCCGTGTTTTTCAGGCCTAACTCAGACATCGCATAAACAATGCGACGTTGCACGGGTTTTAATCCGTCGGCAATATGCGGTAATGCGCGATCTAAAATAACGTACATTGCGTAATCGAGATACGCTTTTTCGCTGAAGGCGAAAATAGATTGTTTTTCGGTATCAGAATAGGTTTGCGGGGCTTTTGCCATAATTTGCTTGCACGCTTGTTCCGGGTTGAGCACAACCCTTCACGCGCGTCTCCGTTCTATATAATTTTTTGCTTTCGTTTTCCGCGCTTGCGCACGGGTTGTGTTGCCGCTTCCCAATTTTCAACGTCAACGCGCTGACGGGGCTTAAATAAACGTTCTATGTCTTGACTGATTTCAAGCGCTTGAGAAATGGCAATAAGTCTTTCCAGTGAGATTTGTCCCGTACGTTCAAATCGCTTGAGTGAATGGATGTTCACATGAGCGGTTTTCGCCAAGACGTCTCGAGTCCAGGCTTTTTGTAGTCGGATAGCGGTTAATCGTTTTGCTAATTCTTTGCAGATATCTTTCGGTATCATTAGCGCATTCCTTTTGCATCGTAAAAACAGATCATATAGTATCTTTCATATTATAAATTGGCAATAATTTAATGTGGATGCGAGGTTGTTGTGCGGCATTTTTCTGTGATCGACAAAATATTAATATCAGCCAATGATGCGCTAACCACTATTTTTACGATGACTTCTGACGCCAGAAAAAATCCCGCAGAAAAAATATCCGAAACAGAATTATCAAATGAAGAGAAAAAAAATAGTATTGGCTGCATGCGCGTCAATCACACGGGCGAGGTGTGTGCGCAAGCATTATATCGCGGACAATTATCGACATGTCATTTTGAAAAAACACGCGCCATGCTCGAAAAATCCTGTGACGAAGAAACGGATCATTTGGCCTGGACGAAAGAACGATTAAATGAATTACATGGAAAAACCAGTTATTTAAATTTATTTTTTTATATGAATTCTTTTTTTCTGGGCGTTATTGCAGGCTTTGCAGGTGATCGCTGGAGTTTGGGTTTTGTTTCAGAGACCGAAATTCAAGTGGCTCAACATTTGGAAAATCATTTAGAAAAATTGTCTACAAATGATTTAAAAAGCCGTGCGATTGTTATGCAAATGCGCGACGAAGAAATGCAACATGAAAAAGCCGCTGTCGATGCGGGCGCTGATCATTTGCCTTTCCTGATTAAAAAACTAATGCAAATACATGCGAAAGTGATGACCAGTATCGCCTATTGGATCTAGCTATTTTGAACGCCATTTTCTGTACAAAAATTAAAAAATGGCGTACAATTTTTACATATAATATAAAAATTGGCGTACAAAATGTTTGATAGATTTATACAACTTACTGAAAATAATAGTTTTTTTCTTTTTGGAGCGCGTGGAACTGGAAAAACGACTTTATTGAAATCATTGCCCTGGCTCAAAGGCGCTTTGACGATTAATTTGCTAAAAGCCAGTGATGAAAATCGCTTTGCGCGCGATCCGGATACATTAACTGCGATTGTCAATGCATTACCAAAAACACAAACGCATGTCGTGATAGACGAAATTCAAAAACTACCCAAATTATTAGATATTGTGCACGATCTTATCGAAACAACCGATAAAAAATTTATTCTTACCGGATCCAGCGCCAAAAAATTAAAACACGGTGGTGCGAATTTATTAGCGGGAAGAGCATTGCTTTATCATTTGTATCCGCTGACTTATTTAGAAGTGGGAGAACAATTTAATTTATTGCATGCGTTGCAATATGGTATGTTGCCAAAAACATTTGAATTTTCGAGAGATCATGACAAGCAACTTTTTTTAGAAGCCTATGTGAATTTATATCTTAAAGAAGAAGTGTGGGCGGAAAAATTTGTTCGTGAATTAGAACCGTTTCGTTATTTTTTAGAAGTGGCTGCACAGGCCAATGGCAAAATAATTAATTTCTCGAATATTGCCAGAGATGTCGGCGTTAATAATCATACCGTTCAAGATTATTTCTCTATTTTAGAAGACACTTTGATTGGTTATATGCTTCAGCCTTTTGATCATTCGTTTCGAAAACGATTAAGTAAAAAGCCGAAATTTTATTATTTTGATACCGGTGTTACGCGAACTTTGGCGCGATTCATTGAAATACCCTTAGCTGAAAAAACCTATGAATTTGGCCAAGTTTTTGAGCATTTTATTATTAATCAGTGTATACAATTAGCGAGTTATCGTCATCGTCATTATCGTTTTAGTTATTTATCAACGAAAGATGGCGCGGAAATTGATTTGGTGGTTGAACGTCCCGGAAAAAAGATTTTATTGATTGAAATTAAAAGTGCAGGCAATGTTGAAGCACGGCATTTATCCACATTAAAATCATTATCCAATGATTTTGGCGATTGCGAAGCGGTGTGTTTTAGTCGAGATACTTATTCGAAAAAATTTGACACTATAATGGTTTATCCGTGGGAGATGGGTGTTAAAAAATATTTTTTTGAGGGATAGGTGTTTTATTTTTAAATGCGAATTAAGAGCTAAACTATCGGTAGCGAGTGAATGTTGGGGTTACGGATGGTTTGAGGGGAGTGTGTGTGGCATGGATGCCACACCAAGCAAGCCTACAGGGATGTATTCACGGCGTCTCCCTGAAAACCATCCTAACCACAACATTCCGAGCGGATGCAAAAAATTCAGCTCTTAATTCACATTTAAGATCCTAAGGATAACATGGTGGTTTTAATTCTGATGGTGGCAATGCTTTTGATCTGGTATTAATCGCAAAGAAATTAGCAGAACCAGATCTTTGAGCACATTTTTTTTTGCCATGGACCGACCTATTAATTTTATCGTCTAATGCACATAATCTTTTTAAACAAGATTTCGCATCACTTGATAATTCGCTTAATTGGTGATTAATTCGATCGTAATCTAGTGCGTGAGTCGTATTGTGTCTGCTCATCAAAAATCCGATTTTATAGGTATGTGAATAACCTGAACTACATTACCATCCGGATCAGCGCAATACAAACTGCGTGTACCGTCGCGATGGGTTTTGGGTTCTTTGATTATTGTGACGTTATTGTCTGTTAAAAATAAAAACCAAGCATCAACCGCTTCCGGTGATTCAACAAAAAATCCAATATGATCTAATCGCTGTGATGGGCGTTGACGTTCGCATTTTTCTACGCGATGCAGCGCTAAATTATCAGTACCCGAAGTTAAATAAATATTATCGGGATCGGGTTGCCATTCAATGCGCATATTAAAAATATTTTTATAAAAATGAGTGCAGGCAGTAACATCAAATACATTAAGCGCGACATGATGTAAGCCTAAAGTCTGTAATTTTTTCATGTTAGTTTTGGTTGTGTGCCATTACCCATACTTTACTTATTGCCAGTCAATATAAAATTCTCTAGTAATTTTATGCCCTGTTCCGTCAATATAGACTCGGGGTGAAATTGTACTCCTTCAATCAGCCATTGGCGATGTTTAATGCCCATAATTTCTTGATCATCTGTCCATGCGGTAATGTCAAAATCATCGGATAATGTGCTGCGATCAATCACCAAAGAATGATATCGCGTTGCCTTAAATGGACATGATATATTTTTAAAAACACCTTTGTTATCGTGATAAATATTCGATGTTTTTCCATGCATAATTTTTTTCGCCCCAATAATTTTTGCGCCAAAACGGTGTGCAATTGCTTGATGTCCCAAACAGACGCCCAAGATAGGAATTTTTCCGGCAAATTTTTCTATACAAGATAAGGTAATTCCCGCGTTTTCAGGTCTTCCAGGACCGGGCGAAATAATAATATGCGATGGATTTAATTTTGATATTTTAGATAATGTGATTGCATCATTTCGAAAAACCAACACGTCATGATTTAACGCACGAAAATAGTGCACTAAATTAAATGTAAAAGAATCGTAGTTGTCGATCACGAGTAACATGATGAACCTATTGACTTGTATATCTATCGAAATAAACACCGATAATTATTGCGCTATTTTTTCTCGCAATACTTTAACGCGTTCCAGATAATCATCCGTGCCAAATAAAGCCGATCCCATGACAATAAAATTCGCACCAGCATCAACCACACCGCAAATAGTATCAACATTAATTCCGCCATCAATCCCCAATAAAATTTTTGGATTGTGTTCTTCAATTAATTTTTTGGTTGTACGAATTTTTTCGATAGAATCTGGAATAAATTTTTGTCCGCCAAAACCAGCGAAAACAGACATAATTAAAATCATATCAATACAAGAAAATAATTTTTCAGAAATTTCAATCGGTTTGTCGGGATTAAAAGCAATACCGGCTTGCATACCTGCATCGTGAATTTTTTTGCACAGCGTTTCTGACTCTTTCACAACAATGGGATGAAAGGTGATGCGATTCGCTCCTGCTTTCGCAAACGGTTCAATATATTTTTCAGGATCGGTTACCATCAAGTGCACATCGATTTCTGCAGTAATACCATCATTTCGTAGCGCAGAACAAATAGGTGCACCAAAGGTTAAGTTCGGCACAAAATGATGATCCATAACATCACAGTGAATCGCATTGGCACCGGCGTTTAAAATCTCGCGCGATTCACGCCCTAAATTGGCAAAATCTGCTGATAAGATTGAGGCAGCGAAAATGATTTTTTGAGACATAAGTGCTCCGACGTTTTCACTATTATGCCGGAATTCTGCGAAATTTTCAGTGATAAAAATCTATTGCGGATAATCGATTTTATGTTATTCTCAACGAACATTATTTTAGGGAGAAATCGCAATGCCGGGTTTATTTGATCTAGATGACAAGAGAGGTCACTATAGTCCTTTAAATAATAATGATCAAAATACTCAGAAGGGAGAAAGACCAGCAACATTCCCATCTTTACCGAGTCTCACGTTTAAACCATCAAACATATCTAAATTATTTAGATCTGACACAGCATCTGACACAGCATCCAAAGACACAAAACCCTTATTGGGTAATTATTCTCCGCGAAAATAATAATTTTTCCCACGGAACGGAGGAAATTTGCGATGGGAATCCAAGAAAAGATAGATGCTGTTAACAAGTTATACCGTCGATATGAAGAAGATTTAAAAGCAGCAACTAATTGTGAAGATAGAGGTATTTATAGCGAGAAAATAAAAGCATTATCGCTTTGTTTAGGGGCGCTAGCAGCCCCCGCCGATCTTTCAAAATTAAGAAGATTAATAGCTTTACGAGAGCAACTGGCGACAGTAAGCGAAAAAGGATATAACTGCAAGATGGGGGTCGAGAACCTAACCAATATTTTCAGTGAAAGTAATGTTGCGAACATAATGGACGAGGTGATTGAAGAATTGAGAAGACAACGAAGCAATAATCCCGCTCAATTTTATCAAGTGTCGAATGGTGCACCGGAACAAAATGAATCGACCGGCAAAACAGATAGCGAACCCTTTACTGACATCAAATCCACAAACCTCGCCCCTTCTTAATTAACTCATACGCCTGCTTAATGCGCTGTGTTTTTTGCGTGGCGACTTTGATCATTTCAGGCGGCAATCCTTTCGCAATTAACTTATCCGGATGATTTTGACTCATTAATCGACGATAGGCTGTTTTAATTTCTTCGGGTGTTGCGTGTTGAGCAATTCCTAAAATTTGATAGGCATCGCTCAATGACAGGGTATCTGATTGCGCGTGTGGACGTTGCTGTTGACCACGGTATTGCCGTTGATACTGATTTTCGTATTGATTAAATGAATAGCCAGCAATACCGAGTTCTGAACAAATATGCTCTAGCGTCGCCTTTTTGGCTGCCGATAAATTCGCGTCAGCCGATGCCATTTGCAACTGTATATCCAAAAATATTTGCAATAAGGCGGGTTGAATTTGACACACTTGACGTAATTCAAACAGTGCATGATCGACATCAAAATAGGGTTCTTTACCTTCTGAAAAAAAATGCATGGCCTGTTGCTTTAACGCTTCATTTAAGCCCATTTTGGACATAATCGAGCGCGCCATTTGAATTTCTTTTTCAGAAACGCGGCCATCTGATTTGGCAACATATCCCATGATTTTAAAAGTATTATTAAAAAATATTTGTTGTGATTGGGTGTGAATATTACCTTGTGCCGCTTGAAAAATTGTTTGAAAATAACCGAGATCGAATAAATGGCCAGTGATAAATCCAAGCGCCATCCCGACGGGTCCTGCAAATAGAAGCCCGATCAGTGCACCAATTACTTTTCCTTTGAATTTCATGGGATCAATCTCAGTTTTAGGATAAGATTGTAGCATTATCGCCCTTATTCAGGACACAACAATGGTAGAAGTTCCGCATTTAGAAACGGCACTCACTGGCCCCTTATTACAGCTTGAAAAAAAGTTTTTAAGTGCGCAGGTACAGATTGAAAGTTGGTTTCGATCGCAGTGGCAATCAACACCGCCGCCATTTTATGGTTCAGTCGATTTACGTAATGCCGGTTTTAAATTAGCGCCTGTGGATACGAATTTGTTTCCCGCAGGATTTAATAATTTAAATCCAGAGATGATGGCACTGTGCGTGCAGGCGGTTCAAGCGACGATGGCGGAAAAGTGCGCGAGTGCTACGCGATTATTATTAATTCCAGAAAGCCATACCCGTAATATTTTTTATTTTGAAAATGTGGCAATGCTCGCTGAAATTTTAAAACGCGCGGGATTTGATGTGCGATTAGCATCGTTAATTTCAGATTTAAAAGAACCTTTAAAACAAATGTTGCCATCTGGACGTGAGATTATTTTAGAGCCATTGATTCGCGAAAATGATCGTGTCGGCGTGAAAGATTATTTTCCGTGTTGCATTATTTTAAATAATGATTTTTCTGCAGGAATTCCCACTATTTTAAAAAATACAAAACAAGCGTTTATGCCCGCACTAAAATTAGGTTGGTCAACTCGCTTGAAATCAGATCATTTTCGTATTTATCACAATGTCTGCGAAGAATTTGCAAAAACAATCGATATTGATCCATGGTTAATTAATCCGTATTTTGATCATTGCGGTGAAGTGGATTTTTCGAATCAGAATAATCAAGTCTGTTTAGCAGAAAATGCAACCGCTTTATTTGAAAAAATTCGCAAAAAATACACGGAATATAAAATTGATCAAGCGCCGTTTGTCGTCGTCAAAGCGGATCAAGGAACGTATGGCATGGCAGTCATGATGATTCGGGATCCCGCTGAACTAGCCAATTTAAATCGCAAACAACGCACGAAAATGTCATCGCTGAAAGGCGGTAGTGCGGTGACCAAAGTGATTATTCAAGAAGGTGTTTATACGTTTGAAACCGTGGGTGATGATCATGCGGTTGCGGAACCCGTTGTGTATCATATCGGTCGACACGTGGTCGGCGGATTTTATCGCATTCATAAAAGTCGTGGCATTGATGAAAATTTAAATGCGCCTGGCATGGATTTTGTGCCGCTCGCTTTTGCAAAAAATTGTCATTTACCACCGTATGCGCAATGTGAATTTAAAGAACACGTGAATCGATTTTATGCGTATGGCGTTGTTGGAAGATTGGCGATGGTTGCGGCGGCTATTGAAAATAGTGTGAGCGCAGCGAACAAATAATCATTATTCAGAAACCTATGTGTAGTGAGCGAAAGCGAACGAAACAGGGTGTTTTGTAGAGAAATTAAAACAAAGCAACAAGGTTTGCTCGACATCAGAACGGAAATCGGAGCGATCGTATGAACATCGGTTTTCTCATGGATTCAATCCAAAAAATAAATATTAAAAAAGACACGACATTTTCTATGCTGTTGGCATCACAAGCTCGCGGCTGGGAAAATAAAATGATTTTGCCGGAAGATATTTGGCTGCAAGATGGCATTGCATGGGGGCGAATGCAATCCGTTGAAGTATTTGACGATGCTAATCATTACTATGAATTGGGCGATAGCGTAGAGCAACCACTGGTTGATTTGGATGCATTATTAATGCGTAAAGATCCACCGGTGACTATGGATTATATTTATTTAACGTATTTGCTAGAACAAGCAGAATCGCAAGGATTATTAGTATTAAATAAACCGTCCAGTTTGCGTGATGCGAATGAAAAATTATTTACGGCATGGTTTCCACATTGTTGTCCGAAAACTTTGGTGACGTCACAATCGGATTTAATTTTAGATTTTGTGGATTCGGTAGAATGTGCCGTGATAAAACCACTGGATAATATGGGCGGACAATCGGTTTTTCGATTATCAGCAACCGATCCCAATCATCATGTGATTATTGAAATGGTCACACACCGTGGCGCAAAAAAAGTGATGGTGCAGCAATTTATTCCAGAAATTATATCGGGCGATAAAAGAATTTTGATGATTAATGGTGAACCGGTTCCGTATGCGCTGGCGCGTGTTCCAGCGAGTGATGATTTCCGCGGTAATTTAGCATCGGGCGCTGAAGGTGAAGGACGCGAATTAACAGATCGCGATCGTTGGATTTGCGAGCAAGTGGGTCCTGTGTTAAAAGAAAAAAAATTATTATTTGTGGGACTTGATGTGATCGGCGATTATTTAACGGAAATTAATGTGACCAGTCCCACTTGTGCGCGTGAATTAGATCGCTTATATAATTTAACCATTGCGTCGGATTTTTTGGATGTGATTGAAGATGAGTTATCAACTAACTAAAACCAACAATCGCTTATCCATTCAGTTAACAAACAACAATGCACCCGGTCCCATTTATGTTGATTTTTTACAAGGTGTATTAGCGCATCGCAAAAAATACGGTGGTGGAAAAAATCAATTAATCGCCAAAGCGGTTGGCATAAAACCAAAAATAAAATTATCTGTGTTGGATGTCACAGCGGGATTAGGACGTGATGCCTTTGTATTAGCAACACTGGGCTGCGATGTCGTGATGTGCGAGCGTTCGCCGATTATTTATGCGTTATTGGAAGATGGAATTTTGCGAGCCAACAAGGAAGAATGGTTTCGAAAATTATCTTTGAAATTAGTGTATGCAGACGCAATTCACTATTTGGAAACAATCACCAATACTCTTTCTCACACTCACACTCCCGACATCATCTATATCGACCCCATGTTTCCTGAAAAAACAAAATCTGCCTTGGTCAAAAAAGAAATGCGTGTGTTGCGTGAAATCGTGGGTGATGATGTGGATTCAGAAAAATTATTCAATGCTGCGTTATTGATTGCGAAAAAACGGGTTGTGGTAAAACGCTCCAAATTAGCGCCCACTTTAACCAATCAAAAACCCGATTTAATTTTGAAAGGAAAAAGCAGTCGGTTTGATATATACCTTAAAAAATAGACGTTACTTTTCAATTTAACTTCCAACCAAAATAGACTTCGCCAACCGTTGCGCTGCCTTTGAAGCAGCATCTTTATAGGGTAATAGAATTAAATCCACATCGATTTTTCGTGTTTCTGCAATTTCCATCGGATCAAAAACACTGACCGCAATTTTTCCTTTGAAACTATTTTCTTTGACAGATGAAATTAAAATTTGATTGGTTTCATGTCGCGGAATGGTGCTCAATATCCATTTTGCTTTTTGTAGTGGCAATGATTTTGTAAATTCCGCATCTTCTGCGTCACCGTAACGCACCTCTAAATTATTTTTTTTCCAATGACGAATTTTTTGCGGATCAAAATCAACGCCTAAAATAGACAATCCTGCATGACGTAACAGTTTTGCAATGGTTTGCCCATATCGACCGATGCCGAAAATAATCACATCACAATCCGGTTCTGGTTTGAGATTATCCGCATCAGCTTGCGATAATATTTTTTTTTCAAAAATAGAAAGCCATGGGCTAAACCATTCGTACAAAACATGCGAATACATGATCATATAAGTTGATAATGCAAAAGTAATAATACCAACCAGTGTGATCAATCCGACAGTAGATGACTGAATATGTCCCAACGTTTCACCGAGTGCTGCAAGAATTAATGAAAATTCGCTGATTTGCGCAGCCGTTAATCCGGTTAAAAATCCAGTTCTTTTTCGATATCCCATGCGTCCCATAATAATCATCATAATCAACGGTTTTACAATTAATACAAAAAGAGACAATACAATGGCAGGAAAAATTTGCGAAGATAATGCATTAAATTGTAATTTAACACCTAAATTAACGAAGAAAAATAACAATAAAAAATTGCGCAAAGTATCTAAACGCGATGTGAGCGTATCGCGATAATGTGTTGATGCGAGTGAAACGCCCGCTAAAAATCCGCCGACTTCTTTGCTCAATCCCAATAAATCAGCGCTGCCCGCCAAGGCAACTGCCCAAGCGATTGCAAATAAGATTAATAATTCGCGGGATTTTGCGATTTTATTTAAAATACTGGGTAGCACAAATCGTGCGAGTATCGCAACGAGTGTTAGGATTCCAATTCCTTTGACAGCAAGCGAAAATATTTCTATGCCCAATTGCGCATGCATTTTTTCGCCAACGCCGAGTGACGATAAAATAATGATGGCAATAATTACAATAATATCTTGTACGATCAAATAACCAATCGCGATACGTCCATACAATGAATCCATTTCATCTTTATCAGATAATAATTTTACGATAATAATCGTGCTAGAAAATGTCAGTGCGATAGCGACATAAATGGCAGTGACTGGATTAAATCCTAATAATATGCCAATCCAATATCCAATAAATGACGTAAAAATAACTTGGCCTAATCCTGTCGCTAACGAAATAATGCCAAGCGATCGAATGGCATTAAAATCGAGTTTTAATCCGATAATAAAAAGCAGTAAAGTCACGCCGACTTTTGAAAGTAAATCAATTTCGCTCGTTGCCGTAATCCATCCTAATGCGCTAGGACCTAAAACAACACCGACGGCGATAAAAGCGAGAATGAGTGGTTGGTATAATTGAATGGCGATAAAGCCGAAGACAATAGCGAATAAAAGAAGAATAGCAAATTCGTTGTATAAACTGCCGAACATGGAAACATCCTTGTGAAGTTAATCAACCTGCTGAGCGGGAACTACTGGTGATCAGTGTCGTTGACACTAAATGAAGAGCCACAGCCGCACGTTGTTTTTGCATTCGGATTGCGAATAATAAATTGTGCGCCGTTGATGTCTTCACGATAATCAATTTCAGCATTTTTTAAATATTGAAAACTCATGGGATCAACGAGTAATTTTACGGTGATGTCATCGCCGCCATTCATTTTTTTGGTAACCACAAAATCGTCATCATTAATTTCTTGATCGAAGGTAAAACCATACTGAAAACCAGAGCAGCCGCCGCCTTGAACAAATACGCGAAGATTTAAGCTTGGGTTATTTTCTTCTTCAATAAGCGAAAACACTTTTTTCGCTGCGGCATCGGTGAAAATGAGCGAGGGGGTTAATGATTTTTCTGTGGATGCTATAGGTGCTGACATCCGTAAATTATCGTCTTATTTTAAAATACTGTCAATTTTATGCTAAAATCGTGAGCTTTAGGGTGCCGCTATGAGAACAATTTGCTTCATTATTGGTGTGATGTGCTTGTTTTACTACATCCCTGCGCTTTATGAGCCGCAACACATGGAACATACGATAGCAATGATTGCTTATCCCGTACATTCTGAACATCATAAACAAAATGGATATTCATAATGCAATGGATCTTAGCTTTTCATGTTATTTTTATGGTTACGTGGTTTTCAGGGCTTTTTTATTTGCCGCGTCTTTTTATGTACCATGCGTTGAGCACTGATCAAATCAGTCAGGCTCGATTTAAAATAATGGAACGCAAATTATTTTGGATTATCATGACGCCGGCTGCGATTTTAACCGGTATTTTTGGCTTTTGGTTATTAACATTGAACTGGGAATATTATTCGCATCAACTGTGGATGCATGCAAAATTAATACTGGTTTTGTTGCTTTGTTTCTATCATTTGTTTTGTTTTTATGTATTGCGAGAATTTAAATACGACAGAAATCGTTTTTCATCGACGTTTTTTCGTTTTTTTAATGAAGTTCCGACAGTGTTTTTATTTGCGATTGTGATTTTGGTCATAGTGAAACCGTCATAGTGATCAGTGTGAGTGTGAGCGTGAGTAAAAATTTAAAATCGAGTGAACTATTTCAAATAGCGCAACAATACATTCCTGGCGGCGTCAATTCCCCTGTCCGCGCATTTAAAGCGGTGGGTGGTGAACCCCGTTTTATTCATTCAGCAAAAGGTGCTTATTTAATCGATGCTGATGGCAACGCATTAATTGATTATGTCGGTTCATGGGGACCGATGATTTTGGGGCATGCTGATCCATTTGTCATTGATGCGGTGATTCAAGCAGCAAAAAACGGATTAAGTTTCGGTGCGCCATGTGACCATGAAATTGCATTGGCAAAAATAATTTGTGAACGCGTGAATTCGATTGAAAAAATACGTATGGTGAATTCAGGTACGGAAGCGACAATGACCGCAATTCGTTTGGCGCGTGGCGCAACCGGTCGTGACAAAATAGTAAAATTTGAAGGGTGTTATCACGGACATGTCGATAGTTTATTGGTAAAAGCAGGTTCGGGTGCGTTAACGTTTGGAGCACCCAGTTCGCCGGGCGTGCCTGTTGGTTCAACGCAAGATACGTTGATTGCTGATTTTAATGATCTTGATTCCGTGACGCGTGTATTTGAAAAATATTCCCATCAAATTGCATGCATTATTGTGGAACCCATCGCTGGCAATATGAATATGTTGTTACCAAAACCGCTATTTTTACAGGGTTTGCGGGATATCTGTAATCATTATGGCAGTTTATTAATTTTTGACGAAGTGATGACAGGATTTCGTGTCGGTTTTCAAGGCGCGCAAAGTTTTGTAAATGTCACACCCGATTTAACAACACTTGGAAAAATCATGGGTGGTGGAATGCCAGTGGGCGCCATCGGTGGACGAGCTGACATCATGGATCATTTATCGCCACTGGGTTCTGTTTATCAAGCGGGCACATTGTCAGGAAATCCATTGGCGATGGCCGCCGGTCTTGCAACGATGCAGCAATTAACCCCTGAAAAATATACTCAATTAGCTGCAACCACACAAAAACTAATGGATGGCTTAAAGACGCGCGCATTAGCGGCTGGTATACCTTTTACTGAAAATCATCATACCGGCATGTTTGGGCTTTTTTTTACAACCGCTGAAAAAGTATCGCGATTTGCAGATGTGATGCAATGCAATTTATCGCACTTTAACGCTTTTTTTAAGGGTATGTTGGACGCCGGAATTTATTTAGCACCATCGGCCTACGAAGCAGGATTTGTTTCATTGGCGCATGGAGACAATGAAATCACGAAAACACTAGATGCCGCGGAAAGAATTTTTAATTTAATGAATGGCGCGACACTGATCACTGATCACTGATCACCCACAACACGGATTGCTTCTTCAAATTATATTCAGGATAATGAGATTTTTCCTAAAGGTCCTGTGTCATGAAGCGATATCTGCAAATACTCGGTTTTCTCGCAACTGGATTTGCATTTTCATCCGCCAACGCAGTTGATTTAATGCAAGTCTATCGTCAAGCATTGCGAAGTGATCCTATCTTTGCGCAAGCGCAATCGACCTGGCAATCACAAAAAATGAGATTGCCTATTGCAGAAGCCGGTTATTTGCCGCAGGTGTCGATCGCTGCCAATTCAACGCGTGACTATTTAAAAACCAATCCTAGTTCTTTGCTGAATACAGGTGTCAGTAGTTATTCTTGGCAGTATGGTTATACATTAAATGCCTCGCAGTCGATTTTTAATTTTCCGGTATGGGCACAAATCAGAGGTGCTGATGCAACAGTAAAAGCAGCGACTGCGTCTTATTTGGCTGCGCAGCAATCATTAATGCAACGAACTGCAACCGGTTATTTTAACGTGTTAAATGCGTATGATCAGTTGCGTTATAAAATTGCTAATAAACGTGCTGTATGGCAACAATATGTCACAGCGCGACAACAATTTCAGGTGGGATTGATTGCAATCACGGATGAATATGATGCCCGCTCTAACTACGATCAGGTGGTTGCACAGCAAGTGGCTGCGCAAAATAATTTAAATATTCAGTTAGAGGCGTTGCGCCAACTGACTGGGCAAAATTATATTTCTTTGAAAGGATTGGGTAAGCATTTACCGTTAATCAGTCCACAACCCAACAACATTGATCGCTGGGTGACTATTGCCAATCAGCAAAATTATTTATTAAAAGCGCAAAATTATACGGTTATTGCTGCAATGGAAACAATTAAGCAACAGGCGGCGGGCGATTATCCTACGCTCGGTGTGCAAGGCAGTTATGGTGAAAATCATACGGTGGATAATGCGCTAGACACAGCGAACGATACAGGGAGTTTAGGATTAAATCTTTCCTATGCGCCCATTCAAGGTGGATTGGTTATCGCTTCGACCAAACAAGCCCGTTACAATTATGCGACCGCATCGGGTTTGCTTGAGCAAACACATCGTCAAGTGGTGAATGCAGCGCGATCCAGTTTTTTAAGCGTGTTGTCAGATGTCAGTCAAATCAAAGCCGATAAACAAAGCATTATTTCTGCGCACAACGCAGTGCAAACGACAGAAGCGGGTTTTAAAGTAGGCACGCGCACGATGGTGGATGTGTTGAGCGCGTTGACAAGGTTATATCAAGCACAACAACAATACGCGACGGATCAATATTCATATATCAATAATTTAATCGCATTAAAAGCAGCAGCGGGCACGTTAAGTGTTTCCGATTTGCAACAAATTAATCACTGGTTGGGTAAATCCCTGCGTTTTCCAGAGCAAACGAGTGTTGCAACAGTGCCAAGTGATAATGCCAATGAAAAAATTAAAATGGATGATGGAGCCAGTGTGGATCAATTGAAAACTACGCTACTGCAATCAACGAAACCTGTGTTTCATGATGATGTATTGAAACAGCGACAACCGATTGCAGCAAAATCTTCTGTGCAATTAGCGCCACCGCAAACAACCCTGTTGCCGCCACCCGCATCAACGTAGTGGGTAATTCTTTCGCTCACGTATAAATATTTTTTCAATCTCTTCTTTTGATTGGCACTGTTGAAATGCAGCGCGAAATTGTTGTGTATGTGCAATGGGATCATATATTGCATCGTTTTTTTGAAAATGAGAGCGAATAGCAATGGCGGGCCAACCAAACAATGTTGCGGCAGCATCATAAATCATTTTCGTTGCGTGATATTTTGCTTGAATACTATAACCAGCGATATGCGGTGTGCCGATCGTTACTTTATTCAGTAATTCTAGCGAAATATGTGGCTCATCTTCCCAAACATCCAAACATAATGTCATATTATTTTCCTGCAACAATGCTGCTTGATCGATCACAGCGCCGCGTGAAGTATTTAATAAAATGATATTCGATTTCATTTTTTTTATTAATTTTTCATTGAGTAAATGAAAAGTGGGGTATAAACCATTTTTAGTCAGCGGCACGTGTAGAGAAATTAAATCAGATTCGCTGATTAATTTTTCTAATGAAGTGAAATGAAAAGACGATTGTTCAGTGAGCAAGGGATCATAACAAAGTACTTCACATCCCCTGCGTTGAAAGTGTGTTGCAACGATTCGACCAATGCGTCCACAACCGATAATCCCCGCAACGATTTGTTGAGGTATTTTTAATGCATCCACGCAGCGCGTCACATATTCCGCAACGGCTTCTGAGTTGGCACCCGCCGCAGTCGCAAGGGTTATATTATTTTTTGACAACCAATCGATATCAATATGATCAGTGCCTGTGGTGACTGTTCCCACAAATTGAACCGAGGTATTTTTTAAAAGTGCTTCATTGATTTGCGTTACGGTTCGGATCAGTAAAATATCTGCATCTTGTAAATCAGCATGCGAAATTTTTTCGCCAGGCAAATAAACAATGTCGCCGTACTGACCGAAAAAATCGGCAATATAGGGAATCTTGTCGTCAACGATCAGCTTCACATTTTCACCCTCAACCCGGATATAAAAACTCTAAGCCTTCAGGTAGACTGATATAGATTAATTTTGACGCCATTCTCAATTTAATTAACTGAACGTGAAAGGAGCCACGCGCGTAAGCAAGTCTCCTGTCACGTACATAAAAAAGTTGAGAATGGCGTAATTTTGGGGAAAAAGCAATCAGATGCGATACGTTATATTCATCACGCTTTTAGCGCTAGCGGCATTTTTTGCAAATGGATACGCATCTGTGGAATTGCCCCCGCCAGCCGCTTCACAAACTGGATTGGTACGGTCGGCAGTAGAAATTCATATTCAAGGTGACGCTGTTGAAGGGCACCGCTTGAGACGATTGGCTGAGGCAGATCCTGATGCATCTTATCCGCATCCTCACGAACCCGTGATAGAGCAAGGTGTATTTGAGTTGCCAGCGCCGGATGCAATGCCCGCAAATCCGAGACGATTGAGTTTGAGAGATGCTATTGCTTTGGCGCTTCGTAGTAATCCCAATGTGAAAATCAGCGAATTGCAACGAATCCTGGATAAATTTGGTTTGGAATTGTCATTGCAACCTTCGTGGGTGCAATGGAGTCCGTTAACACTGACATCAACCGTGCAAAATAAGGCAGTGCCGGTTTGGTCTGCAGGCAGTGGGATCGCGGTGAACGCGCCGTCGGGAACCAGTTTTTCAGTGGCGCATGTCAATAATTTACTGGGCGGACCTGGCGAAACCACGATCAAAATGACACAACATCTCTTAAAAGGATTTGGACTGAAGGTAAATCAAGTGCCCTATCGAAATGCATTTGATACTGAAAAAATTGCGCGGTTAAACTTTAAAAATAGTGTGATCACGGTCGTCGTTAATGTCATTACTAACTATCGTTCTTTGGTTGAAGCGTATAATAGTTTGGATACCAGTAAGCAAACCTTGAAGAGTCAGGAACAAACGGTCTTGCAATCCAAACTACAAGTAAAAATGGGAACCATGGCGCCCAGTGATTTGTTACAACAACAAGAAAATTTGGAATCGACACGACTGTCCGTCGTGCAACAAGAAGATGCCTTACGTGATGCGTATCAAAACTTTTTATCCTCATTAGGACTGATTCCTTCCGCAAAAATATTGATTGATCGTCATATTTCGGTGAGTGGTGTTCATATTCCCAGTCGCAATGATTGCGTTCGAATTGCGCTAAAACATAATATTGCTTATCGACAAGCATTAATTCAATTAGAAATTACCAAGCGTGCGTTAATTACCGCAGAAGATGCAAGAAAATGGACGTTGGATTTAACGAGTCAAGTTGAATTGGGTGCGCAGCGCAGTGCAGTGGGGCAGCCGATTACCGATCTTACGGAATCACAAACGAATCCCAATATGGAGTTGAGCTTAAGTGTGCCTATCGATAACGTTTCAGCAAAACAGGCGGTCGTGAGTGCGAAAATTGCGATCGAAGATGCTAAATTAACCTTAGAGCAACAGAAAGAAGATTTAATTCGTCAAGTGTGGGATCAATGGGACACGATTGAAAATCAATATCAACAAATTAAAGTGTCAGAATTGGCGATACAATTGCAGGAACAGACATTAAAAAATGCGAAACTTAAATTAAAGTATGGAAAATCAACTGTCTTTGAAGTGAATACGTTGCTTGACCAATTGGTGTCACAACAAATTGCGTTAATTGGAACTGACATTAGTTATTTAAATGCTGTAACGACACTCAGACAAACACTGGCATCGACTTTGGATCATTGGCATATAAAACTTAGGTACTAAGATTATGCAAATAAAATATATCAAGACCATTATTTTTATACTGACTTTTGTTTTATGGTTGTCGGGTTGTGATAAAAAAGATAAATCAGAAAGTCCGCAACAAAAACAAATCATTGTTGCTAAATTAGAAACGCCGGTGCAAAAATTATATTTTACAGGAACCTTGGCGCCTATATCCAAGTTAACGGTGGTCAGTCAATTTGCAGGAAATATTTCCACGTTGGATTTTACGTATGGTGAACGCATTGAAGCAGGAAGAAAATTATTGGTCATTGACTCAAAACCATTGGCAGACAGTTATCGCAAAGCCGTCAATGATTTTTTACAAAAAAAACAAGCGTATATTAATGGAAAAAATAATTTAGAAGGCACACAAGCGTTATACACTGCCGGCGTGATTGCCAAAAACGAATATATGAATGAAAAAACACAATATGACAATACGGTATTAGCTTATTTACAGGCTAAATACGCATTAGAAAAAGTGTTACATACGGCTAATGTTGATTCACAAAAAATTGAAGCGTTATCTATTGCAGACACGCAAAAAGTGAATACGATTTTGGAACGCCATTTTCGTCATATTGAAATTACAGCACCGGGGGCGGGCATCGCATTATTCCCATCTGGAAAAAATTCGGATGATTCATCGTCGTCATCCTCCTCTTCGTCGGGAAAATTATATGAAGGTGCCGCCGTTAAAGAAGGACAATTGTTGCTGACTATCGGTGATTTATCGGGATTAAGTGCCACGTTTGATGTGAGTGAAGTGGATATTGATTTGATACACAAAAATATGCCAGTGCGTGTGACGGGTGATGCTTTTCCGGGCGCTACACTAAAGGGATTGGTATCGTCAGTGTCATCACAAGCGAATCAACAAACCGGTAATAGTGGTTTAAGTATGTTTTCAGTGGCCATCAAAATTCCGAATGTTGATTCAACGATCATGAAAAAAATTCGCGTGGGAATGACGGCTAAATTTGAAATCGATCTTAAATCTTCACCGCACATTATGTTGCCGCTCAACGCTGTTGATGAAAAAAATGGTGAAAGCGAAGTTACTATTTTAGATGCACAGGGAAAAGAAAAATCAGTGCCTGTTGTGACGGGAAATACAACGTCTACTGATGTGGTGATTATTAGTGGTGTTAAAGCAGGGGATAAGGTTGTAATAAAATAGGTGGATGGAGCCGCGCGTGAAGCGAGGTACCCCGAGCAGAACAAGCGATATTTGGATGCCCTTATAATGATCAAACTTGAAAACATCAAAAAAACCTATCGCATGGGCGGAAATGATTATGAAGCCCTCAAAGGCATTAGTTTTACGATTGAGACTGGAGAATTGGTTGCCATCGTTGGCCCATCAGGTTCTGGAAAATCGACGACAATGAACATTTTAGGATTATTAGATAAACCAACGAGTGGACAATATTACTTAGATAATATTAATACTTCTCAATTTTCAGGCGATAAATTAGCTGCTTTGCGCAATCAACGATTGGGATTTATTTTTCAACAATATTTTTTATTGCCAAAATTAAGTGCGTTAGAAAACGTCATGTTGCCATTAACGTATCGACATGATGAAAAAATAAGTCATTATGATATAAAGCAACGCGCGTTAACGATGATGAAATCAGTAGGCATGGAAAAGTTTGGTGATCATCGCCCCACTGAATTATCGGGTGGACAACAACAACGGGTTGCCATTGCGCGCGCGCTGGTTGGCAAGCCGAGTATTGTGATGGCCGATGAACCGACCGGTGCGTTAGATACGCAAACCAGCCAGCAAATTATGGATTTATTAAAAAGTTGTATGCAAGAAACCAAAACGACGGTTGTGATTATTACCCATTCAGTTGAGTTAGCCGCACAATGTCAGCGCGCGATTCATATACGGGATGGGGTGCTATGGAATTGATTTCCTCATTTCGAGAAGCCATTCTGAATTTACTCAGTGCAAAATTGCGCTCTTTTCTCGCTATTTTGGGTGTATTGGTCGGCACTTGTTCTGTTGTCGCATTAATTTCTTCAACCCAATTAGCAACGGCGCACATATTAAATCAATTTAAAAAATTGGGCACTAACATCATATCCGTTTATATTCGAGATGAGGGGAACGGGCAGACCAATAACCAAGCAAGACAATTCCAATTATCCGATGTTTCTCGCTTAAAAAGAGCGTCTTCACAAGTGGTGACGGTGGCGCCGTATACCGTGGGTTTTCAGTCCGCCTACTTTGGTAGCACCAATTTAGGTGGGCAAATTATCGGTGCCACTGAATCATTTCAATCCGTGGCAAAATTAGAATTAGAACGCGGTCGATTTATATCGTATTTAGATAAACAAAGTTTTTTTTGTGTGATTGGTTCGACATTGGCGGCTAAAATAAAAAAAACCTATGCAGATCCTTTGGGTAATCAAATTCGTTTGGGTAAGGAAATTTTTACGGTGGTTGGTATTTTAAAAAAGTGGCCAGAAAATTATATTGTTTCTGCCGATATTAACAGCGGCATTATTATTCCGTTAAAAACATCCTATTTTCTCAGCAAAAATACACACATTGATAATATTTTACTTCGATTGATTCGTCATCCTGATATTGATCAGGTGAAAACACAGTTGACGGCTGCGATGCAACAGTTGTTGCCGAAGAAAAAAGTTGATTTTAATAGCCCCAAACAATTAATTGATTTGATCGCTAAACAACGCGAATCCTCGACCTTATTATTGATTGCGATCGGCAGCATTTCATTAATTGTCGGTGGTATCGGCGTGATGAATATTATGTTGGTTTCCGTCGTTGAACGACGTCGCGAAATTGGTATTCGTATGGCCATTGGTGCGCGACAGTTGGATATTTTGCGTATGTTTTTAATTGAATCTATCCTGTTGACGATTTTTGGTGGAGCTTTAGGTGTTGCCATAGGTGTTTTTGCATCCTATCTCATCGCACTATTTTCACAGTGGGAATTTTATTTTTATGTATTACCAGTCGTTTTAGGTTTCGCTGTTTCTGTTTTGGTGGGTATTATCTCTGGTTTTTATCCAGCATGGCGTGCTTCGAAATTGGATCCGATACAGGCGATGTCGTTGTGATGTACGGACTAAATTCGTTATATAACCAATTATACCCATTTATACAAGAAACCAAATATACTTAGGTATATTAAAGAAAACAGCGTTAGGAATTTACCATGCAAAAACACGAAAGCGCATTTGACGAAAACGGCAATCCATACATTCCCGTTAAGTTACGCAGTTATCAATTATTGCGAGATCCAAAATTAAACAAAGGATCAGCATTTACCGAAGAAGAACGCAAAGCATTAAAACTGAATGGCCGCTTGCCGAATCGTGTTGAAACATTAGAAGAACAAGTCAAACGCAGCTATTTGCAATATTCAGAAAAACATACTGATTTGCAAAAAAATATTTTTTTAAATGCATTGCACGATAATAATGAAATTTTATTTTATGCGGTACTGAAAAAACATTTAAAAGAAATGTTACCGATTGTGTATACACCCACCGTTGCGGAAGCGGTAGAAACATTTAGTTTAGAGCTGCGTCGTTCGCGCGGTTTATTTATTGCTTACCCCGACATTGATGATATTGACAACATATTAGATCAACGCATGAATGCCGATATCGATTTAATTTTAGTCACCGATGGCGAAGGTGTTTTGGGAATTGGCGATTGGGGCGTTGGCGGCATGCATATTTGTATTGGAAAATTAATGGTGTATACCGCGTGCAGTGGATTGCATCCGAATCGTGTTTTACCGATTCAATTAGATACTGGCACGAATAACGAAAAATTATTAAAAGATCCCGAATATTTGGGTTGGCGACACGAACGCATCACCGGAAAAACCTACGATGATTTTATCGATAAATTCGTTAAAGCCGTACAAAAAAAATTTCCCGAAGTTTATTTGCATTGGGAAGATTTTGGTCGTGACAATGCGCGTAAAAATTTAGAGCGTTATCGCAATGAAATAGCAACCTTTAATGATGACATGCAAGGAACCGGTGCGACCGCTTTGGCTTGCGTTTTATCGGGATTAATAGCAAAAAAAGAAAATATTAGCAATCAACGTGTCGTATTTTTTGGTGCGGGAACAGCGGGTTGTGGTATTGCCGATCAATTTTGCCAAGCCATGATCGCAGCAGGATTATCAGAATCAGATGCGCGCAAAAATTTTTGGTTGATTGATCGACACGGATTATTGTTGAAAAATTCCGCTGATTTGCAGTCTTTTCAAGCGCCTTATGCGCGTGATGCCAGTGACATTTTAAATTGGACAGTAGCGAATAAAAATAATATTACGTTAGCCGAAGTGGTTCATCATATTCATCCGACGATTTTAGTGGGTTGTTCAACGGTACACGGTGCCTTTACGGAATCGATTGTGAAAGACATGGCTGCCCACTGCGATCGTCCGATTATTTTGCCGTTGTCGAATCCAACCAATCACTGTGAGGCAACGGCCAGTGATTTAATGTATTGGACAGATGGCAACGTATTAATGGCGTTAGGCTCGCCATTTGAACCTGTGAATTTCAAAGGAAAAATGTATCCCGTTTCACAAAGTAATAATGCTTTTGTGTTTCCGGGATTAGGTCGTGGCATTATTGCATCAAAAGCAAAACGGGTTTCCGATGAAATGATTTATGCAGCCTGTAACGCCTTAAGCTTAGCATCGCCTGCACGACAAGATCCCCGCGCACCGTTATTGCCTGATATTGCAACGGCCGCTGATGTGGCTGATAGCATTGCATTAGCCGTTGCGGAAACGGCGAGAAAACAGGGATTGTCTCGCGTGGATGACTCAGTGGATTTTAAAAAAATATTGGCGGAGCAAAAGTGGGAGCCAAGATACTTTCCGTACAAAGCGGTATAACGCAACCCGTATAACGCAACCCGTATAACGCAAGTTGCGTATCACGCTATTTCTTGATATCATGTGCTTTTTGACAATCTATTGCGAACAATACGGGCACACACATGAACATGAAGCGAACGCTTTTCCCCACCGGCATTGTCAGCGGCATGGCATTTTGTGATAGGGAAGATGAGCGAAACTATCTGAAGCGTCGATTAGAACAAAACGCACATGTGGTGTTAATGTCGCCGCGTCGTTATGGAAAAAGTAGTTTAATTGCGCAGTTTACACAGGAGCAAAAAATACCTTTTGCAGCTATCGATTTATTACCAGCCACTTCCAGCAAATATGTTAAAAACGCTATTCTCGATGGCGTGACACAGTTATTGGATTTCATTACCCCAACCCTCAAAAAACCATTGCAAAAATTAATGGGGCATTTTGCCAATATGAATCCTGTCATTGAATTGTCTGCCTTGGGTCAAAAAATTGTTTTAAAACCTGATGAAAAAACGCATGAAGAAACGATCATGAGAGCGTTGATGAATTTAGACGCTGCTGCTACTGAATTGAATCAATCTTTTATTTTTGTGATGGATGAGTTTCAACAAATTGCGGAGTTGTCGGATTCGCATTCGCTAGAAGCCAGTATTCGACACGCTGTTGAACGTAGCAAAAATATTTTTTATATTTTTTCGGGCAGCAATAGAACGCTATTGGAAGAAATGTTTAAAAATAAAAATCGCCCACTTTATCATTTGTGTGATGACATGAAATTAAATCGAATCAGTGAAGCCTGTTATGTTGATTTTATCCAAAAGGCTGCGAATCATACCTGGAAAAAAGAATTGCCGAAACCGGTGATTGATAAAAT
>JABDDU010000013.1 GCA_013287435.1 Verrucomicrobiota bacterium
AAATAAATCATCTAACGTTACAACACTGGAAATGTGTTCATGAGAATATTGGTTTGATTTCATTCCACTGGCTGAAATGATTGAAATAAATATTTGTTTTTTGGTATCGGTTATTTTTTTAAAAACGTCGGCTTTTTGATTTAGTTTTTGCATGTGCTCTTTTGTTATTACAAATGGTTTATCGGTATATTTAATTTCGCATAGCGTGATCGAATTGTCTTTGCGATCAAACAGTAAATCAATTTGTGCGCCTTTTTCTGATTCATTTTTAATAGGTGCATGTCTCCAAGAATTGGGTATTGCAGTTGCCGGTAGATTAAGAGATCGGCGAATTTGATTTAAATGCTGATAGCAAATTGATTCAAACGCGTAACCTGACCATGAATACCATTGTGGTGTTTGAGTCATCGTTTTCCAATAACCTTTTTCTAAAGCGCGACTCATTTGTGATCGCTTTAGAGGTTCAATCCAATGCAAATAAAATAACGTATATTCATCGGTAATCCGATAATAAACACCGCGTTTTTTGTGAAAATGTGGCGTAAAACTCAAAATAAATCCCGCCTCTTCCAGCGCTTTTAGTCGCGTAACGCCAGAGTGACCCTTGGATGTTTTTTTAAGTTTTTTAAACAAGGCTTCCTGTCCTATACCTTCTCGAGATTGAGCAATAGTTTTGATTATTTCAATGTGCGCCCCACTATCTTCAAACAATGATGAAAATAAATTATCAAATTCTTTTATAAAAAAAGAATTTTCAGTAAACACAAGGTTTTCTACCATTTCAATCGATGAGCATCCTGGTTTAATTTTGCTTAAATAAAATGGCACGCCGCCCATCATCATATAAATATCAGTGAGTTGCTTTCGATTTAATTTAACGTGATTTGACAATAAATATTTTTCTGTTTCTAGCAGATTAAATGGTTGCAAATAAATAGTGTCTGTAACTCTGTTGTGTAGGCCGCCTTTATTATTAATAATTTTATCAATTATCCATGATGCGGATGAACCACAAATAATGAGTTTAATGCACCCGTTTCGTGACCAATACTGATTCCAATAGTAATCAAGCGTTTGCAATAGTTTGGATTTTTTTGTTGCCATCCAAGGTATTTCATCCAGAAAAATAATAATCTTTTTATTTTTGTCACTGTGGTTGATAGCGTCGTTTAACTGCTTAAAAGCTTTGTCCCAGTTGGTTGGAACTGCCGGAACAATCCCCCCTAAAAATACCTCACCAATTCTCTCTGCAAAATGGCTGAGTTGATCTCGATAAGAACCCTCTTTAATACCGGTTGCGCTAAAAAATAAGCATTTTCTTTTCTCAAAAAAGGAACGAATTAAAAATGTTTTACCGATTCGTCTTCTACCGTAAACCGCTAAAAACTGTGGTTTTTTAGATAAAAACATGTCTTCTAATTTTTTCATTTCTGCTTGACGACAAATAATTCGCATTCTTATTTCCTATCAAAAATGGGCATGAAATCTATTGTTCTACCTATAAAATACCTATCGGTAGAACAACAGGGGATACTTCTGTTGTTCTGTTTATAACATATCTATAGAAAGAACGACAGATTATTTGGAATATTTTTCAGGATTTTCAGGGCAAAACCAAATCACTATTAAATAGCGGTAAAAAGTACATTTTAATGTCGTTCCATTTTAATAGTGAGCATGATAGCATACGCGGCGTTTCGCTACTGATTCGTATTCATCGGTTTTTATAATTTAATTTGGAGATTGCCTTAATGTCACGTGAATCTTTATTTTCTAGATGTTGTCTTTTTGGAACTGTCTCGATATTTGCGACAGGGGTAGAAACCGGTCTAACAACTGCTGGTGGCGTTCTCGGTGCAGCAATTTTAAATGCCGCAGGATGGACAGCAAATGGAACGCAAATTGTAACTATGGTAACGGTTGCGGGAGCTACCGCTGTGGGAACTGCAGTAATAGCTGGACCAATTGCATGTTGTGCTGCAGGTTTGATGACATGCACTGGTCAAGGCTCTGATCGTAATTCTACCATTGGCTTAACTTCTGGCGCATTGATATCGGACGCAGTTTTAGCAGGTGGTTTCGGTGCAACAGGTGCTGCAATGCTTGGCTTATCAAAATTACAAATTGGTTATACAGCAGCAGCGGCTGCGGCAGGTACAGGAATACTGGTCGTTGGTGTTGCATTAGTAGGTACTGCTGTTGGTGGAATTTTTGCCTGCGCACTTTGTTGTGACTCGAGACAATCATCTATACTGGGATCTGCTTTCAGAGGACGTCGGTCCTTTGCGGAACCAGAAGCAACAGACGCTCAATCTCCCGAGCCATTCACTTTTGAGGAAATTTATGCTTCTCCTGTCCGAGAAGATGGTACTGTGAATACAGATGTTCGCATACCAGTGTTAAATGAAAAAGGCGAGCCTCTGACTGTTTCTGGAATGGAACAGTTGCCTGTAACAAAATCGGTATTTCCACAACCATCTGAAGCAGCATATCCAGTTTTTTCTGGAATGCGCTAACATAATTTTATAATTTACAGCCACACCTTTAATTCTGATCTGGTGTGGCTGCTAACAAAATTTACATTAAAAAATCTTTGGAAAATATAAATAAATTTTCTACGCCGATTGATTTATAAAGGGCTGAAAACTGGTGCGTCACAGCTGCCAAAGTCGAGTTGATGGGACACCAATTAAAAAACTAGCGGATAAATGGAATTTAATTTAATGTGGGTGAGTTTTGACGGAACCGTTCTAAGCAATACAAGGAAAGATAATGCTTGATGAAATAATTGATCTAAAACATGATATAAAGAAAACAACAAAAACAGCACTTAATTTTGTCGAAATTACATTAACACAAAGACAGTTATGTGATCTTGAGCTGATATTAAACGGTGGATTTTCACCGCTATCTGGCTTTATGTCTCAGGTGGATTATGAGTCTGTTTTGTCTAACATGCGATTGAGCAATGGGTTGGTGTTTCCAATGCCAATCACGCTCGATGTATCCTCGCTACAGGCGCTTGATATTTACGTCGGTCAAGATATTATATTGCGTGACCTAGAAGGAACGGCCTTGGCTGCTTTATCGGTCAGTGACAAATGGATTCCTGATAAGAAACAAGAAGCATTGTGTGTTTTTGGTACGACAGACACGACACATCCCGCAGTAAGCTATCTATTTAATAAGGCTGGTGATGTTTATATTGGTGGTTCACTCAGAGCCATTTGCTTACCAAAACACTATGATTTTAAGCATTTACGATTAACGCCAATGCAATTAAAAAAACAATTTCAGGAAAATGGTTGGGATAAAATAGTTGCTTTTCAAACACGCAATCCCATGCATCGCGCACATGTTGAATTAACATTGATGGCAACGCGTGATGAGAATGCAAAATTATTAATTCATCCTTCGGTTGGTTTAACAAAGCCAGGCGATATCGATTATTTTACGCGCATTCGATGTTATGAAAAAGTATTGGATGCTTATCCAAAAAATCATGCTGTTTTGGGTTTATTACCACTTGCGATGCGTATGGGTGGTCCGAAAGAAGCATTGTGGCATGCATTAATTCGTAAAAATTACGGTTGTACGCATTTTATTGTTGGGCGTGATCATGCTGGACCTGGTTTTGATAAAAATGGAAAGCCTTTTTACGATCCATATGCAGCGCAGGAATTGGTGGGACAGTATCAAGCAGAAATTGGCATAAAAATGTTGCCTTTTTCTGAAGTGGTTTATGATAAAAAACATCAGCGCTACTTGCCGGTTGATAAAATTACAGATGATTGTGATAGTGCTCAGATATCTGGTACACAATTTCGAAAAATGTTGCGTGATGGCGATGAAATTCCTGTGTGGTTTTCTTTTTCCGGTGTTATTGCCGAATTAAGAAAGGTGTATCAACCTAAATGCAGACAAGGTTTTACTTTGTTTTTCACGGGATTATCGGGCGCAGGCAAATCAACAATAGCTAATGCATTAATGCAGCGTTTGCATGAATGTTGTTCTGATCGTGTGATTACTTTATTGGATGGCGATATTGTTCGAACCTTGTTATCTAGCAAACTTGGTTTTTCAAAAGAAGATCGTAATTTAAATATTCAGCGAATCGCTTATGTTGCGAGCGAAATTACACGACATAATGGCATTGCTATCTGTGCACCAATCGCGCCGTACGCGGATGCGCGTCTTGATGCACGCAAGATGATTAATTCTCATGGTGGGTTTTTTGAGATTTATATCAATACCTCGTTATCAGTATGTCGTTCACGAGATCCAAAGGGCTTGTATAAAAAGGTAGACGCAGGCCTCATTAAAAATTTTACGGGTGTGGATGATCCTTATGAGGCACCAACGCATCCAGATATTGAAATTCAAACCTCTCAATGCAGTGTAGAAATGGCTGTAGAAAAAATTATTCAATCTTTACGTAGTGGAGGATATATTGCAACTGATTGATGATATTGAAATTTTGCTTCCGAAACTGTGTGATTTAATTAAACAAGCGGGGCATGCAACGCTTGTTTATTATAAAAAAAATAATTTATCCATAATCACAAAAACAGATGACTCGCCATTAACCCAAGCAGATTTGGCAGCTAATCAGATTATTGTTTCTGGGTTAAATGCGTTAAGCGATATTCCCATTATTTCAGAAGAAACACATCAAATTGATTATGCTGAACGAAAAAATTGGAAGCAGTTTTGGTTGGTTGATCCGCTGGATGGGACAAAAGAATTTATTAAAGGTTCTGATGAATTTACTGTCAATATTGCATTGATAGAAAATGAGCAACCTATATTGGGCCTTGTTTACGCGCCTGTGCTAGGTGAATTATATTTTGGCGCGATCGGATTTGGCGCAAATTATCAGAAAGAAGATACAGATGTTATAAAATTACCTTTTCTAAAAGCGAAAACCTCGGATTCGACATTGCGTGTAGTAACATCAGCTTCTCATTCAGATGAAAAAACAAATACATTTGTTGAAAAATTAAGTGGAATTTTTGAAAGATCCATTGTTCATATTTCCAAAGGAAGTTCACTTAAAATTTGCTTACTTGCAACGGGTCAAGCCGATATTTATCCGAGAATGGGACCAACATGTGAATGGGATATTGCGGCTGGTCATGCCGTATTACGATGTGCAGGTGGTGAATTGTACAATTTAGAAACTAAAAAACCACTGGCTTATAATAAAAACTCGTTATTGAATCCGCATTTTATTGGATGCGGTTTTACAATCAAAAATGGAGCGTTATTCCTAAAACGTTTTAGTTATTCAGACGTGTGTGCCTGAACTGTTACAGGGCAAGAAAAGTAGGATCAAAACGGAGATTTAACCCTTTTTTACCAGGATCGGAGCCGGACCTCTAATTTACATATTCTATTCAGTCCTCTTTTTACTTAGCTGATAAATTGAAAATCCGCGCCCTTTCTGAAGTAAAAAATAGGTATGACCATCGTCAAGTGCACTTTCGTTATTTTTGGCGACATCATTATTGAGAATGTAATACTCCGGAAAGGCAGCAGGCTCAGACGGACACAACACTTTCGTAGAAAACTTGAAATACCATTGGATATCTCGTACCCCACCGACTGTGGATCGCAACAATCTATAGCGGGATGAAAAATGATTAAGATCGGAATAATATATATTGCGATACGGGTCTATTTTCACGTTGTTAAAAACAAAAAAAACAGAACAAGCTCCTAGTGTTAATAGGAAAAAAATAACACCTATCATTCCAACCTTGATCAAAAAGATATTACTACGCAGACATTCTATAGCGCCCACCATTGAAATAATTAATGAAAGCGATAACCAGCATGCATGGTAGTCATTGATATGTGTAGTAGTCCCTAGCCAGGAAATATACCCACCACTCGCAAAAATAAAAAGAATGAGTCTAGATTTTTTATTACTTTTTTTATTAAATGCGCTCATTCCTAAAATGGGCGATGCAATTAAAACAAGAGCAACCAATAAGTTAACGAATTCATGATTATTCCAATACTGAGATAGCGCAGAAAACATGCCGCCACTATGTCCTAACATTTTATTAGAAACAAAGGTGCCATATAAATAATTAATAAAATCCTTCCAATGTGGATATAAATAAACACCCATCAGTACAGCACATATCACGTATGGGGCAAAGAAGGCTAAAATTTGTTTTTTCTTGAGGAGATTACGGTCAATAATCAAGGTTGTAACCCAGAGCGATAATTCTGTAAAAGCAGCCTGAAGATGAAATACAGTCGAAACAATTAACAAAAAACTGGAAAAACTCAAGTAGCAATAATTTTTGGGATTATTTCTCCAGGTTAAATAAAATAGTAAACCAAGAACCGAGGCAAGCAGTGCTGCTATTTCCGGACGATTCTGAGTCGCCGCATACAAAAAGAAATAATTAATGCCGCCTAAAGTTATCGCTATAGTACGTGTCTGCGATGATATTTCCGCAAACTTGAGACAGCGGTCTACTGTCAATAAAAAAAATAATCCCAATAAAACATTCAGGAATCTTATCCAGATTAAATTAACCTTTCCTAGAGAATACCAGGCTGCCTCTAGAAGCGCATACGGCTCGAAACCGTATGCATGAACAGTCGTACCGCAACCGAAAGTTAAAAAAGAGCCTTCCCTCATAAAGGTAATCGCAGGGCCAGCGTACCACGATTCATCAATCCAAGGCATTCGAAAAAATATGAGCAAAACGGCAAAAAACATAAATAAGCAATAGGGAAACCCAACACTTAATTTTTTTAATCTGTTATTCCACATAATTCTTTTTTCTTGAACTTCAGGGTTAAGAAAAACTGGTGCGTTAAATCAGCAATGTATTGCACATCTTTCGATGTCATATCTGCGTATAAAGGTAATCTCAAAATTCGATCACTCACAAAATCGACAACCGTTATATCCCCAGCGGAGCGGCCGTATCGCTTGCCTGCTGGCGATGTGTGGAGTGGAACATAGTGAAAAACTGCACATACACCATTGTCCTTTAGATATTGCAAAAGTGACGTCCTGATCTCAAGATTTTCTACCAAAATATAATACATATGCGCGTTATGCTGACAATGTTCCGAAATAAAAGGACGTCGAAAATAACCACGCTTCTCAAGATCGGCAAAACTTAAATGGTATTCTTCCCAAAGCTGCAAACGCTGCTGAGTAATTGTTTTAGCTTCTTCCAATTGCGCGTAAAGAAAAGCGCCAATTAACTCTCCCGGAAGATAAGATGACCCAATATCTACCCAGGTGTATTTATCAATCAGCCCGCGAAAATATTTGCTACGATTGGTTCCTTTCTCTCGAATGACCTCTGCACGCTCAACAAACTGCTCTGAATTAATAAGGAGCGCCCCACCTTCACCCGCAGTAATATTTTTCGTTTCATGAAAACTCAGTGTTCCGATATCACCTATACTACCCAACGCTTTTTTTTTGTAGGTCGCGATCAGACCTTGCGCTGCATCCTCAATAACCAGAAGATTATGGCGTTTGGCAATTTCCATGATGATTTCCATTTCACATCCAACACCACCGTAATGCACAACCACAATGGCAACCGTTTTATCGGTGATGGCCATCTCAATTTTTGTCTCATCAATATTGAGAGTATCTTTTCGTATATCTACAAAAACCGGAACTCCGCCACGCAAAACAAATGCATTGGCTGTAGACACAAAAGTATATGACGGCATAATAATTTCATCGCCATATTTAACATCCGCCAAAATGGCAGCCATTTCCAATGCAGCCGTGCAGGAATGTGTTAATAAAGCCTTGCAACATCCGGTCTGCCGCTCAAGCCAATCATGACATTTTTTTGTAAATGGGCCATCGCCCGATAACTGTCCATTGTGATGCGCCTGACTGATATACCAAAGCTCCTTGCCAGTCATGTGTGGTTTATTAAATGGGATATGCATGCGCAATTTCCTCAATAATCAAAAACAACAAAATGATCTTTCTGAATAAAAATTTCTATTTCATTAAATGAGAAATATGTTTTAAAAAACTAACTTTAGTGATCGCGCTTTTGTTTCCCATGGTATTGACTGCCTCCGCACCTGCGATATTCCCAATAAATCCAATCAAATCCAACGGTGCATTTTGATAAGCAAACAAAGTCGATAGCGCCAAAACCGCATCACCTGCGCCAACGCGATCAACAACCTGGGTAGAAAAAGCAGGAGCAACAACACCTACTTCTTCACGTCGATTAATATGCGCGCCTTCTTTCCCGCTTGTAATCATGACGCACGAATAATCATGTTCATTCATCAGCCGCTCAAGCTGCTGTGATACAGATAAATGTTTTTGCCGATAATTGAGCTGCAATTCGCGCGACGCCAGTGAGACATAGTCAGCTTTTCTGTATTTTGCAATACAATGAAAACCATGATTGCCTGCATTGGCCTGTGTGTTGACTGCCAAATAAGGTGCGTTATCAACCAAACTATCAATCGCATCTTGATTTAATAATCCATGCCCATAATCTGCCACAATAGCAAGATCATGGTGTTTTAGTTGATTTTTTAGTTTTTCCAACAACTCGATGTGCTGTTCACCTTCCATCAAATCGTCATTGATTTCATATTCCTCAAATAATTTTTGTCGCAAATATTCATCTAAGTAACGACGTTTCACAATTGTTGGGGAATTTTTTTTGTAAAGAGGTATGAGTTTTACGTTATATTTTAAACTGTTTTTGATAATATTTTCATATTCTCTTTCTTCGCCCAGATAAGTGATGCAGTTCACTTCCGCACAAAAATCACTTAAATGGTTGGCGATTGCCAAAATCCCACCGGCATACAATTCCCGATATTTAAATTTTGCAACCAATGTTGGTTCTTTTCCGGCTTTGCCAATCACACTGGTAAAGCGATAATCATCAATAATCGTCTCGCCAATTAACAACACTTTCAGAGTCATTGCGCGTTCAAAATACTGCGCAATATCCCGAAACTGGTATCGTTTTTTAAATTCACTTAAATAGTTTTGCACAACGGGTGAAAAAGAAGAAAAAAACTGGTTCAGTAATGTCGATGAGCTAAAAGTAGGTTCGCTAGTGAAAATAATTTCACCACCAACAGCACAAACCGCTTTCGTTTCGTCATCTATTTTTCCAGTCATATCATTCTGCGTATCCTGATATTCATCACCTTTCACATAAAAAGTTGGCTTAATGAATTGAATCGCCTCAACTGCGGTTGGCCAATGATTAATAATTACATAATCCACGCATTCCAAAGCGGCAATAGCTTCAGCACGTAATTTTTCTGAAAAAAAAGGTCTGCCAGGACCTTTGTTCACAAAACGATCTGGCGTAATAGTCACAATAAGCACATCACCTTTCTTTTTTGCACTTTGAAAATGCTTGATATGCCCAATATGCAATAAATCAAAAACGCCATGACACTGCACAATTTTTAGAGACAGTCTATCCTCTAGCAAACTATTTAAATCATCAAAATCAATCAATTTATTTTCAACGTGTGTTAATAAGTCCATCATCGCACAACTCGTTTTTTATTTTCATCCATCTATACTGTGGATAGTGACAGCTCATGTTCTTTAACAGCAGATATAACTTTTTCGACATTAACCAATGGCTGATCAGGACCACAAGGAAGAATTAAATTTTTTTGAGCAAAATACGTTGCATTTGGGTATACACCATCGCTCTTAAAATAATCAGAAGTATGCAGAGGCGGCGAACTTGGCCTAGATTGAATATTGCGCTCTCTTAAAAATGAAATAAGTCGATCACGTTCCTGACAGGTTGCCTCAACCCACAAAGGGTGCTCACCTTTATCAACTGCAACAGGGCACAACTTAATCCCCTGACAATCTTTTAATCCCTGCTCATACATTTCGTATATCGCCATCATATGATCTATGTGTTTAGAAACTCTGTCCAATTGAACCAAACCAATCGATGCCAAAATATCCGTAAATTTAAAATTAATTCCGGGTTGATTCCAAGTATCCGTAAAATTATCAATCACACCATGATTTTTTATTAATTTTAATTTTTTTGCTAATGTATTATCATTTGTCACCACCATGCCACCTTGGCCTGTGGAAATCAATTTTGACATTGCAAATGAAAAACATCCTGCGTCTGAGGTTGTGCCAAGATAACAGCCATTCGATTTCGAAAACATCGCTTGTGCAGCATCTTCTACAATTTTAATATTATGTTTTTGCGCTAACGCTTTTAATCTTTCTAAATCACAAGCACGTCCATTAACATGAACCGGCATTATTACTTTCGTTTTCTTGGTAATGCATTTCTCAACATGATCTACATTGATAACCGGGGTATTGGATAAGGTATCTACCAAAACAACTTTTGCACCCAACATATACGCTGCATGCGCTGTCGCAATCCATGTTCTATCGGGAATGATGACTTCATCACCCGGTCCAACACCCATTGCAAACAAAGTTAAATACAAGGCTGTTGAACCACTGGTTGTGGAGATGGCGTGCTTCACCTTCAACATACTTGCAAATTTTGATTCAAATTCTTCGGCTATCGGACCTTGACTAATTTGTTCACGCTGAACCGCCTGTGTTATTTTTGCAATTTCAGCATCACCAAATTTTATTCGCCACCACGATATTTGTTCCATGCTCACTCCTTGTCATGCTCCAAGAAAAATTTCTTTTCCAGCAAGATATGTTACTAAAACTTTCTCAATTCCCGATGCATCTAATTCGTAGTGGTGGAATAACTCTTCTTGTGAACCATAATATTCCACAAATTTACTTGGAAGCCCCAATCGGATGACTTTTGGAAAATTTTCGTCGAAACAATCCGAAACCATTTCGCAAATACTACTGCCTAAACCGCCTTCTTTCACATGCTCTTCGATAGTAACAATCAGTTCGGCATTTTTAATGTAAGACATGAGAAGTTTCTTATCAATGGGTTTTATTATCGGCAAATGCAAAAAACCACAAGAAATATTTTCTTTCTCAAACGATGCAACCACTTTTAATGCTTGATGCGCCATCACGCCCGTTGTAATTAATAAAATCTTACCAAACTTTCTTAACTTGTCTGAATGCGTATTAGAAATCTCAGGCTCATCTCCCTTTGCAATGCGGATATACATAGGATTTGCAGCATCAAAAGACTCCATCATTATTTTTTCTAGTTCAGCCGCGTCACAAGGCGCAATAATTTGCATATTTGGCAACAAACGCATCAGACCAATATCTTCGATTGCCATATGCGTTGGACCTAGGGGAGCATAAACCAACCCGCCGCCATTCGCGATTAAGCGCACAGGTAAATTTTGTAAACATACATCAATTGCAATCTGCTCATAACAGCGTCGCGTCAAAAAAGTAGCAATCGTATTGACGTAGGGAATATACCCCGCTTTCGCCAATCCAGCGGCCATACCAATCACGTGTGCTTCAGAAATTCCTTCTACAAAAAAACGATCTGGCATTTCTTTTTTAAAATTATCTAATGTTCCAACACCAACGTCAGAACCAATATACACAACACGCGGATCGCGTTTCGCCAGCTCATAAACACACTCTAAACTTTTTGCACGCACAAATCTTGCTCCATATCCAATGCTGCTCTAACGGCAAGCATTTCGCTGTCAGATAACTTAGATTTGTGATGCCACATTAAATTATCTTCTGCAATTGCAATTCCTTTTCCCTTTACAGTATGGCAAATAATAGCTTTGGGTTTATTGTTCATCATACCAGCAGCCAAAAAAGTGTCTCGCAAAAAATTCAAATCATGTCCATTGGTTTCAAAAACTGAAAATCCAAAACTTACCCATTTATCAACCAAGGGCTCCAAATTAAGAACTGATTCCGTAGAACCATAAGATTGCAGCTGGTTGTAATCAACGATGACAATTAAATTATCCAATTTATGTTTCGCAGCGGACAGCGCCGCCTCCCAAATTGAGCCTTCATTGATCTCGCCATCACCTACGATAACAAACACCCTGTTATTTTTTTTTCGCATCCTTGCAGCAATTGCCATGCCAATACCCACAGATAATCCATGTCCCAAAGAACCGGTTGGCCATTCAACGCCGGGTGTTTTTGGCTCAGGATGCCCACCCAATAATGAAGTTTTTTTACAAAAAGTATCTAATTCTGTTAACGGAAAAAACCCTTTGTCGGCTAATAACGCATATAAGGCCAAACAACCATGGCCTTTGCTGAGAATACAATAATCACGATCGCACCATGACGGATCATCCGAGTGATAACACAAAATTTCATCATATAAAATTCGTAAAATTTCAATCAACGAAAGCGCGGAGCCAATATGACCGCGTTTACTGCTTAAAAAAGCGCGGAAAACTAATGCGCGCAATTGCATGGAGCGCAAATCTAATGTCATGTTTAGTGCTTTTTTATGCCATACTGCAGCCGTTAACATAAAGATCCTTGCTTCATACGGTTTTCTAAGTAAGCCGATTGCTCCATTTTTTCAAGTTGTTCAAATCTCTGAGTTGCTTTTTTTAATTGTGTGGTCTGAATATGCGCGATGTCTTCTCTACTGAACCGCCCAGCCGACAAACGATGTTTTTGTTTGTATGGCAAAAATTCATTTAAAATAATCAAAACCCACGCGAAGCCAAGTAAATAAAAAAGGGTGTGAAAACGTTTTTGAAACAGGGGGTCTTCAGAATATAATGATGACAATTTTTCATAAAACAACGCACGATTTTTTTCAGATAATTGCATGCTGGGATGTAATAAAAAATGCGCCAATAATGCGGCCGGATCTTCCCATCCAAAATATTCAAAATCAATAAAAAAAATTGCGTTGTTTTCATTTTTAAGCATGTTATGGCAACCGAAATCAGAAGGACTTAGGATTGCTTTTTCAAGCGGTAGTGATTCCCATCCTAAAACATTTTTTTGATAAAACTGCCCGCGCACTTTATGATACAGAGGTTTAAACTTTTTTTTCAAAAATCCCTGGAGCGTCATATGATCAGCGGCGTCTTTTTCAAAGAAATGAATTCGTCTATCAATTTGAGAAAAAACATTTTCTATGGATAGCGCATGATCACTGGCCAGCAACATTTTTTTGGCTTCATTTTTTTTCGAATACTGTTTTAAACGTGAAATAAAATCTACAGAAACCAAAATATCATGATGGGTAATCTCAGTGATGGGATTTCCATCAATCCAGCTATACAGCGCAAGCAACTGTTTATGATCGAAAGCGACTACCTGCGGAATCTGTTTTTCATCGCATTGATACAAAAATGAAAAACTATCCAATTCTCGTCTCATACGGAATAAATCTTTTTCGTATTGATCAACATGATAGGATTTCAGAGCATAGTGCTCTCCGCTTTCAAGAGAAACACGATACACTTGATTATTCCCGCCACCAAGTATTTGTGTGATTGATTTTGGCCGTTGCAATAATGCCTCTGCAATAAAATCCGTCATCGCACTATTTAATTTAGACATATAACGCTTTTTAGCATTCCAATTGCTTGCCGCCAATCATCAATGACGGAAATATCATGAGGTATGCTTTCAATACTTTTTTTGCCATAAGCATACCAGACACGATGAATATTAGCCGGAAATTCGGGTTCTAACAACAAATCTAGTAGGTCATCGATAAAGAGGGTACATTGTTGTTTCCTGATCATTGCTAATTTTTCACCACGTGTTTCAGTAAAAAACAATTCATCATCTTGTAGGCCAAGAAATTTTGGATCGAAAAATTGCTGTTCCGCAAGCCAACCACGAGCCGTGTTTCGCAAATCTATTTTATTTGCATCAAAATGCCCATATTTTGTTTTATGACTGATAATCACAAATGGAATAGACAACTGACGGCAAAATTGCAAAAACTCAGCAATGTAAGGCATTAACTTTGCTTGACGTATGCCATCGCCATACACGCATCCTTGTAACGACATCCAATCTTTCTCAGTGTAACGTGATTGAATATGTTTTTTTATATCATCTTTGTCGCCACTAAAAACATCCGGCACCAAACCTTTTTGCTTCGCTGTTCTCAAAAATACATCATGATAATTAATAATCGTATGATCAAGATCAATCCCAAGTTTCATAAATCGCCCATATTAATCACAACACGTCCTGGAATGCCTTGTTTTATCGCATCGATCGCTTCGTTTATTTTTATAAGCGGATATTCATGCGACACCAAGCCACCCAATTTTAATTTTCCTGCTCGCCAAAGTTTCATATAACGCGGAATATCGCGATCAGGTACAGACTGACCTCCATGCGATCCTTTGAGTATCTTATTAAAATGCAATGGGAGCGAATATATGGAAATCAACTCATTTTCTTTTGGCACACCCACCAAAATCGTTTTTCCTTTTGGTTGTGTGAGCTCGTAGGCCATTTCAATGACCCGACAATTTCCCGTAGTATCAATGACCACGTCTGCCCCATTGACACCAACAATTTGACTCAAATCTTGGCGCAGTGTTGCAGAACTTGCCAAAATACCGTGCGTTAATCCGAATTTCTTGGCCAAAGAAATTTTTTCAGCAACCAAATCAACACCAATAATCGGGTGTGCAGAAACTAAATCAGCGCCTTGAACAATATTCAAACCAATACCGCCCAATCCAAACACAATAACGGATTGCCCTAATTTAATCTCAGCATCATTGTTCACAACACCTAAGCCCGTTGTGATTGCGCAACCAAACAATGGCGCTAAACGCGCATCAATATCATCATCAATGACCGTTAAACGATTTTCAGAAACAATGGCTTTTTCATTGAACGTAGTCACCCAGCCCGCATTAACTTGTTTCTTGTCCCACCAATATTTTGGCGGCTGAGATTGCATTCCTTTTTCATTGACACGCCAATGCATCACTACACGATCATTTTTTTTGACTTGAGTCACACCAGGTCCTGTTTCCAAAACAACACCCACGCCTTCGTGGCCTAATAGATGCGGAAGATATTTATCTTCTCCTTTTTTTGCAGCAATTTCGTTGATCTGTGATCCACAAATACCACTATAATGCACCTTTACTAATACTTGCCCCGCCTCTAATTGCTCCGGAAGTTTTAGCTCGACAATTTCTAATGGTTTTCCAGATTCTACTAATACAGCGGCTTTCATTAAGTCACTCTCTCATTTAAATAAGACCGGATTTCATTTCAATTAAACAAATGTTTATTTATTTTAAGAAACGATGTTGCAATCGATGGCTTCAAAAAAGCATCTCTACGTACTCGCTCCCAATAACGTAAATAACATGCTTCTAAGGATTGATCTTCTTGAGTGGAATGCCACCGCCCCTCTAATCTTGTTAACATCTCCACGGTTGCCAAGAAAATTTCCTCTGACGTATTTTCAACATAAGAAAAATTAAAACGCTTCATATCAAAATACGTAAATTGATATTTCTTTTCTAAATCTAAAAATATATCGTACAACTTATCAATAGAGATTTCTTCTTGGGTGTCGCTGTAACAAACTTTTTTGGGAATATGCAACGCATTATATCCAGTGGGTGCATCAAACGGTGGTGCAAATCCAATAATTAAATTGGGTCTGTTAAAAATCGTAGTCAAATCAACAAGACCACAAGTTGTACCGATCGTAAGATAACATTGATGAAATAAAAAAACATCCAAAAAATCTGAACGATGTTCCGAAAATGCATAATCAAAAAAATTAGGGTGTTGATATTCCACGGGATTTTTCATTATCTTGCCCATGCGAAAAACTTTGTATCCCTTATTTGTCAAATAATCAATTGTTTTTATAAAAGTTTGAATATCCACATCTCGATAATCATGGTGCGAATAATTCACACCAGGAAATGTTTCCGATAAATATTGGCTATCCCGTGCAAAAATGCAAATAATTTTATCAGTCTCAACATCAACCTCAAACTTATCGCGCACTATTTCTCTTCCGGATGCAATATCAGATTTTGGTATTTGAAGTTGCACAGGCGCATAACCCTCTTCGGCAAATTCAACCAATGAATCATAGCAATCTGGAAAAATAAAAAATAAATTAAATAGTTTAATTAAAGAGTGATAACGATACTTTTGAATAAAATTAAAAAAGTAATATGATCGAATAATGGAAAAATGCTTTTTTACCAATTGATACAAATAAACATTTGAAATTTGTACGCGAGGGTTTTCGACATAAATATAACTGGGTGTGCCGCGCGATTTTTTGTATTGGCGGCGCAACAGTAGCTCCGATTCAACCGCCAAATGCCCGATTCTTCTGGAACCAAGCAAAACAAATTGGTAAGGATAAAAAACGGCGATGAGTTTCATTACAAGCAATAATGGAAGAACAAATGTCACCAGCAGGATTCGTCTTGCTATTTTTTTGAAAAATGTATCTTCCATTGAATCTCTGAATATCAATTTAAATCACTTAGGAAACAGAAGCCACAAAATGCTGCGTCTTCACCAAAGAAGGTTCTGGATAAACCTCAAGAAAACGCCCACCATTTTCCATAAAAACTCTATTTCTGCTGACAATGCTTTCAGAAAATCTCCAAGGTAATATCAATGCATATTTTATTGAATACTCGCACAATGCTGTTGATGGATAAACGGGTAAATGGTAGCCAGGACTCACCGTATTATGCTTGAGCGGATTATCATCGACCAAAAAATGTATTCGATCGCCAAGCTCAAATAAGTGCAACAAAGTCGTCACAGAAGTAGATGCACCATAACCCGCGATCACTTCTTTTTGAGCACCCAGATTGTCTAGCAATTGATGACATTTTGTTTTTGCAGTTTCAAGTCTGTTATAAAATCTTTCATAAGTTTCAATCTGAAATAACTCATCATTTTCTTCAGTTTTTATAAATTCAGAAACCGAGGAAAATTCATTATGATTTCCATGGTTTAATTGCACATACATTCTGGCCGACCCCCCTTTGGTTTCGACCAATTCAACGTCGAATAAATGCATATCATGCTTTTTGAAAAAAATCGATAATGACTTGATGGTAAAATAATTAAGATGTTCATGGTAAATAAAATCAAAAACAGAATTTTTAACCAATGACCCCCAATATCCAGTTTCGATAACAAAAACGCTATTGCGTCCCATCAATATTTTAACCGTTTCAATAAACCGATCGAGATCATCGATATTTGCAACCACATTACTAGCAGTAATGAGCGATATTTTCCCATGTTCACTTAAAATACTTTGTGCAGTATTGGCATCAAAAAAGGATTGATAAATTTGCAAATTTTTCTTTTTCGCTATTTCAGCAACTATGGATGGCTCAACACCAATAATTTGCATATTCATGTTTCGAAAATGCTCTAACAGAATGCCGTCATTACAACCAATATCAACAACGCAGCTATTCGCAGGTAAATGCGTTTTTTCAATCAAATGCTTGCAAACTTTCTCGAAGTGCTCTTTTAAACCTGGAGATGACGAGGTTTGATAAATATAGTGATTATCATAAATAGACTCCGGCATGATAACGTTTGATAATTGGGCATTTCCGCATTCTTGACACAACATGACTTTCAGCGGAAATTTTTGAAGAGACTGAGCAGCCCTGATTTTAGGCAAATAATCATCCTCAAGTGGCGTTGACTTAAGCGATAAAACACACAATAATCCTGTACTATTACACAATCTACATGTCGTGCGTGTATAGAAATTTAGCGGCATAAGAACGAACCTCAATCAAAAATTTAAAGCATTTGTAACAAAGGACTTAAATAGTTTTCTTCCATCCACATCATCTTCTATCGGAGACCAAGGAGCAAAAACAGTATCAGCCTTATTGAACGGACCCGTCGTTGTTTCATGATATAAAACAAAATCACTTTCGGGCACCAAGGTTCGATAGGTATTTTTTGGGGCACGGAAATAATAGGGTTTTCCAGAATGGAAATCACCCAATGAAAAAATATCAATGATTTTTCCACCATCATCAAACAAATAAAGCTTCAGCATTCCGGAAACAATATGATACGAAGTGCATTTATTTATCTGCTTATGCGGTCGCATATACACATCTTTTGATAACATCTCAAACATTTCATGCAAGTCGCTTTCTTTTCTAGAGTGCAAACAAAAACGAGCGCGGTTCCTGCTGCTTTGCATTAATAAACTTTGCAACTGCTCGCTGTCCTGACGTTTTAATAATTTTTGCAAACAGCCGAGATAATAAACTTCCGCTGTTTCTTTTTTTAAACACAACATCCAGTCATTTATCCTTAGGAACATGTACAAAATGGCACAATGACTCTACTAAACAAGAAGAGCTGTCGTCAACCAAAATTTTGGATCATTTTTTCAGGATAATTTTTTTACAAATGATCCGTTACAAATCTTGAAATTCACAGCAATATAGCTTCAGAATACAGAATATCTACCCCAATTTTATCCTTAAATGGATTGCAACATAATATTTTTGGAAACGTAAATTTTTTTGTAATAGATAACAAGAAGTGTTTTCTATCTAAAAAACGACTATCCACATAGACAGCAGATAACAAACCAAACCGTGTACCAAAAGCGTTTAAAAAATCAATTATATTTTCATTGAATAGTGCAGTATCACTAATATACAGTATATGAATTTTTTTTACAGGAATTGCGAAATGAATTTGGTGTGTAATTCTATATATTAATACACAATAATCAGTATTGTTTCCAAACATGATACATTTACAATTATACTTTTTATGATCAGTTATGATACGTTTATTTTCGACATCAAGTTGGTCAAAATCAATTGGTAACTCGCGAACATTTGCGCGAGTCTTTCTATAAAATTTTTCGTTTATCGTAGGTATTATCGTGTATTGCTTTTCAATTGGAATAAATCCAATCTTAGTCCAGAGCAGATATGCTTTGTGAATAGGGTTCAATGCTATCAAAACGATATCGTTCATTTTTTTCACTTCTTTCAAAAACAACGGTGTAAACATTCGATATTCTTTTTTTACAATTAAAGAAGTAATATTGCAAAATTTGTAGGTCTGGTTATCTTTATATCGACATGAAAAAATTAATCCCATAAACCCAACGACACCTTCTTGATTTTCTAAATGGAATCCACAAAATTTTTCAGCTCCGTCCCAGCAGTAGGTAAAAAGGTGACTCCAATCTTGCTTCGAAAAAGGAGAGTTGAATTCTTGCAGCAAAGGATAAATTTTTTCAAAATCATGCAAACTTGATTTTTTAATTTCAATATTTTGCATATTTAGAAATACTCCATTTGCTGTACTAAACAACCAGCCCAAGAATATCCAACACCAAAACCCAACATGATTATTTTATCACCAGATTTAATGATATTTTTTGATAATGCATCTTTAAATGCGATAGGTATGCTTGATGAAACAGTATTGCCAAAATTTTCAAGGTCGATATAAAACTTGTTGTTTTGGATATTAAGTTTGTCTCTTAAATGAGAAAGCATATACTCATTTGCTTGGTGAAATATAAAATAATCAATTTCATTGATATCTAATTTAGCTTTTTTCAGTAAATTTTCTATCGCTTTCGGAATGGTTTTTATTGTAAATGAAAAAATCTCAGGCCCGTTCATAAATAGGTTTTGTAAACTTGACGAGGGAAATCTTGATGCCCCTTCTCGTAAAATAAGATTCTCGCTGCCAGAACCATCTGTTCCAAAAACAAAATGGCTTAACTCAGTGGTATTATCATGACTTGTATTTAAATTAATGAATGTTGCCGCTGCTGCATCTCCAAATATAGCGCGCGTACTGATGTCATTCTCTCTAAGATATTTGCTATAAGTTTCAGCTGTAATTAATAACACATTATTCACTTGTCCCGTTTCGATTAATCCTTTTGCAAGTGATAACCCATAAATATACCCGGAACACCCGAGATTAAAATCCAAAGCGCCTGAGCTTGTTGGAATGCCAAGTCTATCTTGTAAAATACATGCAGTTGTTGGTAGAAAATAATCAGGACTCTGTGTGCACAGCAGTATAAACTCTATTTCTTGTGGAACGCATGCTCCCGATTTAAATAATTTAATGGCTGCTTGGTATGCTAAGTCTGAAGCATTCTCATCGGGTGCCGCAATATGTCTCAGCCTTATCCCTGTTTTTTTTGTTAGTTTTTCTGCTGTCCAACCTGGAAATTGAGTCGTCAAGCTTTCATTATCTAGAATTTGACTTGGTAAATAGTATTCTACAGATTGTATCTTTGCCTTTCTCATCACTTATTCCGCACTTAATGAACGCCCACCATCAATAAGCAAACTGCTGCCTGCATAAGTTATACTAAAATGCACTAAAATCTTTGATGCGTACCATCTGAAATAAGTCGAAAATAGTACCTATTTTAATGATTTTATTTGGCTCTGTCTGAATTCCAAAATCCATATCCAATAATGAAATCAAGCCAAGCATAGACAGAGAATCAAACAACCCAGCGTTGGATAAAGACTCATTGCCGTTAATTGTTCCTAAATCCAATCCAAGAATTTCATCTAGCATTCTGTAAAATTTCTTCTCGTCCATATTTTACCCTTGATATTTTTTTGTATTAGACGTTTAATAAAAAATTCAAAACCAGATAATTTCGCATCTATGACATAAGGATCAACGTAATTTGGCAGGCTAAAACGTGTAATGCGATATTCTTTTTTTATGTTTTTCCAATCTGAAAAATCAGAGATATTCATAAACCCTGCGGTAAAACCATATTCCTCGCATATTTTAGCTGTTTCTTGAGATACTTCATCTTTCCCGCCATAAGGATAACTATACCAACTTGAATTGCAATAACGATCAGCGTATTTCTTGGAAAGCGCAAAATCCCTTTTTTGTTGTGTCATTGACATGGTTGATAAAGGTTTATGATCCCAGCTATGTGCTGCAATAGTATGTCCGTTTGACGCAAGGTTTATTAAATCTTCTTCGCACATCGCATCAAACCGCAATCGTTTTAGTTCCGGGTCTATTTTTAAATCTTCAAAAGGATAGGCTTGATCTAGTTCGGTTTCTATGGTATCCCACATTTGAAAATTACCGAGTAATTTGACATAAATATGTGATGCAATACCTTGTCTATTACTATCGTTAATTTCATATACCCTATTTAAAATTTTATAAGAACCCATGGGTACATAACTAATCCATTGCATCATTCGATCAACTGTCAAGGTGAATTGCTCTATCAATAATTTAAATGTAATAAAATAAGTTCCCTTGAGATTGTATTTGTTAAGAATGCTTGCAGAAATTTCAAATTGATTTTTATAACCATCATCAAACGTTATTAATATTTTTTTCTCTGTGATTGGATGAAACCTTTTTTTAATATGTTCTATTTGTTTTTCAAACACACTTTGCGAATGTGACATACCCAAATGCACAGTATTATCAAACAGGTAATCAGGAATAATGTTATGGTAGGTAATCACTATTTGTTTATTACGATTCACCCAATAGAAAAATTTAAAAACACAAAATTTAGATAAGGTAAAATAAAATATTTTTAATAATTTTTTCTTCATGAAATTTTCTTTTCTTGAGAATGAGATAAACGCATAATCACCTGCGAATATACACTCGGATCAGACGCTAAAATATTTTCTAATAGCATCTGATCTCGTGGCCAAAAAAAAGCTCTCTGCGCAAATGGATAAACACCGCTATACACATGTTTTTCTAATATTGGATGACAAACGCTAATAGGTATAATACCTATAGACAAAGCAGTATATAACCCCGTGCTATTTAAACCAAGCACAAACATAGGTCGCCAATAAGACAAAGACTTCTCGAAGTCTTCGATGGGCGGATCCAATGTGATTGGACAAGTGAGTAGTTTCTCAAGCGCAAAAATAGAATCTTCCCGCATTGTCGGTGAAGGCCGTACAATTATTTTAAAATCTTGCGATACTGCCCAGCAGAGGAAGTGATTAAAATTGTTTTGGGTTTCCGACAAATATGGCTCGAAGGATTGTGGCGGCAATATTAAAATGCTTTTTTGCAGTCTGCCCGCCAACATTGCGGGCGTCGAAGAAACACGACAAGAAAAAACAGGATGAAATGCACTTTCAAAATAAATTTTTTCTTCTGGCGCAATCACTAACATTTCATCTGGCTTCAGCATTGGAATGCTCAAGCGAATCAATCCATGCGAGCGATAAATAATTTTTATTTGAGCGAATCGACAAGCATGTGCCGCAGGATACAGCGCTAAAAAAGTCACCGTTTTCAGCGCATATTTTTTTTGTTGTTGAAAAAATTTTTGGAAAAAAGCATATTCTCCAATATGCAATGCAGCCTGTGTTAAAAAATCCATCGTGGGAATTTGAAGATTTTTGCAAATGATTTTTATTTTTTTACTTAAACCTATCGTGTTTTTTAAAACACCAAAAATCAAATACCGCAATGCTGGAATTTGAAATTTTTCCAAACCTTCGCTAGACGCAATATTAACATAGGCAATCGATCCTTGAGTTTCAGACAAGTAGTCGCGCCATATAAATTTTTCTGCATTGGCACCATGGGTCATGAAAATATGATCACAACAAAAATTCTGAATTTTTTTCCCGTGTTGTTTTTTTTTAACATCATGGTAAATTTTAAAAACTTTGATAAAACCCACCAAAAAAATCATCATCCCCGTACTTCGAAATAGCATTGCAATGCGCACACCTCGAAAAATAATTTTTGATTTTCTCTGCCATACATACTGCTGTCCAACGGCAACATCGCCAATCAGCTGGTCATTTAAAAACGGCCATAAGGGCGCGATGGTTTGATTTTGCAAATTCAATGTAAGTTGTGAAATTTTTTCGCGCACTAAATCCTCGGTGACGCCTTACTCTCTGACGGTTGCGTGCGAATCAAGCAAGTTGAATGAGGATTGCGACTCCAAATGATATCCCCAACGTTCCAAATGCTCTCCAAAATACTTTTCAATATGGCGCAGCGCATTGGGCGACAGCACATCCTTATAACCTTTCTTTTCAACAAATTGCGCATGATCATGAAAAATATGCTCCGTTGTGCGATATTGTGGTTGTTTTTCGGAAGAAACCTCATATTTCCGTGCGGCTTTTTCAATCACGTATTGATCAATGTCGACGAGTTTCCACTGTTGAAACAATTTTATAATTTCTTGAACGGGATTATGCAATAAATCCTCATATTTCACGATTGGTACGCCAAAATCAGCCAAGGCATCTGGCAGCGACAGCTCAATATCATTCTGCGCACTTTTCAACATTGTCAAAAAATATTTATAATAAAATTCATCAGCGGAATCAAAATAAGCGGTGGTGTTATTTCGATTCCCTTTTCTTTTAGTGAAGCGATAATAAGAGGCAACCACATCCCTCAGGTCTCGCACAATGCAAACAGCGCGAAAAATATTTCTATCAAAACGCTGGGAAGAAAAAGGTTGGTGTGTAAAAGACACCTGGCTTTCAAGACCTGTAATTTCTTGCAACAAATTCAGCAACCATACATTACCTGATTTTGGAATTCCAAAAATCATGATTTTTTTGTTTTTGTGCTTTTGTATTTCAGGTACCGTTATATTTTTTTGTATGCGAATCGTCATACCCGGAAAATCAGTGAACGCCGGAGAACGGCTTGGTAATCGCTCTAAACAAAATCGATACACTCGAAATGAACGTAATCCAAAAACCTCGCACATTTTTTTTATTAAGAGTAAGAAACGCATCTTATAAAAATTCATAGAACACCGCTATTTTCGTTTTCTTTTTTTTGAACAAAACCAACAAGAATCCTTTTCCATTCTTTCTTCCATGATTTGGAATATTGTAAATAACGATCACAGTAATGTTTTCGCGCATTCTGAACTGTGGCGCTATACCACCAAGACAAAGGATCTTTTCCAACCGTATTAATGAAGTCGACCGCTGATTTCCAGTTATTGTGATAAATACCGGCTTCACTTAAGACATTAAAATACGGTCTTGCCTGATCACTAAGCTCATATATTCTCTCATCCCAGAATAAAATACTCGGTACGTTCAAACCAAGTCCATACAAATACGTGGTGTTTAGATTATCAAATAATAACAACCGAGCAGTGTATATGTGATCAAGAAATGAATCTTTAGAGTTGGGTTTATGAAAATCCAAAGCGGGAAATTGATCGCTTATCATTCGCCAATCATCAGAAAAATCGGAATGACGAAACCGCATTGTCAAACTTGAAAAAATCTCTTTGCTCAATGAAGACAATACATTGACCTGCCAATCGCAATACAATTTTCTATAATAATTGTAATTAATGGGGGTACCCAAAGTTGGATAGCGACCAAATTCAGTTGTCACCCATATAATCCTTTCTTTTGAAACAGAATAGCTGCAATTTTTAATTTTTTTATCTTTGATCTCGCAAAGAAAAGGAACCGGCGCGGCAATCACTTTTCCGTTACTCTGTGATCCAAATTCAACATAAAAATCAGATGTTTTATGTTCAAGAAACTGATTTGGCGAGGATTTTAATAAGTCATAACATCGACCATGCTGCGAACCAATGCGCAACAGACCTTTTTCTTGATTTTTTGCTGTCCATAGCTTTACTGAGTCAGGAGTAAACCCACCGGCTCCGTAAACAGCTTTTACAAAATAGGGGTAGTGTTTCTGGCTGATCACACACATGGCATTGTAATTTTCTATAAACGACATCGGCATGTTAACGGCCAATAACGCAAGAATGGATTTTGAAAGTTCATCAGCAACGGATATTTTTGTGAGTTGACTTCGCAGGGAATGATCAGGACTCACATCAAGCAATTTAAAGTAATCATCAGTTGCAACTTTTCGTGGCTCTAACAATAAAATTTTAAATCGTGATGAAAGCATGAAGAAAAACAAATGTTTTTTTTGAATAAAGGCTGACATCAGCGAAACAGTTTTATGACCACGCAACTTGGCTATCATCCATGCAAAATTAATTCGGATCCGAGTAAAAAATCTGTAACTATTTCTATTCTTTAGTTTTTCTATACGATTTTTTTTTATATCAGAATCATAAGAAAAAAAAGAAATGGGTTTTTTAAAATTGAGAGAGATCAATTGGGTAAAAACTTGCAAATTCCAATGATCTTGGTGAATCAATCCATGATATTCATGCGAATCAATGGGTGTCACAAATGAATTTGTATGCAATCCAATGGTATTGAATTCTGGATTCAAGGTATAGGCACGTTTCAAATGATAAAATCGATCATATATGATGAGGATATGCATCAGCAGGAAGGAACCCAAAACAATTTCCCAGTATTTGATAGAATAATCAACTGAATGCACTGAATTAAGCCATTTGGCAATTTTTGGTAACAAGTCACTGTATATTTTATCCACCTCACGCAATGTGATACTCATATCTTGTTGTGGTGGATCTAATGTCTCTGCATCGAGACGCTCCCATAATTTTCTGTTCTTATAAGAAGTACACCAATCTCCTAAAAATAAAATGGGCGCGGTTTCATCCCAGAATGTTTCCAATGCCGTCGTTGCTAAAAATTCTCTTTTCGCGCCAGTAGAATTCATTGTTTTCATAATCAAAACGGCCCTTTAAACCAATCGCCTGGCACATCGTGAGGACGCGTAGATAATGGCATTGCAGGAATTTTCACATTCAACATTTGTGCAACACGCTGCACAATATCTTCCGCAGTAGGATGATAATATTTTGTTAAACCAAAACTCGTTGGTTCTGGATTATCAGGATTCGCAATCATCTGCGGCGCTGATTTTAATTCAGAAAATAAATGGCAGCTCACGCGCGAAATAATTTCACTCGCAACTGAACACATTGGTTGACTCGTATCTAATGCGATAATTCGCTTTGTTTTTCGCACTGAATTAAAAATAGTTTCAAAGTCCATCGGGCGGATCGATCGCAAATCAACAACCTCACAATCAATATTAAATTGTGCCAAATAATTTGCAGCGCACATTGCCTCAATTGTCATGTATGACATTCCAACTAAAGAAATATCTTTACCGCTACGCACCACTTTTGCTTTTCCTAACTCGATTTCATAATTACCCGTCGGCACTTCACTCACGCTATTGTGCAACCAACGATGCTCTAAAAATACAACGGGGTTATTATCACGAATACTCGATAATAACAGTCCTTTTGCATCATAAGCGGATGTCGGTGTCACCACTTTTAATCCCGGAATATGTGCAAACCATGATTGTAAATTTTGCGAGTGCGTGGGGCCTTGTCCCCAACCACGACCCATTATTAATCGAATCACAATGGAAATATTGGATTGCCCGCCAAACATGTAATGCCATTTCGCCGCAGAATTAACAAGCTGATCCATCGCCAACAAAAAAAAGTCGAGGCGTTGATGTGACATTACAGATGGATACCCACCTAATGCTAAACCTACTGCAACACCCGTCATTGCGTTTTCGGATGTGGGTATATCAAATACGCGATGCGCACCAAATTTTTCTTGTAATTGTTGTGTTGTACCAAAAATATTTTTGGGATCATCTGTTCCTAAGCCATAACAAATTAATTTATTATTTTCTTGCATTGCAATATGCATCGCTTCATTAATAGCTGCTGTGTAGGTTAATTGACGCATGCGACATCCTTCTGAATTCTTTCAGCATATTCACCCGAAATTGCTTCTTTTTTATCGGGAAATACAGACTTTTCTGCAAAATCAAAAGCGGTAATAATTTCCTGTGTAATATCTATTTTCATTTTTTTAAATTGATTTTCAGAAATTATATTTTCTTGTAAACATTTTTTATAAAAGAAATCAATCGAATCTTTTGCTAACCACGATTCATATTCAGCAACAGTGCGATATCCAATATCATTATCAAAATTAGGACCGCAGTGTTCTCGATAACGATAATTATATATTTCTACAAAACCAACGCCATTTTTAGCGCGCACATAATCAGTCATTTTTTGCAGTGCATCAACGCATGCTAAAACATCATACCCATTTTCAACACATTCTGTTTTTGCGCCAATTGCTCGAACCATTTCATATATTTTTCGATTAATGGGCTGGCGTTTTTGTAGCGGCGTATACACCGAATACAAATTATTTTCACAAATAAATAATATCGGTAATTTTTTTAATACCGAAAAATTAAGAGATTCGTAAAATACACCTTCTTCAATGGCGCCATCGCCTAAAAAAATCGCGCTGATATTATTTTTTTTCTCTAATTGAAGCGACAATCCTAATCCAACGCCAATCGGAATTGTGTTGCCCACTATCGCCGTGCTACCCATAAATCCAACAGATCGATCAACCAAGTGCATCGACCCACCGCGACCGCGACAACAACCGGTCACCTTCCCGTGAATTTCAGAAATCATTGCATTAAGATCGCCACCTTTCGCCAGATAGTGCGCATGCGCACGATGACCGCTGACCGCGTAATCATTTGTTTGTAACACAGCGCCACTGGCTACTGCTGCTGCTTCTTGACCAATCGATAAATGCACAGGCGTGCGCATTTTTTGTTTCGAATAATTTTCTGCAATCGCTTCTTCAATAATGCGAATACGCAGCATCGAATAAAATAATTCCTTTTTTTGATTGGGTGTCATGGGATAAACCAATAATAATCGCCGGTGTAACCTACATCTTTAAATAGTTGTTTCCATTCATCGACATGCAAAACCGTTTTTGCCGTTAAATTCCACGCAAACATGCGTTCTTTTTCTTCATCATTGTGATAACCATCCACGGTGATAAAACTATATTTTTTCTTCACGCGTTCTATTTCTTGTAATGCTTTTATTAATTCAGGTTTTTCTAGATTGTGCAAAGTGGTAATAGAGATTACGCAATCAAAACTTTTATCGGGAAATGGCAACTTTGTGGCACAACCGACTTGGCAATGCAGCTTCATTGAATCAATCGTGTTTTCAATCGCATAATTTGAAATATCAATTCCTTTCACGGTAATTCCCGGAATTAACTTCACCATATCGTGCATCATAAATCCCTTGGCGCAACCAACATCTAGCACAGAACTGTGTTGATCTAAATGATATTGTTTTTGAAAATCTGGGATAACGGGTTCCCAAAAACGCGAGTGATAATTAAAACCACCATAACCTTGATCGCGAGATCCGTCGAAAAATGCTTTTCCAAATTGGCGCGCGATTGCCCGGTCTTCAGGTGTTTTTGTTTTTCCGCGCTCTAAAGGATTGCGTTTAGTGCGAGGGTAATTTTTCATTAAATCAATTTCCATAATAATTTTTCCGCGGTTATTATCTGTTACGACAGACAATTCGAACGTTATCCCACACATTTTTTCGTGTATCATTATCAAAACCCATCGATCCGTGTCCATGAGTCTTTAAGGGTAATCGCAGTAGTCTTGCAAATCTGTAGCGTATACTCCGACGAACACGTGTTAATAAACCAATATCTCCGGTATATCGTCCCGCCGTGCCTGAATATAGAATTTCCAATTGAGAGCCAAAATGGCGACTCATAAAACTTCTCAAAGTTGATAATGTAAAAAAAGTCACGTGAGGCTCCATTATCACATTCTTCTGCCGCAATTCCTGTGTTTGCACAGGAACCTCGATAAATAAAATCCCACCCTTTTTCAGGTTATTTAAAATATTGGCCAGATAATTTTGTGGATACTCTAAATGCTCAAGGACATGAGACATAATCACAACATCATACTGAATTTCCGCAGCATATTGATGAATATCAGATAAAAACTTGATTGTTTGATCACATTCATTGGTGTACAACTTCGCACTGGGAAATTGCCTCTGTATTGCTTTTAGCGCGTATCCATAACCTGCACCAAATTCAAATACATGTCGCACATCAGACTGAGAAATATATTTTTTAATCAAAGCAATTTGTGCATCAGCACGAGCAGTAAAATAAGGGCTACATCCCAGTATTGCAGTATGGGGCTCTAAATTCGTTTTGCTTCTGTAAACAAAAGAATAATACTGATTCAATTTTTCAGGTGACAATGCTGCATGCTCAACTTGCGGAATCTTGCAGCGGCTGCAAAATCCTATCGATAGGTTTTCAAAAAATTGCACCAAACCAACTTTTGAATCTGCATATCCATAAGGTATTTTTTGTGTTATGCAAGCAGTGCAGTTAAAACAAAACATATTTAAATACTCTGGTAATAAATTATTACAATTAAAGATTCAGGGGTTCCATACTCTCCACATACCGCGATATCCTTCCTTTCAGAAAAGATTCGTAATACCCCGGTTTTGTTTTTGTCTGCGCAAAACTATTTTTAATACGGACATCGATACTCAATCGTGTTTTACTCGAATGATTTTGCGCTCGGTGCACCATATGTCCAAAGAAAAAAACCGCCTGACCAACATGGGGCGCAAGCATTCTCACTTTATTTTTATCGAGCGCTCGAATGGAATCATCTGTTTTTCGCGCATACAAAAATCCAAGCTGATTCGCAACCGAACCTTTGGTAACTGTTTTTCGAAATTCGTTCTCTTCATCAACATAGGCAATATTTTTTGATGAAATAAGATGTGAACCTTCTAGCAAAGTTAATCCTGATCCCTGTTCAAGTGGAAACACAGGAAACCAAATATTCAGTTCGCAATATTCGTTGCCATTAAAGGTGTCGCGATGCCAGTCCACTAAATCAGTCTCTAAATTGGGGCGTGAAACACGCAAGTAAGGATTGGTTTGTATATCGACATCGGGACCCAATAATTCACTAAACAGCGCTGAGTTATTGAGCAATAAATCCCTAACGAGTTTCCGTTTTCCGATTGCATCTTGTGCTTTTTTAATGAGCAATAATCGCTCATCCAAGGACAAATTAACGCGATGCAGCTCAATGGGTTCGCAGGGAAAAATAGAACGCACAATATTCTGAATTTCATGAATCTGTGAAAATTCATCAAAATTAATAACGATAAAGCCATGCTGAAAAAAAGCACTCAATTGCGCCTTAATATTGTCCATATTATTTTCCAGAAAAAAAATCTGCCGTACAGGAAGCAACATAATTCACCGCGCGTTCTTGCAATTCAGCATACACCGGCAAACTCAACATCTCTTTCGCCAATTTTTCTGCATTGGGAAAATCATTCATTTTATAACCCAGTGATTTTGCTGCGGGCTGTAGATGCAGGGGAATGGGGTAATGAACACGCGTATCGATATTTTGAGATTTTAAAAACGACATGAGCGCATCACGCTTTTCAGTTAAAATCACAAAATTATGGTATACAGAAAAAGTATCGTCAGACTCTTGTGACACACGAACAACATTGCTGAGTTCAGCTTGATAGTATGCCGCGGTTTTACGACGCGCAGCATTCCATTGATCTAAATATTTCAAACCAAGTGATACAATTTTGGCTTGCACAGCATCAATACGTGTATTTAATCCCCACTGCGCGCATATATCGCGATCTTGCAATCCATGATTACGCATTAATTTTATTTTTTCATAGAGCGATTTATTTTTGGTAACCACCAATCCCGCATCGCCATAGGCATATAAATTTTTCAACGGATGCAAACTAAAACAACCGATATCGCCGATTGTTCCTGTCATTTGATTTTGATATTTCGCGCCAATAGATTGCGCTGCATCTTCGATTACAAACAAATTATTTTTTTTAGCAATTTCTAAAACCGCGCTCATATTCGCCGGTTTGCCTGTTAAATGCACGGGCATAATGGCTTTGGTCTGTTTTGTAATATGTTTTTCAATTTGCAAAACATCAATATTTAAATCATCAGATACATCACAAAAAACAGGCGTTGCGCCAACTGCAACCACTGCGCCAGCTGATGCCACAAATGAATTTACAGGAACAATCACTTCGTCGCCAACACCAATTTCCAATGCTTTTAATGCGAGAATTAATGCGTTGGTACCATCGGAAACACCTAAAACATAAGGGCAATTTAAATATCGTGAAACAGAATTTTCTAGTTCTTCAACATAGGGACCCAAAATATAATTGCCTGATGAAAACACTTCATCGACAACCGATAAAATTTCATCGCGATACGTCGCATATCGTTTTTTAAAATCAACAAAAGGAACAGCGATTTCTTGATCAATCACAACACTCATGCGTAAAACCTTTTAATCGTTGAAACCATATATTCTAAATCATCACGTGAAATAAATTCGTGTACTGGCAATGATAATGTGCTCGCGCAAATTTTTTCCGTCATTGGAAAATCACCTTTTTGATACCCAAACGTTTTTGCCGCTGGTTGTAAATGCATCGGAATCGGATAATGCACTTTGGCATCAATGCCATTTTCAATTAAATTTTTTTGCAACGCATCGCGATTTTCACAGCAAATTGAATACAAATGATAAACCTGTTTGATATCAGATTCTCTGGTTGGGATAAAAATTGATGGAATATTTTTTAAGGCGTGATCCAAATAATTGGCATTTTTAATGCGTGAATCGGTGATGTATTCTATTTTTGATAATAAATGATCTGCAACGACTGCTTGAATTGTGTCTAGGCGCGAATTATAAGAAAATTGCACGCATTCATCGCGATTTTTCAAACCATGATTGCGCATCAATCGCAATTGATTGGCAACATCATCATTATTAGTGGTGATAATGCCGCCATCACCCCACACATTTAAATTTTTCAACGGATGAAAACTAAAACAACCGATATCGCCTAATGTGCCTGCAAAACGATTTTTATAAGTGGCTTGTATGGCGTGACATGCATCTTCTACCACAAATAAATTATTTTTTTTCGCAATAATGTTAATCTCATCCATACGGCACGGTTTTCCCGCCCAGTGCACTGGTAAAATTGCTTTGGTTTTTGCTGTAATTTTCGGTTCAATATGATTCGGATCAATAGTGTAATCATTTAACACATCCGCAAAAATCGGTTTAGCACCTGCTGTGACAATCGCGCCGATCGTGGCATAAAAAGTAAAAGGTGTCGTGATGATCTCATCGCCTTCTCTAATGCCTAATGTTTTTAAACTTAAAAATAAGGCGTCTGTGCCGCTACCCACGCCAATGGCATGCTTAGCATTGACTAAATTTTTATATTTATTTTCAAAATCGTCAACCGATTTTCCCAATGTAAAATCATTATTCAAAACGATTTGTTTTATTTTTTGCAAAATAACATCGCAATCAGCGAATTGCTGGGTCAGATAGTTGTGATTAATTTTTAACTGACCATCCTTAGTATATTGCGCTGGAAGAAAATTAGTGACTGTCATAAAATTCTCTATGCTTTGTGTTGATATTCGAGCGGCAATGTTTGGATAACTGATAAATTATCGTGCACCCACTCAATGGTTTTTTCAATACCTTGATCTAACATCATACGCGGTTGCCAGCTCAAGTCTTTTTTTGCCTTTTGATCATTCATGAGGTAAATCGCATCTTTTCCGGGACGCTCCGGACCTGTTGAGACAAATTCGTCAAAAGAAATCATCAACCGATGACAGATTTTGTTGACCAGGTCCGCTATAGAAATAAGCTGGTCGCCCGAGAAATGATAGGTGTGACCTATTTTTCCTTTTTGTAATGTCGCCTCAAGCGCACAAGCAATATCTTCGCCATAAATAAATGCGCGAGATGAAGTACCCCCACCGTGTAAAATTAATTTTTTATTGGTCAACGCATAAATAATCGTTCTGGGAATAATGCGATAAAGCTGCTGACACGGTCCATAAAAATTGGCAAAACGCGTGAATACCACAGGAAATTGATATTGTTTGTAAAATGCTTGAAGGCTCATATCAATAGCGGCGTGCGAGACCGCATAGGGTGTTGATGGATTAAAGTTTACGGTTTCATCTACCGGATCTTCCCTGTGACCATAAACTTCGGGGGTTGAAATACGAATATATTTTTCCAAAAAATCACAGTTGCGTAAAAAATTATGCAATTTTACTTTCGAAACAATATTCGTTTGGTACCATTGCTCTGGCGTTTTCCAACTTTCAGCCACCATACCTTGACCGACAAAGTCTAAAATATATTTTGGTTTTTTTTCTGCAATTAATGCTTGAATTTCTGAAAACTGTTGATTGAGATCAAATGGATAAAATTGAAAATTTTTAATCGACGTATTTTTTGCATACGCTAAAATCGCAGGGTGCACCGATGCAGAACGACTCACACCAACAACCGTCTGACCGTTTTTCAAAAAATGATCTACGCAACTTGCGCCTGCAAAAGAATTGCTGCCTAAAACTAAGTATGTCATTTTTATTTCTTACTCAATCACACCAATTTTTTTCATCGTTTTCAAATTATAAAAACGCTCTTCATCGCGCAATTCTTTTTTCTCAAATTGCGTCACAATTTCCTGTATTGCATTTTCTACTGTTTTTTTAGGACAAAAACATGTTTTTAATAATTTATCGGAACACAAACGATAGGATCGTGGATCGTTTGAAGGCGTGACTTTAATTTCTGCATCCACATATTTTTGTACTGTTTGCGCAATCTGTAAGATAGATAAATTTTCAAAACCAGCATTATAAATACCCCGAACATCAGGTCGTGATAATAAAAATAAATACAAATCAGTGACATCATCCATGTGAATATTGGGACGCACTTGATCGCCACCAAATACTGTCATCACTTTATTATTGAGTGCTTGCATGGTCATCATATTCACTGACACGTCCAAACGCATACGCGGTGATACACCGCATACTGTTGCAGGACGCACGATTTGTAAAATAATTTGATCCTGGTAACTTAGCAAAACACGCTCGGCGACCATTTTGCTTTTGTTGTAATCAGAAATAGGATTCAGCGACAATTCTTCTGTTACTTTTTGTGCATCGTTCACGCCATAAACGCTGCCGGATGACGCATAAATAAATTGTTTCACATGATTTTGTATGGCCAATTCAACCATTCGCATGGTTGCAAGTGGTCCAATTTCCCAGCTTAATTTTGGATTTAAATCAGCACAAGGATCATTAGCAACAGCGGCAAGATGAATCATAGCGTCAACATTTTTAAACCAATCGCACTGCGGTTCACGCACATCTGCTTGTAACACTGTTAAATTTTTATGAGGTTGTAAATAATTACCAAACCATTGCAAATCAACCACGCAAACTTGATGGTCCGCTGCCAATAATTTTGGAACCAAAACACACCCTTTGTAACCGCAACCGCCGGTGACTAATAATTTCATACAACACACTCCCTTAAACAATCAGTGAAGTAATGCAAAATAAATGCGTGCCCAATTTCAACTTGACCGTAATCCTTCGAATCTAACCATATATTATAATTCCCCGTTTTTCTTAAGGAATTATTCTCTGAAAATCCACTCAAGGTAACAACGCACGCGTCTTTTTCATGCGCAACTTGCGTGGCATTGATAATATTTTTTGAATTACCGGAGCTACTGATTGCGATTAAAACATCTTTATTAGTAAGAAAAGTGGCAAGTTGTTTTGAATAAATAAATTCGTAACCATAGTCATTGGAAATACAGGTTGTGACTGCGGGATTTAACAATGCGCTTGCACGCATTTTTGCCATGTTTAGAAAATCGATGACGGCGTGACTAGCAATGGCGGCGCTGCCACCGTTGCCGACTAAATAGACTGTACCATTTTTTTCGCGGCAAGTTTGCAGCGCACGTAAAATCATTTGAAATCCCATTTGTGATTGAAAAAAATCGCATGCGTGATTTGAAATCTGAATGTGATTTAATAATGTCGCGAATTGTACAGTACAACATTCAAACTTAACCGGATTAAGCTGTACTTCAGATTGTGTTGATACGTCCATGATAATTTCCATTTATTGTTTTACAAACATTGTGAATTCTATGCTCACTCGTGTTTTATCACCTTGATTGACAGCGCCGCCATGAAGTAGTTTATCGTGAAATACAATCGCATTCCCCGGTTTTGTATGAACCAATTGCGGTGATAATTCAGCTTCATCCACATCAATTTGCGGTTTGCTAAAGCCATCACGATACTCACCATGATATTTCCAGTCTTTTTTTTGCGAGTGTGGAACTACACGCAATCCATTCAAACCAGGCTCACAAAAGATAGCGACCCATACTTTAACACGCTCAGTATTGGGTGGTGTAACACCATGACCCAAGGACCAGAACCAATTATCAGCGTGCAACGGACCAACATCAGAGGATTGATCTGGACGAACTAAGCGCCAATATATTTCTTCGCGTCCCACATTTTCTTCATCAGCAATAGAAAATTTTCCAAAAACAGCTTCTAAATTCTGAAACAAAGAAGTTGATCGAATGTAATCCACTGCGGACTGCGGTAAAATACGATTTTGTTTTGGCCATGCCATAGAATGATTAAGTAAATATGCGTGATCGTGATATTGCTCAATACCAGCAGATAAGAACGTTTGACAATGCTCTGGCGCAATTTCCCTAAGATGATCGCTCCACTGAGCAACAACCCACTGACGAACATGCTGTAATTCAGTTTGCGCGAAGGAAAACTCTAAGGAAAAACCAGGGCCCTCATTCACATGCTCAACACACTCCATCAATGCAGTCATATATCCCTCTATTACTGTGCCATCATTGCAGATTTTTTGACAACTTCATTAAAATTTCCTTGCGCAGTAATTCTTCCTTTTTCGAGTTTATACACAATATCACAATATTCAATCGTGGTGAGTCGGTGCGCAATCACGATAAGGGTTTTAATGCCATGCAATCGTTTGATTGCGGTAATCACTTCACGCTCAGTTTCAGAATCCAGTGAAGAAGTTGCTTCATCCATCACAATAATTTCACGTTCAAAGTAAAACGCACGCGCTAACGCAACACGTTGACGCTGCCCGCCAGATAAACGAATGCCATGTTCACCAATGACCGTATCAGCACCTTGTGGTAATCCAGAAACAACATCAGATAATTGCGCAGATATAATCGCATTTGTTAATTTTTCTTCATCAATATCAGCATCTTCAATTCCCATTGCGATATTGTGCTTTAGTGTATCGTCTAATAAAAAAATAGACTGTGGCATATAGGCAAAATTATTCAGCCATGCGCGTAAATCATTAATAGGCTGGCCATTAACCAATACTCTTCCTGTTTTTTGCTTCAATAGATTCAAAATAACACTCACCAATGTACTTTTTCCAGAACCAGAAGGGCCGATGAGCCCGATAGATTGTCCGCGTTGAATTGTCAGGTTTACGTCAGTCAAGGCATCATGCAAAGCTAGGCTGTAACGAAACGTAATATCTTGCAAAGTTAAAGTTGAAAATAGCAAACGGTCCTTCGTTATTCCTATCACCTGATTTGATCTCTGATTTTCAAGAGTGGAAATTTCTTGATATAAGAGATTGGTTGTAAAACTTCCAACTGTTAATTGTGAAGATAACCCAACAAATTGATTTAAAGTTGGTAACAAACGAATGCACGCTGCTGCGAACACGCCTAATGTCGGAATAATATCAACCGGTTTAACACCAGTAATAACAGTCACTAAAATAATGGCGATCAAAAAAACGGAGGCAAATGCTTCAATAAAATAACGGGGGATAAGTTGCAATGCATTGTATCTGGCTAGGGCAAAAGAATAGCTGCTTGTCGCATTGGCAAGTTTTTGTAAAAAAAAAGATTCACATCCAAGAATACGAATTTCTTTCAACCCACCAATACCTTGTAAAATTGCTTTGATAATTCCAACGTTGGCGATTGATAAAACACGGCTCATTTCTTGAATTTTTTTTTGAAACAGGAGTCTATAAGTGGTAAACAGCATCACAACCAAAACAACCAAAAAAGCAGTAGCAATAGGATGCACCAAAAACAAAAAAAACAAGATACCGCTCATCACCAAAAGAGATGAAATAAAATTTAAGGACGCTGAAAATGCGTTATTAACAAACCCATCCGCCCAGCCAGTTCTATTGATCAGATCAGAGGAATTTTGCTTTAAATGAAAGGCGTAATCCGCATGCTGATAGGCGCGCATTAATCTGATTTTTATTCGAACCGCTAATTGCGATGTGGTTGCGATCGTTTTCTGTTGCACATACAGACTGGTAACTCCCTTAAAAATAAAAGAAAAGATTAGCAAAATCCCCACTATAATAATGGTTTTTTTTTCAGAAAACGAAGAAAAAATATTTTGCAGAAAAAATGGAAGTTTGTTAAAAATAGTATTGAAATTAACAACTAGCAATAGGAAAAAACTAATCAACCCAATACCAACAACATCTAACATTGAAGATAACAAAAATAGCACCAACAAAAACGGCAAAAACCCCTTTGTACTTTTATCCAGTAAAAAAAAATACTGTCGAAAAAACTCCTTCATGTCCTACACCTTTGATTTTTGATAGACATATTGATATTTTTCATAACCATACACTTGACTTGTCTTTTGTCGCATCGTGTGATTAAACACAACCCCAGATAATTGAACACCTCCTTTTTCAAAAAGGGCTTTGGAGTGTTGTGCTTCTTTTAAATGATTTTTGCCAACACCCACGACCAATAAATTCAGAGCCGAATGTTTTCCAATTAATACAGGATCTGTCACAGATAAAACAGGCGGCGTATCAATAATCACAAAATCATATTGCGACTCAACGCAAGACAATAGATCGCCAAATTTCGTGTTAGATAATAGTTCTGATGGGTGTTCAGGATAAACACCGGTCGAAATAAAATCCAAGCGATCTGGAATAATAATTTGTTTCATGGCCTGTAAAGAAGATTTTCCTTGCAGATAGTCAGATAAGCCCGGTGATTTTGATCGTCCAAAAACTTCAAATAATTTCCCTAAACGCAAATCACCATCAATTAATAGAACGCGTTTATCTAAATCAGAAAAAATTTTCGCTAAATTACCGGATACAAAACTTTTTCCAATGCTTGGACTCACACCTGTAATCATGATCACATTATTGCGTGCCTCTAAAAGCGCTATCTGTAGTGCCGTTCTCAAGCCGCGCATCGCTTCGATGACAACGTCATGCGGATTTTGCAGTGACAATAAAAACGGTTGTTTACTCTGGAGAGCAGAAACCTCTTTTTTCGCAGAATTTTGCTGCATACTGTAAGGTAAAATCGAAAGTACAGGTATCGATAAAGCTCGCTCCACACGATCGGGATCTCCAATGACGGGCGATAAAATATAGCGGATAAATACGATCATCAACGAAAAAAGCAATCCGAGAATCGAGCTAGCAAAAACAGCCAATAGTTTTCTGGTGGGTTGTGGCGAAATGGGGTACGAAGCATCAGAAAGCATTCGAATGGTCCCTAATTTGCTATGCTCTTCAAGCTTCATACGCGCTGCATTATCCACCATAGCACCATACATACCTCCTCGCAGCTTCGCCTGAAGATTCAAAATCGCAGCCTGGCCTACTGTCCCAGATAATTTCTGTAAATCTTTTTTGGCTGTTTGAATTTGTTTTTCAAAACCGTGTTCTTGCGCGGTAGCAGCAATAACGAAAGGATGCAATGGTGTAAAATTTTGCAATAATTGCAATTTTTTGACCTGTATTTTTTGTAGCTCAAATTGCAGCCTACTGATTTTCGCATCTCGCATTTTCGCAAAATTTTTTGGATTAAATACACCGGTTTTTAAACCAAATTTCGTTAATTTATCTTCAGTCAACTCAAATTGTTTTCGAGCAAATGGCAGTTCGTCTTTTAAAAACGCGAGCGACTTAACTTCTTCTGTTGTTTGATCCTCTAAATCCTTCTGAAGCATCGCGGACAAAATAGCTTTTAACATATGATGAGCATTAGCGGGATCTAGAGAAAAATAACCTAAAGACAAAACCCCGCTATCCGGGGTGCTCATACTATCACCAACCTCTTGAATCGTTAATGCACCTGCTAAAGATTGAGCAGCAGTTCTGGCTGGAATTTTTATAAGAGTAAAAACAGTTTTTGTTTTTGCGTTAATGCGATCAACAAAAATAGAAAGTGATTTTTTTAAATATTGGGTCTGTTCCAATCGACCTACAGAACCCGTCAGAATTTTTTCTCCCGCAGGAGAAAGTAAAAGGTAATGCTTCTTATCCACCACCACCAATTTTAATTTTTTTCCAAGAAAAAAATTTGGCGCATTAAAAACAGAAACGCTCGCGCTACTGCGCACATCGCGCCACTGCGCCCACTTTCTCGCAAAAAAACCGGAATAGTAAGGGGATACAAAAATATCAAGGCCCATCTGTCTAACCAATCCACTCAAAACGTAAGGGGACTTCAACAAGATGGTCTCAAGAACGGAAGGTGAAACAGAGCTACTACTACTCGACAGAAAAGCTCCACCACCTCCTTTTGCAGATATCAGACTATTGATATTATTATTGACCATCTGAATCATCGCGGTCGATTCAAAAATAGGCTGTTCTTTCGCCACATGATAAACACCCATCAGAAAAAAACAAAACGTCACGACTGCAATAAAAACCCAGTTTTGTTTGATAACTCCACCAATTGAACGAAGGTCAATTTCAAAAAATTCGGGTTGGTGAAATTCTGATTGAGTTGATTTTTTCATCACACACTCTCATTGCCATCGAAAGAACCTACGGACGCTTTTGTCATTGCAACACTACCTAATGTAGGGAAAATCTGACCCATAACACGATTCCAGCTGGTAATACCAAGCGGGGGAACGTAAATAATATCGTTATTTTTTAACACAAAACGTTGCGCCGCCATCATCGCTTGCGGTGATTTTGCATCTAAACCAAACACAGTTAAATTCAACAAATTACCGCGAATAACAAAAATACGCGTGGTATTTGAAGTTGTTGTGTTAGTACCACCAACGAGATTAATCGCATCCAATAATGTCAATGGCTTGTCTCTCAAAGGAATGGTTCGAAATCCACCGACTTCGCCCATTATCTGTACCTCTTGACTACGAAATTTCGCAACACGAATCGTGATTTGTGGATTGCGAATATATTTTGAAATTTTTTGTTCGAGAAATTTTTGCGCTTGTGAAATCGTCAATCCTGCGATATGCGCATCGCCCGCGAAGGGATAATTAATATTGCCACGCTCACTTACCAAAAATCCGGAATCGCCGGGCGTTGCCAGTTGCGTGGTTGGCGTTGTAAGCTCTGGATGACCCCAAACAATGATATTTAAAACATCATAAGGACCGATATGATAGAGATGAACAGTATTGTGATCAACGACCCACGTTGGCGTCAGTGCAACATAGTGCACAAAAACATGCTGACCATTAACAGTGTATTCCGGGGCAGGATTTTTTGGATCCATATAGGTACCCAACAACGTGCACCCAGAAAGCCAAAAAAAACCCAGAAAAACTGCAATCCGTTTTATCCATTCCATAAATTTGCCTGCCACAAATCCCAATTCTTTTTTATCATCTCAAAAACGGATTCAAAAACAATTTGATCTCGTTGGTATGGATCAAGAATTTCCTCATTACTCCATTTCCCAAGAGAAAACATCTTACCACGACAACTTGGAAAATCAATTACCAAGCGTTCATGCTGCCATTTTTCCATCACAAAAATAATTTCCGCATTAAGAATTATTGTTTGATTAATTTGTCTTGCAATATGAGTGCTGGAATCAATGTCAAATCGATCTAAAATTTTTTTTGCTGTTGATGCAATGGGTGCGCCACAAACCGCATGCACACCTGCAGAGGAAATTGTGATATTCGTCAACCCTCTCTTCTGTAATTGCGCACGCGCCCAATATTCCGCTGTGGGACTTCGGCAAATATTGCCAACACATACAAATAAGATATTGCGAAACATAATCTCTTCCGATTGAGATAGATTTCATGCAATATACGCAAAGGATTTTTCAGTGTCTACTGATTTTCCCTCCATCACTCAACAACCAGCACAGCGCCCCGCTGCGTCGCTTAAAATTTTTATCGTTTCTTTTGCAGACTGACTCCAGCAATATTTTTGACTTTGTTGAATACTGAAAACCGACATTTCGCTATAATATTTTTCATTTTCGATGAGTAAAAGCATTTTTTCTTTTAATTCATGAGAATGATGACGTTGAAAAAAAATTCCGTTATCTCCCAATAATTCTCTATTACTGGCAATGTCGGATGCAATAACGGGAAGTCCATAATGCATCGCCTCTAATAACGAAAATCCAATAGATTCGCATAAAGAAGGAAAAATAAATAAATCCAGCGTATTGTATAATGCTTGAATTTCTCCATCAGCAATCTCACCATGATTTTCAATCACAGAATGTAGCTCGCATGAATCTATTAATTGTCTCACGATATCAAATTGCGCATGCGATTCATTGAGTGTTAAAACTAGTTTAAAATGAACACCGTTTTTTTTCAGTGCCTGCGCAGCCTTGAATAACACGTAAAAATTTTTTTGAACCCCATATTTGGTAATGTAGCCAATTCGCCAGGAAGATTTTGGATATGAACGTTTTTGCGCGGAGTATCCTAGTGCCAATCCTGACCCTGGCAACACTACCTGTATTTTTTTTGGGGGAAGGGATAATTGTTTGGTAATCACTTCAGAAAGAGATTTTGTGGGTGAAATAATTTTCTCGGCCTTTTTTAAAGATAACAATGTCCATTGTCTTCTAACCCACCATCCGATTTTACTTTTTATTGACCCATTATAGTGTCTGTTTAATGCCGTAAATTCTTCTGAAAAATAGCCGGCTTGTAAAATACAAAGCACCTCTGTGCAAGCTAGTCTTCTCAGGGGTAATGTGTTAATAACAGAATAAAATAAATCAATTTTCATCCTTTTAATTAATTTCGGCAGAATCAATTCATTCCAATACAATAAATGTACGGATGATTTTTTAATCCAAGGATAAACTAAAATGGTGATATTATTATTTGTCTTGATCTTTTCTCGCAAACGTTCGTCAATAATGATGGTCCAATGAATATTTTCACTGAGTCGACTCATTTCGTTAAATGTCTTAAAAAAAACAACTGCGCCACCACCTTCTTTAATGGCGATTGCATTGATTAGAATTTTTTTCATAGGGAAGCACAGCCCGCAAGAAAAATTTTTAGTTCCGATTGATTCATTGTATCGACATTCATTGTGTTTACCTCGGACAATAAGCGATTTTCTTTATTCGGATTTTCAATCGACTTAATCAAAATGTAATCTTGTTCTTGATAAGAAAAACTCACTTCTTCCTGTGAAACCAAAGTTTCATTCAATTCTTCGCCGGGGCGTTTACCGATAATCTCAATTTCATCTGAAATTTCTTTCGCTAATGCTAATAAATTAATTGCTTTCGTTTTTTTTAAAAAAATACCAGCCTGAGTTTGATAGGAAGCATTAATTGTTTCTTGAATTAAATGCGCTACTTCGTGTTTTGAAAGCATAAAGCGGTTCATTCCGGCATCAGTTATCCGCAAGGGTAGTTTCTTTTTTGCAAGCGTCAACCAAATAGGGATAACCGACCCCTCGCTGCATGCCACATTGCTTAAACGACAACACGAAAATCGCATGTTATGATTTTTGTTTGCTTTTAAAAATAACCGTTCCATCAAATATTTGGTTTGTCCGTATACATTTTTTCGTGAACATGACTTATCACTGCTAATGCCAATGGTTACTGGTACTTCTGCCTGTGTAGATGCATCAATGACATTCATGGCGCCAAGCAAATTTGTCTGAATTGCTTTAGAGGGTTCATTTTCAGCAATTTCAACTCTTTTTAACGCTGCCGCATGAATAACAATATCCGGTTTTTCTGTTTTAAAAACATTCAATAAAAATTCACTGTCCTCAATAGAACCACTCAATAATGCAACCCGTGGAAATTTTTTCTTTAACGCTAATT
>JABDDU010000014.1 GCA_013287435.1 Verrucomicrobiota bacterium
ATTTGAAATATAAATTTCTATTTCAAACTATAAAATACATCACTGATCAGAATTTACTGGTTAATATAATTAATCAAGAACAACAAAAAAATAATATTTGATAAACCTTGTGTTTATAAAAATATACATATACCATAATTACATGGAGTTATATAAATCTCGTATCTACTAGAAGGGACACTAGACATGCAGCCTAAAATGCTTACCTTAGAAGCTTGCGACTATCTCGGCGTATCGTTGCCAGCCTTACATAAACAATTAAAAACAAATAAGCTCGTCTATGAAAAAAGCCAGAACAAAATTTATTTCGAACATAAAACAGCGAAGGAAATTTTCAAGCTGAAATTTACTCCGTCGTGCTGGAGTTGGCAAAATTTGAAGGGTGGGGTGGGTAAAACCCATTTATCTTTCGCGGCTGCCGTTCGTTTGGCTTTATATGGAGCGAAGGTTGCTATCATTGATATTGATCAACAGGGTAATGCGACTCAAGCCTGTGGTATCGACGCCGGCGATAAACCCGCACTGATTGATATCATTACTGATAAATTAAATATCGAAGAATGCATGGTTCCTGTGATCGAAGGTTTGGATATTTTGCCAAGTCGAATTGAAAATGCGGTACTAGATAATATCTTTGCCATTAATTCACTGCCGGTAGATAAAGAATTAAAAAAACGGGTTGATCGTTTAAAAAATTTTTACGATTTTATTTTTATTGATTGTCCGCCGTCGCTCGGTCAAACAGTATCATCAGCAGCGCTCGCAGCCGATCATATTGTTGTTCCCATTGATCCGGAAAAATTTTCATTGTCTGGCTTGAGTATCACTTTAAAAGAATTAGAAAGAAGTATTGCTGAAAAATTTGATGTAAAACTCGATATTAAAATTGTGTTTAATAAGTTTGATGCACGTACAAACCTTTCATCAACGATATTACAAGCGCTCTACACAGATCCTGATTATCAAAAAAGATTATTTAAAACATTTATTCGCACCAGTCAAGAATTACCAAACTCTGTTGCCAATGGTAAATCTATTTTTGATTCACTGAAAAACACAACAGCAAAAGAAGACATTGATCTTTTAACACGTGAAATTATTGCCATTTCAAAATCACAAGAAAACACTCAAGAAAAGCTAGCAAAGGAATATGAGGAAGCCGCATCTGTATAGGGGCTACTAGGGAGTTATCATGCCACGTATTGACGATTTTACTGTCAACAAAAAGGTTTTTAAGAAAAAAGAATACCGTAGTTGGGACGGTAATTTAATTGAAACCTTGAAAATAAAAAGCGATACAGAGCTTCCAGTAAAAACATCTGCAGAGTCCGCTGCCGTGATTCCAGTCGTTGAAGAAAAAACCATAACAACATCAGAAGAACCCATTAACCCAATATCACAAAGAGTTCAATTAGGGTTCAATAAGGGTTCCACTGTGGTTCAAATAGAGTCCAATAAGGGTTCAAATAGGGTTCAATTAGGGTTCAATAAGGGTTCAAATGAGGTTCAATTAGAGTCCAATCAAGGTTCAATTAGGGTTCAAGAAAATAGTGAATTAGGGTTCATCACTGACAGAAATTTAATATATAAAACAATGCAAAAATTAAGTGGTAATGAAAAAAAGATTTTCTTTTTTTCAATTAATTTATGCGCACAAAAGGGTGGTGTATCAACCGGTGAAATCAATGGAAATGAATTCACTAAAATCATCGGAACTACGCGAAACGGCCGAGAAACAGCGTTAAAACGGCTATGCAAACGAGGGTTAATACAACGTGAAAAAATACGTCGTGGTGTTGGTGGCGCAATCAGTATTATGACGAGTGAATTAATAAAAACAGATGCGTTAAATTATTTAAACACCAACTTAGCTGGAGAAGAATTACTGACTAATTTAGGTACAAATAGGGTTCCATTAGAGTTCAACAATCCTCTATATAGTAGTAGTAGTATTATTATAAATAAAAATACTACTACTAACGCGAACCCTAAAAATTTATCAGAAGAATGGGCAGCGATTGATTTTTCAGCTTTAGAGCATATTAGTTTTTCAGCAACACAACTTCGACAATTGGTTGATAAAAATATTCCAGACGCAGTTCAAGAATCCATTAATCATTTTGCTTATGAGCTTGAACATAACCCTGATAAATACAAAGCACCACTGAATGTGTTGATGGGTGTTTTACGAAAAGGAAACACTTGGACCGCCCCAAAAGGATATGAATCGCCAAAAGATAAGGCATTACGTGAATATACCGAAAGAAAAAAAGCCGAAGTAGAAAAACGAAACCAAATGATCAGCGATCTTATGGAAGCTGAATTCTCAAATTGGCAGGCCACATTAACCGACGAGGAGACAAAAAATATTATTCCAGATCATGTTCGAAACTCACGTCTTTTACCCGCCATCACCAGTTCTTTAAAAACCCATTTCAAAGAACATATTTTGATTCCGAGATTGAAGGAAGAGGGGGTTTATTAAAAAATATACCTGCCCCATGCACCCTGCAAACGGGTAGCGCATTGCGATCCCTTCTAGATTTAGCGCCTAAAAAAGCGAAAAAAATAAATGCTGATGGTAGTGAAGTTGACGTTTTTTTAGATCAAATACAAGTGGGTGATCTTTTAAAAGTAAGACCCGGTGAAAAAATTCCCATCGATGGAATAATAGTAGAAGGGTAAGCTCTATCGGAATTAACGCTTGTGGAGAGGAAGGCTCTGGCGCAACAGCTTTGGCTAGTGCGCGAAACCACGCCTCATTGAAGAAAGAACTCAACATCGAACAAGTTTATGGGTAACTTTAGATAAGTTTGAGTAAGTTTGAAGGAGCGGCATAGCACAATCGACGAATCCATGATTACAGGTGAATCCATTCCAGTTGAAAAAACAATCCATGATAGGGTGATAGGCAGCACCATTAATTTATCCGGTAGTTTTGTGATGCGTGTTCTGCGTGTTGGCAATGACACACTGCTTTCACAAATTGTTGCAGAAGTATCTGAAGCGCAACGTTCACGTGCACCTATTCAAAAATTAGCAGATTCAATCTCCCGTATTTTTATTCCAATTATTCTTGTTATTGCAGTCATTACTTTTTTGATGTGGAGTATTGTTGGGCCTACGCCTGCCATGGTATACGGTTTAATTTCTGCTGTTTCTGTATTAATTATTGCTTGTCCTTGCGCATTGGGTTTGGCAACGCCCATGTCAATTACGGTGGGGATAGGGCGTGGCGCACAAGCAGGAATTCTGATTAAAAACGCAGAACATTTAGAACGTTTTGAGAAAGTTAATCTGCTTATGGTTGACAAAACCGGAACCTTAACGATAGGAAAACCCGTATTAAAATCCATTATTGCTGCGCCAGCATTCCATGAAAATGATATTTTATTATTGGCTGGCAGTTTAGAAAATAATAGTGAACATCCCCTAGCAAATACTATTATTCGTGCAGCAAAAGAGTGAAATCTTGCATTACTTCCTGTGTCAGACTTTTTTGCTGATATTGGAAAAGGTGTGCAAGGAATTATAAATAATAAAAAAATAGCGCTAGGCAATGCAACATTATTAAACCCAATGATGGGTGCCTTGGCCATGAGCTTGAGTTCAATTTCAGTGATTGGAAACGCATTGAGATTACGAAGTGTAAAGTTTTAAGAGTGGTAGGCGTTGTATTGGAAAAAATATTATCGATGTCACTTCCTTTTTCAGTTTAGAAATTAAAATCTAGGAATTTTTAGTGACTCATGCGTCAGCGCTGATCGCGAGCGGTATATCATTTTTATTGATGAATAAAAAATCTTCTCGTGTATAAGAAAAAGGTAATATGCTTTTTTGCGGAAGCACATAAACATCATACCCAAGATCACGATATTTTTTCATTATTTTAATCATAAAATCATCAGAAAGTAATTCTCCTGCGACTTCCTTATTTTTACGAAAAAAATCTTTATGATTTTTGTAAAATGGATATGCCGTTAATGGAATATTTTTATACTGCGCATCAAATTTCCTGCCAAAATCGTTTGAAACAAATCTACCTTTTTTAGATAGATTTGGAATATCGCCAACCAAAAAAACTCCATGGGGTGATAATAATGAAACACCTTGTTCGATGAACTTTTTTGGCACTCCACTATAATGCAAGACTGAGTATGCGATTATCCTATCAAATTTTTCATTTCCCAAGTTCATTTTTTTAAAATCATGAGGAAATGTTCCAGAAATCAATCTAACTACATTTTTATTTTTTTGGTAAATTTTCTGTTTTTTGATGGTATTTATTACTTCTGGAATATCAATCAATGTGAGATGAAAATTATTATTAGCCGCCAGTTTGATTAAATTTTCCAGGATATATCCACAACCACAACCAATGTCTAAAATGTTATGGTTTTTTTTTAATCCTATTTTTGATTTAACTTCAGACCAAATATATTTTTCCTTATTTTTAAAAACATAAGGTCTCCCAGACGCCAGCATCCCTGTTTTTTTAGGATTCGTATTTTTTACAAGATTTGCATAAATCCTATTTGACTTACGTTGTATGATATCCATTTTTATTTTCAGCCTTGTTGCTTGCAGCGAACTAGAATATATATTGTAAACCGCAAAATGTATGTGTCGCAAAACCTTCTTTAAAATGCGCAATCGATAATTCTTTCTCAGAAACTTGAGCGTCCCCGCCGGGATAAGGTCGTGATCCAATTTTATACCACAAGACATTTCTTTTTTTAAATTCGATAATGGCGTGATATTGACATAAATGACCCAACGGATTATCGAACAAAGCTCGATCATACGCACCTACAGAATAAACAGCTTCTGTTTTTGTGTATTGATAAAAACCGCCACCCACCATTTCGTTATTTTTATCGCGCAATACAATTAAAAGCGCCTCGTCATTTTTTATCATATCTGCTTGGGCACGCCAGGTATCATCGCTTCGTGTTTTTCTTCCTGAAACAACCAGATGAAAATAACGAAATTCATTCATAATCTCATATAGCTCAAGAACACGACTATCTACAATAAAAACTGACCATAATTTTTCGGCTGAACTTATTAGGCTTTTGTAACTTTTTCTAAATTGAGATTTTATTTTCTCCAGTGATGCTGATAAATCAACATAAAGCATAAAATAGGGGCGAGGTCTTGCGTGAGATATCAATATCGCCGTTTCCCAAGCAGTTAACCCTAATCTTCCTTGAAAGGGTATGACCGGGTTTTTTAATGAAAATAATTTAAGGTCGACAACACACTCATAAATTATTTTCCATATTTTTCGAGCGATGACATCCGCCGATTTTTCTGAAAATTCTTTAACAAAAATCGGTGGCAGCAATCCCTGTTCAAAACTACACAAGGTGGTTGTTTTGTCAACAGAAGTAAACGACATTGGTAATATTCCGATATACTTATTATCACTTTTCATTGAATTATCGGAAATTAAAATAATAGACGAATCCATACAGCTAACGCCTGAAGATTCAACATATAATTTTTGATAATTCAGCATTGAATGCGTATAAGAAACCGAACTAAATTCACATCTATTTAAAACAATATCCCAAACACTGGAGTAACCATTTGCGGATACAAACCCAACTCCAACAGAACTAAGTAAGCGATGAAATTTTTCAATCATGCTTATTTTGTTTTCATTTTTTAATGATAGTAGCACAACAGCAACCTGAAATATGAACCCTTGTTTATCAGTCTAGCCAAAAAATAATTAAAAACAAGGTAAAATTCCTCATTAAATATACAAACCACCATTCTAATTCGTTATCATAGACAAAAAGATAAACCAGTCGGGATAATACACAATGCAACTTGCATTAGGCACAGTTCAATTTGGGTTACCTTACGGAATTACCAATCAAGATAAAACACGGGTACAAAAATCTGAAGCTGAAAAAATATTGTCTTTTGCCCATCAAAATAATATTCATTTTTTAGACACGGCATCTGCCTATGGTGAGAGCGAAAAAAGATTGGGTGAATTGATGAAAAAAATGCCGCAACATCAATTTCATATCATTACTAAAACACAGTCACTTCTAAAAAATAAAATTACAAAACATGATGCCGATAGTCTTGAAAGTACACTGCAACACTCATTGCAAAAATTGCAACAAACAATGCTTTATGGTCTGATGATTCATGAGGCAGGTGATTTGATGGCGAAAAACAGTGAATTTTTATTTGAAAAATTACTGTATTTAAAACAAAAAAAATATATTACTAAAATTGGCTGTTCATTTTATCATCCAGAAGATTTATTTCGCATCATAGAAAAATTTGATCTGGATGTGGTGCAAATCCCTATTAATTTGTTTGATCAACGTTTTATTCATTCTGGTGCCTTGGCATTTCTATATCAAAAAAACATAGAAGTGCATGTGCGGTCTATTTTTCTTCAGGGTTTGTTGTTATCATCCATCAATAATTTGCTTGCAATAAAAATGGAATGTGCTACCCCTTATCTCAAGAAACTGGATGTATTCTGTCAATGCAAAAATATGAGTCGTTTATCAGTGATTATTGCATTTTTAAAAACACTATCCCATTGTCGATTTGTGGTGGGTTTTCAATGTGTAACTGAATTACAGGAATTGCTTAAAAATATAAACTTACATAATATTACTGTAAAAATTGATTTTACTGCGCTACAGGTTTTGGATAACAACGTTATAAACCCAACACGCTGGCCAAAAAAATGATATTAGCGATTTTACAAGCAAGAGTATCTTCTTCTCGTTTGCCGCAAAAAGTCCTAAAACTTATTTTGCAAAAACCTATGTTGAATCGGCAAATTGAGCGTATTTCTCAATCTAAAAAAATTAACAAATTAATCCTAGCAACCAGCGAACATCCGTCAGATGAACCACTCATTGCTTTGGCACAAGAAATGAAGATAGATTGTTATCGCGGATCACTGGATGATGTGCTAACCCGTTATTATTATGCTGCGTTACCATACACACCTTCACATGTTGTTCGATTAACGGGCGATTGCCCCGTCATTGATCCGCAACTCATTGATGAACTCATCGAATTTTATATGTGTGGACAATTTGATTACGCAAGATTAGATGACAGTTTTCCAGACGGTCTGGATGTTGAAATCCTGTCGTATTCGACTTTAATCAGCGCCTACCATAATGCCATACTCCAATCAGAACGTGAACATGTAACGCTCTACATTAATTCGCATCCTGATGGTTATCGAATTGGTGTGTTAAAAAACAAAGAAAACCAGGGCGCACTAAGATGGACGGTAGATGAACAAAAAGATTTTGAGCTCATCACGAAAATTTATGAATCTTTGTATCACCAGAATCCTCATTTTTCACGACAAGATGTTTTAGCGTTTGTGAGAGCCAATCCAAGCTTACAAACTTACAATACTATATACAAACGAAATGAAGGTTTATTAAAATCGTTAGCAAATGATCGGACAATCAACAGAGTAGCAACATGAAATCCTTCCAACAATCAGAGATTTTTTTTAAAAAAGTAGAAAAAATTATTCCGCTGGGATCACAAACATTTAGTAAAAGTGCCTTGCATTTTCCACAAGGCGTATCCCCATTGTTTTTGACAAAGGGCAAAGGGTCACACGTTTGGGATATTGATGGGAATGAATATATTGATTTTAGCAGTTCTTTAGCAGCTATTACGCTAGGCTATCAGGATCCCGATGTAGACAGTGCTGTGCAAATGCAAATGCAAAACGGCGTGAGTTTTTCGTTGCCTCACCCACTGGAATATCAGGTCGCAGGAAAAATTATTGAAATGGTTCCCTGTGCTGAAATGGTGCGCTTTGGAAAAAATGGTTCTGATGCCACCGCAGGCGCCATTCGTTTAGCGCGTGCTTATACAAGACGCGATCATGTGCTCGTTGGGGGATATCATGGATGGCAAGATTGGTATATTGGCTCTACTTCACGTGATCTGGGTGTTCCCGACGCAGTGAAATCACTGACGCACAAATTTATTTACAATGACATTGATAGTGTACTGAATTGGTTTTCGCAATATCCAAACGAAATAGCCGCTGTCATCCTAGAGCCCATGAGCGGCGATGGCCCAAAAAGCAATTTTTTAGAAAATCTGCAGGAAATATGCAAAAAGAATAGCTCTGTATTAATTTTTGATGAGGTGGTGACAGGATTTAGAATGCACAACGGTGGAGCACAAGCTTATTTTGGCGTTACGCCAGATTTATGCGCACTGGGTAAAGGGTTAGCCAATGGTTATCCGCTTTCCGCTGTGGCTGGAAAAGCGGAAATCATGCGTCTTATGGAAGAGATTTTCTTTTCATTTACTTTTGGCGGAGAAACATTGTCATTGGCAGCGAGTCTTGCAACCCTCAATAAATTACAGACTCATAATGTCATCTCCACTCTGACAGATCGTGGAACGATTTTACTTGCGAACGTACGAGCATTAATTGAAAAACATGGTTTAACAAATTTTCTCGGCATCCGTGGTCATTCAACACATTCTGTGTTTGAAATAAAAAAAACACTTGATTATTCTGAATTTGAAATTCGGACATTTTTTCTACAGGAATGCGCCGAACGCGGCATTTTAACACTGGGTGCGCATAACTTATCCTATGCACACTCGCAACAAGATATTGAAAAAATCATATCGGCCTATGACGATATATTCGCATTCCTTGCAGCGACAATAGAGAAAAAAGCGTTAAAGGACCATACACGAGGAAAAATATTAACTCCGTTGTTTGCGGTTCGATAGTGATGCAATTTACCGACAGTTTATTAAATCCAGTGTGGTGAAAAAGACATCATCTGAAACACCGCAATGCAGCGGTAATAATATATGCGGCTTAAATTCAGGACAACTGATATCAAAGTTAATACTTTTATTTCTTACTAAAATTTTATGGTTCTCTAAAAGACTCGCCAGCACCGCATCTTGATCAATATTTTCTATGTTTATCGGAAAAACTGGCGGGCACCTTTTTTCAAGAAAATATTTATGAATGAATTGATTACAGTAATTATTTTTCTTTGTTGATAGGTACTCCATTCTTTTTAAAATAATGTTTCTATTTTCAATCAATTTATTTAAATTGGCTTGAATGTTCATTAATCCATTGTAATCAATGAATGTATTTAAATGTTCATAGGCTTCCCAGTTATGATGTAATTTCTTTTGGTTTATTGCAGTTGAATATTTTAAATAGGATTGAGATTTCCCAAGAGATTCATTTTCGTTTTGAAGTTTTTTGAATGTCTCCAAAAATTTTTTATTTTTTAATAAAATAATTGCGCCACAGTAATTTCCCAGGATTTTCGGTAACGAAATTATTTCATACTCACCTTGATTTGGAAAAAAAGATGATGAATCCATGTAAATGGAATCAATAGAATCTTCAATAATCAATGACTGATTGTTTTTAGGTGCATAATATATTTCACCCCATTTGTGGACAACGATAGATATTGCTGCATTTGCAGTATAAAAACACGTTGGATTAGAATACCGTGATACAACATCCCATAGACAATGAGAAGACCATAGTGGTGCAAAAATAACATTTGACCTATTGGCATTATGTAATCTTAAAATTTGAGATAACGCTGATCTTCCAGAAGGCGTCAAAACAACCGGTGTGTTGAATATATTTTCAAAAAAACTCTCAATTTTCTGGATCAGATAACATCTTTTTTTTATCTGATCTGGTGTGACTTTTGTAAATGGTATTGGTTTAAAAGAATAAACCGGCCATTGATCATATATCATTTTCAACCACAATGATTTTTTGGTCAGGAAAACGCCTTGTGAATTCCAGCCCAACAGTGACGCCCATCATACCAGCGCCGATGATGACGACCTCTTCCGTTATACTACCCATGATGCCTCCTCCAAGGAGGGGGCTACAGACGTGGTGCTCTGTGAATCTAATGCAAGCAATTGATGCAATGCACCCATTAATTGCATTTCATCTTGTTTCGCATAACCGTTCTCCAGTTTTTGCAAACATGTTTTTATTTCTGACCAATGGCGATGTTTAAGATTGGCTTTAAATATTTTTTTCTGTGTTGTTTTTGTCATGGTTTCTTCTGAATAAAATAATTCTTCAAATAATTTTTCGCCAGGACGAAGTCCTGTGAAAATAATTTTAATCTCTTCCACTTTGTGGCCAGAAAGGATAATCAAATCTTTGGCGAGCTCAAAAATATTAATCGACGACCCCATATCGAGCACAAAAATTTCGCCGCCTTTCCCCATCGCACCTGCCTGCAATACCAACTGCGATGCTTCGCGGATCGTCATAAAATATCGAGTCATTTTAGGATCGGTGACCGTCAGCGGACCCCCAGCTGCAATTTGCTGTTGAAATAATGGAATCACACTTCCTGTTGAGCCAAGCACGTTACCAAAACGCACAGTAACTAATTGCGTTTGTGAAATCGCATCATAGGCTTGACAAAAAATTTCTGCAGCACGTTTGGTCATTCCCATCACATTCGTAGGATTGACTGCTTTATCACTGGAAATCATGATAAATTTTTTGACACGATGAAAGACGGCCGCGTCCGCCAAACATTGTGTGCCAAACAGATTATTCTTCACCGCCTGAAAAGGTTGATGTTCTAAAATCGGGACGTGTTTGTAGGCGGCCGCATGAATAATAATATCAGGCTGATGCTTTTTTATAATTGAAAAAATAGAGACGCGATCAACGATACTTGCAAGCACGGTCACCACATTAGGGAGCGATAATTCTTGCGCCATTTGATACAAATTAAATTCAGAGTGATCAAGGATAATCAGTTTTTTAGGGTGCATATTCACAATTTGACGGCATAATTCTGAGCCAATGGAGCCGCCACCACCGCTGACCAATACTGTTTGATTGGATAGTAATTTTCCAATGCTGGGCAGATCGAGCTCCACGGATTCACGCCCCAGCAGATCTTCCAATGAAACTGCACGCGATAAAACATTTTTGTTTTCGACACGTTTTTCCATGAGGCTTGGCAAAATACGAACTGAAATTCCAAGTTGTGTGCAGGTATTTGTAATGGAGCGCACCGTGATTCGTTCAACTGTGTTTAATGTAATCATCACCTGCTCAATACGATATTTTTTGGCTATGGATGATAAATCTTGGATGTTACCTACAATCGGCACATGCCGAATTTGCTTGCCATGCAGGGTGATATCATCCGACAAACAGGCGATGACTTGATATTCAGATTGTGTTTGCAATTCCAATGTGCGTAAAAAAATCAGCGCTTCTTTTTCTGCGCCAATCAATAACAAGCGTTTTGTTTGTTGCGGTTTTTTTTGTGCATCACTGATGTGGCGAATCACCAATCGACCAAAACCCAAAATCAACACTAACCATAGCGGATATATAAACCACGTGCTTACCGGAACAATCTTTAAATCCTGCAAAAAAAATAAGATCGCTATACTGCTAATCCAGGCAGAAGCCACTGCTTTGGAAACTTGCAATAATTCCGACAGCGAAAAAAAACGCCACAAAGGCCGATAGGTTTGATAATAATTATAAAAAAATAAATGGGTGCACAAGACCACGCCTTGCACACGTAAGCTGTGTTGCAATACCTCAACGGTCATGTGGCTAAAATTTTCACGCAGGAAAAATGCAATCCACCATGCCACCAACACAGCTGCCGAATCGTAAAACAAAATCGTCATGATGGAATATTTTTGCAATGTCCGTAAGAAAGATGAAAACATCCGTGAATCCATTTCAATTTATCTTGCTGAATAACGTCGCACAATGCGATACCACATCAACCAACCACCCATCAAAAACAATCCCAGCGCAACTGGCGACATCACAAGAAAGTGACAGAAGATCAGCGGCACGCAAATTAAAACATTAATACTCAAAATGAATAGCGTGACCGTTTGATGTGCAAATCCTGCTTGCACCAAACGTTGATAGGCATGCTCTCGATGCGCAGCATACCATTTTTTTTTCTGTTTCATGCGGTGCAGCAATGTCATCGTTGCGTCGATTAAAAAAACACTCAACAAAATAATCCAAACATCCATGGATAATTGATGTTGAATTTTTGTTGTCCAGATTAGCATGGCAAACCAGTACCCTAGTAAGCCACTACCCACATCTCCCATAAAAATTTTTGCAGGTTGCCAATTCCAGACAAGAAATCCCATTACGCTGCTTGTGATCAATAAGCACACCAGGGCATTGCTATAAAAACCGTGAATCCATAACAATAATCCTGCAACTCCGCTAACAAAAACTGCTTCGCTGCCTGCCAAACCATCAATACCATCCATAAAATTGTATAAATTGACTAGCCATACACTCGAAATACAGGCAATCACAAAAAACAAAAATGGCAGGTGCAGCCAATACAAACCCCACACGGAAGATAACAGTTGCACCGCCAAGCGTATACTGGTTTTCATTTCCAACAGATCATCGCAATATCCAATAATGGCAATAGGAATTCCGCCCAGCAGCGATAAAAAAATATTTTTCTCAATCACGTGAAATACAAAGAGCCAGATTAAAATGGCATAGAAAACAAAAAAGAAGGCAAGGCCTCCGCCTCGCGGTAGAGGAACGATATGCGAACTGCGCTGATTGGGGGTATCTAAAATTTGATAATGCAAAGAAAGGTTACGAACTAGGTAGGTTAATCCCGCGGATAACAAAAAAACCATAGTCAAAGGTAAAACCAATATCACAGCAAAAAATCCTTATTGCGTAAAGCTACAGTCATCTGAGGCAGCATAAGCCTGTAAATTCTTTGTTGCTTGAAAGTGTAACCCATCTTTATGCGAATTTCGAACTATAACGTGCATTAGAAAAGAGGTTGTCCAGTTTTCTGTGGTAAAATTTGGCGCTTCTCCGCTTTCATGAGGTAGCCAAAGCCACTTTAATGCCAATGTTTTGCTCTTGCTGAAATTAGCGTTATCGGAAGCCGGATGCGGGAAAACCGAGTGAATTAACAACAACAGCAGCCTGCCCATGTTGAAAAAATTTCTTCTGTATTTTCACACGATCAAATATTTAAAATTTCGTCAAATTTTTTTTCGTATTTATTATTATCTGCGCGCGCCAAATCTCAAAAAAAATTTACCCGCCCTACAGATCCGGCAATCCCACTCTCTAAAAAGCACCTATCCCCTAAAAGAGAAAATTTACTTCTCGGAATCACAAATCATGTTTTTAAATCACCCAGTGAATTTTTCAAACCCAAAAATTTGGCAAGACAATAAACAAGAAAAGCTGTGGTTATATCAATTACATTATTTCGATGTATTAAATGGCGTACAGCAAAAAGAAGCATACGCTTTGTTGGAAAGATGGGTAGATGAAAATCCACCGCTGAAAGGCATTGGCTGGGAACCTTTTCCTGTTTCATTGCGCATCGTCAATATTATTAAATACGCACTATCTGGAAATACTTTATCAAAAAAAATAATCGAATCATTGTATTTTCAAGCACGTTTTTTATTTGGACGATGTGAATATCATTTACTAGGAAATCATTTGTTTGAAAATTACAAAGCACTGTGTCTTTCAGGATTATTTTTTGAAACACAGGAATCAAAAAAATGGTTTACAAAAGGATATCACGGCATCACCCGAGAAATAAAAGAACAAGTTTTGCCAGATGGTGGACATTTTGAATTATCGCCGATGTATCACAGTATATTTTTAGAAGGTTTGCTGGATTTGGATAATATATTTTTTACTTATCAAAAAGATTTTTTATGGAAAACAGAAGTTGAGAAAATGCTGTTTTGGCTGCAAGGAATGCAGCGGAATGAGAATGAACTATCGTATTTCAATGACACAACGAATGATTTTGCGGCACCACCAAAATTACTGTATGACTATGCCACAAAACTGGGGTTTCACATCGCCTCGAAAAAACAACCTGTGATTTATTTGAAAGAGTCTGGGTATGCAATTTTGCAAAATGATCGCATAAAATTAATTGCGGATGTGGGAAATATTGGGCCGAATTATTTGCCGGCACATGCGCATGCGGATACCTTGTCTTTTGAATTAATGATTGATGATATCCCGGTTCTTGTGAATTTGGGCATATCTTGTTACGGGTGTTCATCACGTCGACAATTTGAGCGTGGAACCAGCGCGCACAATACTGTTGTGGTAGATCACAAAAATTCTTCGCAAGTATGGGGAACATTTCGAGTGGGGAAACGAGCGCGAGTGAAAAATATTGTTGTCAAAGAAAATAGCATTGAAGCGGAGCACAATGGGTATTCGTCAGTGATGCATAAACGTATATGGAACATTAGTGAGGACAATGTTCTCATCACCGACATCCTGAACACGAATGTTTGCGATACCAACACATATCTACATCTGCACCCAAAATGCGTGATAAAACCAAGAGGTAAAAATCAAACCTTCATTTTTCTGCCAAATCAAAAAACTGTCAGTGTCTCATTTGCAAATTCTGATATGATGCAAAACGAGTTTGCCATTGGCTTTGGCAATTTATGTAAGACATCAACTCTGCAGGCAAAGATTCTGGCCAAGATGACTACGCCCAGGATGATTTTTCAATTACAGGTATGTAATTGATTGATGATTTCTTGTGACAGTTGTTCCATTAATCCAGCACGATTAAACTTTTGATACATCAATTCATGATTTTTGTTGTCAGTAGAATAAGCCAAAGCACCGTGCATTGCTGTTAGCGCTTGTTCCACGTTGCCAGGTTCAAAAACAAAACTCTGCGTAACCTCACTTTTTAAAAACTTTGCTGCATACCCAAAAACGCCTGCAACCATCGGTTTTGCGGTATAAGCATATTCAAAAATTTTTGATGGCAAGACTTTTTCAAAAGCAGGCACATTATTAAAATGCAAAAATAAAATATCAGCATCTTGATAATGCAAGATCAATTTTTCATGATCGACCGGTGGCAGCAGCACGACGTTAGATAAATGTTCACAGATTTTTTTCAATGCATGCAACCGGCCGCCGCCACCAACAATGACAAATTCGCATTGACTAAAAAATTGTTCAGCCAAAACAGGAATAATATTTTCTAATCCTTGACCTTGCCCAATATTGCCAGCGTATAAGACCCGTTTTTTTGCACGGATTTTTTTATGGCGAAAATCTATTGCATAAAAACATTCATCTATTCCGTTGGAAATGCGGCTCATTTCACATGATGAATTTTTAAGTTTTTCAAAATGCGAAGCAAAACCCGGAGACACCAAATTGATCAGTGATGCTTTTTTAATAGTATATTTTTCAATCCACTGAAAAAACGGCAGTGCCATTTTTAATGGAAATTTCAATAATGATTGCATGGTATCCGTAAAAATATCGCGCATATCCAGTATCAACGGAATTTTTTGTTTTGCTGCAATGCGGGCGCCCAAAAAAGCGGTAAATAAACGCGAGGAAGTCGAAAAGACTATGTTGTATTTTTTATGCCGTGTGATTTTTAGCGTTTGAAAAAAGTAATCTGCAAAAGCGCGAGCCTGGTCAAAAAACCCGCTTTGATGTGTAACAATCTTGATTCGCGTTAAGGTGACATTATCATATTTTTTTCCCACCACTGTTTCTACAGAAAAATTATGATAACGATTGGGTTCTGTCGTAATAATATCAATCGCGATATTCTGTTGTGACGCCAGTGGTGCGAGCGCTTCGATCAAAGCACCAGCGCGAAATGAGCCAGCACACAAATCAGGTGGATAATAAAAAGTTAATACTAATATTCTTTTCATAATAATTAGAACACTGCTGATGTAGGTTTTTTTTCAGATTTTGTGCACAAAAAGCAATGATAAATGTTTTGAGGATGATTGAAAACAAAACCCAAAGAAGCATACAGATTAAGAACAGCGAGATTTGAAATAGAAATCGAACTTTTTATTTCGTCATATCCAGCAGAAAGTAATTCGCAACAGACTGCCGACCACCAGTATTTAGCCAACCCTTTTCCGCGATACTTTTCTGCCAATGCATGCAGGACGAGGTTATTCTCGCTATATGCAATGAATCCGGCTAATTTGCTACGCCAGTATAATCCAAAAACTTGCCCCATTTCACACAATTGACTAAGCCACTTGTCATAGCGTGAATCTGCAGCAACCATAGAAACATTAAAGTCTCGATGAAAATGATTGTGTATAAACGCACCATGGCATATTAACAGCGCCTGTTCGACATCAATTTTTTTGGAAATAGTGGCGTCTGGATGATGCGCTTGACGTAAACGTAATAAATTGCAACACGGTTCGATTAAGGTATCACAGTAATAAAAACCATATTCATGCAGCAATCGCTTGTCTGCAAGAGGAGGTACTTTGATTGTAAAATGCCCTGTTTTCTGGGTAACTAGCTGCAAGGCCGATTCTGAATACTCAAGAATTTCCCACGATGATATTCCTAGCGCGGCCGTGTCCCACGGCCTGAGCTTAATCAATGGCGCTAACTTCATTTGTTGTTTCTCTTCTAATAATATATAGGGGTCGCTTCTTACTTTCATTAAAGTTTTTTCCAATATAAATTCCCATGATCCCGAGAATTCCGATTATGATGCCACCGATGAAATATAGAGAGATGATCAGACTGCTCCAGCCAGGTACTGATATGCCAGAAAATATTGAGCGCTGGATAATATATACACCATAACAGAAAGAAAAAAACGACATAAAAAAACCTAAACGCACGGATAATCGCAGCGGTTTATCGGAATAAGCGATGACAGTCTCGCTAGCCAGCTTTAATAATTTAGTCATGGTGTAAGAAGTCTTGCCTTGAAAACGTTCAGCGTGTTCTACATCTATACTGGTAGTGGGAAAGCCAATCCATTGCGTCAATGCACCAAAGAATCTCAGTTGCTCGCGTACGAGGCGGAAGTTCTTCACCACCTGCTGCGACATTATACGAAAATTACCAACATCCCCATTGTACTTAATGTCAGCAAGATAATTAAATAGCCTGTAAAACAACCTGGAAATGATTCGTTTCAGTAGAGCGTCGCCACGACGCTCACCTCTTCGTGCTAACACAATATCGTAACCTTCTTTCGCCTTAGCATACAAACGTGGAATTTCCTCAGGGCGATCCTGTAAATCGCAATCCATTACTACTACCCATTTGCCGCGACAATAATCTAACCCTGCTGTGATTCCATAGTGCTGACCAAAGTTTCGACTAAACTGAATGCCATGTACACGCGCATCAGCCGCAGCAAGTTTTTCGATCACCTGCCACGAGTTGTCCATACTGCAATCTTCGACCATCACAATTTCAAAATCTTGCGAAATGCTTCCAAGCGAAACCATCAGTCGTCGATATAATTCATCCAAACAATCTTCTGAATTGTAAACCGGTATAATCACAGAAATTTCAATCATTACGATACATATCCTATCTGACCAAACAATTTAAAAACTAGCGGATAAACGGAATTTAATTTAATGTGGGTGAGTTTTGTCGAAACCATTTTTTCGATATCATACGCTAACATTTTAATTAGGACATTATTTTATGAAGGGAATTATTTTGGCGGGTGGCTTGGGAACGCGCTTGTATCCGCTGACCAAAACAACCTCTAAACAATTACTGCCTATTTACGATAAGCCCATGATTTATTATTCACTGTCCACGCTTTTACTGGCCAAGATTCGCGATATATTGCTCATTTCAACGCCGTGCGATATTACAGCCTATCAACAATTGTTGGGCGATGGCTCGCAGTGGGGTGTATATATTCAGTATGCGATACAACAAAGTCCCGCTGGACTTGCACAGGCATTTACGCTCGGTGAAAAATTTATTGATAATCAGCCAGTGTGTCTTATTTTGGGTGACAATATTTTCCACGGTCAAAACTTAAGTGCAGAACTGCAAGCTGCTAAAAACCAATTGATGGGCGCTACTGTTTTTGCCTATTACGTTAAAGATGCGCGTCATTATGGCGTCATTTCTTTTGACCAAAACGAAAAAATTATAAATATTGTAGAAAAGCCTAAAAATCCAGCATCACATTGGGCTGTGACCGGTTTATATTTTTATGATAACCAAGTAGTCGATTTTGCAAAATCAATTAAACCGTCTGCGCGTGGCGAATTAGAAATCACGGACATCAACACACTTTATCTGCAAAAAAAACAATTGCATGCTGTCAAATTGAATCGTGGATTTGCATGGCTTGATACAGGTACGCATCAATCATTGCTTGAAGCATCGCAATATGTTGCGACACTGGAGCAACGACAAGGGCTAAAAATTGCTTGCCCCGAAGAAATTGCGTGGCGACTGGGTTATATCACCACTGAACTACTCGAAAAATTAGCAGCGCCGCTAATGAATAATGAATATGGTCAATATCTTTTTAAATTACTTCAATCTGAAATGGTGATCGCATGACGCATGCACCAAAAAAAATATTAGTGACAGGCAGCGCTGGATTTATTGGCAGCAATTTTGTGCGGCAGGAATTACAGAATAATTCAGCCGTGACAATCATTAGTTTGGATAAATTAACTTACGCTGGAGATTTAAAAAATTTGGATAACTTGCCGGATGCACACAGACATCACTTTATTCAGGGCGATATTTGTGATGCGCATTTGGTGCAAGATATTTTCACGCAACATGATATTGATACCGTTGTGCATTTTGCTGCAGAAAGTCATGTGGATCGTTCCATTGAAAATCCACGCGCATTTATTGAAACCAATGTTGTAGGGACATTCAATCTACTTGAAATTGCAAGAGAAAATAATTTGAAACGTTTTCATCATATTTCAACGGATGAAGTGTATGGCAGTCTAGAAAAAAGTGACAATCCATTTACTGAAACGCATGCGTATCAACCAAACTCTCCTTATTCCGCCTCAAAAGCAGGATCTGATCATTTGGTGCGTGCTTATGCGCATACGTATAGATTGCCAGTTACCCTGTCCAATTGTTCGAATAATTACGGTCCTTTTCAGCATCGCGAAAAATTTATTCCAACGATCATTAATGCATGTCTGAACGAAAAAAAAATTCCTGTTTATGGCGATGGCTCCCATATTCGTGATTGGATTTTTGTAGAAGATCATTGTAATGCGATTAGTTTAATTATTCGAAAAGGATTCATCAATCATACTTACAATGTTGGCGGGCAATGTGAGATAAGTAATTTGCAATTAGCAAAACTGATTTGTAAATTAATGGACGTGCGCTTTCCAGACAATTCACCCCATGATCGTTTCATTCAATTCGTCAATGATCGTCCCGGTCATGATTGGCGATACGCCATTGATAACCAAAAAATAGAAACCACATTAGCCTGGAAACCAACAACATCGGTTAAAACAGGATTGAAAAAAACAATTGATTTTTACTGTGAACCGGGAATATGAATGTAGCCAGGTTTGACGGAACCAAAAAATTATATCCAGTGATTACGTCAGGGTGACAGAATTAATTGGATAGTGTAGTAGATATATTGCGACTCACGACAGCACCTCCCATGTCACAGGCTGCCCATGTTTTACAGGCTCTTTGATAGTGCGCCCAACGACAGCTGGTTGGTGTTTCGTTGCTAAGCCAAATCCAGGCCTCACGCTGCGAATTGACTCTGTGGTAATAACATCGCCCACTTGTAAATCTTTTGCAAAATACAATGAACGTCTAAATTTTTTTGATTTTTCTTCGGTTGTTGTCGCTTGATAGGTAACTTTTCCAAGCGCCATCCAAGCGTTTTTAGATTCTTCGATCAGCATTTTTAATTCATGCGGTTCAAGTGAAAATCCAGAATCGACTCCGCCATCTGCGCGCGACAAGGTAAAATGTTTTTCAATAACAGTTGCACCCAAGGCAACTGCCGCGATAGCAGCACCTATTCCCATTGTGTGGTCAGACAAGCCAACAGGGCAGTGAAACATTTCAGATAAATGCGGAATGGTTTTTAAATTCGCATCTGCAGGCGATGCGGGATAAGCGCACGTGCATTTCAATAAAATAAATTGCTCACAACCATTTTCACGCAATGTTTGCGTCATAAATTGCAAATCACTTAAATCAGCCAGGCCAGTTGATACAATGATCGGCTTCCCTGTTCCTGCTACTTTTTTTAAGAGCTGTGCATCGGTATTTTCTAATGAAGCAATTTTATAAGCTGGCACATCCAGTGTTTCCAAAAAATCGACTGCGGTTTCATCAAAGGGCGTACTAAAACAAATTAACCCCAGTTCTTTTGCGCGCTGCATAATAGGCGCATGCCATTCCCATGGTGTATGTGCTTCTTCGTATAAATCATACAAATGACGCCCATACCATAAACTTTTTTTATCCATGATTTTAAATTCATCGCGATCAACATTCAGCGTTATTGTATCAGCGGTGTAAGTTTGTAATTTAATCGCATGCGCGCCAGCAGTTGCAGCGGCTTTGACAATTTTTAGCGCGCGATCTAATGATTGATTATGATTGCCTGACATTTCTGCAATAATAAATGGTGGGTGTGCGTTTCCAATTAAAATATCCGCTATCTTCAATTCTTGCATGTCGCAATCTCCGCTAATAATGGCGTATACTTTTCACATTTTGCATGATATAGAAATTCTAAAGACCAAGTCAAAGCATTTCAAAAAATGGACAATGTATGAATATTGTGTTTCGAACAGATGCTTCTACTTTAATTGGTTCTGGTCATGTAATGAGATGTTTAGCTTTAGCGCAAGCTTTTTATTCAAAGGGGCATCGCGTAATTTTTGTTTCTCGAAACCATGTTGGAAACATAAATAACATTATTCAGGAACATGGATTTGATCTTAGAATATTATTATTTTCGTCTTCTTGTGATCATAATAACAAATTTGTTTCCAACGATTATTCTCATTGGCTTGGGACAGATCAGACACAAGATGCAGTAGACACGATATTAGCAATACAATCTATTCCTGTTGATTTACTTATTGTAGATCATTATGCGCTTGGTTATGTATGGGAAAAAGAGCTCCGATTTTCTGTAAAGAAAATTTTGGTTATTGATGATCTAGCGAATCGTTTGCATGATGCTGATATTTTGTTGGATCAAAATTATTATCCCGATATGCATACTCGCTATAATGAGCTAGTACCTAAAAGTTGTGTAAAATTACTTGGATTAAATTATGTGTTATTACGACCCCTATTTGAACATATACAAAAAAAACGATACGCAATAAAAAAAAACAGAATTAATAATATTAAAAATATGCTAATTTATCTTGGTGCCGTGGATATTAATAATATTACGCTAGAGATATTAAAAGATTTTCCCGACAGTAAGAAATTTCATGGAGAGATACATGTCATTGTAGGTGATGTCAATCCTAATAAGATTTCGGTTCAAGAATTTTGTTTGCGTGACAAAAGAATGTTTTATCATTGTCAGCCTTCTTACTATGATCGTTTGTTGATTAATGCTGATTGGTGCATTGGTGCTGGTGGTGGTTCAACGTACGAGCGTATTTATATTAACCTAATGAGTACAATAATTTGTGTTTCTGAACATCAAAAGCGAGCAATGGAGTATTTGTCTACTATTATGAATTGTGAATTATTTTATGCTAATTCAGTTGCTAAATTAAGGATGATGCTAGAAGATATTGTCACAGATCAAAAAGACAAAAATACCTCAAAGCAAATGCAATTTTCCACAATGATGAATTCTGTTGATAAGATTGTTAATAAAATAATATATTATTTATAACTATGTATAATGACGTTTAACTATTTTTTTATACAGCAAAACAGGTCTGAAAAAAATGATTCACTATTTTATTAACATTGAATTAGCGTAAGAATGAAAATTAAGTTGGAACGAACTGAATATTATCTTCCGCCTCGGAAAGAAAATGGGAGCGATCTCAAGAAAGATAATCCGGATTGGCGTATTGAGGATATTGAAAAGAAAACGGGTATTTTAGTCCGTCATATTGCAGAACAAAACCAGACTGCAGCTGACCTGGCGATGTTTGCGGCAGAGAAATTATTTTCATCTGGTTTGTCCAGAAAAGAAATTGACTTTCTAATTTTGGTCACGCAGTCACCTGATTATGTTTTACCTACAACCGCGTGTATCTTGCAGGATCGTTTGGGTCTTCAGAAGAGCTGCATGGCTTTTGATATTAATCTGGGTTGTTCGGGGTTTATTTACGGATTGGCTATTGGTGGATCATTGATTGAAGCTGGAATAGCGAAGCAAGGATTGTTAATTTGTAGCGAAACTTATACGAAATATATTGATAAGTCAGATCGCACTTGTAGACCTTTATTTAGTGATGGAGCCTCAGCTACTCTTTTAACCTCTGATTTGAGGGATACATTAGGTCCTTTTGAAATGGGGACTGATGGATCTGGGTATCATAACTTGATCGTACCTTTCAGTGGTGCACGCCTCGAGCAAGACAACAATCAAAAACGAAAATTATTTATGGATGGAGCCGAAGTTTTTATGTTTACTTTGGATGCGGTGCCAAAGTGTGTAAATGCTTTGTTAAATAAAGCGGGAAAAAAAATCAATGATATTGATTTATTTTTTTTTCATCAGGCAAGCAAACTAGTCATGGATAATATTATTCGTCGTTTGAGCCTGCCGGTAGAAAAAGTTTTTATCAATTATCAGGAAATCGGTAATACTGTTTCCGCATCAATTCCTATAGCGCTTAAAGATGCAGTAACGAAAAAACGTTTAAAGAATGGAGATTTAATTATGCTTGTTGGTTTTGGAGTGGGACTTTCCTGGGGAGGCTGTTTAGTTGAGTGGAGAGAAGAAGGATGATTATTTTAACTGGCGCTTCAGGAGGAATTGGAAAGGAAATTTTGCCTTACCTTTTAAACATAGATAAAGTGATTGGGATTTATAATAAGACAGTGCCACAACCATCAGACAATAAAAGATTAGTTTATGAGCAATTAAATTTGGAAAGTTCAACTGAAATTCAATCTTTTGTTAGTAAATGGAGCGACAAACTGTCTAAAGTAACTATCGTGCATTTTGCTGCCTTAAAAATTGATAATATCACTGCCAATTTTACGGATACTGATTGGGATCATATGATGGGAGTAAATTTAAAAGGCAACTTTCTTCTTACTAAGGCCTTATTACCTCATATGGTTAAAGAGCAGTGGGGACGGATTATTCATATTTCTTCTTGTGGTGCATTGAATGGGGATGTTGGAACAATAGCCTATTCGACAAGTAAAACTGGGCTGATGGGAATGTCGCGTGTTTTGGCAAAAGAACATGCCAGATTCAATATTACCTCAAATGTTTTAATTCTTGGACATTTTGAGGTTGGTTTATATAATCAACTTAGTGATGATTTGAAGAAAATCCTGTTGAATCAAATTCCGTCTAAAACACTTGGAAAATCTTCAGATATTTTTAATGCGATAGAATTTTTGATGAAATCACAATATGTTAATGGCGCAGCTATTAATATTGATGGCGGAATTTGATTTTGAAGGCGGTAATATATGCTAGAGCAACTTAAGTATCAATTTAAGATGGGCAAAAATAGAGAATTGGAATTAGATATGCCAGAGGGAGTCTTTACTCCCACAGGAACCAGTAAGGTTTTGATCAAAGCAGCGGGAGAGTTTATTAAGCAGCCGGGAAAACTGCTTGATTTGGGTTGTGGTTGTGGAGTAGTGGGGATTTCGTTGCAACAACTAGGACTCATTGAAGGTTCTCTTTATGTGTCAGACCTGAGTCAAAAAGCGGTTGACTGTGTGGAAACGAATGCAAAACAATACAACTGCCCAATTGTAGCAAAATGCGGTCCGCTATTTGAGCCGTGGAAAGAAGAAAAATTTGATTATATTGTTGATGATGTTTCCGGAGTTTCAGATATCGTTGCGAAAATTTCTCCCTGGTTTGATAATGTGCCATGCGACTCTGGCATGGATGGAACAGAACTGATAGTGCAGGTTATTCAAGAAGCTCATCGGCATTTAAATCCTTTTGGGAAATTATTTTTCCCCGTTGTTTCTTTTTCGAATGCAGACAAGATACTAAAAGTGGCGCATCAAAATTTCTCGCAAGTTGTGCGTCTGGCTCATGAAGAATGGCCCTTACCGCACGAAATGAATCAGCATGTCGCACTATTAAAAAAACTCCAGGAGAAAGGGGTTATTCAGATTACAGAAAAATTTGGCCTGGTTCTTTGGTTTACAGATGTTTATGTTGCATATAATGAATAAAAGAAGGAAGGAAATATGGTAATAGTAAGCGAACAAGAAGTTTTAGCAGTTATCCAGGAAGCGTTGGGTCTTGATGCGAAGTCAATTACATTAGAAAGTTCAGTTTTGAATGTTAATGAGTGGGATTCTTTAGGGCATCTTGGGATTCTTACCGCTCTCGATAAGTTTTTCGTGGGAAGAGTAGCAACTATAAAAGATATGGCTAAGGCCAACTCAGTTAGTAAAATTTTACAGATACTTAAAAATAATTCTTTAATTTAGTTGTTGCGCGGGAGGACAACATGAAAGATTTCAAAAAAACCATTAAGAACTTAAAAGAAAGGACATTTAAAGAAGCAAAATCTAAATCATTACAAATTTTTAATTCCAAAAATGAAAAAATTGGCTCATTAGTCCCTGTTGGTGATTGGATTTTAGAAGATAAAGAAAAAATTGGGTTAATATGCGCCTGGCGTCAAAAAGCAATGCTGATGTCTTTAACACATTTTCAATCAACCTATGAAAAAACTTATGCATTCCTTCAAAATTTCTCTGTTGCGCTAGAAAATCGTCTTTTGTTTCTTATTTATGACAGAGATGACAGTTTTTTAGGTCACATTGGTGTCGCTAATGTTAATGCTTTGTCGTTTGAGCTGGATAATCTTGTTCGAGGCGTTAGTGGTGGCGGCCCACAGTTAATATATTTTGCAGAAATTACTTTGCTTGATTGGTGTTTTAGGAATCTTGGAATTAACTATTCAAACGGAAAAGTACTTTCTTATAATTGGACGGCGCTTTCATTACATGAGGAAGTGGGTTATTCCGTTGTTGAACAAATACCATTGCTTAGAAACGAAAAAGACGGCAATGTTGCTCATGAATTTGTATCTTTAGATGACACAAATGTTGATTATTCATGCATAAGCATATCTATAAAAAAAGATGAGTTTTATAAAAAAGCGCACTGGCTTGTTATATAACAGTAACGTCAATGAGTGAATTGATTGATTGTATAACAAAATTTTGCCTATCAAACTTTAAATCATAAAAAATCGGGAGTGATATCGCACCACAGTAATAGCGCTCAGCATTCGGAAAATCTCCCCATTTAAAACCCATTTTTTGATAATATGGCTGCGTATGAACGGGAATGTAATGCACATTCACGCCAATTTTCGCTTCACGCAATTGATCAAATATTTTTTTTCTATTGTCGACTCGAATGACATAAAGATGCCAGCTGGATTGATTTTTTAAATCCATATGCGGTAATTGAATTGATAAATCTCGCAATTTTGCATGATAGGTCGCTGCAATTTCTCGTCTGCGCACAATAAATTGATCAAGACGTTTCAATTGCGAAAGACCAAGCGCAGCTTGTAGGTCAGTTATACGATAATTAAATCCCAAATCAATTTGTTGATAATACCAAGCACCCTGGGATTCATTTTGCATTTTATTTTGATCGCGCGTAATACCATGGCTGCGCAACAACTGCATTTTTTGAGCCAAATCAGTGCGATTGGTCATGGCAACGCCACCTTCGCCGGTGGTAATAATTTTCACAGGATGAAAACTAAAAATAGCAATATCAGAATAAGCGCAGCATCCTACTTTTTTACCCTCATAATCTGCACCAATGGCGTGCGAAGCATCTTCAATGACTGCGCAGCCATATTTTTTTGCCAGCGCTGAAATGCTTTTCATATCACAAGAAAGTCCAGCAAAATGCACGGGCACGATAATTTTTGGCAATTTTCCTTTTTTTTCCGCTATTTTTAATTTCTGCTCCAATGCTTCTGGAGACATGTTGTAAGTGATAGGGTCAATATCAACAAAATCTACTGATGCACCGCAATACAAAGCGCAATTTGCAGAGGCTACAAACGTGTTTGGTGAAGTCCATAAAATATCGCCGTGTTTTAAATCTAAAGCGCGACAGGCGAGATGTAGTGCTGCGGTTGCATTGCAAGCCGCAACTGCATGACTTGCTCCTGTATAATTTGACAAGGCTAGTTCAAATTTTTCAATCGCAGGACCTTGTGTTAACCAATCTGATTGCAACGTTTCAACCACTGATGCAATATCAGCTTCACTAATATTTTGGCGGCCATAGGGAATCATATTGTCACCATTTTCTGATGAAGGGCTGTTATTTCTTCTGGTGATAAGAAATAGGGGTTTGTGCCGGAATGGTATTCAAATTCATCATCACTATTAATAACACCGCATTCATTCAACCCATTTTGACAATAATCATTTTCGTGTGAAAATTTTATTGCCGGTCTAATCACATAATGATCGGAAAATTCCACGACCAATCTGGCTTCATCACGCGGGCACATCACTTCATGCAATTTTTCACCTGGACGAATACCCACGATTTTATGCGGTAATTCCGGTGCCAATGCAACGGCTAAATCCGTAATCCGAATGGATGGAATTTTTGGTACGAAAATTTCACCACCTTGCATGCGTTGGAAACTATCGAATACAAAATGAATTCCGTGTTTCAACGTTAACCAAAATCGAGTCATGCGTTTATCGGTAATTGGCAAAAATGAAGAATCATTGCAAATTAATTTTTCAAAATAGGGCAACACAGAACCACGTGAGCCAGCCACATTGCCGTATCGCACCACTGAAAAAACAGTGCGATGCCCGCCCGCAATATTATTAGCCGCAATGAATAATTTATCCGATGCTAATTTTGAAGCGCCATATAAATTGACAGGGCTCACCGCTTTGTCTGTTGATAACGCAATAACCTTTTCAACCTCGTTGGCCAGTGCTGATTGGATAACATTTTGCGCTCCATGGACGTTGGTTTTGATACATTCCATTGGATTATATTCAGCCGCTGGAACTTGCTTCAGTGCGGCTGCATGAATGACCAAATCCACTCCGCGCATCGCTTGTGTTAAACGCTCAACATCACGCACATCGCCTAAAAAATAGCGCATCACGTCAGAATGAAAGTGCTGACTCATTTCGTATTGTTTCAATTCATCTCGTGAGAAAATAATGATTTTTTTGGGGATATATTTTTCAAGAATCATTTGGACGCATTTTTTTCCAAATGAGCCGGTACCACCGGTGATTAAAATCGATTTATTTTTAAACATGATGCGATTCCATTTTGCATTAAACAACAGGCTCTTAAATTATGAAAACAGAAATCTGTTATCTGAAAAAAATTGTTGTCCAATTTGAATATAAAATTTCTCAATAGCCGTCCCGATGACATCATAACCTTGTACAAAACAACGAGCAAACGCTTCGTGTTTAAGCAATATAGAATGAAACAAATTGCTGTCTTGACGGTCATGGAGTCGCACCGTTTCTTCCATCTGAATGGTAATCTGCAACAGTTCTTCCGGGGTATTTTCAGCAAATCTCCATTCCAGCGGACCATTTTTTTCAGTGTACCAACCTCCCAATCCTTGCATTGTTTCGCCAATTTCTTTTAATGATAAGAAACGATTTTTCTTGTTATCAAAAATTTTTTTGGTAATAAAAAAAAGATGCGGATACCAAGAGGCAAGTTGATTGTTCAAAGGTGCGACATTCACAAGCGCAATGGGCCGCCTGAAAATTTGTGGCACGGCATCTAATCCCAGTGAACTCGATATACAAAATGTGCAATTGGCTAATAAGTAGATATCTAAAAAATCAGATCGTAAGGGTTGTGTCGCATAGTCGATGATTCTCTCATGAAAAATCCCGAAGGGCTTCTCAACGGTTTTTCCCATGCGAATGACATAATATCCTTTCTGTGCCAAAAACAGTGCGGCTTTAGAGAAGTTATCAATATCGCAATCTCGAATATTATGGTATGACCAATCTTTCCCGGGAAATTTTGCGTTTAAATAAGCTGAATCGCGAGCAACAATGCAGACATATTTCGCTCCTTTTGGAATACCCAGTTGAGCCAGCTGCGCATTTGCATGCGCATGCTCCTGTTTGCAAAAATCTAGATGAGGCGCGTATTTAAAAAGATGGCCATCCACATCTGGACCGCATGCTCCATGAAATGTGCGCAATGATTTTGGTTTATAGTGCTTACCTAACACCGCGTTCATCCATCTATCCGTAAAACCTAAGACTCTACAAAAAGGCAAAATCACTATTTTTCTTTTCCACATGCGGTGCAATTGACTATTACAGATGGGTGCTACTCGGGTATAAAAAATATATTTCACCCCGTTATCCAACAATTTTCGTTCATTCAGGTGACACAAAAACAATTCGGTATTCAGCGCGTAATGCCCAATACGATCAGAAAAAAGTGCGATCAATCTGATTTTGTAAAATGGAAATAATAACAATAAGCAGAAAGTGCAGGGTGCAGCTATCAACACACACCACCACCACCATAATTTTCTCATCACGCGTTGACAAAAAATAAAAAAAATGCGCATTAACAACCACCGGTTAATTTGATAAGACTACCAGCGTACGCAAGACTTGCATCAAGGGCAATATTTACAATCGTGCTCGCAATTTCCTTAACCTGCAAAAATCGACCTAAGGGGAACGTAGACAATTTTTCCTGATAGCGTTTCGGTTCATTTTGTTTTTTTTGATCCCAAGCGCTTCCTGGATGTAAAAAAATTCCTGGTAAAACAGCACAAATCATAATGGCATCTTTTGCGTAAAAACGAGCCGTGCTTTTTACGTAGGCATTAATGGCGGCTTTCGCTGCTGCATACCCAGGTGCAGCATCACCGGTTTCACTCGCATCTGAACTGACATGAATAATGCGACCTGATTTTCTGCTCTGCATCATTGGCAAAAAATAGGAATTAATTTTTACAGCCACTTCAAGATTTAATGCCATTGACTGACCCAAGATGCCGGGAGATAAAGGTTGCATATCCCCATGAATTTTTCCACCAAGAGCATGGATAATGAGATCAGGAGTCGTAATAGATTGACACAGATTATCTAGTACGGCGGTATTTAATAAATCACCTGAAAAAAAAGAGTGGTATGGGCATTCACAAAAAATTTTTTTTACCGCATCCAAGCTGTCTTTTGTGCGGCCCGTCAAAATGAGCTGATAATTTTTTTCTGATAGTAGTTGCGCAACAGCGAGACCTAGGCCACGCGTTGCTCCGGTGATGAGGGCTATTTTTTTAAATCCTTGCTTCATATTTTCAACGGCCATCAACAATTTTCATTTTGATCCATACCCTGTCTTCCTTGCTATTTTTTAGTACATACAAAACAAACCAGTGACGCTTCATCGGCTGAGACAGGGGTTTTTCCCCAGGATCTGACTTGTTCAAAATAATGACGTCGTAATTCCGGAACGGTGTTGATGAGTGTTGGAAGTGATAATTGCTTAAATAGAGGATTTGCGTGATTATTCCAAGATAGTAATGCATAGGATTCGGTATCTTCTTGAGAAAAAGCAAAGCGGGTGTCCAAAATCTTAAAGCCAGCCTGTTCAATTAATTCTTGCCATGTTTGCCACGAGCGATCAACATGCATGCTATACATGTCACGAAATTGTTGCATGTAACTCGGGTGAAAGATTTCTTCAAATTTTTTCATTTGTTTATCAGTTTGCAAACTAACCAATAATTTCCCATTGGGTTTTAAGAGTCGAAACATATTGCCCAAAACCAAATCAACACGATCAATATGTTCAAGCGCGCAAACAGAAACGATGGTTTGAAAACTATTAGAGGGTAGTGGTAGAAAACCCGCAACATTTGCTCGTAAAACGGAACGATAGGCATTGTCAATGAAATTTTTTTCAACAAAACCTTGAATGGATCTGTTGTATGAGCCTGAATCAGAAAACAGGTCAATACCCAAATCAATTTTTCCAAAAATTCGACTGGTCCAAAATGCATAACCACAGCAAAAATCTATTGAAGGCCCATAAATTGGTAACTGATCAGCAAAAAATGACATTTCTGCGCATTTTAGTAAATCATCCCAAATCAAAAAGTCCTTTTTCTTTTCAAATAACAAACGCTCAGACAAATTTGCAAAATCTTTCTCGCCTTCTGCTGCATCAGACAGTTTGTCCAATGAAGTTAAAAACCAATTTTGAATTGTTTCACTCGCGCATAATCCACTCAAAAAGTTCTGATCAAACATTTTATTAACATGAAATTCATATTTATCTTGTTGCATGAGATTATCCATTTCTATAGCGATGGAAAATTTTATCATTACTATGTATTGTTTGGTAGATGAATAATAAGGTTATTGATCACATGAATCCCAGTCCTTATTCTTATCGTAGAGATATAGATGGATTACGCGCCGTTGCTGTATTGTTGGTGCTGTTTTATCATTTGCAGTGGCATTTTTTTTCTGCAGGGTTTGTCGGGGTAGATGTTTTTTTTGTTATCTCGGGATACCTCATCACAAAGCATCTTCTGAGTGATATTCAAAACCATCGCTTTAGTCTGAAAAATTTTTATCTGAAGCGTGCAAGAAGAATCTTTCCCGCTCTTTCCGTCGTTTTAATTTTTACTTCTTTAGCATGTCTTATTCTTTTGTTGCCACAGGATTTAAAAAATTATGGATCCTCGTTGATTGCAACACTGGGTTTTTTTTCTAATTTTTATTTTTGGCGTTCCGTTGGGTGTGGTTATTTTTCAATTCGCTCTAGTCTGTTTCCGTTACTACATACATGGTCGCTGGCTATCGAAGAACAATTTTATTTACTATGGCCTCTTTTTTTATTTTTCTTTAAAAGATATACGAAAGATTCTGTCGTTTTTTATGCAACTTTATCTATCGCATTACTTTCGTTTTTTTTGTACTACGGTTTTTCTTTTTCCTCGCGTAGCGAATTTTTGTACTATTCGCCATTCACCAGGGCTTTTGAATTGCTTATGGGCGCATTGCTTGCTATTAGGGGCGATCGCTTGAGGCTGCCGAACAATAGAATTATTCAGCATGCAATTTCATTGGTTGGTTTTTTTTCGATTGTTTTATCCAGTATATTTTTTGTGGGTAATCATTCAGTACTCGGGTGTCGAATATTGCTGCCCTGTATTGGCACGGCGTTTTTGATCTGGATTGGTCGGGCGAAAATGCCGCCGATTGCCAATGCTCTTTTATCGAATACTTTTTTTGTATTTATTGGATTAATTTCATACTCGTTATATTTATGGCATTGGCCTATCATTACCTTGGCTCATTACGAAAGCATACCGCTTGATTTTAAAAATAGCCTTGTGATCGCATTGTCTAGTATTTTGTTATCCACACTGACTTGGCATTTTATTGAGAAGCCTTTTAGATTTCAGTTAAAGTACACGTTTTTAAAAACAATGTGCATCGCACTGTTTTTTATCTGGATCCCGAGCGCTATTTTTGGCGTTGCGCTTGAGGAAAAGACGTTGGTTGGTTTTAATAAAATGCCCACTGGTATTATCAAAAAAACCAGTCCTAAAGCATTTTATGGCCTGCTTTCAAAACAGAGTGATTGTTTCGGTCACAAAGGAGTTCCTGTATTGCCCTCTGAACGACAATGCATGCTTGGAAATTTAAACATTAAGAATCCTAATGTTCTGATTGCAGGAGATTCTCATGCATTTTCTGATGTGGGTATGTTAAATGTTTTTCTGAAAAATGCCGCTCTCAAAGGTTATGTTGTCGCTTTTCCCAGTGATGCATTTTTGCCTGGAAAAGTGAGATATGATCAATCCAGTCAGCAAACCCTTACGCTGCGAAATGATTACATTGCACAACTGATAAAAACACATCGTTACCAGTATGTTGTCTTGGGTGGATGGTGGGTTGGTTATAAAACATTTCCTACAAAAGGAAATATCACCAACCTACCTTACGGCGTTTTACGTTATGGCATGAAAAATGCTATCAAAATGATCATAAAAAGTGGGGCTGTTCCAGTGATTTTATTGGATGTGCCATCTTTATTTCACGTCAGGCGGGTCTGTGGATTTGAGCACATTGGTTATAATACTCACTGCTATAATTCGAAAAAAAAAGTTGACGCAGAACAATTTGCATCCCAAGCAATTATTTTAAAATTAAAGCAGCAATACCCGCAGATTATCCTCATTGATCCAAAGAAAATTATTTGTGACAGCAGACGCTGCTATTCTTCCATCAACAATACACCGCTTTACATGACAGATTTGGTCGCAGGTGCAGGAAGCTGTCACTTAAATGCTTTTGGTTCTGCGTTGATAGGGAAGCTGTATTTGAAAAAATATGGAAATCCGTTTTTGCGTTTTGCTCAGTGGATCGAACCACGATGATTAACGCCGGCCTCAGCAATAATACATGTTTTTTCATAATAATAATTTTCTCCACCATTTATTGTTCAATCAAAATTTTGGTATCATAATGGCGCGCCTTGGCGGGAATTCCAAAAACATTCTCGTTATCTAAAACATCCTTAACGACCACTGCACCAGCTGCAACCAAACTTCCTCGACCAACCTGAATTCCAGATATAATAATTGAACCAATAGCTAAAAGTGAGCTTTCAGCAATTTTCACATTAGCGCCTACGTGCACACCTGCTGAAACAAGCACATCGTTAGCTATTGTCGTATCATGATCGACAGTGGCGCCGGTAGCCACTACGACATTTTGGCCTATGATTGTATTACTATGAATAATGGCGCCTGGAAAAATAACAGAACCTGCACCAATTTTTGCTGTTTGTGAAATGATAGCGCGAGGATGAATAACTGTTGGGCATTCAAAGCCAGCTGATTTAGCCAAATTAAAGATTTTTTTTCTTAAATTATTATCTCTATAACCACCTACACCAATTGCAGCGAATTGAATTCCCTGACTATGAAGCATTGGCAATAAGCTGTCATTACCAAGCACAGGGACTCCAAAAAATAATCCTTTCAGTGTACTATCAGTCGTGGTGACGCCTACTATTTCGTACTGCTTCATTGCTTGAAGCGTTTCGATAACTACCTTAGCGTGACCACCAGAACCCAGTACAACTATTTTTTTCATCAATCTAACCACTCACGCTGAGCCTAAAAAATTTTACTTCATTAACAACAGTAGTTATCTATAAAAACCTTAATACCATGAAATTTTTTCTGAACGATCTGTTTCAAATTAACTGTCTTAATCGTTGTTTTAATCATCAGATAGGTGCCTCAGAATTTTGCAAGTATGTTGTATCGTCCTATTATTGTCAAACTGAAACGAGTGCAGCAGTGTTTTTTTCTTGTAAAAAAAACGAATTTAATTTTGTAAAACTACTTGAAATTTTGCATCGCACGACGCCATCCGATTGAATCAGTATATCTACTGCTGATACGGTATTTCTGAAAATATTTTGTATATTTTTTTCTTCTTCTGTTTCCGGATATGTTTTGTCAAAGCGTGCTTCTACTTCCATTGCAAATGCCAAGAGTTCTTCGGGTGTGTTGTCATGTAGTTCAATACCCTGGTGTTGATAGTATGCGGTTCTACATATATGTTCTCCCGAACTCCACAGAGCCGCGATTTCTGATAAGGACATATATCTTTTTTCAGATGCTAACCAGTATTTTTTTGGTAATAATACGGCGTTTTCATAACAGTAAGGCCCATTTAAAACAGGTACTAGGTTGGTAGTCGCGATGGGTTTTCGAAAACACGTTGAAAGCGCAAAAAAACCACAACTATCACCAAAATAAAACGCACAGTTTGCGCTTAAATAAATATCTAAAAACTCACTGCGCCATTTCGTGGCATAATCGATAATATAGTTTTCCGAATCCGGAATTTCAGTGGCGACTTTAGCGCCAGTGCGTACGATATAATATCCCTTGCTTGACAGATATTTTGCAGCTTGAAAAAAAGATTCTATCTTTGTGTTTCTAAAAGATTGTGGTATCCCTCCATAGGCGCGATCTCTAGAATGCAAAATAATATATTTTCCACCTTTTGGAATCCCCATTTTTTCTAATGCCTCTGCTCCTTTTGTCAATTCATGCGATGTAAATTTCAAAAAAGGCGGCATACTCAGTATTTTTCCGGTTTTATCTTTATCGCCCGCCTCAAACTCGTTGCGTTTTTCAAAGAAAAGTACTTTGAGAAAAGGAATTTTTTCGCTCAATAATTCTATTGTCACAATGATGGATGTTAACCAATGCGACGTTATGATAGGAATAACACGAGTCCACATCACATGCAGTTGCTGATTGATTGGCTTTTTATGCAATGCGTAGTAGAAAATATAAGATGTTTTTTTTCTAATATTGACGGCTTGATCAATGAGAAAGGCATCTACGTTTCCTGCAAAATGACCAATGGCCTCGCAAGGTATAATGACAAACTCAATTTTGTATAATGGCCTTATTAACCAAATAAAAAAAGCAAAAGGAAAAACACCGCACATGATGAAGCAGTCCCTGAAATATTTCCAGAAAAATGAAGGAATTTTATTGAAAGACATCATGTAAACCTCGGAGCGACTATCGCGATATTTTTCTAATTTAGTGCCGTATAATATAATCTTTTCTGGATCCAGAAAGCTATGTTTGGTTGTAACCATGAGTAAGCGCAATACATTAATCATTGGCTTCGGCTCCATTGGACGTCGGCACGCAATCGCATTATCCGAATTAGGTTGCCGTGTTTTTGTCGTGACCAAGCAAACCGATATCCAATATCCATCTTATCGTTCAATTTCAGATGCCATGAGGAATGACGTTTTTGATTACGTGGTGATCGCGAATGAAACCCATTTGCATCACAAAACATTAAAGGAAATTGTGGCGCACGATTTTCTTGAATGCATATTGGTTGAAAAACCGTTGTTTTCTGACGGGTTGTTACCGCTTGATCTTGATAACGCATCTGTCTATGTCGGATATAATTTACGCTTTCATCCTGTTATTGCACACCTAAAAAATATTTTATATTCAGAGAAAATCATTTCTTTTTCTGCCGGTGTTGGCCAGTATTTGCCAACATGGCGATCCAATATTGATTATCGCAATAATTATTCAGCCAAAAGCGAGCTGGGTGGAGGTGTGTTGCGAGATTTAAGTCATGAGTTAGATTATTGCACCTGGATTTGCGGTGATTGCAAAGAAGTGGCCGCCATTGGTGGAAAATTCAGTGATCTAGAAATTAATAGTGAGGACACCTATACCATTCTAATGCGCTGTCAAAACGCAGCATCCGTGGTGATTCATATGGATTATTTAAGTCGTGCGCCTTATCGCCATATTCGTATGGAAACAATGCGCCATACTTATTATGCTGATTTACTGAAAAATCAATTATCCATTGATGGTGTCATGCAACAATTCCCATTGGTTAATACCTATGAGCATGAGCATCGTGCAATTTTAGAAAACAAGCGCTATTCTTTGTGCACGTATCAAGAGGGGTTGAAATTGATGAAATTAATTTCACAGATAGAATTTGCTAATCACAATAAAACATGGGTGTTTTCGTGAAAAAAATTTGCACCATTTGCGCACGCGGCGGATCACAAGGCGTCAAAAATAAAAATATTTTATCACTGCGTGGCAAACCACTCATTACCCATTCCATCTTGCAAGCGAAAAAATCTGGTTTATTTGATTTGATTGCAGTCAGTAGTGATTCTAAAAAAATTCGTGAGGTTGCTTTAGAATGGGGTGCGGATGAGGTAGTGGAGCGTCCATTGGAAATGGCGACATCAACCGCGGCAAAGTTGCCGGCGATCCAGCATGCAGTGTCGACCATAGAGAAAAAAAGAAACATGATCTTCGATGTTGCGGTTGATTTAGATGCAACATCGCCACTACGCTCAGTGGACGATATTGTGAAATCCATGCAGTTTTTTCTGAGTAAGCCGAGCGCGAGTAATTTAATTACCGGATGCAAAGCCCGCAAATCACCGTATTTTAATTTGGTGGAAAAAAACCAAGAGAATGAGTACGTTTTTTTATCTAAAAAAAAACCCATCCAGCGATTGTTCGCAGGCAAGATGCGCCGCTCTGTTACGATATGAATGCATCGATTTATATTTGGCATCGTTCTGCGCTTCTCGAAAATACCACGGTGTTTTTTGAGCGCACATTGATTTATGAAATGCCAGAAGAACGCTCCGTGGATATTGATACACCATTTGATTTACAGTGGGTGCGTTATTTAGCTAAAAATAGGACAGATCTTTGATGCGATATGATCAGCTATTTCGATTAGATGGAAAGGTTGCAGTTGTCACTGGCGCAGCGGGTATTTTGGGTTCAGAGTTTTGTGTAGCGCTGTCTGAGATGGGTGCGCTTGTTGCCTGTTTGGATGTTAACCCTAATGCTTTAACGCAATTAAAAGACAGCATGAAAAAAGAATACGCGGATAGAAATATATTTTTATCTTGTGATGTTTCTGATCCCGCATCTGTTTCGCAAACGGTTGAAGAAATTATTCAAACATTTTCGCACATCGATATATTACTCAATAATGCAGCAACAAAAGGAAAAGATGTGCGTGCGTGTTTCAATGATTTTTTCGATTATTCATTGGATTTATGGCGTGAAAT
>JABDDU010000015.1:0-12793 GCA_013287435.1 Verrucomicrobiota bacterium
TGTTGGGACGAAAGTTTTTGGTTTGTCCAAAACAACATGATGACTGGACAATAACGCCTAATCTTTGGGGTGCGATTATAGGACGACCATCTGCAATGAAAAGTCCAGCAATGAAAGCTGCGTTGGAGCCTATAAAAATCATTGAAACAGAATCCGCAAAGCAATTTGAAAGTGCAAAACAAGATTATGAGACATGCAAGGAACTGTCAGAACTTAACAAAACATTTGCAAAGGAACAAGCAAAGGCAAAATTAAAGGCAAAAAATCCAGGTGAAGCAAAAGCAATATTAAATGCTGCACACTTCGTTGAGCCAGCACCCACACGCAAGCGATTAACCATTAACGATGCAACCGTTGAAAAGTTGGGTGAGTTGCTAAATGAAAACCCAAATGGATTGATACTGGTGCGCGATGAGTTATCCGGCTGGTTATCAAAGCTTGCAAAAGAGGAATATCAAACAGATCGCGCATTTTACCTCGAGTGTTTCGATGGTAACGGTCATTTTATTTATGATCGCATTGGTCGTGGCACAATCGATATTAAAAATACAACGCTTTCAATCATTGGTGGCATTCAACCAAGCAAAATAATTCCATTAGTGCGTAGTGCAATTAAGGGAACAACTGATGATGGTTTAGTACAACGATTACAACTTGCTGTATGGCCTGATGACAATAAAACCTGGAGGTGGATTGATCGTGCGCCAAATATCGTTGCAAGACAAAATTATTATCGTACTTTTGAAACATTGCATAATTTAAACGCAGAGACTGAGAATGGTGAGCCGAAATGCTTACGCTTTACGCTCGAAGCCCAAGAATTGTTTATTCAATGGATGGAAAGCAATCAAAAAATCCCGCGCACTGATGAAATACACCCTGCACTTGAAAGTTATTTGTTAAAGATGCCGAAAACTGTCGCTTCAATTGCATTGATATTTCAAATCATAAACGCCCCTAATTCTTCTGCTGTAGATGAAACAGCAATGATTCAGGCATTGCTTTGGGCAGACTATTTAAAAAGTCATGCTGAACGTTTGTATAGCGCGACAAATCAAGATTTGGTTAACGCACATTTATTGTTGGAGCGCTTAGATAAATTGAATGATGAGTTTGCTATACGCGATATTAAACGCAAAGACTGGAGCGGATTAAGTGATACCGAAACGATACAGAGTGCCTTGGAATATCTTGTCGACTATAAACATTTAATCCCTTTTGAAGTGCCAACAACTGCATTAGGAGGAAGACCAACAACATATTACAGAAAAAATAAATAGTTTAATAAAGAAATGCATTAGAGAGTAACCGTCGAAACCGACGAAACTAGGTTTTGTCAGTTTCGTCGGTACCGCTCTCGGGTTTTTTCGTAATAAAAAACAATTTGATCTGATATTAACAGACGAAAACAATGAGGTATTGATATGACATATAAAATAGGAAAAACAGGAAACCCAAACGGAAGACCAAAAGGAACTGGTCACCGGCAACAATTATTTACAAGCCTGGTTGAACCACACAAGGAAAAATTGTTTGAAACAGCTATCAATCTCGCATTAGCAGGTAATGAACCAATGCTGAGATTATTTCTCGAAAGAATGCTTCCTGCAAGACCTGCTGATGATGCAATTGGTTTTGATTTACCAAATGGCGATATCAAAAGAACTGACACATTACTTGCCTGCGGCGAGAATATTTTAAAGGCAGTTGCTGCGTGCGATATCACGCCAGAACAGGCTAAAACGCTTTTAAGTGCATTAGAAATGCAACGCAAACAGATCGAGTCGTGTGAATTATCTGATCGTGTGGCCGCAATTGAACAGGTTTTAAAACAACGAAAAGCAGGGGAATGAAATATGGATATTGCAAATCATAATTACACAAAATTTAGTGGTAAAGAGCGTTTCAAATTAGTTATGACAGCAGCAACTCGCGGTGATGAAAAAGAAATGCAGCGTTTATGGGACACATGTCCAATGCATGAGTATCGAATTCCGGATATGCAATTTAGAGAACGAATGACTGGCTATCTTATGCTTGGCGATATGTTTTTTAGAATGTGTGTCTGTCTTTATGCAGATATTGAAAAAGCAGATGGATTTATCAGTGACGAGCGTGAAGAACGCGAATATATCCGAGAACATAAAATCGACATTGAGTGTATAAGTGATAGTACGCTGGAAATAGTAAAAGCATTTAGAGATACAACTATCGCAAAACTAAAGGGATTATATGCAGCCTTCAGTGATTTTTGTTTAGCAATTGAAATAAACAGCGAAGATGTATTGAGCGAACTTCCTATTAAACGCGCCTGCACCCACATTGATAGATGGCTTTCATCAGAAATAGTCGCCGATGAAAACTATCACGAATGGGCAAAAGAAATGTTTTTGAAAAATTGGGGTTTTTAATCTAACGGCAGACTTCGGGTGGAGGGGAATATTTCACCCACCTCCACCTTAAGTGCCTTGGCAATTCGTATGATATTGATTGCGGCGATATTACGCTCACCTCGTTCAATGCCACCCATGTACGTTCTGTCTAAATCGACCTCATGAGCAAAGCCTTCCTGTGAGAATCCTTTCGCTTTTCGAAGTTCTCTGATACGTTTACCAACTTTAATTAGTGCTGGATGTTTTCTTTTCATCCAGTTAGGATATGCACCCTGTACCCATACAACCACGGACTATAAGTATCATAATGAAATCCACAATTATGCTAACCCAGATTGCAAACAAACAAGGAAATTAAAAAATGTTAGAAATAATCCTATGGATATGCGGTGCACCGTTTTGGATATGTGTATTAATTTATTTTATGAGAAACAAGGATTAGTAAATGAAAACAATAAAAATAGTTGTGACACTTACAGTTGCATCTTCCCTGTTTTTCGCATCGATAACAAACGCAAGTTGTGAGTGTCGTTGCGTAAATGGAAACATGGAGGCGCTTTGTTCTAGTTCTATTGACATACGTCCAATTTGTCCTCCGACAGTTTGCCCAATTGTGACGCCATCTGTAACACCAATCCGAACACCCACTATTCCACCAATAGGAACCTCAAGTTGTGCTCCAGAACAAGTTTACGATGCTAATACTGGCAGTTATCGTTGGAAAACGATATGTCGTTAATGAACTGTCGGTTTTAAATCGAAACGAGAGAGGTATAATGAAAAATTCTTTTTTGACTCCTTATAACTTTAAATTTCTTTTAATCTCCATCTCAATGGGAATAATAATTGCATTCTTATATAATTTTCCCCAACTTCGAAAAGATAAAACCAAGGTAGATAAATTTGTAACTGCTTGCAATGCAATAAAGCACCAGTATGTATGCGACCCTAGCGCTTTGATTCATTTGGATACCATGTATCCAAACAGTGTTGGTTATGAACCAGAACTCAACATAATCGCAAGCGAAGAAAAATATTTACTTTCAAAAAAGAAAACGCTTAACTTTTCATTAAAAATAATCATGGTGTCCTTTATTTTTGGAGCAATCCCTTTAGTCTGGATATTTTTTCTAAATCGAATCTGCGACATTTCCAACGCAGTCAGGGGCAACAAAAAATGAATCTAGACAATAGATTTTTTTACCGATTAACCAAGGTATTAAATATTACAATTTTTATAGCATTGTTGGCTTTTATGCTTTTTATTTTATGGAAAAACATACCACCAAAAAATCCCGATGATCTTAAAAGTGTTATTGTCTGTGGAAAAACGCGCGCAAAAATGCCTATTGCTTTTCTTGGTATTTTATTGCATGGCGATTATCCACAGTCTTGGACAGACAAAGATGATAAAATAGTCACAAATTTTTGCGTGAATAAATATCACGGTCATTCTGTATTACAAGGTGGTTTGGCAAGCATTTACACTGTAAAAATTATTTATTGCAAACGGGATTGGAGTAATTATTTTCATTTTGCTTTAACAAGGATACCGATTCTCATAACGTTTTTGCTTTTAGTGAACTTATTTTTTGAAACGTTGCTTTATCTAGCTTTTGGAAAAAAACTCTCTTGGCGATGGATATTGTTTTTAAAAAAATAATTTATTTGTGGTAGTTTCTATGAAAAAAATATTACCCGTTATGGGAATTGGATTGGTATTTTCTATTGTTAACCTAACAAGCTATGCATCTCAATCACAAAATAATCAAAATTTATGGCCAGTAATAGCGCAACACTTTACGATCCCCGCTGATCCACGTCAAGCTGATGTGTGCGAACAACTTGATTGGGATTTACGTCATCCAAAATATATTTATTATTTAACAGAAAACGCATCGCCTTACATTTATAATATTTTCCAAGAAACGCAAAAATTGCATTTGCCCGCTGAACTAGCTTTATTGCCAATGGTGTTAAGTCAATACAACCCTAACTACACTTCGAAAATAGGCAAAGCTGGATTGTGGCAATTAACGTCAAATGTTGAAAGCAAGCACGGTGTTAAAATGAATTTTTGGTACGATGGTCGACTTGATACGAGCGTATCAACAAAAGTTGCATTGATGTATTTATCGTATTTATACCAGCAATTTAATCATAACTGGTTATTGGCTTTGGCCGCATATAATGCAGGTATAGATAATGTCTTGAATGCGATGCGCTACAATGAAGAGCATGGCAGACCAACTGATTTTTGGGCACTCCCACTTCCACGGCATACCAAAGCTTTTATTCCGAAACTCTTGGCTTTAACCGCACTTATTCAACATCCAAAAACTTATGGAATAAAATTATCTGCAATCCTCAACACGCGAATTACAAGAACACTACTCATACATAAGCAAACGAGCATTGGAGCTATAGCGCAAACAACACATATTGACATCAAAAAAATAAAAGAATTAAACCCTGCCTTTCGACAATCTGTAACACCGCCTCATCAAGCCGTGATAATTCTTTTGCCAATAAATGAAAAAAATATACATCCGATTATACAGATTCCAAAAAAATATGATCAGCATGTTGTTTTAAAAAAACCTGGCGCGGCAAATACATATCTGAACTATGTTCTTGCATTGTGTGGTGCGTCATATCGTTTAGAAGGTAACTCTTTAATTGTTTTGATTCACCAGTCAGATGTATTGAATACTTTGGATAAGCAAATCAACATGGGCATGTACAATCAAAATGTCTCAAAAAATACTTTAATGACCAATCCTATAGCGTATCTGATAGTTTCTGGTGTAAATTCAACGTTTGCGATTATTCCACAGGTTTATCAGGATCATCCGAATTTAAATTATTTAAGTGTGCGCGTGCAGGGAAAATATGAAAATATTCTTGGGAATGAAACCACAAGTTTGTTGTTTTCATTTAATATGACGAAGAAACTAAATGATGAAATCAACTGGTCGAGATTTTTACCAAAAAACGCTTCGACGGTTTTTCCAAATTTTCATTATTCCAGCACATCAAATGCATCTTTTGCGCAATATAATAAAGAAAAGGCACAAAAAACAGAACAGATGAAGGAACAGCTTGCCGATGCAAAATTTCAAAATCAAGTAGCAGAACAAGAAGTCTTGGCAAAAAAACTGGAGCTCGAGAAAAAAATAGAAGGTATTCTTTGATGCTTTTTAAAAAACTTAGTATTTCTCACGCCATGGATTTTTTTGCAACCATTCCGATGCCAGCAGAGAATAATCATTAAAAGTTAATTCATCGATTTCAATTTGTATTTCTTTGCACATTTTTGGAAGCTGTGATTTAAACTTTTTGTATCGTTTAGTGATCATCTTACCGCCAGGAATTTGTGTTTTTCTTTTGGTGAAATTGTTAAGCCAATCACGTATTTGTTTAATAAGCTGGTGGGGCTTGTTGTTGTGTGCGCAGATATCCTGACCAGAAATATCCGAGATAAATTTTTGATAACGATATTTGTCACGATCGAATATGAGACAATTTTTTTGTTTTTGCTTGCCATGGCCAAAGTGTTTTGCGCCTAGAAAGACACCAAGTTCCAACGGCATATTAAAACGGGGCAGTTTTGATTTTTTGTCTACATCAGTTCTGCTAATATCATGGATACCATATTTTGATTCTTCCATTAATGTAATTATTTTTTCTAATCGTATATTTGCGCCGTTGCTTTCTTCCAGTGCACACCTCGGAACAAACCCGCAATCGTAAATTGCAAAAACAAGCGCGTTTTTCATCTCCTGATATTCGTCATCGAATGGGATATTAATGAAAACATTGTCAGAATAATTATTGGACGACATATCATCTTTTTGTTTTCGCAAATGAAACCGATCGAACGGCTTGTCTTATTTTGCGCAAACTAAGCGATCCAGTTTTCGGCGCAGGTTTAATGGTTCGAATTGGTATTGATTTTTCTGCGATGGATTTTTTATGTTCTTTTAATCTTTTGGGGGATTTAGAGGATGTTTTTTTTATTGAACGTTTTGTCATTATTGCTCTTATTTTGCTCTATCAAATCACCTCAACTGATTATATTTTATTTAGAGCGTTATCGTAAGGAACCCACAGAGGAACCCACAGAGGAACCCAGAAACATTTTAAACTCACTGCTGAAATTTTGATCAGTTATATATTCTTGATTTAAAACAATTTTCTCACTGCCGATGATCCGAATCGAACGGACGACCTACTGATTACGAAACAAATCGACTGACTATAACATATTATAAATCAACACGTTGCGATGCACACAACGGTGAAAAACTGCCTAGAACTGCCTACAACACACCTACCGCTGCGTGAGTTGGTGACGTTTTGGCTACACTGCCATACGATGATAAAAATCCCACACTCTAACTGCTAACGCTTTCTGGGTTGCTCAACATATGATGAGATTGTTATCAACTAACTCAGAATCAGTTCGAGCTCATCTAAAAAATGATTTTCTCCAAATAACTGCGAACTAATTTTTGATCCAAATGATTGCAGCTCTTCGATCATTTTCTCAACAACATTTAATTTTTCATCCAGTTCTGAAATAACTTGCAAAAAATCAGCATAATGTACGGGGCCGACTTTTTGCATTTCAACACTTATATCTTTATGCGCTAAAATTTTATTTCTAAATTCAGAATGACGCTCAACGTTGCTTCTCCAGTTATCAAGCAGTTCATTCGTAATCACCGAAATCTCATTCTTTTCTAAAATTTTTCTAAATTTTTTTAATATGCCATTCGACCTTTCAAAAAGACTGAATATCTCAACTATAACAGCGCCAACAATCAAATTATGCTGCATAAATCCCCAAAAATTTTGATGCTTAATATTTGCTTTCTCGCCAATTTTTTTATGCATTTCTATGAGTAATCTTATTCGATAAATTGATACGCGCAAAGTGTCTATGTTTTCTTTTATAATGCTTTTTTGAACATGATCAATTAATAAATTATTCATACAATCCCTTCAATCTCTTTTCGCTTTTTATACACATTAAATATATAAGCGACTACCGCTTCGTCATGCTCTGGGTGTTTTAGTGCCCAATTTAACAAGCAAACGCCCGAACGTTATTCTCGACACTGGTATGATGTATATATGCTAAATAATTCACGGGTTGGTAAAGAAGCGCTATCAAATTTTGAAATTTTAGCAAATGTCGTCGAACATAAAAAAGCATTTTTTCATTACAGTTTTGTGGATTATGACGATTGCATTTCAGGCAAGCTTCGCTTAATTCCAAGCGAAATTTATTTGCGTGGTTTAGAGCAAGATTATACACAGATGATCAATGTGGGCATGTTTAGTGAAACACCACCATCATTCATGGATATTGTAAAAACGCTTTCTCAATTAGAAGAAACATTAAATAAAAAACTTAAAAAAATAATAAATGCTGTCGTCATTTTTGTATTTCAATAAATCGGTCGTTTTTTGAACCGTATTTTTTTTGGAATTTAAATATGCGAAATGGTATAGAATATGTTGATCCATCAAATGCGGGCAATTACAGCGCTAATAATGGCGTACAACTTGATCATGCTCAGCAATTTGTAAAAAATCATTTGGCTTTAAGGGGTTCCCTGGAGCAATCTCCAAAAGTGGCCGGTTTCTAATTTGACATAACATTAATCGGATTTACTTACTGTCTCGGTCCTTGGTATTTTCTCGTCATTTCTTCTTGTAAGCGATGTGATTCCGCATTGTATTTTTCACCAATCTCTCTAATTATTTTACTCACCCCAGACTTATCGTCAGGATGCGAGCTCGGATTCATTAAGATTTCAACGCGGTGCGATTTTGCACCTTTTTGATCTACACAAGATTCAATTGCTTCTAAAATCCTACTGCGTGGCACTCTGTCGATACCCCTACTGTAAAAATCCTGAACGCAATCATTTATTGCTTTTAATTCTGGCCCCGGTGATCCTAACGGAATATTGAAAAAGGGAACGGTGGATGAGTGTTCATATTTTTCTGTTATTTGACACAAATCAAGCCTACGTAATGGTGGATCCTGGATGTCTTTTTTCAGCTGTTTTATAGGCTCTTCAGACAGTTCGCGCTGTCTTTTCTCTAGCTTGTCTTGGAAGTCTTTTTGCACTTTAGCGTACTCTGTAGAATAGCTCCTGCGCATAGAATCCCATAATGTTTCTTCATGATCGGGCGTTGTGGCCTGTCCACCTGGTGCTGCAGCTGCTCTCGATTGTGGTACAGGAGGTTGAGCAGACCCGGCAGATCGCTCACCCTGAGTACGTGCGGCAGATTCTTGTTGTTCAAGCAAGTGAAATAGACATATACAGGCATCGTTTACTTTTCCAAAAGCCCGCGTTCCTCTTTCAATTAACACTCTTTTTTGATCATCTGGAATGTCGAGCTGATGAAGTTTATCTGGATGAACAAGCAGAGCTTGGTACTTGAATTTTTCTTTCAACAATTGCGTTGTTATAACAGCGTCACTTATGTTTAAAATTTGTTTTGCTGTTGCTTGATTCATCGAAGAAGCAGATATTGCTTCAATTCGCTTTAACGCCTCTTCAGTTTCAGAAAGTCTTGACATAGATAACTCCTTTAATGGAAATGCAATGCATCATTTTTTCGCAGTTGGTGTTTGTTGTTCGCCCTCTGTTCCTGCTTATGCTGCTCGTCACGACCAAAGCAGACATCGCGCAATTCATCTGATGTGTATCTCGACATATCATTACCCCTAACCCATGTTTTCTGGCGTTAATTATAGGATACAGGGAGAAAAATTCACTTTCTGCTAACATCATGAATATACAGCACTTTGAGAGACTGTCGCACTTCTAGTTAGAATTCACCGACGGAAAACGCCTGTAATCACCAGCAGCGAAAATCAGTGTAAGTTCCTCATAGGTTCCTCAATCCAACCAGTCCATCACGCGTCATATACAATCCAATACTGCGGGATTCTGTGCAATACTGCGGGATTCTGCGCAATATTTTTCTTATTTAACGTCCAAGTCAGCGCTCGTGCTTTGCCATGGCGTTTGATAAGCCCTAACTTTTCAAGCTCCAGCAAATCCACTTGCACTGTTCTCACTGCTGCCGAATGACCGCAAAGATCAAATTAAATTGGATAGAAAATATTGAGGTCCGGCTCCGATCCTGGTAAAAAAGGGTTAAATCTCCAAATGTATGGAATAATTAAACGAACCGTTTTACGCTATATACCCGTTCACCAAATTTTTTGATTAGCGACGCACATGAACGGTGTCTAATTGTATAGCAAGATATTTTTCACCTGTCGTTACATCTTTTTCTTTAACAATTTTTCTACCGGGCGGTGGCGCTTTAAACAAGTCTGAACTTATGTTTTTCGGAACAGCAGAATTTAAAACACGTAAACCCACTGGATGATTTCCTTGAGGTTTTTGCCAGAAACGCGCAACAGGTGTGCCGCCTAATTCTGCAACCTTTTTACGCGTTGCTTCTTCAAAAGGTTCTTCGTCATCACTGGAATCTGTTTCTAATTCCACCGTTGCGTTTTTTTGTGCTTGTGAAGTTTGTAGTGTATCTAGCGCACTTTTTAATTCGCGAATTTCAGCAAGTAATAATCCAGTATCTACTTTTTCAGTGTCATCCTCATCAGTCATTTCACCATCAAGAGTTTGTGATGACGCGGCATTGATGCTTTGCACTACTCCATTCAGTTGCTCAACTAAAAATGGGAGATCACTTGCAGCACCGCGTGGCTCAAAAGCTTCTGCTTGTGCAATCAACTTATCAATTGTTTGCAATAAAACAGTTACACCTTGCTCTGATGCAATGACAGATAAATTCGGCAGAGTAAGCTGCAAAGATTCCGGCGCAAACAGTTCGCAAAACAGCGACAGAGCAGCGATATTTTTTTCTGCAGCTGTGAAATTTAATTCTTTTACTTTTTGTTCTTGCGATGATTTTACTTTAAGTAAAATTGCTTGTTCCATCGCTGTCAATCGTTGTTGCAAGCTCGATAGATTTGGATTTTCTTTTAGTTCGAGCAACATCTGCATTGGTGGTGTGTGGCTTACGGTGTATAACGGCGGAAATGACATGCCATGACCTGCCCTTCCGCCATCACGACACCACATGTTTTCGTGTAATTTTAACGGGGTTTTCGTAGTGTCATTGGCATAAATAAAATGATGCCACCAATTATATAACGCAACATCTTTATTCGGATAAAGTGAAGCGATAATTGCTGTTGTAGATTTCATTTCAAATAAAGTGGTCACTGGAAAAGCAGGATCAGAAGGTTCAAACACCGCCTTTAAAACTACGCTCATGCTGTCTGACACAATATCAGTCGCATCATAGGTTAACTTCACTGCACCATGGCCATTAAATTCCAATTCAAATGCTTTTTGCGGAATGAATTTCAACAAAAGCGATCCAAACGGATAAGAGGAATTTTGCCCAGCATAAAAAGGCAAATCAATTGAACCTGAGGTTGCACTTAATGGAGAAAAAACTCTAAGCCCGGGAGTTTGATACACACTACTACTTGTTAACTGCGCACGATAAGCTTGAGATGATCTTTGTACGTTTTCGCATATGCGCTTAAATCTGTCTTTATGTTTAACATCTTGATATTCTTTATCGTATCCGATCGCAGAAGCGACATCAATTGCAACATATCCGCCGTGAACATATTCATATGCCCATGAGCTGTTTGGTATACGTTTTACTTCTTGCGGATAATGCGCAGCCCAATATGCATTTAAAGCAATCGTCAGACTAAAAGAGACAGATTGATTTGTATAATAAGGCGTCACTGCATCAATAAACTGCTGATTTCTAGACGGAATTGGAATCCTCGCTTTCGCGTCAAAACTCAAATCAATTCTTTTTTCTATTGCATCTAATGCTGCTAATCTCGCTTGTATTAATGCGCCGTCTTGAACGGGCGCTAAAATAACTTGTATTGCTCTTTTTAATTTCATCAAATCACGTTTGATTTTTGTTTTTAATACTTTAAATAATTCAGTTTTATTAACCGCTGAAAACAGTGTTAATTGTTTCTCTAGAAATTCAATCACGTTCTGCAAATACCATTTCGTTTCTATATCTACTGATCCATGATAAGCGCGATATAATTGTAAAAAAGCAAAAACACGATCGCGTACTAATGTCAGATTAGGTATTTTAAATTCTTGTGATGGTAGCGCACCTAATTGCATTGCATAAGCAACGAGCGCATGTCCATTATTCGATGCGATATGTTTTTTATCAGCCCCATGTTGCAACGGCTGTAAAATACGGGCTTTGATAGCAGTATCGTCTTTTGATAAATCAAGATCAGTGCCGGTTAATGCGGGACTACCAACACTTTCTGCAACAATGGCTTGATGTAATTCTCGTGCGAAACGATTAAATTCTGTTAAATCACCACGCGAAATAGCAATGCGTACTGCATTAACGATGCGACGATCAAGTAACGTTTCCAGAGAAAGAAATTGCCCTAATTGCCCATATTCTCTGCGAAAATTATCTTCCATCAAACGGATTTGTTGTTGATGCAATGCATTAGTTTGAGTTTGTATTTCACCCATCGCATCTGTTAATGCGCTATATCGACGCAATGATTGTTCTTCCATGTAATGAAAACCCAGTCGAGACTCTTGCGCCATTTCACTTAATTCGCGCATGACACTTTGATGTTGCGCCGTGAGCTTGGCATCCATTTGCATAAAACGATAATCGATATGATTCATTAAATGAGCGAAACTACGTGCAAGACCGTCTTTTAATGTTTTAAATTCATGCATGATTTCTTGATGTCTTTCGGCGCTGCCATCAGATTCCGCAGAACTTAAAAAACTGACGATAGCTGAAAATGCGGTGAGTGCGTATCCAATACCTGCAGTTGCGGCACCAAATGCTGCAGATCCCGCCCATTTTGCAACAAGCGTTCCTGCGGTTCTTGCAGCAATAATACCTGAAATTGCATTTGATCCTGTTGATAAGACACGTCCAAAAGGCGCGAATGCAGTGCCTGATAAATTTTTTCCGCATGAATCCATTAATGTCCCAACGCATTGTGTAAAACGCAATGCTTCGGGCGAATCAGGTTTTTCACCACTGGATACATATTCTTCATACGCTTTTCTTGTCACGCGTAATTGTGGTTGCTGTTCAACGGCAATTTGTGCTGGTGTTTTTGGTAAATGAGCTGTGGGCGGTTCCGTAGGCCGCGGACGAGAACCGGCACCACGCGGCATCGGAATATGTTGAAGCGGATTATTAGGATTTTCAGGCATACCTTCAAATGCTTCAGTACCACGCCATATTTTGCCCGCAGTGGTTTCTTGAAAGTCCGCTGCTGCAGCTGCTGCAACTTTAACAAAAGGATTATT
>JABDDU010000015.1:12893-36255 GCA_013287435.1 Verrucomicrobiota bacterium
CCTTCAAATGCTTCAGTACCACGCCATATTTTGCCCGCAGTGGTTTCTTGAAAGTCCGCTGCTGCAGCTGCTGCAACTTTAACAAAAGGATTATTGACAATATCGCTTGCAATTTCTTTTACCGCGTCTTTGAAAGCTTCTGTTGTTCGACTCATTCTTCATCTCCAGCTAATGGAATTTATATTGGGTGGTATTTGATCATAATTTAAGCAGGAAATATATGAGGTCCGGCTCCGATCCTGGTAAAAAAGGGTTAAATCTCCGTTTCGACCAAATTTTCAATTAAATCGTTCTCAATTTCACAGTAATTGCCACTTCTTTTCCATCAACTCCTTTTTGAGAACATAATTTTCCTGGCTTTTCTCTTTCGAGTAGTTTAAAAAATCTTGCTTGCTCCAATTTCGTTGGAAAATTACTAACTGGTATACTACGCATACCATGCCCACCTGTTTTTATTATCTGCGCATTGATAAGACCGCAAGCAATAATTTCTTCATTCAATAAGTCATCTTCACCTTCTGCGGTTTCATAACCGTCATTATCTGGCATCGTATTTTCTTTAGATTCTGATTCTGATTCAGAAACCTCGCTCTCCTGTTCTGCCGCTTTATCCACAGCTGCCGTGTCTTGTTGTGGATTTATCGGTGTTGCTCGCGGTTTTTCTTTTGGCAATAGTTTTTTAAATTCCTCTTGATCTTTTTTAACATTTTCCTTCAACTCTTTTATTTCTTTTTCACGCGTGCTTTCAACGGCGGACTGTGAAGCGACAGGGATAGCTGGTTGAACAACAGGTGGTAAATTAAGATCAAGATGCGCTACTTCTTCAGGTGTTAATAGATTAACAGTACACAATGCAGCTTTACCGTTAACGATATACGTAAATAATTTATTTTCATTTAATTTTCTGGCGATCGCAAAATGTCCTTGTTCTAGGGCTAATTTTGCCGCATTTCGTAGAATATCTACAGACGGTAAGACACCGAGTTTTAATATACCCTCAACAACATCTGCTCTTCCATGTTCGGCCGCAATTTCAATTGCTGTGCGACCCGAATTTCCCAGAGGTTTTGTAAAATAAAAATCTTCTTTAAGATATTCTACTGTGCCTTCTTTGTTAACAAATCGAGAATCGTTAAAATGTCCAATCGTAAAATTATAATCATCCTTTAATGGATACTGTTTTATAAAGTCTTCAAAAATTTTCCATCCGCCCGCAATAGAAACCAACATCAATAAACAATAGGGATTTACGTATTCGGAACGATTGGTTCTTAATTTTGCAGGATTATTTTTTTCAAATAAAAAATTCTCTGCTTCTTTTAATTTTCCTTCTCTGCATAATTGGTAGTAATGGGCAGTGGGTTTTTTTCTATTTTCATGTAAAATATTTGATTCAGGTTCATCAAACGGTCCTACACCAGCATTTATTTTTTCGCCGTACGATGCGCATAAGAATTGCATGCTGTAATTACAAACTCTAAGGTAGTGAGTTCCAGTTGGATTGCAAAAGTGCTGTGCTCTCAATCTTGAATCACCTTGCACATTAATAAGCTGAATTAACTCACTTCTACTAAATGGTGTATAGAGCATGTTACCGTTACTGTCTTTTTCTTGCGTTAAATTTAAATAAAGCATATCGGTTGTTTGTTGCCAAAAACCAATTGTCGTTTGCTGCCGACCATTTCCTTTGCATCGAGGAACTTTGTGGTATGCTTCGTTTGTGTTGAATTCCCAATCCCACAGATGTTTTCGATCCATTCCCGCTCTATTACCAATTCTCGTATTATAACGCAACCGATCAAACGCCGTTTCCATCGGAAAATTAGTCGGAGCGGTTCTAATCGCTGGAGCCATTTTAAATTCTTGTGTTTCTTTGATTTGTTTAATCGATTCTAATTTTTCAATACGTTTTGCAGTGTCTGGTAAACAATCTGAACCCACAAATTTAATTAGCGCGCATAACAATAAACGTTTTTCTTCCATTTGATTTAATGATTCATTTAATTTTTCTTGTTCCGATGCATCACATTTTCCATCATTATTTATTCTCAATCCCACCTTATCGCGATAGGTGTCATATAAATTAAATAATGATTCCCACACGTGTGGATTGTTTTTTAAAAATGAAATAAAGTCAGCATATGATTGATAATTTTTTTGAATAACTCTACATATTTCTTCCTGTGAATCAGGGCTCACAATTTCTGAATTTTTAACGCTGGATAAAAATAAATTAACCACTTCGTTGTGCATTTCATAGGCTGGTAGCTCTGAGAATTCCTCTGGAATAATTGAGCCAAAAAGATGGCGCAATTGTGCCGCTAAAAATCCTGGCATGGTAACGGGTTCTTGTGGATCAAGATGATTAACGAGCAATGGCAACGTACGATCAAGGCCCATTCCTGCATATACCGATCCATTGAACGTCGGTTTTTTTAATTCAGATGTCAGCCATAAAGCCAGTGTGTGAATATCAGCTTCATTTAAGTCAATGCGTTTGCCTGTGGTAAATTGCTTGATGTTGAAACTTGCTTCTGTCAATTTATATTCTGCAATTGATTTCAAAGCAGATTCAGAAATTTTACTGTGCTCATCTAATTTTCTTTCAACACGTAGAATACATTCAAATGTGCGTTGCACTGCGTTGTAGGTTATTTTTTGATTTTCCAATACTTGCGCTACCATTCTCCCAACAGCACGAATTTCTTCTTGCAGCACTTGTCCAATATGCTGCAACTCACTGCGGAGCTGATGTAATTCATCCATCACTTCTTTTCTAAACCCACGAATTTCACCCAATAATTGATTAAACATCTCAGCCATTGGATCAGGTTTGTCTGCACCAAATAGGCTTTTAAAACACGTTGCGGCACCAGCAAGAATGGCAAATGCACCCACAATCGGATTGGCTGCAAATATCGCAACACCAGCAGCAACTCGACTCATGCCAGCACCAAATTTTTGAAAGCGGGCCGCGACTTTTGGATCGCCGCCAAATGCCTCAATTGTTGTGCCAATGTCATAGGCAATACTGCCTACATTATGAAATGCATTTGAAATATTTTGCGTTGTTCGTTGTTCTTCCGGAGTAAATGATTCGTATTGATTTCCATTTTGATTGGCTGAGCGTTTAGCCTTGGGCAAATTCTTTAATTCCGTTTCTGCTTTTTTGATAGATTCATTCAGCGCAGTCATTTTTTCTTTCATTTTTTCTGCGTATACTGCGTTTGTTCTTTTAATTTCTGCACGACGCTTTAATTCTGCTTGGGATAAAGGACGAGTGGTTTTATTTTTTTGTTTGGAAGCACGCGATTTGGATTGAGTAGCGGAAGCCCCAGCTCCACGCGGCATCGGAATATGTTGAAGCGGATTATTAGGATTTTCAGGCATGCCTTCAAATGCTTCAGTACCACGCCATATTTTGCCCGCAGTGGTTTCTTGAAAGTCCGCTGCTGCAGCTGCTGCAACTTTAACAAAAGGATTATTGGCAATATCGCTTGCAATTTCTTTTACCGCGTCTTTGAAAGCTTCTGTTGTTCGACTCATTCTTCATCTCCAGCCAATGGAATTTATATTGGGTGGTATTTGATCATAATTTAAGCAGGAAATATATACGTAATGTTGCGTAGTTTGCATATTTTCAATGGGTTAAAAAATTTTATGGAAATTAATTTATTGTTAAGGAATTAAATGTACGTTTTGTTGTTAATTTACAGTATTGCATGCTGCTTGCTTTGATTGTCGTCTCTTTGTCTGGTTAATTCTGTCGTGCAAAACAGCGATGGTTTTGATGGATTCATGATGCTTTAATTGGGCTTGATTGTAGTGATCGGTCAATTCCGCTGAGTGAGCTTGAGAATTTTATCAAGTCTTGTTATGGGATACCGAATACAACAGATAGAATGTCACCTTCATTATAAAAAAAGGAGACCTCGCGATCTCCCCAATAAACAATCAATAACGACCATACTCAGCAACATACTCAACTTTCCGATCAATGACATCAACCATCTGATCACAATAAACACCTTCAATCGTTTCAATATTTTTCCACTGACGATTGCGCCAATGACCAAAGTGAATGTTATACAAATCATCACCTTCATCATAAGCAATTCGCACGTGCCCAGAAAAATGATGTCCTTGCACTTTAAACTGCAGTGTTAGCGTATCCATTTGCATCCAAGCATGCGCACCCCACGACCACACCTTCATTTTTGCAGAACCCAACAACTGTGCGTGAATTGTTTTAACACTATTTGATATTTCCATTTTTTTCTCCTTAAATTTAATTTATTAATAATTGAAACTGCGAATATCAGCTTCTGAATCAGCGCGACATATCCGCACGCCGATCCGTCAAGGGTGAATGTGTTTGCATGATGATCGTTGATGAAAAAATGAGATTAAAAAGCAGTAGAAAAATGATGTGTACCTTGCACTTTTGCAAACACGTTCACTTGCGTAGCCCTTGACGGTCGGACCGGATATGTCAAGCTGAGAAGAAGATGATGTGAGAATTTCTATCCGACAAAGCGCTCGCTAAAACGAATCATCCTATCTGCCGGACTCTGTTATTCACTTGCCAGTGTTTAAAAATGACAGAAATAACATTGAAATCATGCGGTTAAAATTGAATTCGTATATCCGTTGCATCCGAATGAAATCTGAGTTACGTAGTCTATAATTATCGTCAATGGCCAGGAGTAAAGATAATGAGATTCGATCCGTATAAAACGTTACTTCAGTCAATTGCACCCATGTGTGCTGAAGCAGCGGCAGTCAGTGGCGGGCTAAATGCTGAAGCTGCTTTTCGAGCGCAAATTATGTTTCTCAATTATATTTTTTTAAAACCACTGCCGCATGCTCCAATGTCAATAGAACAACTGAGTTCATTGTGTAGCAATGAAAATAAAAATAGCTGGTTTGTATTTGTAAAACATATGGAATCGACCGAAGTTGAATTTTTTCGTCAAAGGGATTCTGGAAAGAGATTGGAATTGCTGCAAGAGCTAAATGATTTGGTTGGCTTTATTTTACCGCATGTTGACATCATTCATAGTGAAGCAGAACAAACAACGGATTGGAATGCGTTCAACATAAAAATTTCACAGATATGGGATCGTTCAGATATGGTCGATTTATGTATTTCGCTTAAAAAATATTTTGGGGATGAGATGGATGCATATCCTAATATTGTTCGATGTGTAGAACATGCTGGGCGACGCGGTCGAAACATAGATTATATACCCTCCCAAATCGAACAACTCTATGTGATTTCGAAAGCAGAAATTGATCGCAAATCGTTTTTTTCAATGTTGTATGATAATGATGCGGTCGATCGTATCTCCATCATGAAAAATTTTATTCAACGTGAAAAAATATCACTGGAAGAAGCTTTATTGATCTGTAATGAGGTGATAAACGATAAAGACCCAAGCAAATTCATTCGGTGGTTTCAAAATGCGATGTTTCTGATTGATTTGTATTTGACCTATGATGTTCCAGCAGCAGAAATTATGGAGCGTATTAATGTGCAATTGCAAGAGTATCATATGTTTGGAACTGATCAGCAATTAAAAAAGGCATTCAATAAACGCAATCACGCTTTATCTTGTATACGCGATGGCCAATTAGATTCTTTAAATTTAAAAGCTATTATGAGTGGAGGAAGTTTCATTGTTAAAGATAGTTTTTCGATATTTGCAGCATTTTCTCAATATCACCATTTGGAAATTGATCCTAATTATTTTTTTACAGATGAAAGCCATCGCATTTTCATTCCCTCGTTGGGATTATTTATAAAAGTGTTGGAAAATCAACATCCGTCTTTCCCTCACTTATTTGCGGATCTTATGAAAAAATTTCAACGTGTTTCTGATTTACCCATGATTGATGATGCACAAAAACGATCGATAGACACTTTTTTTCCAGTGTATTATGAAAAAATATTGTTGTTGACTGACATTATGGGAAAAGCTGCATTTAAATGGTTATCAGATCAAATGGCGCAAACTGTTTTACCACTGGAAAGATTATTATTCAATTTACCCAATAAATTGCCGGATGAATTATTAGCATTATTGAGAAACTATTTCGAACGCAATCAAGATTCCATTATGCGTAGCGGATTACAAAGTTGGCAGAATATTATATCTGGTCTTGCAGCATATCATTCCATTATCTCAAATATACCCGAAAAACAGATTGATTTTGCCGTCATGCAAACTTTATTTAAACAACCCATTATTGAATTTGTGTCACACGATATCAATAAAAACCTGGTTCAGTTGATCATATCAACAATGCATTTATCCCCTGAAATGAGCGATAGTGTTGATATTGACCGAGTATTATCATGCGTACCACCCAATCAATTTTCATTGCTGATTAATGAAAAATTAAAGATGGCTGCTTCTGCCAATCCTTTTGCTGGTATTTTGGATGGGTTGATATCCCGGTTTCTACTGGGTCAATCGATAGATCATTTTTTGCATGACCCGAGTTCATCTATCGGTCGTCACAATGCTAATATTCAAAGAAGATTGCAGAGTGCCGGAATCGATCCAAATGTTGCGTTGCGATTCACTGGAAATAAAGAATTCTCTATTAGATCAGAAAAGGCGGAGCAATCAGATCGCCTTGCTGCACACACACAGACTTTATTAGGATTTCTGGATCGTGTCCGCGGTATTGTTGCGCGCTTGCCTATGAATGAAATAACCAACAAAAAAATCAAAGATCAGTTGACCGCTATTCAAACCAATTACGATGCCATCAAAAACCCAAGAACACCAGAATCGCACAAATGGAATCATTACACGAAGATTAATAAAAATGTTAGCGCTTTACTACAGCAACAATTTTTTCAACAAGATGGACTGTCTGAATTTCGGGAATTTGCTGTGCATTTTCAAAATCAATATGCGTTAACGCTGGAAGAAAAAAATAAACCTTCTATGATTATCGCTTCACCAAAAAAATCTGAAGATTTTGTTGTTGAACAGTGGGATAAGACCCGTATTGAAACATTATTTTTAGGAAATGAAGTGGAATGTTGTCTTGCTGCCGGCAGTACGCAATTTCCAGCGATTTTACAAAGAATCATGGATGATGCGATGTTGTTTCATGTGGTTACAGAAAAAAATACCGGTGCGCCCATTGCGTTAAGTTGGCTGTATCTTGCAGAAGATGAAACTGGGAAAATTTATATTATCGCGAACTTTCTCGAGATTAAAGCAAAATACGGCGCTGATGAACCCTCACGGAAAATAATTATAGACGAATTGCTGCGTTTTACAGGAGAACAATATTGTGTCGCTAATCCTGGTATCTCTGGTTTTTTGATTAATGAACTCGATTACGGATGGAATTGCCGAAAATTGCGCGAACCAATAGAAACTATACCCCTAGTTGACAAAGTAGGAGGCGCCTTATTGCCTAATACTGCTGTAAATGCTGAAGAAATTGTCTCTGAAGATGCAGTACAATCAAATCAATCAAAAACCAGTCAAGTATATTATTTGACATCACTTGCGCGTCCCCAAATGCATTTTCATGTTTATCCAACATATGCTCCTGTGAATACAGAAACTGTAGCAGCAGCTGCAGGCAAAACAGTAAGTCCAGTACAAACTGTCGGCATGTTTTCTAATTCTGCATCAAGACAATCACAACAACCAACCGCAACCACAGCAGGCGATCCATCAACTCCAACGGTGCAAGACAGTGAAGATAAAAAACCGAGTGCTTAATCAAAGGAATCCTTTTCTCACAATAATTTCATGCACCGCAAACCCCTGCTTATTCACAAAAATCGCTTCACCTCGATCAAGACGTTTTATTTTATCGGGGTGAATTATAAATTCTTTGGTCTCGCGAATGGAACCAGCACCGGTTGAACCCTTCGGCGCGATTTGGGATGTGATGGTAAATTGATTGGTGGTGCCGATAATGCTGGCGAGAATTTCCGCATCATCGGGATAATTTTGCCGTTGAATAATATAATTATTCGTATTGTTGAGCACTTGTCCGAGCAATCCTTTTTCGCCTTTTCGTTCGATATCTGATAATGATTGTGTGGCGAGAATGGCATGAACACCAGCACCTCGACCTTGGTTGATTAAATTAATAATTTGATCGCCGGCAAAAACTGAAAACTCATCAAAGATAGTGAATATGTTTTTTTTAATTTGATTTTTTAATTGAGATGCAATTAACGATTTTAAATCGTTAATAATTAATTTGCCGAGTGTGGAAGCGTAGGCCGGAAATGCGAGCGGCTGCAGGCAAAAATAAACAACGGCATTTTCATGTAATGCTTTTTCAAGTGTTAATACATTGTCGTCATTACAATCAAACAAATGCCCAATTTCACTATTGGCAATATTTTGAATCTCAGCAATTAAGCTTTCGATATCTTTGCGTTTATTTTCAAGTGAGTCAATTTCAAATTTTAATGCAGGGTCTTTTAATTCACGCGCCAATTGATAGAGCGCTGGCAGCTCTAAATAACGCGATAACGTGCACAAATTTACATTAATATTCGCACGCTCTAAAATCTTAAACACCGTTTGCAAATACCCTTCGGCTAATTTGCGATAATGATCTTCTGACCATTCACGCAGCTCAATGATGCGATCTTTTTTTGAGGTAAATCCACCAAATGAAATGGGATTGTATTTGACACTCTCGCCCACCATTGAAAATAAATAAAAGGGGGTGTTGTGTGATTTTGCAAATGCTTCAATCGATTTCGCAAAGGCTAAATCGCCTTTGCCATCGACATAAAATAACGGCCAACGCCTGATAATACTGCTTTCAACAAAATTAGCGAGTGCGGTTGTTTTACCTGAGCCTGTGGTACCAATGGCCAATGTATGCAAATTGGCGTCATGATCATGCAATACAACGGGCTCGGCTGTTTGAAGACTAACACCAAAGACAGTGCCGTTATCACTTGCAGCGCTCTTTATTTTCTTCATCTTTTTTTGCAGATAAACGGCTGATAATTTTTTCTCATTGATATGAATACCTTTTGCAATGCGTGATAAATCGCGTTTTACGGATGATTTTATTTGCAATAATATAAAAAATAATGCAGGCAAGAGAAAGGGTGCGAGCATTAATAAGGGATGATGCTCTTTTTCTGCTGCGATGGTATTCAATAAATTCTCAAGCACAGGATTTTTCCAGGGTGATATCGCAAGCGTTCACATCATTCACATCCAGATCAAACACTTTTAAAAATGCACAGGTGGATTGATAGGCGCTTACTTGTTTTTTGATTTGATTGTTTGCGCAGAAATACCAGACCTCATGAATATCAAAGTTCTTCATGTAATCATTGATAATTTTTTTTAAACGACGATTGCCTTTTTTAGTCAGCTCCAACTCAATGGCAATTTTTTTGTTATCGATAATAATTTCAGCATCTGCAATATGACCAAACTGTCCGATGCCATCTTGTGTTTTTTGATAGCGCAATTCACGCTCAGTGGTTAATTCGCCACCCACTGTTTTTAATAGCTTAATGACCAATTGCGTCAGCACCAAATCATGATCATAAGTTGCTTTTGAAATCATGCGCAGTGCCGGCAAATCACTACCGACACATTCAGCACCCAACGTTGTTACACAATAGACACCTGGCAACCCATGATAAACTCGATGATGCGCTAAGCATTCAATCCGCACTAATTTTTTAACGCGCTTATACACCGCCCAATTCGACATACTCATTTTTTCTGCTATCTGCTTAATCATTGCAAACCCCACACCATTCACCCACCTCATCATCTCTCTATCCCTTTTTGTTATTAATACTTCTCTCATCTTATTCATCTCTTTCATTTTTTATTTATCCTAATTTTCACCACAGGCTATTTTTATTTTTTAAAGTTCGTGACCTCACTCTCAAGACTCCATAGGACGTTGCGAGGGTGAGGTCACGAGCTGCAAAAAAACATAAAAATAGCCTGTGGTGCGAGAAATTCATCGTTTTTATTCCAATCACCCTTCCAATTGAATTGGAAGGTTCGTTGCCCTGTATTAATGCTTTCTTTCAAATAAAAAATACCTATAATGTGGTATGAAAAAATTTCTCCTGTTTCCATTGTTTATTTTATTGATTGTTTTAACGCTTAAAATTATGGATATTCGTTTTAATTACACTGAATCTATGCCTGTTGGTTTTTATCAAAAAATCCATGTTGCCAAAATTAAAGACGGTGATTTAGCGGCTGTGTGTTTACCCAATATCATTGCAATCGCTGGTTTAAAAAATCATTATCTTGCAAAAGGCTCGTGTCAAAATGGCAGTACACCTGTTTTAAAAAAAATAATCGCAATGCCTGGGGATACCGTTTTATTAACCAATCAATTTATCAAAGTGAACAAAATTTTTTATGACGCACCGACTCAAACAAAAGACCCTCAAAATCATGTAGTGAAAAAATTTATCAGTAACAGCGAATACAAACATATTCACTCTTATTGGCTCTATGGTTCCAACGATCCCAAATACTCCTGGGATTCACGCTATTATGGCGGCATTAATAAATCGCATATTATTGGCATTTACAAACCATTCTTCACCCTATGAAAAATGATATGCACCGGGTAAAACCATATCGCGTGTCAAAAGCACATTAAAATTCGCACCCGCACGAATTTGAATCGTCGGCTGAATATTCATATTTTTAGCAATTAAACGCGCACTCGTTCGACTCATCTCTTGACCGACCGCACCATAAATAATCTGCTCACTGCTTAAATTTTTATTATTTTGCGGTTGACTCAACTGCCCAGCAGCACCAAAAACACTCATCAATAATGCCGAGCCAAAGATGCGTGCATAATGATGATTCACCAAATCTGATAATCCTGCCATGCCCATTAAATCCGCACCCGGCATGCCGTTTAAATCAAACGAATCACCATTGGGAAAAATTAATCGCTGCCAAGCAATTAACACGCGCGATTGTCCAAACGTAATTTGTGAATCATATGCACCGATGATGGTTGTACCTTGCGGAATTAATAAATAATTGCCAGAAACAGTATCAAAAATATCGCGACTGACTTTTGCAGTGATGGTGCCTGGTAAATCACTGTCAATTGCTGTCACCAACGTTGCTGGAATAATGGTGCCTGCCATGATTTGATATTGGGATAATGGTGTTTGTAATTGTGAATGAATGACATCATGATTTTGAGAGGATGATTTTAAAAAAGCGATTTTCTGATTTTGTGCGTTTTCTGCAGTGTAATGATCAGTGGATGATGAAAAATTGGATTGACCCGTTGATGATTCATCAGTCGGTAAATCACTTGCTTGCGATACGTCATCAGCGCTTGATGAAAACTGCCCTGTTGCATGATACACAGACAAGCTCGAATCACCCGCTGTTTTAAAAGCATTGGCTGATAAGGTTGTTTGAATGTGTGATGATCGATCTCTATTATTAGCAGAACTCGCATTATTGTGTGTTTTAATATTTTTCATCACGGGTGTTGCAGGCTTATATTTTTGACTTTCCAATTTGAAAATCGCATGTGCAACGCCAACGCCTGATGCAACCGACATTTCTTTTGAGTGTCCACTCGAAATCATTGGATGATGCGAATAATGATTGACAAAATAGATAAAGAGCAATGCAATGACAGATAACACCACTGCGATTGCCACAAAAACACGCTGACTAATGCCAATACCACGCGGAATAGAAAGACCTTCTGGTTTATCTGTAAACATATCAGCCTCAGCTAAATTTTTTATTAACGATTTCAATGCGCACTTCATCTGATCCCTTGCCTGAAATTAAATACGCTTTTCTAAACAACCCATCGATAATGTAATACGGTTTTTTATAGCGATAATTCACGAGTGCCAATTGTTTATTTCTTAAAATGTAGAGCACTGGCAAATTTAATGCTTCAGATATTGCAGGCATTTGGATAAATGTTTTACTGCCATCATCAAATACGCGGGTGGGTTCCCATGATGTTTTATCACCCTTTAAAATATAGTCAAAATTAAGATGATTGAGATTGGTAAGTGTTGCACTACTGATTGTTTCTGAGCTGATCGCTTGATCTTGTTGTGATGATAATTGTTGATTAATAGTATTTAACGTTTCTTCTGGATAATAAAAATTAGCAACATGCGTTGTTTGTCCTTTTTGACTGAGCAATCCAATATTGTAGGTGCGTTTATTGGTGGTGATGACCATATCGGTTGCGATGTCATATAATTTGGGTTTGACTGCCACTTGATACGAACCCTCTGTTTTTGTGCCAACTAATGCTGTGCTCACCATCCAATCCGCTGAATCACCGAGCTCAATATTATTAATGATCTCGCCCTGCTCCAATTGCACAACACACAAATGCAGCGGTGCACAAGTAATAATAGGACGTTTTCTCGCGTCATATGAAAATGTTTTAAAACCGGGAGAATTGATATTTTCAGCAACACCATTTTTTGAAAATAATTGATACGCTTTTACAACCGCAGGATCATTGCCGATTGCAAACGTGGCATCAATTTTTGGGGGTGTTGTAGTAGATACTGTTTTTACAATCTCACGATTGGGATTGACAAAATCGTTTGGATTATAGGTTACCTTTTTGGCACAGCCACCCAATAATATTAATGGTGCGCATAATAAACTAATTTTAATTGTTCTCATCTGTTGCTCCCGAGGTTGATTGATCCTGTGACCAAGACAAATGTGTAATCACAAATCCCAATGGATCATTTTTTAAAATAATGGGATTGCTGGATGGTGCATGAAATGCATACGTGATATCAGCGATATATTGCGCGCTATTTTCAAGATCACCCGATTCTGCATTGCGTGTTTCTTCTGACCATCGAATCTCTAACGACTGTTTGGATTGTGCAAGCACACTGTTAATTTCAATATCTTTGGTTGTGGTTTGTGCTAATTGATTTGTATTTTGTGATTCAAAATAATTTTTCAACACCTCTGCTGCAGCACCTCTTGCAACAGACAATGCCGCAATATGATTATTGGTATTAACCGTATTATCACTGCTCACCATGCGTGCATGCGTAATAAAATCTTTTGCTAATATCAATGAGAGCGTTGGTTTTATTCTGCTAAACTCTGCACTATTTTGCGCTGTTAATGTAATAATATCGTTACCGTGCAATACAAATGGCATCGGTTTTATTTTGGGATTACAAGCAATAATCACAAATCCAATGATGCTAATTGCAATCACAATAGACAAATAAAAAATAATGCGATAGCTGTTTTCTAATTTGGTTTGGAGGCTTCCGTACACATCGTTCCATAATGTGCGCGATTCGAGATAAGTGTTTTTGTGTTCTCTGTTTTCGATTTTATTCACTGTCTGATGCCTCTCTTGTTTGTCAATGGGTGTGAGTGTGAGTGTGAGAAAAAATTATTCGTTTTTTTTACTCCCACTTTTTCCAAGATGATGATTAAATTTTTGCCCTACCGACAAATTCTTATTGCTTCCTTTCGAAATATCTTTGACTGTGTTGACTGCACTCGATGCAATATTTGAAAAATTTGATTTCGCAGCTTTTGCAAAACCAGTTGCATTAACGCCGTGTTTTTTGAATTCAGATGCCGTTGTGCGAGTCATATGATTTGCCGTAGCACCCATCTGCACGCCTGCACCCACAACACCAGCACCCACATTTTTTGCAGTTGAAAGCAATCGCGTTCCAAAATAAGCAGCACCCAAAGTGCTGGATACGGCACTTCCCGCATAATCACGCAATCCTGATGCACCGGATAAACTTGCGATAAATACAGGCACATGTTTAATCACCATGTAATAGACGATCACGGCTGCGAGTATCACAAGCATCGGCATTAATTGATGGTGCTTGGCTGCGATTTTTGTCATCAGCGCCCAATTTTCTCCAATGTGTTGACCAACACCTAAGAGCAAATACAACATCATTAATTGAAGTCCTAATCCAATCACCGTGCTGATGTATTTCATTGTCATGGTGCGCGTGTATTCACTCGCACCAAATGCAAAAAACAAACTGCCAATGGATACGACAACATAGGATTTCACTAAAATAATCGTCAGTTCCGCAGCAATTAATGCGTAAATGACAAGAATCGCAAGACAAACGATTGCACCGACAAAGGATATAAACGGATGTGACAGTAATCCCCAATTAAAAAACCCCTTAAAAATAGCACCGGAAATACTAACCCCTTGACTGATGATGGAACTCGGATCAAGCGATTGCACGCCATCTTGCTGACCTAATTCAATAAACCCATTAATAATATCGGGCACCCATGTACTGCAAAGCTGAATTAATCCATAAAAAAATCCAAACATAAAACACAACTGCACGAATTTTGAAACCAAGCGCTGCAATGATTCTCCTGCAATAACCATCCACATTGCAGAAACTGACAATTGAATAATGCATAAATAAAAAAATACATGGCGACCCGCGGCTTCAAAGATATTGGCATCTTGTTGCAATGCACTCATAAATTGCTGTGTTACTTGATCTAAAATACCTGCGTGATTCATCGGTAATTTTTTCTCGTTGTTTATCTGATCGTTGTTATTGGATGAGGGTAAGTGTGGGTGTGAGTGTGAGAAGAACTTCTTTCACACTCACACTCACACTCAAACCCACACTCACATCCACACTAATTGTCTATTAACCCAAAACGCGGATTATTCTGATACGGCGGAAATGTTGAATGGGTATTTTTTTTAATATCCGCTAAGCTTTTTTCATGATAAGACTCTTTTGAGACGCGATAGGCCATGTAAGCATTTTGTGCGTTTGCTTGTGATAAGGTAATACGCTTTAATTCTTGCAATTGATTCACATTTTCTGATGCAATTTCAGTGGAGACTTGCATCACTTGCATGCGTCCTGTTGCGGTTTGTCCCTGTTCTCGCAATTGATTCATCAACTGTGATTCATGTTGAAAATCACCGGCTGCCATGCCGTTAGATTGCATCGTGTTATTGATGGTGTTTAATGTGGTTGCATTCCAATTTTTGTAAGACCGCTGATAATTTTGCGGATTATCATGAGAGGAATAATCAGGATAGTGTGCGCGGAATTGTTTATCGATATTCGATGCATTGTACGAAATGGATTGTCCTTGATTGGTCATTTGATCCATTTGCTGCATTAATTGTGTGATGCGATTGTATTGATAATTCGACACATGACCTGAGTTTTGCGCTTGATAGCGAATATTCTGAATTTGGTTGTTAATCTGTTGCGCTTGATTAGAAAGTGAGATGGCAGAATTGGCAGCCGTTTTTAAATCTTCTAAATAATTAAGATAAGTAAATGGATCGCCGATTGCAAATGATGATGTATTTATAATTGATAGTAAAAAAAGTATTGGTAATCGCATTTTATTCTTAATCCTTATTAAAATAATTTGATTCCGCAAATTCAACCCATTCATTAAGGTTGTGATATCTCAACCAATCCAAAACCCACTCAGGATTTTTTGCATCATAAATTGCGTCAAATTGATCGATATCTTTTTTTTCACTGACGCACAAAAATGATTTTGAAAGTGGCTTTAAATCCAGATGAAATAACCGCTTTCCATAAATCGATTGATAATAATAATCTTGTTTGGGCGTTGCGTTTTTGATGATATTAATTTCTTGATCATTAAATCCAAAGGCGCGATATTGCTCCGATACTCTATTTTCAGAAATAGAGGGATTGGGTAAAAAAATCCGTGTCATGCATGATGTTTGAATAACCGAAGCGCTGTCTGATTTCACAATATCATCCAAATCTTGCGAGACAAAAATAACCGACACATTGGCTTTTCTGAGTGTCTTAAACCAATCCGTTAATTTTTCTTGAAAAATCGGATGGCGCAGATAAAGCCATGCTTCTTCCAAAATTAATAAGGTCGGTCTTTTGTCTTTGAATATTTCATCGAGCTCATTAAAAATCGCATGAATCACGGGAATATTCATATCTTGCTTTTGATTCTGAGACTGAAGTAATCCACTCATCTCAAACCCAATCACATCCGCATTTGAAAACTGTGGTGCGGTACCATTTAGTAATTTTTGAAAACGACCTGAATTAAAGGCTGATAATGCAGAACGAATATCCGCATCTTGAATACTCAAATGCAATAAATTTTTAAAGGATTGATCTTCATGCGCCAAACGCATTAACGCTTCGCGCAATAACGCTTGTTTTTCAGGTGTTATTTGAACACCTTGCACAACTGAGCAAGATTTTAGCCAATCAAGCGCTTTGTCAATTGCATAATCATCATCAATATTGACACGAGCAAGAGGTGACAACTGACATTCATCTTTTGCTAAATCATAATACTGTCCACCGAGTGCTTTAATCGGCAATCGGTTCGAGTTGTCTTTATCCATCACAATAATGCGAGAACCCGGATATTGACGATGTCCCATCATCATCGCACCAATCAATGTACTTTTACCCATGCCGGTTGGCCCTAAAATTGCCGTGTGTCCCACATCACCCACATGACAATTGAATAAAAACGGGCGTGCACCTTCTGTTGCCGTAAATAATAAGGGCGGCTGATTGTGATATCCGGTTTTATTACATGGTGATTTTAATTCACCTTGATATAAACTACTGGTTGGCATTGCATGACCAATATAATTTGTATCAACCATCATCTTGCGAAGATTGTAATCACCGTGTGCTGGAATAGAGCCTAAAAAGCTCTCGCAGGCATTGACACTCTCATCTCTGACTTTAAAATCCATTTGTTGAATATGCGTGATAATATCGTTTGCAATGTCTTGTAATTGATCTTTATTGTCATGCATTAAAACAATCGTGCTGTTATAAAATCCATAACTCACATTTCCAGCACTGTTATCCACCTGCGCTTGTTTTAACTGATCGGCTGTTGATTGCGCATCATCATCCCGCTTTGGCATCATGCCCAGTGATTCACGAATAACACCCATCATGCCAATGGCTTTAGATGACCACGAACGCTCATACTTTTTTAAATAAGAAACCGCGGTCATTTTATCCAATGGAATAAATCGACTTGAAAAGCGATATTGAATGGGAAAATATTGTAATGATTTTAAAAGCGCTGGACTGCTCACAGCGGGCAAATCATCGATGGCTAATACTTTTATAAATTGCTTTCCGATTTTTGGTTGAAATCCGCCGATAAAATCCTCAGTACTCAAATAAGCATCTAAAAATGTGCCAAGCAATGGTTTTTGAAGTGAATGGGTATGACCGGAAATACAAAAATGTAAAAAGGAGGTTAGCTCATTTTCTTTTAATGGATAAATTGAAATTAACGCGCGTTTTAAATAATTAATATATTCTGACACTTTTTGATTAAAGGGTTCGAGTGTTTTTTCAAAATCAGGGTGTAATAATTTATTGTCATTGCGTACTGCAAATTTTTTAAGGTTACTTTGTATTTTTTCATCGGATTTGAAAGTGATGCTTAAATAATGCATCGTTTTATAATAATTATTATTTTGATATTGTGCTCTGCGCTCATCGTCAATTAATGCTGAGACAATGTCTGGAAATTCACGAGCAGCGGCATAATAATTAAAAGGATGGCTCACAACATTGGCTTCAACCATCCAATTATCACCCAAAAATGAAAAACTATTGGCCCATGTCTCTGCAATAAAATCGAGATGCTCTGGTGTGGCAGAATCCGCATCGGGTGCGATAGTTAAAAAATGACGCGATAATGCACCGTCTTTATGCATAATCGTTGCATCATCAATCTGCACCATGTACGTTAACAAATCATTTAATCCGCGATGAGTTCGTAATTTTAATAATGATTTTTTAAACGGATTTTTGATATATTCTTTTTTGAAAATCATATCAAGGTCTCGACAGGGTGATTATTTTCCAGCATGAGGTCATGCTCGGATGACTTTTGGCGGGAAAATAGGCTTTTATGCTGTATCGCGTGCTGCGTTTAAATAAGTGAGCTAATAACGGATCAGCTTTTGTAATCATGCGAAAAACAATATGCATCACACCATAAAATCCCAAGCCTAAAAAACACCACGGCAGATGAAAATGCGTTGCAGCAATTAATGGAAAAGACAACAGTGCATTGAGCAGGGCTAATCTTTTTTCAACGCCTGCGATCATTACGGGGCGTATCATGGCTTTGTTTACTGGTAATGTGGTTATTTTCATAAAACACTTAAATTAAATTGTATTAAAGATTATTTTTTACAATTCAGATGGTGTGAGTGTGAGTGTGAGTGTGAGTCAGACGCTCACACTCACACTAAATAACAGCACCTGTAAACCCTAAAAATTCCGTTACAATTTGCGTTGCAAAAAATGCAATGGATAAACCACACGCGACTTGCACAAAATATTTAGCACCCCCTTGCAAATCTGAAAACGCCATCATGATGCCTGAGCAAACAATGGCGATAATTGAAATGGCATACGCAACGGGGCCTGTGAAAGAATTGGCAATATTTTGCAAAACGGTTTCCCACGGATTGGTACCCGTTTCTGATGCAAAGACTGAAACAGGTGAGCATAAAATAATACTTACTATTAGCCATTGTAATTTTACGATGCGATTTCGCATGCTGTTTCTCCGTGATTATCTAATCGTTTAAATAAATAGTTTTTTGTATGCCTATCAAAACCGTCTATCGCAATAATTTCTGTGACTTGTCTTGTTGGATTATTTTTTTTATTGGCTTGAATATGAATGATGATATCGATCGCTTCTGCAATTAATGTGTACGGTGGAGTCACACTCACTTCACACGATAAATCCAATAATCGTTGAATGGCTGCACGCGCATGATTGGCATGTATTGTTGCAACACCGCCGTGACAGCCTGTATTCCACGCTTTTAATAAATCCAATGCTGCGCCATCTCGCACTTCACCGACCACCAAACAATCAGGTGAGCTTCGCATGGCAGTCCACAATAATTTATTCATATCGCAGTGCAGGGATGTTAGAAAACTTTCGGTATTTTTTGCATTGCACTGCAGCTCAGGGATTTGCTCTAATAATAAAACCCGATGTCCTTCTGGCATGACTCTTGCCATCGTATCCAGTAATGCGTTTGTTAACGTGGTTTTTCCTGATGCGGGTGAACCACTCACTAAAATATTTTTTCGATCAATGATGGCTTGCATTAAAATATTGGCTTGTTCTTGTGTTACGATTTTTTTATTCACATAGTCTTGCAATGAGTACACATGCGCTGATTTTTTGCGAATATTAAACGACACATTTTTGGTCATCGGCGGAATGCGAACATTAATACGCTCGCCGTTGAAAGGTAGAATCGCATCTAAATACGGTGTTTTATCGTTTAAATATTGTTTTTCAAATTGTGCCAATGCATGCACAAACCCTATTGCTTGCTCTGACAACACAGTGCCTTCAAAATGAGTGTGCGACTGATGATCAATGAGCCAAAGCTTACCGTCGGAATTAAGGATAATTTCGCCTATGTTAATATTCTTCAGCGCTTGCTGGATGCGATGATCACATTTTTCTAACAGATAAGCTTTGTTCATTGAACTTTGTTGCCTTTTATTTTTAGCATTCTTTTTTTGTAAATCATTTTATTTTTTATTGATGAGCGATATTTCACTCACACTCACTTTTCTCTGCATAATGCTTCTGTCAATTCTTTCAAATATTTTTCCGCTTTTTCAGCGTGCATTTTTTCTTCAATTGCTGAAAGCGTATTGCAATATTTTTTAGGCTGAAAACTTCGACACAGTTGATAAAACATCGGCAATGTCGGCGGCAAGTCATAGCGTTTTTTACATTCTTGTAACGAAAACTCCAGTGTTTCATCGGTGATCTCCTCCAGCGTTTCGCTCCACTCTTTATCCGCCAATTCAATTTGATTTTTTTGTTTATACAAGCTTTGCCACACATGCCCATACACAACCGAAAATCGCGCAAACAAACGTTTCATGCGTGCATTATTTTTGTTGGTACGCGTTGATACAGACGATATTGTTTTCTGGTTCTGATTCTTCAACAAAGGCGTCTTTGCAGTATTCCCAGAGTGTGTTGTTAGAGTTTGATGGTTTTGTTTTTGGCTGTTTATCTGTACTGCTTGCACGATTTATTTCTCCTGACAAAAATTGATGCGAAGGCAATTCATCTTCCCAAGAACGTTGGATTAACCAATTGGCGGCATTTTTCCAATGTGGCATCCAGTGATTGTGTGACAATGCTTTTTTCCGATAGTCGCATTGCATTTCAAGTGCTTTTATCATCACGTCAAACAATTCTGCTGATGGTGATAATTTCTGAAACATTTCCCATGCTTTCGTTTTGCTATTTTTTTCTGGATACATTTGCCAAAATTTTTTGAATGCATTTTCCAAACAAAAAATAATATTATTAATACCGGATACCGGAGGTGTGTCGGGTTGTGCACTTTTACCTGTGTCGGCTTTTGCATTTGAAAAACCATAATCGCTTGTTTTAATATTATTTTCTGATGTCGGGTTTGTGCCTTGTTGATATGTCGGGTTTGTGCCGGGTTTGTTTTGGTCGCAATAATCCCATGTTGCCAATTCACATTTTAAAATGAGTTTTTTGCCAATCGATTGAATGACAATAAGACCAGCACGAACGAGTGTTTCTATTGCACGACGAATTTGCTGTTTACTGGGTGACCCACTATTCACATACCCTGTGTGCGGCTCAACGTATAATTCTTCACGCAACGATTGATAACTGATGCCACGCTTAATTCCAACGATACCGGTTGAATAATCCATGTAGGGGCGAAGTGCTTCGAGGTAGGTCAGGCGTGACAAGTGAGGCAAACCTTTCAAGGCGTTTCGCTCCTGTTGATTGATTTTGTAGTCCATGACTTGCTCATAAAAAGATCAAAATAAATAATTACGAAATGTGAAAATTCAAATTAAATGTGTTAATATTCTTTAACCTAAAACAAACAATAACGTAATGTGAAATAATATTATCACTAAACGAAAATATATCAACAATTATTTTCAAAATGTGATTAAAAAAATCATAAGGTGAATGGCAACATGAAAATTCAGGAAATTATTGGCGCTCGTATTGCGGAATCACGCAAAAAACGCGGATTAACGTTAAAAGCCTTATCTGAATTAAGTAACGGCGCTTTCACTGCATCATGCATCGCCAATTGGGAACGCGCTGCGAGAACGCCAGGGCCAAATGAAGGCATTCTTTTAGGAAGATTGTTGGATGTGGCGCCTTCTTATTTGCTCGGATTATCAGATTACGAAAATGGTGATATTTCAAAATTGCCTTCTGCGTTAGGCACACTGGTTCCGTTATTAAATGCAGAACAATGTGCTGATCCAGTAAGCAGCATTAAACTGCTGCAAAAAGAAGAAGCGAAAAATATTCAATATGTGCCGCTCGGCATGACTTTAAAAAATAATCAGCACAATAATTATTTTGCTGTGAAAGTTCAGGATGACAGCATGTCGCCCCGAATTAATTCGGGAGATATGGTTATTTTAAATCCTGATGAAAAACCAAAACCGGGTGGATTAATAGCAGTGAGATTAATTAATCAACCCGGTGTGATTATCAGGCAGTATAAACAACGTGGTTTTGATCGCACTTTTGAAGCATTCGAATTAATCGCATTCAATAATCATTGGGCGAATATTATTGTAGACAAACCCAATGTTGCGAAGATTGTTGGGGTGGTTTGTCAGTCGACGCATCTCTATTTATGAAACATAGAAAAACACCGTAATTTTCAGGGAAAAAATACATGTCGGAACATTTAATTATTTATTTGGATGAATCGGGGGATTTGGGGTTTGATTTTAATAATGAAAAAACCAGTCGCTTTTTAGTGATTGCGTTGTTGGTTTGTTATGATCAAGATGCTAACGCAAACACTCTGCGATCCGTTAAAAAAACCCTGAAAAACAAAGTGTCTAAAAATAAAAATGAATTAAAGGGAAGCGCATTAGCATTACCCATTAAAAAATATTTTTTGAGTCAAATGCGGAAATGCTCAAATTGGTATTTATCGGCGGCTATTGCGGATAAAAAAACTTGGCTTCGCAATCACAATGCTAATAATCATCATGAGTTAAAAAAGAAAGTGCTATATGATGAAATTGCAAAACGCGTTTTTTCACAATTAACGGATGTTGATAGCGCTACTCACATTGATATTGTTATAGACCGCTCAAAAAACAAAGATGAAATTGGTGAGTTTGATGCTGCCGTAATCGCCGCGGTCCGAGACAGAATTAACAAAAAGGCATACCTAAACATACGGCATAGTAATTCTCAGGAAGAACTTGGATTGCAGGCTATCGATATTTTTTGTTCCGGGTTTGGAAGAAAATATGAGAAAAATGATTTTGTTTGGTACTCGGAGTTTTCAGACAAGACTATGTCAGAGACGGTGCATAAATTTTAGGTAAAAAAAAGACGGCCCCTTTCAAGCGTCGATCCAGAAGATCATTGCTGCAACCTATGGAAGCCGCTCCCCTCTGGGACTTGAAGGATTTACCCGTCACTAGTAACTATATAGTTGATGGGGTCAAAAATCAATAAGAACACGTAAAACAACCCAAAAATTCAGCCGCAAATCGCTTGTAACACTGCCACAACACGCTGCCACACACGCTGCACACGCTGCCACGCATCAACACTCTCTTAATATCACCAATGTACAATTTTTGCATTGAAATCAATCAAGATGTGTATTATGCAAAAAATAATAGGTTGTGTAAAAAATGAGTAGTTATTATAACTCTATGAAAATAAAGTAAAAATTCGTCATAAAATTCCTCAAAAAACGGTGTTTTTTTGATAATAGTCTATAATTTTCCGATATGTAGATACTCAACCGGGGTATAGAAATGTCACGCGAACGGTCTCAAATCGAAATAAACGAGTCTTTGTTTGGCCATATCAATAATGACGCCTTTTTGATGGGCAGTGAGCTACAGGGACATCAATTTCACCGCACCATCGGGTATTTAAACCAATATATCGCAACATTACCTTCCGCCAGTATTCCTGAGGATGTAAAAAAAATGCAGGGGGCATGCAATCAGTTGGTTCACTATCAAGAGGAAATAAACCGTTTACTTATAAATCCAACAAAAGAAGCTCTTGCTGAAGTTTCCAAAAAAATTTACGAGGATGTTCAAAAATTAGAACATGGGAAATATTTATTAATCCCTGGTGGCTGGCTAACTGCTTCAGGCGGTCACGCCCTGATTTATCAATTCAGCTTAGATGAAAATGGTGACTTGTTATTTTCTATCAATAATTCAGGCAGTGGTCTTCAATTTCACGCCAAAAAATCC
>JABDDU010000016.1 GCA_013287435.1 Verrucomicrobiota bacterium
AATACCGCTTGGATAACCCTTATGATCCATTAAAACAGATTTTGAAGTGATGACTGTTGCCATTTTTGTTTTTTGCGACATTGGTTCTTTTACATTAACCGAAACATTTCCTTTCAAAACAGTTATGTCTCCATTGGTGTAAATAGACGCTTGTTTTCTCCACACAAGATCGTAATCTGTTTTTCCAATCACTTGGTTTGGAGAATCCAGGCCGGCCACTTCCGCAAAAAATTCATTACAAAATAAAAATTTCAAATTTTTGTCTTTTGCAAAAATCAAGATTTGTTTGTTTGCACTAATAATATTTTCAATCATAGCAACTCCGCATTGGTCTGTGCAAATAATACGCAAAATAGGGAGATAGTGCAAAATAAAATTAATATGTATACGTATTTTTAGGCTTAAATGTATATTTATATATAAAAAACCTGAAAGCATTCTAATGCATTCAAACAGTTGCGTTAATTTTTTTTCACAGCAGTTACGATCAATTACCTTTTTAATTCAAGACAGAAAGAATTTTTGATGTAGACGTTGTGTGACAACTCCCTAATGTATTGATCCCACTGTCATTATTTAAACATATTGTATTTACTATATTGAATATGTATAATGGCAATCATCCTATTAAAAAATGATATGACTATATGGCACGAATCAATAAGACACAGTTTGCAATACTCGGTTGCCTGAGCATAAGGCCAATGACTGCCTATGATATAAAATCATTTATGGCGCGCAGCACCAATTATTTTTGGATGGAATATGAAGCGCAGTTATATCCTACATTAAAGAAATTGAATAAGGCAGGGTATGTTGAATGCCGTGAACTCGATGCACAAAAGGGTGGGGTGCGTGCGCTCTATTGCATTACAGACAAGGGATTAAAATTTTTAGCTGAATGGATTTCAAAAAAAACAGAACAGACAAGTTATCGCAATGAATTTTTATTAAAACTATTTTTTGGTAATCAAGTTGATAAAAAAATTATTTTAAAGCACATTGAGACCTACAAACAAGAAGCAATTGAACAAGTCAATCAATTTGAAGCCATCGAACATGAAATACAAGCAAACAAAAAAATAAAAAGAAAACCGTATATTCTTGCAACGATTCGCTACGGTGTTCATATCACAAAAGCAGAAATTGCCTGGTGTAATGAAACAAAGAAGTTATTAACAACAAAGAGGTAATACAATGAACGCGATCTGGGCTGCAGCATCTCAAACTCCATGGTGGGTTTATCTTTTATTTGTGCTGTTGGTGCAAAGAGGAATAAAAGCATCGACGTCACAAGTCGTTTCCATTAAAAAATTAACGATTGTGCCGTTGGTTTTCTTAGCACTTTCAATTCACACAGTAACAACCGCATTTCATGTGAATGCAACAGTGATTTCAGTGTGGCTTGTCAGTATTATTTTAGGATCAATAATTGGCTGGTTATTAATACGCAATCATCAATTCAAAGTTGACAGAAAAAAATTATTGATTCAACTTCAAGGCAGTTGGATAACCTTAATTTTAATTCTCATGATTTTTGTTTTTAAATATTATTTCTCGTATCAGCTTGGTTCTGACCCCGCATTGGCAAACCAAACAGGTTTTGAGTTTAGTATGCTGGGGGCTACCGGCATTTGCACGGGATTATTTGTTGGCAGATTACTTTGTTATTTTCATAAGTTGTGGACATGTGAATCGACGGATTTAACTGAAACTTGAGGTCTTAATGAAAAGCAAAAATAATATCTGGTTAGCGTTCCTGCCGTGGATTATTTTTTCGGCAGGACTAACATCATTTGTATACAGCGCCATCATTGCGTTTATTTTAACTATTATCATTTCAAGAAAAGATTTATTGCGTGGTATTGTTTTAGAAATTGGCGGCGCATTATTTTTTGCCGCGATGATTATTTTTGGATTGTTATTTCCCCACGGCAATGCCTTCACACAACATCCCAATTTATGGTGCAATATTGCAATGAGCGCGATTATGCTGGGATCCGTTGCAATTAATAAACCGTTTACAGGACAATATACCGATCAAGGCACAAAACAATTGCATCGACATTTATCAGCCATCTGGGGATTTTTGTTATTGCTCGCAGCATGTGTTTCATTAGCGCATGCTTATTTTGGATTAAGCAATATCATAAGCACGTTAGGCACGATTGTCGCTATTTTTATTGGTATTAAAGCAAATAGCTTTTACCCTAAAATGTATATTGAAAATCTCAAAATAAAATTTATGGAGAAAACAAAAAATAATCTGTTTTTACAGGGAAATTATGCACCTGTTAAAGATGAATTGGACGTCGATAATTGTGAAGTGATTGGAAAAATTCCCGATGATTTATTGGGTGTGTATATGCGAAACGGTCCCAATCCTGAATTCCCGCCCATTACTTATACATTTCCATTTGATGGCGATGGGATGATTCATGCGGTTTATATTGAAAATGGAAAAGCACGATATAAAAATAAATTTGTTGAAACAAAAGGATTATTGGCAGAACGGCGTGCAGGTAAAGCGTTGTATGGTGGATTTATGTTTCGAGTACCGCCTGACCCAAAACTGGTTGGCGAAAATGCGGAACGCAAAGATCGACCTTTTATTCATATTATTCGTCATGTAAACAAATATCTTGCGATGTATGAAACGGGTTCTGCTTATGAAATCAATGCGGAATTAGAAACCATTGGCCCATGGTCACCTGGTTCGGTTACGCCATTTAAAGTTGGACCACATACACGTATCTGTCCTAAAACTGGTGATTTGTGGATGATTAATTATGATGCTGTGCCACCGTTTTTATCCGTTTATCGAATTGATAAAACAGGACAATTGCAGCAAAAAATTGATATCGAAAAAAGTTATTCTACAATGATCCATGATTTTGTACTGACAGAAAATTACGTTATTCTTTACGATTGCCCGATTGTGATTGATATTAATAATGCTAAATCAGGTAAGGATGTGCTTCAATGGCGACCTGAATTAGGTGTACGCATCGGTGTTATGTCGCGCCAAACAGGAAAAATAAAATGGTTTGGCACAGAAGCATTTTTTGTTTTTCATTTTGCGAATGCCTATGAAAATCGACAAGAAATTATTGTGGATTTTGTTCGATACGCTGAATTAAAAATGAATAAAGGTGAAGTGACAGAAAAACCATCAACACTTTATCGAACTCGAATTAATTTATCTTCAGGAACGATTAAGCACGAGCAACTCGATAATAGACACATTGAATTTCCACGTATTAAAGAAGATCGTGATTCATTGCATCATCATTTTATTTATTCACCTGCTCAAATTCCCGCAAAAAAATCTATTAATCCCTATACTGTATTGATAAAATACGATGTCGAAAAAAATTCCAACGATGTTCACGATTTTGGAAATAATTGTGAAATTGATGAAGCAGTTTTTGTACCCAAAGCAAAGTACACATCAGAAGATGATGGTTATGCGATGCTATTTGTTTATAACAAAATTGAAAATAATAGCGAATTTGTTATCTTAGATGCGCAAAATATAAAAGACGAACCACTTGCGCGCATTATAATGCCGCGACGTATACCGCACGGATTGCATGGATCGTGGATGAATGGTGCCTGGAATTAATGTAAAAAATAATATCGAGGTTAAAATGATTGTTCACGCTTATGCAGCAATGCAAGCAAAAGAATCTCTAAAACCGTTTGACTACAAATCAGATGCGCTGCTACCTGATGATATCGAAGTTGCCATTACGCATTGCGGTATTTGTCATAGCGATGTGCATTTAGTCGATAATGATTGGGGTATTTCGACATTTCCATTGGTTCCCGGTCATGAAATTATTGGTACTGTTTCTGCTGTTGGTTCCGCAGTTAATCAATTTAAAGCAGGGCAACGCGTTGGGATCGGCTGGCAATGCAAAAGTTGTTTAACGTGTGAAAATTGCTGCAAGGGTGAAGAAAATTTATGTTTAAAAGCACAAGGAGTTGCGGTTGCACATCACGGTGGTTTTGCGGAACGTGTACGATCGCATGCGCGTTTTGTTGTTCCTATTCCTGATGCATTAGAATCCGAAAATGCAGCGCCATTATTATGCGCTGGGATTACCGTTTATTCGCCACTGCGAAATCATAATGTTCGACCGAACATGAAAGTAGGTGTTATTGGAATCGGTGGCTTAGGTCATCTGGCTTTGCAATTTGCAAAGGCGTTTGGTTGTGATGTGACTGCATTTTCAAGTGATGCGAGCAAGGAAAAGGAAGCAAGAGAATTTGGCGCACATCATTTTATCAATTCAATTAAAGATGAAGCATTAAATTCTTATCAAAATTCGTTTGATTTTATTCTCTCGACAGTCAATGTGGATTTGAATTGGGAAAAATACGTATCACTTTTACGAGCGCATGGCACATTATGTTTTGTCGGGGCTGCTAATCGCGTTAACGTGCCGATTATGTCATTGGTTGACGGGAACAAAACCATTTGCGGCAGTCAGATTGGCGGACCACTCATGATTAATGAAATGCTTGAATTTGCAGCCCGTCATGGTATTCACGCAAAAACACAGATGATGCCGATGAATCAAGCGGCGGATGCGTTGAATTTAGTACGCAATAATAAAGCGCGATATCGGATTGTGCTAGAAAACAAGTGATCAGGGTATAAACGCGAATAGAAAACACGCGAATAGAAAACACATGATTGATAGCGAGAATTTTGGTTTCGACTGCAATATGGGCAGGAATGTCCACACCCTCGAAAATGCCGTTAAAGCACTTAACATATTTATTTACAATGAATTTTTTATTAAAAGCAGTGAAAAAAGGTTTTAAGCGATGAAAGAGTGGGTTATGAGAGCCAGTAGATGCGAGCTCGCTTAGCAAAGAGAATTTATTATTTGCACAAAATCACCTGATTATTTTATCGGCATTATATGGTTACTTAAAACCACTCGATGTTATTCAACCTTATCGTCTTGACATGAATAATTCTTTAGTGGTTTCAAAAAATGAAAATCTATATCAGTACTGGAGAGAATCAATTACTGATGGATTAAACAGTCTATTATTAAAACAAAAAAATAATATTATTTTAAATTTAGCGTCGAGTGAATATTTCAAAGCAATCGATTTAAAAAAATTATCAGGGAAAGTAATACACGTGGAATTCAAGGTTTATAAAGACAATAAATATAAAACAATTGGAATATACGCAAAACGCGGTAGAGGGTTGCTTGCACGTTATATTATAGACAGGAAAATTGATTCTCTTGATAACCTGATTGACTTTAACGGCGATGGATTTAAATATTCAGAATCGCTTTCAACCAAAGACAATTATGTTTTTGTGATGTCTTAAAGAACGCTGGAATAAAATAATGTTATTAGAAATAAAAAAACAATTACAAAAATTTAAAAAATCGTCAGTTAATGCCGATAGATTTTTTAAAACTGGCGCGGGCGAGTACGCGGAACACGATCGCTTTATCGGTGTTTCAGTACCTGATTGTCGAAAAATAGCGCGCGAGCATTATTTATTACCATTATCTGATGCGAAAAAACTTATTCGGTCGAAATTTAATGAAGAGCGATTATTGGCGTTGTTGATTTTAGTCAATCGCTATCAAAAAAATAAGGACGAACAACAAATTATTTATGATTTTTATTTTGACCATATGAACAATATTAATAACTGGAATTTGGTAGATGCTTCGGCACATTTGATTGTGGGCGCACATTTATTTAATAAAAATAAAACGGTATTGGAAACGTTAGCAAAATCATCCAATTTATGGGAAAGACGCATTGCCATTGTGTCAACGTGGTACTTTATTCGTCAAAACAAATTCGAATACACGGTTAAAATAGCAAAAATTCTGTTAAATGATCAGCACGATTTAATTCACAAATCTGTTGGGTGGATGCTAAGAGAAATGGGAAAGAAAAATCAATCAACGTTAGTCAATTTTTTAGAAAAATATGCGCATAAAATGCCAAGAACTATGCTGCGATATGCGATTGAAAAATTCCCAGAATCTGAGCGAAAAAAATATTTAAAAATAACCAAAAAATAACGATAGGGAGTTTATAATGCAAAAAATAAAATCTATAGATGCCGTAACAGCCAATGAATGGTTAAATAATAACGAAGCAATTGTGATTGATGTACGTGAACCACAAGAACACAAAGAGGTTCATATTGCAGGCGCTCATCTTATCCCAATTAATACGGTTGAATTAAATAAATTACCACCTGAAGCACGCAATAAAAAAATAATTGTGCATTGCAAAATGGGAAAGCGCGGATCAATGGCTTGTGAAAAATTATTATCCGAAAACCCCAATCTGGATATTTACAATATTGAGGGCGGGATTGTTGTTTGGGAAAATTTGGGTTTCAAAGTAATCAAATAAGATTTCGGTTTAATTTTATCCAAAATAATAAAACAACGCGGTAATAATGGATTGTTGTATTTTTACAGGCACACTCCACAGAGTTATCTACAGGTTTTGTTGATAAAGTGTCTACAGCTCTACATTTGTAATATCAAAAATGGGCGCATCCGCCAAAAATGTGTAGAAACGTAGAAAAAGTAAATGATGCAAAATCCAAGAGACGATATGATTACTATTCGCGAACCGACATTACAAGATGAGATAAGTTTTTTAAGCGCAATGCAGCATAGTGTGCAATTGCATCATTCTTGCGTGAAAGCACCACGAACATCTGAAGAATTTCATGCATATATCAAACGCGATTCTTACCGTTCCAAGAAAGAAACAGGTGTCAAATGAATCCAATTAATCGAATTACGCCACGTGTCGTTTTCCTTGGCATGATTTTTGTCACATTTTTGATTTTGTCAAATTTAACAGCATTTAAAATTGCTGAATTTCATTTAAGCCGTTTTGCGTTTATTGATCATTGGTTTGGTAACGTAGATATTAATTTTCCAGCAGCATTGATCTTTTTCCCACTGACCTATTTTTTTGATGACACGTTCACTGAAGTGTATGGATTTGCTGTCAGTAGATTGATTATTTGGTCTGGGTTATTTTGCAATAGCATTTTTACATTGGGTGCATTGCTGACAGTACATTTGCACCCGTCGTCTTTTTGGCACGATCAATCCCAATTTGCGTTAGTGTTAAACGCTGCACCACGAATTTTTGTCGCTTCATTAATTGGCTATTTCTGTGGTGAATTTTTAAATTCAATCGTGATTTCTAAAATCAAAATTATCACAAAAGGTAAGTGGTTGTGGCTTCGTGTTGTCACATCAACCGGACTTGGCGTGTTAATTGATAGCGTATTATTTTGTATCATTGCTTTTTTTGGAAAAATACCGAATAACATCATCCTCAATATGATTATTGTCCAGTTTGTTTTTAAAATATCATACGAAATTATCGCACTGCCGTTTACTTACTGGCTGGTTGGATATCTCAAGAAAAAAGACCGAGTTGATTTTTATGATACCAAAACAAGCTACAATCCATTTTCACTTTCGTTAGAACAAAGAAAGTAAGAGTGATATATAATGCAAAAATCAATGATTAAAATTAATGCATCCTATTATCTTTCATTGTTTGTCGTTATTGCAGCAATGCTGAATTTTTTGGCTGGCATTAATATTGATATGTACGCACCATCAATGCCAGCACTTGCAAATTATTTTCATGTTACGGTTTCTTCTGTTAAAACAACCATCGCGATAAGTATTTTTGGATGGAGCGCTGGCTGTATTGTCTTTGGTGCACTCATTGATTCATTAGGTCGAAAACCGATTATCACATTTGGATTGGTTTTCTATGCAGTTGTCAGTATTTTAGCAATAGATAGTCACTCATTTATTGAGTTTTGTTTCATACGGTTTACACAAGGTTTTTTGGTTTCAACAGTGACCATTGGGTGTCGCGCACTCATTATCGACAAAGTGATTGGGAGCCGTTATGCGATTGCCATGCTCTATGCATCACTGGCTTATAGCTGTGGCGCAGTTTTTGGTCCATTTTTAGGCGGTTTTTTGCAATATCATTTTGGTTGGCAGAACTCAAAAAACGAGAACCTATTTTTCATCGTCCTGAATTTGGAATAACACGCGCTGATTTTGAAAATATGACGGTAGCAGATTATTGGGAAATTGGTGCATCTGGAAATCGATACGATCGTCAATTATGTATTGACACAGTGGTTGGGCGATACCAAAATCCTGATTACATGAAAAATGATATTTGGGAAACAAAAGACTTCGAATGTCGGTAAATATCGTCAGATTGTTATTTACTCACTTACACATTAATTCAAGGAAAAGAAAAACGGATCACAAAGCGTTCTACGATCTGGAAACGCATCAATAAAAACCCTGTATTTTTACAATATGATTTAATTTCAAAATGAACTAAAATAACCACTTAAAAATAAATTAGTAATCGATAATGGCCGAAATGAAAATCTTTAATCAATATTCACTTCAAGAACTTGCTGCGCCAGAAGGCGTGTGTTTTGGTTGCGGACAGAAAAATGAAAATGGTTTGCAAATTAAAAGCTATTGGGATGTAGATAACGTACATGTCATCATGAGGCACACACCTGATTCGCGCTATATCGGTTGGCCGTCACTTGTTTATGGTGGCCTGATTAGTTGTTTGGTTGATTGTCATTCTAATTGGACGGTGATGGCATATCATTATCGCGCTGAAGGTCGTGAACCAGAAACATTACCTCGGATTGATTGTGTGACTGGTACGTTGGGCGTGAAATATATCAAGCCAACGCCAATGGGTGTACCACTTACACTCAAAGCGCGTGTTGAAGGTGAGGTTGCCAGGAAAACACGCGTGTTATGCGAAGTTTATGCTGGCGATACATTGACTGTTCTTGGCGATTCCATTTTTGTTCGTGTGGATGTGGGGCATTTGGCGAAAACAGCACAGAAATAATAAAAGAGGTGATTGGGATTATGCTTTTTCAAAACTGTTGGAACCATTGAAAAAAATTATGGCGTTGAAAGCATGCCGTTTTTACAAAAGATGCTAGCCAAGGTTTCCACAGAAAAAACATACTCTCCAGTCAATTTATTTATCCCTTCACGTTTTTCTTGGCAAGCGACCAGATTTATTTTAAGCTCCCAGTCATAACCGTATTCGATATTATTGACCCAATAAAATTCTTGTTTACGTTCTCGGTAGAATGGTTGATTGGGTATGATTATTTTTCTTTGCGTTTTTTGTTCACTGTTTTTGCAAAGCCAGTTAATTTATTTTTTGGTAAATGAATGACGTATTCCCATTTGTTTTTGTGCACAATACCCATGACAGACTGTGTTGCATAAAGCGCATCCATTTGTTCGTCATTGACAGTTGTGTGAGGGGATTTTATATTGCGAGCTGCGGTGCGATGAATGATGGTTGCGTTATTCAATTTAATTTTTTCACGCATTTGTTTTTGTGAAATCAGGATTTTTTTCTTTAGATTTGATCGATAGGCAGCGTGAGTGATGGGTGATTTTGTGTTGAATGCTAGGATACTCAGCATGGAATGCTCCTTGCAAGTGTTGCTATCTGTTTGGATGGGTTACCTCATATTTTAGCTCGACGATAAATTTTTGGTTAATTTGTAACTACTTGATTTATATGGAGCTGAAAACTGGTGCGTCACAGCTGGTATTAAGTCGGTATTGCACTATTGGTGCGGTTTAAAAAAAACTGGTGCAATTGGTGCAATCTAGGTATGATTGGTGCAATTGGTGCAATAAACCCGAATTGGTGCAATAAGTTATGATAAAGCAATTCTACCCTGACAGAGAGTCAAAATCACTCGAATTTAAATCTCAACTCCCCAATTTTCACGCATTGGTTAAAACCTGTGTTGCATTTGCCAATGGCGTTGGTGGAAAGATCGTCATTGGTGTTGATGATAACAGCTGTGAAATTATCGGTATTAACGATAAAACACGAGATAGAGTGTACGATGAATTTCCCAATAGTTTGTATGATGCAACAAGCCCAAATTTGTTTGCAGAAATATATGAAAAACGGTTTGGTGAAAAAAGTGTCATGATTATTGAAATTTCTCACGGCACAAAAAAACCAGTATTAATAAAAAGCGAAGGGATGCCGAACGGTGTTTACCTACGAGCTGGATCAAACACACGCAGAGCAAGTCAGGAATACATTGAAGAATTAATGCGGGAAAATAAGCGTACTAATTTTGACGAAGAAGTCATTCATGCTGATATTAATATTTTGTCAAAAAAATTGCTGAACGCGGTTTTAAAAAAAACAGATGCTGCGCGCTTAAAGTCAGAAAAAATTATCAATCAAGCTTCAGCGCATGCCGAAAAAAATTATCCAACCGTTTCTGGGGTTTTACTATTTTGTGAAACGCCTGATGAGTATATTCCAGAAGCAGTGATCCATTGCACGCGTTTTGCAGGCAATAATGGTCGCGATATTATTCAAACAGAAGAAATAAAAGGTTGCCTTGAAGATCAAATTGAACGCAGTTTTCAACTGATAAAATCATGGTTGATGCGTGATTATAAATTGCTGGGCGCTAAACTGAAAGCAAAAATGATTATTCCAGAAACAGCACTTCGAGAAACTATTATAAACGCAGCTATTCATCGAAAATATTGGATTCCAGGCGCTATTAAAATCGCTCTGTACGATAATCGATTAGAAATATTTAACCCTGGTAATTTTCCAGGCTTGTTTGATATCAGTCAGTTGGGAGATGGTGCAACATATTTGAGAAATCCAAATCTTGCTAGACTTGCAAGACGTTTAGGGCTGGTTGAAAAACTGGGTACAGGTATCGCATTAATTTTTGAATCCTGCGAAAAAGCACGCATTCAAAAACCTGAATTTATTGAGGGTGCAGATAGCGTAAAAGTGATTTTTAATTTTCTACCCGCAAATGAAGAACATGTTCCTCAGGAAGAAAAATTAATGGCACTATTTTACACGCAAAAAGAAGTGAAATTAAGTGATGTTGAAAATTGTTTGAGTGTATCGCGTAACACCGCGACACGAAAATTAAATAAATTAATAGAATCTGGAAAAATTAGACGCGAAGGAAGTGGTCCTTCTGTGAGATATTTCTTGTATGAAAGATGAGTGTAAATTTTTATTACGATGCGTGGAACTGCCGACACCGTTATTCAAACCAATCGAAAATTTGCGTGCGCAACATTTTAATCCTTGTGAAATAAACGGTGTGACAAATTATGATTTTTAAAATTTCAGAACCGATCTGTAAAAATAATATTTCACTGTGTGTTTTAAGCGAAGAAAATGTTGATACATTGGTTGCAATTTCAAGAGATGCGCGGATATGGAAATTTGGAACGCATGATTTTTCTGACGAAACCATTTTTCGTGAAAAATGGATTCAAAAGGCATTTTGTGAAATGGAGAATAATAAGCGCATTTGTTTTGTTATTTTTCTAGACGATAAAATCATCGGCTCATCGAGTTATTATCATATTGATACTGTTAATAAAAACTTATCGATTGGTTACACTTGGTTCCATCCAGATTACTGGGGATCATCTGTCAATCCACTATCTAAATTAATCATGCTGGATTATGCATTTGAAACATTGAGCATGATTCGTGTTGAGTTTTGTGTGGATAGCATCAATTTACCTTCACAAAATTCGCTTGCTAAATTTGGCATTCAAAGAGAAGGTGTTTTGCGAAATCACATGATTTTATCAAATAATCGCATTCGGGATTCTGTTATTTTCAGTGTGATTCCACAAGAGTGGTTAATGATTAAAAGCAACATTGAGCGATTTATTTAATCATCCGTTCAGCCCGTGATAATGCTCAATATCTGTTTCTTGTAAATAAACGCGTACCTCAGTATTAAGTCGATTAATCTCATTTGCAAAAATCTTTTTGATTTTATCAAAAAGTGCTTTGCCGGTTTGCTTTTTTAATTCCTCACTGCGTCCTGGTAGGATTTTTATGGTGAGTTGGATAAAGGCATTATTGTCATTGCCATTTCCAACAACATAATCAGAATAGGGTGCAACCAATGATCGACAGGTGGGTAAATCTGTTTTGATCATTTCAACGAGAAGGTGATGCACTTCAAGCAGAAACGGTTTTATTTTTTCGACAATTTTTAAATTGGTTGTGTATTCAAAGTGGATTGTTGGCATGATTTTTGATCCTGAGATATCTTGATTGCCTATTTTACGCGTGCACAGGATATCTGACAAATAGTCAAAAGCAGAACAATCGCAAAAAATACGCACAAAACAGCCGTAAATGACATAATCGATTGTAGTGGTAAATACCCCATAACAATTACGCCAATCATCGCTGATCCCATGTTAATAAATGACATGACACTTGATGCACTTGCGCGATCTGAAATCGCCGTTGATGCAAAAATGGATGCCGCTGGAAATAATAATCCTGATGTTAAATATAGAAAAGCAGTGATCGTGAAAAATAATAGTGAATTATTAAAGCTGAATATCGTCATGAGTGATAACGCAACAAGTCCAAAAAATACGAGAACAAATCCTGCACGCAACACATTTTTTTCATGATATTTTTTGATTAAATGCGCACTTAAAAAACCACTCGCTAACATGCCAATCATATTTAACATATTCCAGTAGCCATATTGGCTGGGTGATAAATGTAAAATGGTTTGCGCGTAAATGGGTGCAGAGGCGGAATATCCATAAGCAAATACAGATACAAATCCAACAACCAATGAAAATATAATGAGCTTTGGATGCTTAAATGCAGCGAGATAATGTTCATAAATTATTTTTGGATGAATCGCTTTAGGTGATTGCAATGTTTCTGGAAATGCAAATGTAAGGAAATACATGCAAATTCCATGAACTAATAGCAATACAAAACAATCCTGCCATTGCAAATATTGCGTGATTAAGCTGCCCAGTAAAACAGCAAAACCAATGCCCGCTGTAAATGAAATAATCGATAATGACATTGCATGTTTAGCACGAGTAGGTGGTAACAATTCATTGATCAACATAAATGTGCAGGATAATCCGCTAGCAGCACCCAATGCAGTGACAAATCGACCCGTAATTAGTAATGAAAAACTATTGATATAAGTTGAAGCAATACAAATTAAAATCCCAATCAAATTAATAAACAATCCTGCACGCAAGGCTTTTAATCGACCATAACGATTAGCAATGGGCGCATAAATTAATTGACCGATTACATATCCCAACAAAAAGATGGATACTACCCATTCTACCGATCCTTTCGATAATGAAAAAAATGATTGAATGTGGGGCAGGGCAGGTGTGATGATCGCAGCAGAAACAGAGGCGATACAAATGTATGAGAGCAATAAGCCTGTTTTGAATGAATTGATCATGAGCGCACTGCCTCTTCGATTGAAGTAAGACGATCATAACGGTTTGTTCAAAATTGAACAATACATGCTATAATTAACCAATGTTTAATACTACTTAACAATCAATATGATCAATAATCCCATACTCTCTCAAATAGAGGCTTTTTTAGGCGTTGCAGAAACGGGCAGTTTTACGAGCGCCGCACATCAATTGCAGGTATCAAAATCGGCAATTAGCCAATCGGTGAGCGCATTAGAAAATACATTGGGTGTTAATTTATTGATTCGTACGACGCGCAAAGTAAATTTGACTGATGAGGGTGAATTATTTCTCGCGCAATGTTATCGATTAAAAGATGAGTTAGAAAATACCAATCATTTTATTGCACAGTTACATCAAACTCCATCAGGAACATTGCGCATTAGTTGCAATCCGTATTTAGCAGAAACCAAATTGATTGCTTGCGTTGATCAGTATCTAAAAAAATTCCCCAGCATGAAAATTGAGATTTTTTCAGAAGAGCGCATGCCTGATATGATCAAAGAAAAAATCGATATTGTATTCGGTGTGAATTGGGAAGCGCCACTCGATATCGTTGCAAAAAAAATCGGTAAAACGCGCTATGTGTTTTGTGCATCGAAAAAATATTTGAAAAAATATGGCGTTCCAAAAAAATTGACAGATTTAGAAAATCATCACTATATTCCGCATCTTGGCCGCAAAAATGCGATTGTCGGTTTAAAAAACGATAATCATAAATTAAAATTTTCTTCAAGATTAAAAATAAATAATGCGAATTTTATGAAGCAATGCGCGATCAATGGGTTGGGTATTGTAGAACTGCACGATTATATGGTCGAAAAAGAAATCACCAAGGGTGATTTGATCGAAGTACTAAAAAATACGACGCACATTGAATCACCCGTTTATATCTATTATCAAAAAAATGGAGTTGTGCAGCCAAAGGTGCGTGAATTTATTCAGTTTATTTTGAAATAATTTCATTATTACAACCCTCGGGATTTTAGTGATTCCAGCAAAAATCATTACTCGTACTGTTTTGTTGCCACTGTTTAAAGCAACTTGACTGCATAGATAATAATTCTGGCGGCGTTAATTCAGGTCGCCGCCCAATAATATAATCATTTTGATTCATCCACCAATTTTGATCGCCCAATGTTTTAAAGTGAACGACAAATGCTTGCTGTTGATCGGTTGTTGCTAATTCAGGTGGATATAACCCTTGAATAGGATCGAGTGAATATAAGCCACTACTGCCTGAATCATGATTTTTTCCCTGTGTGTAATTTGCAACTATTGTATACGCTTGCGCATATTTTCCGATATTAAACCACATCGTCATTGTATTTTTTGGGAATGGTTTAATTAATAATTGTGGATCCACTTTTACAGCGCCACCATATTGACCGTGCCATTGTGTTGGAATAACAACGATATCTGCGCGTTTAACAGCCATAACGCTGCTAATATCCGGTATGCGAACTTCGTCACCAATCATAATGCCTATTCGTCCTAATGGCGTAGAAAAAACAGGTATCTGGTTCCCTGCTGTTGCCCATTTTTCATCTTCTGCATTTAAATGACTTTTATGGTATTGCCCGATTATTTTTCCATTTTCATCTAAAATGAAAGCAGTTTCATAAAGTTTATTGTCGAGTTTTTCTGGCATGGTAAATACCAAAACAGAATGATATTGCACTGCAAGATCGCTCATTTCTTTCATTGATGCGCCATTTACTTCCTCTGCATCTTTACGTAATTGATCCGGTGTTAATCCATCGCCAATCAATGAATTTTCTGGCAACACAATTAAATTAATATTCTTATCGTCTGCTGTCTTTTGCAGTAATTTTTTAATTTCTACCAAATTATTTTTTTTATCGCCTGGTATCGGCGTGCATTGAATAATCGCTGCATTGATCTCATGTGATTTTTTTGAAGCAGCCGGATCAATCGGTGCGCGATATAAACTTAACACTTGATATAATTCCGGACGACGTCGGTGCATTAATATTTCTTTTGCGGGGTTTTTATATAACACAGGATTAATCGTCGCAAAAATGGTGATGGGTTGTGTTGGATGCGCAAGCGGTGAAACCGGTGCTTGTGCAAGATTATCACCCAGTGGATCCCAAATGGATGCGCCGCCATCATAGTGCGTTGTAACACCTGTTGCAGGATTCGTTTCATTGTCTGTTCGTGTTGTTGCAACAACGTATGTGCCAACCCAACTTGATAATGAGGTTATATTCGCAATAGTTGAATGATTATATTCAGCGCCTGGTTGATTAAGCGGCAATCGATCTGAAGAAGTAATATAAGCAATGATATTTGCGCCGCGTAATGATGGCATCAAAACTGATTGCAAATAAGCATCATCATAACAAATGACCAGAGCAATTTTCCCCAGCGGCGTATTAAAAACAGGGTAGCCCAAATTTCCACGTGTTGCCCATCGCGTATCGGTCGCATTTAATTGGTTTTTACGATATTTTCCGATATATCCATGAGGTCCAATTAAAGCCGCTGAATTATAAGCAAGATGTGTAACGGGATCAATTTCTGAAATACCCACTGCAATATAAGCGTTATATTGACGTGCGATTGGTTCCAAAGCGCTTGTTGTTTTTCCTGGAATCGTATCTAAGTACGGGTTAATTTGTTCTCGACTATCATACAAATAACCACTGTTTGAAAGCTCAGGTAATACAATTAATTTTGCGCCTTTTTCCGCTGCGTTTTTTGCAGCAGCAACCAGTCGCGGTAAATTATTTTCAAATTGCATAAACTGCGGGTTAAATTCCACGGCCGCTACTTTGAATGAATCTGATAGTGTATCTGCGTTGGAAACGGATATTGAAAGAAATGAAATCAGTAAAATAATTATTTTTTTCATAAATGAATCCTATGACTATTTGATTAATTTCAATAATATGGATTTAAACCATTGCTTCACTGGATCATCCGCATCCATTTCTTTGCAATATTTTTACTTTTATTATTATCCGGATCGCAAGTCAGTGATATCCGTTTCACATTTAATTGTTTGAAAGCATACTGTGTGATCGCATTGATTGCCTCTGTAATATACCCATGCCCCGATTTTGATTTTCGAACCTAGTATCCGGTTTCAGTGGCGGGAATTTCCCAGTCGTAGTGATGAAAGCTTGTCGCACCAATAAACTCATTTGTAGCCTTATCCAAAATAATCAGTTGCAAATGCGTACGCTTCTAATTCAGATTATGAAACTAGCGCGAGTCACACAAACTCCTCCTTAACTTACTGATCTGTCGTTGACGGCCCAGGTTTTTTTGGACGCATCAGATCTGTCGCGGATTTGCCATGAGCATTTTCTACGGCAGGTTGACCAAACATACCCGCGCGATTGGGAGAGGTTCTTTGATCTTGTTGTGATGTTTGTAGCGCACTGAGCATGCCCGCTATTTCCGTTTTCTTAAAAGTGTTGGCCCAATAGAGTGGTTTTTCAAGAACAAAGTCTTTTAATGTTATGGACTTTGCTTTATCACATAGATATTGACATAGAGGGATATCATTAGTGTTTACCGCTTTTTCAAATAAATTAGCTAATACTACATTAAAATCATGGCTATTAGGATCGCGAGGAATAAAACGATCAGCGTTTACGAAATCGTTACATGATATTGCTTCACGAAATGCCTGTTTAAGTAGCTTTTCGCTATCTATTTTTGGTAACTTGGCAAGCTCAATGATCCCATCCCAATCGTGAGATTTTATAGCATGTTCACGCGTCACAACGAGATCGTTTTCGTTTATTTTAGACTATGCCTCATTTTCTTTTACTGTACCATCGTGTTCGATGCAGGTAACTGCACCGCTGCATGATCAACAGTTTCGGAAGCGTTATTTGCTTCAGAAAACATAGACAATGCAACATGCGGAGTTTCAGATGCCAACGCTGCATCAGTGTTCGCTGACTCAGAACGAGCAGCTTTCCAGGCAAGCCCATTTTTTCCAATTCCATAGCCGGTTGGTATGATAAAAAGCACCGATGCATACATTAACAATAATGCGGCAGTCCATAATAGGGTATTATCGTGTTTTTTAGCTTCAGCACCCGCTAAAATATTTTTAGTTAAAAATCCCCACGAGCTTCCATGTAAACCTGACTCAAGAATAAAATTATGTTTAGCGCTTCGTATTGTGTTAGGTAATTTCAATCCTGAAAAAACAGCAAAGCCCGTCACCGCTAACAATCCAATGGTATTAATGAGTGTCCTTGAATTAAAAAATTCTTGCATCGCGCCAAATTCCATCACTAATAAACCACCGATCAATGTAATGTAGGCAGCTCTTGCAATTTGTTTCACTATTTCAGCTGATAAATGCGGGTAATTGTTGGCTTCCAATAATTCATTAAGTTTTAATAACGCACCAGAACCCGTTGAAACGTTCAACATGAGTGGCATGACGAGCTCTCTGAAATTTTTAGGATCAACCGCGATTGCTAGCAAAATCGTAGCAATAAAGGGCTGACTATCCATTCCCAATTCTATTAAAAGAGCGTTATTTTTTTGAAAAAGAGGGTAGTCTAATAAAGCATTTTTATTATCCGCAGGCGCCTCAGAATCTGCTCTTGCGTTTAATGCACCATAAATATCGTAATTGCCTGTATTGATTGCTAATTCTAATTCATCGGGACGCATAAAATTTACCTCATTTTGATGAAAACTTCTTGTTAATGGATGTTTATATATTTTATGAGGATATTGTATTAGGCTATGATGAATAAATCTAATTGATTATTTTTATGTTTAAATATAAATTAAATTTATTAATTGGCATTAATTGTTGTTGTATACGGATATTTTTATGATGACATAAGTACCAATTTATTTTTTGATTGAAATCCATCGAAACATGCAACCCATCAAAAACAATGCAATCAAAAAAATCACCGGCATAATCCATGCAGATGCAACGTGTAATAAGCCCATCAGTTTAACAGAATTTTCAGAATGAAATATCAATGCAATCAATCAGGATGTTTTACCGTTGCACAAAACAGTTCATTTCAGCGACTTTGTATTGCACTACGCAATATTATGTATTTTTTTTCACTCTCAAATCTAATACAATACACAACATTATTTTTTTAATAACAGATTAATTCTGTATAAGGGATACAAATGAGTCGAAACACAGATAAATCGGCGCTTCAAGCAGCTGTCAATGTTACGGAAACTTTCAGATCGGCAGAAGATGCGTTATTCAATGGAATTGATACCGTTGTCGATTATGCTGGTCAAATTTGTGTTGGCGGTTTAATGGGCGCTATTAATTTTTTGAGAACGTGGTCCGATCCAATTGATAATGTTGCAATTCCCGTTACTAAAATAGCGATTCATAGCCTCACGATTTACGCGCATCATGCGATGGTATATGGAAATAATGATCCTGAAATCCAACAATTTTTTGCGGAGGTTAGTAAGCACGACGATTTATTTTATCCCAACGCAATTAAATTTATGGATCAGCAAATCACGCAAATGAAAAAAATGGGTGAGAGATTTGCTGCGGCGCCGGGTCCACAAAAAGCGAGAATGGCTGCGGAATTATTAACTGGCATGTATCTGGATGGTGCTTTATTTAAAGTGTATAAAGAGGCCGGCATAGCAGCGCATAATAAAAACATATATGGAACTTCAAAAGAACCACCAAAATTTCAAATTATTAATGAACTTCAAGAGGCAACTCGCCAATATATTGTTCAGCCTCCTGCAGTAAAATATTTATCACTTGACGAAATTAGAAGAACCCCTGGCAGAGCGAATTATATTTATGTCAGTGTCATTGCTGATGGCAAACCTATGGCGCGTATTGCACGTCATCTTAATGATACTCCGTGGCTATCGAGAGTTGGTGATGAAATTATACCGACCTATGAGCTGGGACATCCGACCATCGCTGCACAACAACCTATTTTATTAGGCGGAGAAATTTTCTTTGAAAATGGTATTTTAGCAGCACCCACACAAGGATCGATGTACGGTGGATTTAATCGTGGATCAGGACATTATCAACCACGAGATTTGTATCCTGAGCATTTACAAACGATTGGTGAAAAATCTTTGGAAAATTTCGGATTCCCAAGGAACGAAGTTGCTGGAAAATTTAATAATTATGTTTATGAGTTGTGTGATTTCAAAGTAGAGCGAAATATTTTACACCCACCACAATCTTATGCGTCAGCCGTATTTTTTACTGCTGTTGTGAGCAGTGTAAAACCAATGACGGAAAATGCATTCGCTCAATTCATGCGTGAGGTTGTTTTGAATCAACCAAAAACAGAAGCACAAAAATCAGTTCCGCAAGAAACACAGACAACACAACAACGCGCACAAGAAGCAACTCGCGCTGCACAACGCGCAGCAGAAGCGCGCGCAACAATTGCCTATCAAGCAGCCTATGCGCGAACAAAAGATGCGGCGATGAATCCCGCGTATAATCCTGTTGCAACACGACTCGCACCGCCGTCTCCCCCAAGTACTTATCAGCAAGTATTGCGGCATTCGTCACAATCGATCAACGGCTTTGGCAGTTCATTAGGAACAGCAGGAGGACCACCACCAAAAACGTATCCGCAAACATTGCAGCGATCATTCAACGCCGTATGTGGACGAGATGCATTTGGTTATGACGCATTTGGGCGTGATACATTTGGCCGCGATCGATTTGGTCGAGACAGTAAAGGGCTGGATTGGTTTGGTCGCGATCGATCTGGAAATAAACCAGGTGAAAGCAGTTTGACAAGATCGAGTTTTTCATACACGTCATGTTTATCTAAGAGTAGCACTTCTTATTCATGGCAAAGAAGTAGTATTGCGTGGGATGCATATATGAAATATGTTCCCCCACCAAAATATACCACTTCATTTGAAAGTATGTACGGTATATCACCCTACAAATTTGCAAACATGGGGTATTATTCACGCTTAGAATTCATGAGAAATCAAATTGATGTTTCTGGATTAGTGAATTCATATAACAGTACAGTTATGTTTGGCGCGTGTCGCGGTTTAGGTTTATCTCAAATCAGTGAATGCGTCATCGGCGGTGTTGCAGCAGAAATCGGAATTTTAGAAGGCGTTAAAAATTCTTCAACGCATGCGTTATTTGATACGCATCGTTTTGCGATAAAAACGCACGATGGAAAAATGCCATGTACTGATTTGCAGTTAAAACAAATCATGCACGCGTTGTATCATGCGATTTATGATAATGCAACGCAGATTTTATTCAGTTTAGATTTTAATACAGAAAAATTTATGTGGCCGCTGTTGCATCCCGCTTTTCAAAATACATTGGTCGGCGACGTGGCTGGTCTTTTGGATTATTGGATGAAAGGTTTTTGTAATGGCGGCACCTATTCCGCTGATTTTATTCGCCAATGGCATAAAACAGCCAATACGGATAAACAAGCATTAAAACTGCATTTAATTGATCTGAAAACAGAATATGCCAAAATTGGCATCAAATATGTTTCATTGCGCGAAGCGATGGCTGAAGCAGGATTGGAAGGTGAAGATTTTAGTATGGATGATGATCCTACTTCGCCATATAAAACAAAATTCAGAACTTCTTTTCGACTTAAGTTTTATGTGGAATCCGTGCAAGGAAAAGATGGTGTATTTTTATTTGAACCGTCATTTCGCGTAGAGCATACACTAGAACCAATGCCGGATTACAAAAAATATTTAGAGTCGTATAAAGCAGAACACGGTAATTATCCCGAAGATTATCTCAAGCTACAAGCCATATATGAAAAAACAAAAAATGATATTTTCGAGCAAATGCCGTTATTGCCGATGTTTCGTGACTATTTTGAAATGATGAAAATCATCACGCAACTCTCGTATCATTTTACAACCTTGCAAGAGATGGGTTTGGAACCGAATTTAGTACCGATTGAAAATCTACCGCTTATCGAAACACCCAAATCATTTCCGCCGTTACCGGTACGTCAATACCAATATCCGCGTATGCATTTATCAATAAAAACGGTCATTGATTATTTGCAAGCAAAAGTGCCCGCAGGTCAGCCGAATGCGCTCGATCAAATCATGACGAGGATTTTGAAAACAGAAGATCCACAGGCGAGAATGCGTATTTTTAAAGAAACTGCAGCTTGTGTGAAAGATGCAACGCAACAAATTTTGTTGCCGCTATTACCCATGGATGTGAATAATTCGCCGATATTTCAAAAACGCATTGCAAAAGCGGTGGGCGAGATTTGCAAAGTGATTGCTGAAACGATTCGCAATGAATTAAATGGTGATAATAAAAATAGCCTGTTTATTAATGTTATTTACATCCAAAATGAATTTCAGATTGCCAATCTTTTTGATGATTTTAAATTAAAACTCACAATAGAAGCAGGCGTTGCGTTTGTGTTACAAAAATTAAATGACTATGAAGCAGCGCAATTACGATTGCCATTGCCGACTATTCCAGAGGAGGATTTAGCACAAATTAATGAGAGCGCAGAAACGGCAAAAGTGCATGGACGTGCTGTTTTTAACAACAAAAGAGCATCATACAATGCGCAATTAAATGATTTGCCCAGACAAGAGCAGGAAACAGCGAGCAATATTCGATCGCAAAAAGAACAAGCCGCGCGTGAGCAAATATGTAAGGCGCGTCCATTGTTGACGGAAGCAGGTATTAATCAAATTGTATCAGCTAATCGAACCGCTATTGATGCAAATATTAATCAGGCTCTTACAAATTTAAGAGCCATTGTTGAAGCAGCGCGCGCTCAAATTAATCAGGCTATTTCTCAAACGTATTCAGACGAATCTTCCGATTTGCAGCGCATAGATCAGGAACGTTTGAGAGTTATTCGTGACGGATTTCAGAAACAGGTAAAACATCATCGCGATTCACTCACAAAATCAGCTGAAAATGCAAAAACACTCACGCGTATGATTGCAAAACACACTGACTATGATACCCCAAAAATAAATAATTATCCGGTATCGACATTGGGTTTTACGGATAATAATAAAATTGTGGGTGGGTGCAGCGCTGAGTTACTAAAAATGATTATGAAAGCGTTTAAGGAAAATGATCAACGTTTCACGATTATTTGTGATGCACCTGTAACAAGACAAGAAACTTTTTGCATAACACACGATGGTCAATACCAGGTGTTCACTGTGAATGTATGTGAACGAGTGTTTCGTTTAGCATCAATAGACGAATTATCACAAGCCTTTTCACCAGAAACCCATACACTCGATGAATTTAAAAAAGTTTTAGATACATCACCAGAATTAATGACCATTCAAGATGATCAAGGTGTTACTACGCTGTATTACGCAGCGCTTAGCGGTAATGATGACGTTGTGAATATATTAGTGCAACGAGGTGCTAACGTGAATCATCAAGTGCCCAGCGGTTCAACACCTTTGATGGCTGCACTGCAAAATCACCATTGTGAAACGGCACTTTTACTGATCAATTCTCCTCAATTAACAGTTAACCATGTATTAAATAATGGTGAAAATTATTTACATAAAGCGATTACCAATTCAGCAACGTCAGAAATTGAATTAAAAGTCGCTGTTGCATTGATACAAAAAGGCGTGAATTTATTAGCGCCTAGAAATTCTGATGGATTAACACCGTGGCATATGGCAGTGATGAAAGGCGATATTGTATTAGTCAAAGCGATGTTGGCAAGTAATCATGCCACTATTAATGCACAAACCACAGGTGGATTAACGGCCTTGCATATCGCTGCCGAAAAAGGCGATGTATTGATGCTTGAATTTTTATTGACGAATAATGCAAGTGTTGCATTGACCGATAAAAAAAATCGTTTGCCGTTGGAATTAGCGCTGCGTGAATACCATGAAAATGCAGCGCTTTTATTAGCCGAAAAAACACGTGATCAAGCGGATAAATTATTAGTGCTGGCTGGCGAGAGAAAATTATTTTCGGTTGGCGATATTTTAATTTCAAAACACAATGCACCCATGCAATCACTCAATGATGAACGCGATTACGTTTATTATTTATTGCAATTTGGTGAAAAAATGCGTGTGGAGAAATTAGTGGGACAGAAAAAAATTAACTTGGAAAAACATTATCATGGCTCATCCATGAGCGAAATTGCGGCGCGACATCGGCAGATGCCATTGGCACATTATTTAATTTCGCAAAAAGTAGCTATTTCTACTGGTGAAAATACATTAATTAAAGCAGCAATCATTGCAGACGATGTAAAGTATATTCGACAATTTATTTTAGATAACAAAGTGATTGGTCCAAAATTAGCTTATTTGGCAGCCGAAAATAGCAGTATGCGTTGTTTACCCTTATTGTTATTGGAATTAACGGAAACAGAAATTCAATCTGAAAATCTTATGGATGCCGCGATTCGAAGTGGTGATCAGCGTGTTGTCGAATTAATCATGCCGTATTACAAAGATATTAATCAGCCGATCAATGCAGCACGTCAAACACCATGGGCGCTTGCCAAGAAACTGGGCGATGAAAAACTGGTGGAATATTTATTGCAATGTGGCGCATTGACAAATACGAACGAAGCTGCACCCATATGCACTCAAGAAACACCGCGAACCACTTTTCCTGATGAAGTAGAATTTTCAGAAATCATGTTAACTCCCGAAGAAATTGAACGTTTTTTAAGAGCACAGATACAATTGCATCCAGAACAACCTGTTTGCTCGTTATTACGGTTGGGCATTGATGCTCATATAGAGTCTGTGATGCATCTTTTTGTGAATTATGCTTTCCCAGCGGATGCGAAATTTGATTGCGGTGAAAGTAAATTGCATTTAGCGGTACGGATGAATAATGTCGATTTTGCAAAAATTTGTTTTGAACAAATTGACGTTAACATCACTGCGGATGAGAATAGGACGCCATTGATGTTAGCGGTTGCGTTAGGTAATGAGAGTATGGTGACATTGCTTTTAGAGCACGGCGCGAACCCTAATATCAAAGACACAAAACAATATAACGTATTGCATATCGCGCTAGGCACAGAAAATGAAGCGATTGCTTTGCAATTAATTCCATTAATGAAAAAAATTGATGCGGTAGATTACGAAAGTAATACGGCATTAATTATTGCTGCGATGAATGGATTGTCAAAAACAATCAATTTATTATTAAAAACGGGTGCTAAATGGGATGCGCGCAATGATAAGGGACTCACGGCATTACATTATGCTGCCATAAAAGGCCATAAAGCATGTGTTGAATTATTAATTGCCCATAAACAAGCTAATATTAATATTTAGAACATCAGTGAGTGATCCTAAAAAAGATATTCAAAACACACCATTACATTTTGCAACGCAAGAAGGTCATCTTGCTGTTTGTAAATTGATGCTGTTAAATGTCGCTGATTTTCTTGCTGAAAATGCGATGAAAATCACACCGATGGATATGGTTTTTGCTGGAAAAAATCCGGATGTTATCGAATTATTTTCACAGCTCCCTGAATTTTTTAATCCACGTTATCAACTCAATCGCATAAAAGTCTGCATTCAAAGCAATGATAATGCATCTGCCTTGCGTGAATTAATTGCGATGGATATTGATGTCACTCATATGGACAAACAGGGTAACAGCGCACTACATTTTGCAGCAAGTGCCGATGCTGTTTTATGTGCGAAAATATTAATTGATACTGGTTGTTCTGTAGAGGGTGTTGATAATGAAGGTAATACTCCATTGCATCGCGCTTGCGAAAGTGGATCAGTGGGTGTGGTGAATCTATTAATTCAAGCAGGTGCAAAAAAAGATGCTGTTAATCACGAAGGTTTAACACCGGTATTAATTGCCATTGCTAATAATCACTCGGATGTATTATTAAAATTAGCTTTATTGGGAGCTAATTTAAATCAAGTCTCGAAGCACGGTGTTTCACCGGCGGTTTTAGCATTATCAAAAAATCTGTGCGCAACTGCAACAATGATTACGATTTTAACGCAGCATCTTTTATTAAAATCTGATTTTGTCGGCAGCCATGAGCAATTATTTTATATGCCTGTTGCAATCAAATGGATGCGAATGCATTCAGATATTACTAAGTATTCTGAAAAAGCCGAAGACACGCAAGCCCATTTAGCAGTGCGATTAGATTCACCCAATGCGATAATTATTTTGTCACGCACGCAACCAGCGTTGTTTCATACTAAAAATACGGAACAAAAAACACCTACACAATTGGCACAAGAATTGAAACACACGCAATCTCAACATGCATTGGCATTATCTGGAGTGGTGTTAGGATGAGTAGATTATCAAAGGCAGAGCAAATAGCATTTGTTAATACTATTTTTGGGCAATTTAATAAAAATTTATCAAGAATGATTATAACTGATGGTAATTGCACGGGAACGTTAAGCGATTTTCCTGCTGATATGCAACAAACCATCGCAGCATGGAGAAATCGATGGGCTGAATATGAATTTAAAAACTGGGGTAAAGATTGGAAAACAGCATTCGTGATTTTGGACGGGAATACAACAATAAAAATGCCAGTCGCTTCAACGGCAAAATATCCTTATGCGTTAATAGATAATGAAGATATCGATTATATTCGTAATCACTGGAAATTGTTTATAATGATTTGTCGTCTAATAGAAATCGCGTGGGCTCAATTAGACAGCAACATTGATTCTGATTTCCAAAATATTCAAGCCGATTTAAACCTAGGGGCTCTTAAACCAAATACTAGCTTTCAGACGGGCACCGTTAAATTAAATCTCAGAGAAGGCATTATTGCATTTCGCGACATTTTAAATATTTTATCTAAACAGTCTGTTGAAAAATTAATTGATGGCATAAAAAAACAAAAAGACTTTGATCAGCACTTTATGATGCATTATTGGATGGATGGTTTTTCACAGCGCTTTCAGCGTCAAGCCTACGTGCTGCCAATCGGTAGTCTCTGGAGGGCGCAAGAACTCGATTCCAATGATAAAAAAATAGAAAACGAGTTGTATTGGTCAATCATCCAGGATTTATTTCTTGAGCGATATTCATGGAATCAATTATTTCATCCTTTTATATATGATCTCCTTCATTTTATTAATATACTATCACCCTCAGGTATTCCATGGTTGACTGCCTATTTTGATCCGCGTAATTTCACAGAGATTCGAAAAAGTGACAAGAAAGCTAACGACCCTCCTGACGCTGTTTGGCAATTCCATCGATTTTATAGAAAAATAAAACAATATGATTTCAAAACCTTATTGTCTGTGTGCAATCGTCTGCCAGCATGGGTTGTGACAACGCATTCCTGGGACAATCAATTTTCAGAGATGCAAGACACCATTTTAACTCAAACAAAAGAAATATTTGATTATTCTGAATTTCAGTTGAATATTTTATTGTTTGTGATTTGTTTTAAATCACAATTTTTATCCACATTTAATGATTTTTTTCTGCAATTAGAAAATGACAGCGATAGGAAAATCATTTCTTCTGTCGCATCCGATGTCTTACTGAATGAACAATCAATGCAGAAATTACCATTATGGTGTGTTCTTGCAAAACAATTACGCGAGGAATACGGTATTGAAATTGTCGAACAAATTTCAATTTTGAAAGCTGATCTGACTGATTTTATTAAAATTTCGGAGTTATTTTTGGATTTAGTCGATTATTTTAATTTGCAATTGCTTAACCGAGAACAAAAATCAATATCTGTACAATCCCATTTTCGATCACCTACTGATATATTTTCAAAACATAAAACAGCAACCGAAATAATTGCCTGTTTAAAAGCACTGCAAATTCAATATTGGGAGCAACGCTTTCCTGAAAAAAGCGTTGAGACATTGAAAAAAGATTTTTTAACGCAAACTGAAACAGTACAATCACCTTTATCTCGCGATGAATTTGAACCGCTATTGGCGGAATGTGAAAAAATCGATTCGCTTTATAAAGAATATTTTGGTATGTCCTCTATCACTTTAGGTCAATGCGCGAAAGCGCTAGGAAAAAATGTTCCATTATCAGGTAACGATGAAATCCATTTATTCGCTATTATTCGCGAAGTCATCCGACAAAAATTTAAAATTCTACCGCGTAAAACTCAAATTTTAGCGGTATTGGGAATGATTCATCATCCAAAACAAATAAAAGGTTGTATTGCGCAAATGAAAACAGGTGAAGGAAAATCAACTGTGATCACCCTGTTAGCCGCATTTTTAGGATGTCAGGGTCGCTTTGTTGATATTATTACTTCCAATCACTCACTCGCTATTCGCGATAAAGAGAAATACGCTGAATTTTATGCTTTATTTGGTATTACCTGTTCACACATTTGCAACCGCAATCAAACCGCTGAAGATTTTAATGGGCAAATACTGTACGCAATTAACACGGATGTAGAATTTTCTTTATTGTGGAACGAATTACAATATTACGATATTCGGTACACTGTTATCGATGGAAAAAAAATGCTGCGTCCTTTTGATGTGGTAGTGGTTGATGAAGTCGATGTGATGTTTATTGAAAACGCACGAAACTCAGCACAAATTGCAGATGATTCAACCGTGGATGTTTCTTGGGTGTATCAACCGTTTCTTGCTGTTAAACAATCAATGGGTGATGAAAATTTTTTAGCATTAAATCCAGAAGAATTACGCAGAATTTTGATAACACATCAAAACGGTCATTATGCGCCACAAACAGCGGATTTTATGGATCAGCAATTAAAAGATTGGCGAAATAACGCGGTAGAAGCGCAAAAAAAGATTGAAGGTGCAGATTATATTGTGCAAAGCGGTTCGCTAGAAGATTCTACGGATGCCTCACAGCGACATATTGTCATTATGGAGAAAAATACGGGACATTTATCAAAAGGCACACAATGGCCCGGTGGATTGCATCAATTTATTGAAATCAAACATGGCATCCCACCATCACGTGAGTGTAATACGATTGCTGCGATTTCTCACCCTGTATTTTTTAATAAGTACAAAAAAATATACGGTTTAACAGGAACAATGGGTGGGTCTGTCGAGCGAACTGAAATTGAAAACATTTATGGCGTAGTTATTTTTTATGTGCCCACACATTCTCCTGTTTTACGCGAAAAAAAGCCTGATCAAATAGTGCTAACGATTAAAGAACAAACGCAAAAAATTATTCAATCCATTCAGTTTTATCACGCCAGAGATCGCCCTGTTTTGATTTTATTTGAAACTATTAATCAAACGAAAGAATTCTCTGCTGCATTAATAAAAGTGGGAATTCGCCATTTAGTGTTAAATGAACAACAAAGAGAAAAAGAAGATTTTGTGATTGCACGTGCGGGCGAAGCGGGTGCTGTTACCGTTGCTACAAATATGGCCGGTCGTGGTACCGATATTGTTTTATTATCGCGTGCAAAAGCAGCTGGTGGATTGCATGTGATCTTCGCATTTTATCCACAAAATTTGCGTATTGAAGAGCAAGGATTTGGTCGCGCAGGAAGACAAGGTCAACCGGGTTCTGGTGAAATGATTTTGTCGTTAGAAGATAAAATGATTCATCAGTTATTGCGTGAACATGAACCACAAGCAATTTTGTTCATGTTATTCGGTGGAAATTTTATTTCTTTTTTACATGAATTGCGTACTCAATCGATTTTAGAAGCATCACGTGATCGTCAATCAGTATCAGAAAAAGAAGTGGTGTTGTTTACTTATTTAAATCGATTTTTTGATGCGCTCAAAGTGATAGCAAAACAATTGACATCACTCGATACAAAGCATTTTCAGAAAATTTTAAATAACGCGCAGCCTTTATCGGATCAAAATCAATTTTTAATGATACCGGATCACCCTGTTTTTATTGCCGCCAAAAGAAAAATGCAATCATCCGGGTTAACTGTTTCTGTTTCAACAATCGATTATTTACGTAATGCCTATTTAACCTTATTGCGAAATCGTTGGGCTCGGTGGTATACGCAAGTGTCGCATCATGAATGTGGACAACTTTCTATCGAGCAATATAAAAATAATTTACAAGAAAAATTTGATGCATTATGCAGGAAAGGTTTTACTTATGTGTGTGAAAAACCCCTTGAGAGCTTTTATGACCGGTTTTTACAATTGACTTTAAATAAAGATGCGCATGTTGATCGCAACAAATCAGGTTCGCCGACATTATTTACAATTCCCAGAGAATCCGCTAATGATAAAAGAGAATTGATATTAGAAAATGACAGTAGCGCTGGTATCTGAATATCTTTTTCCATAACGCATCAAATGATCGAAATACACATTATCTAAAATAGCCGAGTGAAATAATTACGCAGGCGCTGTTCCATATCTTGCATGAGATGTGGGTTCTTCTCTGTCAGGCCATTTTCCTGTTGCTGCATAACGAAAACATTCACACGCCTTATCAACTCCCGCAGACAGTACTGTTGCCATCAACATTCCTGGCATCAGACCTACAATCGTGACCACCGTAACAGCAGTCACTACAACACCAACAACACAAGCAGCCGTTAAAACCACTCCGCCAACTGCTGCGCCCAGTCGCTTACAAAAATCACCGAATTTCATAAGAGTCTCCCCATGTATTATATTTAAAAATTCAGATTTATTGATTCTCCCCATTTATTTTGGCTGCAACCTCAACTAGTTTAACTGCTTCCTCATCGAATTTTTTTTGTAATTGCAAAAAAGACTCTAACTTTTCTTTATTTATAAATAATTTTGCAAATGGATTTTCGCCGTGACACTGACTCGTTCTGATAGCAACCAATTGTGTTTCAAGATTATGCATAGCAACATCCATTTCAGAAATAGATTTTGTTTTAATTTCTCGATATAAATTTTCTAGCTTAGATAAATGGCCATCACCTTTAGACTGCTTCAATAAATCAGCCATTTCTTGAGCGGCATTTCTTAAATCTGCGGAATATTCATCCAGTTTTTTAAATAATGCAGAATCGGTATTTTTGCTTTGTTCGTCAATAAATCTCATGATATCTCCCGCTTAATTAAATCATTTAAACTTGGTCACATTATAGTTGATAACCAGAGCATTTTCCTGAATCTGAGGATTTCCGAAAAATGTAATTTATATAAAATTCATTGGGTTATATAAAAAAATTTGCAAATCTAATTACAACAGCTATAACTAACCCATCAAAATAACTTTTGGAGATTGAGATGCGTAACGTTATTAAAGTTCTTGTTTTGGGTGTTGTATGTATGGGGGGGGGTAGCTGCTAATGCAGCAGAGCGTTTCGTGTGTCCTGCATCAAATAATGGACATCCGTTTTTTGGTGCTAGGTTGTCTGAAGCAGGAAGCGCTAACCAAGTTCGATGTAGTAATACAGCGATGGAAATGGACTGTTTCTATTATCACGGTGGTCTTAAAGGAGCAGGAGGGGAAAACCAAGCAACTGCCCCTACCACTTACTATGGCGCTCCAACAGAAACTTATAACAAAATATATGCCTCACTTACTCCAGAATTACATTATTGCGGAGATTTGTTGAGCCCACAAAATTCATCGAATTGGAAGGGTGATTCAAGTTTTGGCAACAGTCAAGACTGCGGTAATTGGGTTGGTACAGGTATGGCTCGAGATTGCGCTATATCATCAGCTGGCAGGTGCGTTAAACATAACGGCACTGTTGAGCTACATGTAAAAGGTAATAGTTATAACTGTCAAACAAAACACTACACTAAAGATAACTGCTTCCAATGCTGGCAAAAATATAATTCAGAATAGCAAGGTATGAGGCGAGGTGACGCGTATGTCAAGACAACCGGATGATGAAGTAGCGACGCTGCAAAACGAATTAACTTTGTTCGAAACCATTCCGTACGCGATCCTCTCGTTGAAAAAATTCACGGGTTTATACGGTCAATGCACGATAGTAATGAACCTATTGGTGAAGATATTCTGAACATACAAAGAAAACTGTAAATGGTTATCAATACCCGCGCAAAAGCAGCGAAGTTTTTAATTTCTAATAAAACAGATCATCTCAAACAAAATATATATTTCAGAAAACTCCTCAATAAAACGGTGTTTTTTTGATAATAGCCTATAATTTTCCAATACATAGATACTCAACCGGGGGTATATAAATGTCGCGAGAGCGTTTTCGAGTTCTAATCAATGAGTCCTTGTTCGGTCATATCAATAATGACGCCTTCCTGATGGGTAGTGAGCTGCAGGGACATCAATTTCAGCGCACCATCGGATATTTAAACCAATATATTGCAACATTGCCTTCTGGCGATATTCCAGAGGATGTGAAAAAAATGCAAGGGGCTTGCAATAGGTTGGTTTACTATCAAGAAGAAATAGATCACGTATTAAAAAATCCAACACAAGAAATTCTTGCTGATGTTGCCAGAAAAATTTACAAGGATGTTCAAAAATTAGAACGCGGACAATATTTGTTAATACCTGGCGGTTGGCAAACCTATTCAGGTGGTCACGCCATGATTTATCAATTTAGTTTGGATGAAAATGGTGATTTGTTATTTTCTATTAATAATTCAGGCAGCGGTCTTCAATTTCATGCTAAAAAATCA
>JABDDU010000017.1 GCA_013287435.1 Verrucomicrobiota bacterium
TTTAACCGCAAATTTAAGGTTTTTTCTGATTTTTATTGGCTATAAAAATGGTAATATTTTATCTAATATAGTCGAATTATACGTAACTTATTGATTATTTATGAAGATGCTTTTTCAAAAAAGTAGTCATTTCAATACTATAATTGGGTTGCTGCCAATAAACTAACGTGTCGGAGGGTTAGAATATGTCTCGAGCTAGAGTAAGTGAACTGGCTAAGGTATATGACTATCTTACAAACTTAAATTGTCCCCATACAGAATGGAAACTACATCTTTGGGATCAAGACAGCGATATAAATATGGGCGTGAGCATCATATCTGACTGTCTACTGGATAAGTCGGGCGTACTAATGGGAAGGCATTTGGAGTCTATTGCTGATGGATTGGGCTATAAGAAAGATTCTTTTGAATACGATGATGCAAAAAAGGCTTGTTTACTACTCCAGGAATTATATAAACATTACCCGCCTATCGAACAAGTCTTAAATAAAACATTTGAATCCGAACAGGTGGTTTTTAATGGACTAAAATTAAAAAATGGAGATCCTTATTCTAATTACACGATAGAGGGTGTACTTATAGCCAACAGAGTATACAAGGAAGTAATGGGGATGATAGAAGAAAGGGACTACCGAGGCACAAGCGATATAACTCGACCGCGTTTAGTTGACCCCCAACAAAACGCAACCGCGCAAAAAAAAGAACAAGAAGCTTCAGCAAAAGATCAAGGCGCAGTAAAAATATTTTTTGCTAAACACCCACCTGGCTTTGGTTCATATTGGAGAGGCAAAGACCAAACAAAAATAACTATGGACCAAGTAATCGAACATGCGCTTGGAGCTAACGACAAAGGCTTTTTGAGTGGACACTCAGGCGCTGGAACAAAAAAGGCGTTGATGGAAGATTATCATATTAATTTTAAGTCTAATGCTTTAAAGAATCTCAGTTCCTTTCGCGAGTTGAAACCAGATGCAAAAACAACATTGATAAAAGATATTTGTGAAGAAATTAATTCAAAACAAAAGGTAATGGCAGAACCGCCAAAGCTAAGATAGGAGCTGATGATGCGTATTTCATCTCTAGAAGCTTACCGAGAACGGGTGCAGCGTTTAAAGGATGAAACAATAATACCCGCGGGTGGTTTGATTTTAAAAGACGAGCTGATTCTCAAATACAGACAAACTGTGTTAGATCACTTGTCCAGACAATAAAAATCAGAAAAAACCTTAAATTTGCGGTTAAAATTTGATAAATCCTGTCTTTTGCATAGCGCCAACAGTTTCCACCGGCGGATTTACTAGCGCGGTTTTTTGGGGAAGTGGGAATAATCTAATTCCATCGACATTATTTTTTGATGATGTAAAGACAAGCGGACTTTGTCGTTCTAATTCAGAATGTGTGAAGACAAGCGGAGTTTCCGATTCTGACTCTACATCCTCACTATCGTCGTCGGACAAAACTCCTATTATAATGTCGTCCGATGAGTCATCGGAAGATATTGGATTCAGTGCGATATTTTTTTCAGTCCGCTTCATTAATTGTGACACGACAATACCTGTTATTTCCCCTTCTTCAATATCACCGAGTTTTATAGATTCAAAAAAACTCCGACATGTTTTTGCTGAATATGCTAGAACGTCAGACGTTAATTCAATACCCGCACATTTCATTTTACTTAATTGATCAAGAAAAAAATCAGAAGGAAAATATCGCACGTTATAGTGCGCATAGTTATAAAAATCAGCATTTATTTTAAAACCTGCTTCTTGCAATTTTTTTAATATATTAATTACTGTATTCATCTCAAAAAATGGAAGCTGTTCCATTTCGAATACTAAAAAATCTGTATACCCTTCACAATATAATTTCTTCAATGCATCGTGAATCATTTTTATTATTTCATCGGGAAGTAATGGTTCTTTTTCGAGAAGAATAAGAATTCTTGTTAAATAAACTGTGTTTGAATCAATAAAGTGAATAGCTGCTTTTTTAATAAGTGATTTATCAATAGCATTTAAAAAATAAAATGTTGTTTGAATGGCTGCTGTTGGAAATGTGCTATAAAGTGCTGTTAATTGCTTTAGAAACATCATTTGTTTTTGAATGGTTTTTTCATTGAGAGCGATTTTGAGTCTTTCAAATAAAAATGGATTGTCAACGCAGGCAATTAAAAGATCTAAATATCGTATGCAAGGTGGCGCATAATCATATAATAATTTCTTTTTTTCTGCGTTTAAAGGCAATTTTTCAGCTGCATTCGTAATATTATTTTTCCATAAATCATCATCAACACAGGCCATTTCAGTTTGTTTAACGGATTCTTGATAAGGAAGATCGGTCAGCAATACTTCTCTTTCAATGCTATTTTTTTTAAATTCATTGGGAGAAGGAATGTGTGTGTTTCGTCCTATCATTACGCGATAAATGTGAGATTGCGAATCAGAAACAATTTTTGTTGCGTACGCTTTCAGTAATGTTGCTTTATCTAGCGTTTTTGTTTCTTGCTTTAAAAAAACCCATGCGGAAAAAACTAAATTTCCATAAATAGTTAGCCATGCGTAAGTTTGGCCGACAATATGATAATCATCGTAATTAATAGAACCATCTGTATTAAATACATTCACCTTTTTATTTTTATTATTTTGTTTTAATAAAACATAAAATCCGCAATCAGGCAATGTCCATCCATTAATAACGCATTGTTGCGCATGACCATTAATCGACTGACAGCAATGCGTTATTTTTCCGAGAATAAAAGCGCGTGGATCATTTATGGGTAATTTAACAATGTGATAACCAGGATGTTGAATATCAACGCTATCAAATGTAGTATTCGGCAAATCATCGTGGTTTTTTTGTTGTGGGAGCAAATCAAGACAGCGATTGAAGTCGAGCTCTGTGAGTGGGGTATTGGTATCGCCTAACTTGCTTTTCAGACGCTTTTTTTGTGTTTCTGCGAATAGCTCTGCTAGCAAAGGATCTTCCTCATAACGAGAATACAATGACCTTGTTTCTTGTGTTATGGCTTTTTTTTCATCATCGCGGCGCATAAGAGCCTTTTAAGTAGTTTCTAATGGATAAAATATTACCATATTTGTAGGCGATAACAATCGGAAAAAACCTTAGTTTTCAGATAAGCCGTGCAATTGAATTTAATTACTCTGCCATTACTTATTGTTTACCGCAGCCACTAACAATGTCTTGTTGAAAAACACTTCTTGTTCTGCATAAACAAACCGTACATTTTAGCTTAAAAATACGTATAAAAATCAATATTATATTGCACCACCCCCCAATTTTGGGTATTATTTGCACAGTCCAATGCGGAGAATTAGTGTGATTGAAAATATATTAAATTCTGTCAGAAAAGTGATTATTTTTGGTAAAGATCTTCATTCAAAATATTTATTTTGCAACGAAACGACTGCGGAAGCGGCAGGCTTGGATTCGCCGACACAAATTTTGGGAAAAACAGATGATGACCTTTTTTGGAGATCTTATGCTGAGTTTTATAGAAGTTGCGACAATAATGTTCTTAACGGAAAAACTTTTGTTAACAAACAAATTCCTTTTACACAACCAACCAGAATTGTAACTACCCTACTTTCATCTGAAGTGACTTTAACCGATAAAAATGGTAATCCCATCGGTGTTACGGGACATGCTATTGATATTGCGGGTTACACGGTTACAAAAAATAGCGGTTATCTCGATCCACAAAAAAATATTTTTTATTTAGGTGAAAATTTTCATAATGACTATTTCACCAGGCGCGAATTTGAAGTATTTAAATATTTATTGATAGGGAAACATGTTTCAGAAATCGCATTAATTCTTGATCGCTCTGTCAAAACCATTCAAGCGCAAATTAAACATATTGCGATTAAATTGCAGTGCACGCATAAATCTGAAATTGTTCCTACCGCAATAAAATATGGATTAACATACGTTTTAGATGAAATTAATTTAGAAAAAAATTAATTTTCCAAAAACTAAGGTTTTTCCCGATACACAACCATCTCAATTAAAGTCGCATTTAAACTGAATCTAATGGATAATAGTTGTCATACCAAAATTACAAACGACCCTTTTATGTCACTCAACAAATCAATGTCATTATTCGCCTTATCGCTAGGCTCATTTATCGTTATTATGGATGTCACGATTGTGAATGTTGCTCTGCCTGCTATGTCGAAAGATTTACACGGCAGTGTTTCCTGGTTGCAATGGGTTGTGGATGGTTACACACTCACTTTTGCCTGTTTATTGTTATCATCGGGAAATTTAGCGGATCGTGTTGGCGCCAAATCAACTTATGTATTCGGCTTAATTTTATTTGTACTGACATCGCTCGCATGCGGATTTGCATCTGATTTTTTATTTTTAACACTGATGCGATTATTACAAGGTGTTGGCGCTGCCTTATTAACACCGACCTCATTAGTGCTCGTGAATGCATCATATGCAAATGTCAAAGAACGAGTTAAAGCAATCAGTATATGGGGTATGACTGGCGCCATTGCTGCAGCCATTGGCCCTATTTTAGGCGGTCTTTTAACATTTTATTGTGGTTGGCGATGGATATTTTTTGTCAATATTCCGTTTGGATTACTCGCTCTTTTTCTGACAAAAAAATATGTGGTCAATCTTCCTCCGAGTGGAAAAGGACACTTTGATATTTCCGGGCAAACGCTTGCTGTCATCAGCATTGGTGCATTGGCTTTTGCTTTAATTGAAGCCGGTAGAATGGGGTTTTATTCGCATATTGTTATTGCATCATTTATTATTTTTGTGATAACTTTTATTGCATTTCTATCGGTAGAAAATAAAACATCATCTCCCCTATTTCCCCTGCATTTTTTTCGTTCTCGTACTTTTTCCGTTGCAATGACTATTGGAATGATATCCACAACAGGTTGGTATGGAGAACTATTTGTGTTAACCCTGTATTTTCAGCATATTCGTGATTATTCTGTTTTAATGACCGGGTTTGCTTTTATTCCATTTGTGGGAATGAATGCGTTATCCGCTTTTTTAGGTGGAAAATTAGCGAGTGTTGTTGGTTCACGTTTGCCCATATTATGTGGATTAGCGATCAGTGTTGCTGGATATTTTTCAATGTTAATTGCAGGAGCGCATACGCCATACGCCTTATTAATTTTACCGTTGGTTGGAATAGGCGCTGGTATCGCATTTTTAATGCCTGCATTAACCGTCACTGCTATTCATGCCGTGCCAGAAGGTCGCACCGGGATTGCATCCGGTGCATTAAACGCATGTCGTCAAATCGGTATTTTAATGGGTGTTGCCGTTTTTGGAACGATTATTGCCGTAAGCAATAATTTTATTGTGGCAATGCACGAAACATTAATGATCGCTGGATTGTTATGTTTTGTCGGGTTTTTTGCTGTGTTTTTGTGGATTAAAAAAGAAAATACATAAGGAAAAACCTTCATCAAGTCAAGATTCAGATTCAGAAAAATATAACCAAATAGTGTTAGATTTATTAGAGCATAGAAGAGAGTTGGAAGAACAAAAAAAGGCTGTTGATAAAAAGGTTTTATGACTCTAAATTTTAATATACGGAAAGCAAGGCGTGAAGACTTATCGCAAATAATAAAATTGTTAGCCAACGATCCATTAGGAAAACAGCGAAAATGTTTTAGTGAACCACTACCTGAGCGATATTACATTGCTTTTAATGAAATTAATGAGGATAAAAATAATTATCTCGTTGTTGTTGAGGATGCAGATAAAATTATTGGCACGTCGCAATTAACAATCACCAGTTACCTAACCTATCAAGGTGGAAAACGTGGACAAATTGAAGGTGTTCGCGTTGATGAGATGTATCGTGGCCGCGGAATAGGTAGGTTAATGATAGAGTGGGCGATTAACAAAGCACGTGAGATTGGATGCCATTTGGTGCAGCTTACAATGGATAAACAACGTTTAGAAACAATTGAGTTTTATAAAAAATTAGGATTCGTTGCTTCACATGAAGGTTTGAAATTGCATTTATAAATAACGAGAATTATATAGTCGATGATGATCCCAATAATTTTACTAACCATTGTTCGCTATTTTTAAAATGTTTTTAATAAACGCCGCCTTTTCATCAGTATATTTTTCTCGCTCATATTTATGTTTTTGAGCTAACTCATTTTTTAATATTTCGTATTTTTTTGCTTTTTTAGGGTGTTTTCGTAAGTAATTACGAAAAACAATTTTGTCTCGCCAGAGATGAGAATCAAACTCCACAATGTGAATATGATAGGTTCTTTTTTTACCATAAGGCGGCATCCCTTTTGCAAAAAACATCCTGGTTTTATCAGGATTATCGGCCCAGTATTCATATGACAATTTTTGCAGTAAAGGCACCATGATTATTTTTGCCACAGGCAGAGAATGTACCGCTATTTGAATGTCAATAATGGGTTTTGCAGATAGCTCAGGAATTGCAGTACTTCCAATATGCTGGATGTCCACAATCACGCCATCTGGAAATAAGGATTTTATTTTTTTAATTTCAGTTTTTGCCAACTCACTCCATGCCGGATTAAAAGGAACAATATCAATATGATCTTTTTCTGTGACTTCTGGCGTATCTTGAATATATTCCTCAAAAGTAATCGCCCAATGTTCGTGTCCACACCACTCATTGTTTATTTTTAAATAACGCGGTGAAAATCCTTCATAACGAAATTTATTTTTCTTCACCAAATTGATTGATTGCGTATTTTCAGGCTGAACATTTGCCTCAATGCGATGCAACTTTAATTCTTCAAAAGAATATTTTAAAACTAATTTTAACCCAGCGCTCATGATTCCTTGATTTTCAAAACCCGAAACCGCATAAAATCCTAAAAAAGCATTTTCGAAGCATCCGCGTACAATTTCGTTGATATTAAAAACTCCCGAAATTTTGTTATCTTTTAAAACCAGAAGTGATTTTTGATTATCTTGTTGTGAACGTTTAATGTATGCATGAAATTCTTCTGCTGTTAGCGGTGCTTTAACCTATGAATGATGTAATTGCACGCTACGCTGCATTGCGCTTAAAAATTTTTCTTCATCTTGTAATGCCGGTTCGCGAATAGTAATCATGTCTTCTCTTGGATTTTGCATTAGTTACTTTTTACACAATTAAATTAATAATTATTACAGCTATCGTTCATCTAAAAAGGTGAACGAAAGCTGGGTGAATGATGTTGTGAATCACTAGAACGAAAAAAACAACAAAAAGCAACGGCAGTTGGGGTAATAAAAGCGCCAACAGCCAATCGCACGTTGTTGATGAACAAAGTTAACAATGAACAACTATTTTCATAAAAACTGCTGAAAAAAATCAGCGCTGCAAACTTTTCGACAGGTCCTGTAATTTTTGGCTCGTTTATACAATCATAAAGTGCATTAACATAATGATAACCTGGCGCATTGTTGTTATTATTTTCATTGTTAATATCGAGTGTCCGCGCAACGGTAAAAGATAATTGATTTGAAGTGTTTAGAATTTGTCACCCAATACCTGACTATATTAACGTCGTGATACTGGCAAATGATCGACACTTACGACCAAGCCTGTAATATCAAATCCATTAACCAGCATTTTATCGTTCTTAATAACTAGCTCAAAATGAGCAGCCCGCTATAGATGGCAAAGGACGCGCATTGGATAATATTTTTGTTGAGCGCTTATGGCGTTCAGTGAAATATGAAATTGTATTTCCCAGTCAGTGGGAAACAGTGCAAAATGCACGCATTGGATTGAAGAAGTATTTTGAATTTTATAATCACGAGCGACCGCATCAATCGTTGAATTATAAAACACCATGGTCTGTATAGCATGGTTAAAATGGGCATATTAAATAACAACAACACAGGCAGAGAATTATTCCTTATTTTTTTAAATTAGTGGTCTAGACAAAGGGGTCCGCTGCATTGCACTTATTCGCAATATTTTTAACGTGAGATTACGTTGTTTTGAAATAACAAAACATAAGGTAAAACCCGATTTTTATGAAATCGAACACCATGATTTTTTGTTTTTAGCGTTATCAGCTCCCAATTCATTTAATCTTATTTGAATATTATTTCGTCTATTTTCTTCGGCCAATACTTCATTGCTTGAATTATTTTTAGCAGGTTGATAAAAGACCGGGCTGTTTCGATCTCGTTTTCGATTAATTTCATTCTGAATCGGTGTGATGATGGGTAATGTTGTAGGTTCAGCACATTTTTCAACAGATGTTTTCGTTGGTAAGCAAAATAATCGATTATATTCTTTTTCTATCACAGAAAATCGTTTTTCAGCACTTTTAACTAAAACACCAGTGCTCTTATCAAAACTTTTAACATCACAACCCGTTTTACTGTGATCCGTATAATACCTTTCAACGCTGTCATTGGTATATCCTAAATCGAATCCTTTAAAATCAGCTGATGCAAGTGCTTGTGCGCCAACCAAGCTGGAATATAATTCCGTAGTATTTCCTTGTAATTTTATCTCAACTTGCTCAAAAAATTTTATAATATTTTTATAGAAGGAATTAAGTAAGTAGCCACTGAGATAAGGAAGCTCCTTGGATGATGAACACACTAAAGAGTTTAACCGATGCGGCGATCCCAGATTGAAACCATTTGGCTCAATATTGCAGCAATTTGGACTTACAATGAAATCTATTATAGCGCTCCATAATACAGAGCCGGTATTAGTTTTAACCTCAATCATTGCGGTTAGCATATCACGCAACGTAATTTCTTCTTGGAAGGTAATCACGTTTTTTTCAATAGCGACCGAAAATAAATACCATTGTAAATAATGAGAATAAAGACCGTGTAAAAGTGCACTTCCCATTAAAAACTGCTCTTTAAATAAAGCGCCATTTTCTACAATGGCATTGGCTATTTTCGGATTCACAAATCCTGCGAAAATATATAGTTCATCTTGAGTTTCAATTCCATGCCCTTGTAATTTTTTTCGCATAAGAAACCGCAATAAGCCATACGTATTTCCTAAAATAGGAAAATTTTCTTGCGGAGCGTTCCCAGGAACCCACATGGAACCATGAAGAAGAAGCCCAGGTCCAGGAACTATTTTGCTAAGATCACCATTCAAAAATGGCTGAAAAGCAGCGATTTTATCATTCAATTCTTTAAATAAAGAAACGCATTGCTTTGGATTTCCAAGCAGGGAAATTATTTGTTCTAAACCATCAAGTATTGCAACTTGTTTTTCTTTGCTATAGTTAATTGGAAAAATAAAGGGTGCTTCAACCGTCAATGCTTTATTAACAAGAAAGCCATCTTTACCGAACCATATCCAATTTGAATTTTTAAATTCATAAAGACTGTATATTTTATTAAACAGTTTTTTGGCCGATTCAAATTTTAAGTGATTCATTAGGAATAAAAAAATACACTCCAGTTCATGTATTATCGTTTGTAATTTAGTCAAATTGTTGGAGCAAAACAATGCAGAATGATCATTAATGTAACTATTCATTGATGTCACTTCATCATCCATAGCAAACTTAAATATTGCTCGCATATGTTCTGTTTTAGATAAAAGCGCCATAAATGATTCAACAGAGCAGTTGTCTCGGCCAGCTGCAAGTTTTAAAAGCGATTTTTTTAGCCTATATTCAAGTTCAAGATAGATATCACCTCCTTTATCCAGCATCATTTTTATTATTGTCGGTGAATTAATGGTGATAGCAACATACATTGGAGGAATTTTCTCTGTATTATTGGAATCGTTAACATCGACATTTTGTTCAAGCAAAATCTTAACCGCATCAATATTATTATTGGCAGTAGCTATGTGTAATAAAGTAAAATTACCCGAATCAGAGCGCTCTGATAGAATTTCAGGGTGGTCGTTTAATAAACACCTAAAATTATTCGAAGCTTCTTCGGAAAATGTTTTTCCGATTTGTGCAACAGCTTCAGAAAATAACTTGCTTGCTTGTTTTTTTTCGCGCATTTAGATTCTGTTAATCCACTTTGAGGAAAAAATCATGCAATCTATCAGACGTTTCCTTACTATGTACTATGTTGGTTATTTGCAATGTTAATTTTCACTGATGATAAAATTTTCTGAATTATACCTTGTTTTTAAATAAAAAACATAAGGTAAAGCCTGATTTTTGTAAATATTCGGTACAAGTAAGCCTTCGATTTCAGAACTTATGCTGTTGCTATAAGGAAGAATAATATTGAATATCAGCGAGATAAAACGTTTATTTTCGATAATTAACGAATTCCAAAATAAAGACCCGCACAATGTTACCAGTAAGCTAACGTGAGAAATAGTTTTATATTTTTCTTGAGTGCTAATTTTCGTTATTGCATACTTTATTTCCATCTCGAATCAATCAGGTAAAACCTTATTTTATCGCGTGCAAACAAGATGACGAGCAGCTTGTGGCAATAGCGCAGCTAATAGCAGATTATCAATAATGGAAAAAATATCAATACATCTAAAATAACATTTAATTATTTACTCGACTAACCACTTGTACTGGATTTGTATTTGCATAAGCAATGATTTTTCATTTTCCATTCAGTTTCTTTTGTGTCTTAAAATATGAATAAGTATTTGGTCCGTTGTACGATATTACACTTTTCCAGACAGCAATCGCTTTTTTTAATGTGCCATTTTTCTCATTATTGAAATAATCTTTTATAAACTGGTTATATTCGAATTGTTTAGAAACACCATTTGAATCCGTATTGCTTTTTTTATTATTTTCAAAAATAATCCAACCTTTAACAAGTTCACCATATGTTAAACCAGGCGTGATATTTTCGTTTCTTGTAAATTGTCTAAGATAATCATTAAATTTAAATTTTAGTCCAACCTCTGAAACAAAAAAATTTCTTGTAAGAGCATCATTGTTATAATTAATAACCCGTGTATTTCTCGTAATTGTATGAATACTATCTCTATTTTCTGATTTTTTAATGGATTTGTAATTTTCGCTAATACCGGTTGATAAAAAAATCTCGATTCTTTTTATTAAATCAAACTTTGAGCCTTGTATTGATAATTGATGTTCACTGCAAAATTTTATAAGAATCGATTTTAGCCAATAAAAATCATGTAAATCATTAAGAGTTTTTATTTTCGATGGTTTTGTCTGATGCATTACTGACGTTCCTTTCTATATGACGATATTAAACTGATGCTCTTTGAAATGATCAACAATGATAGTGCGACAACCATGTGTATAAATCAAAGGTAAATCCTGGTAAAAAATTTAAAAGTGGGACGATGATCATCAATAGTTTTAAATAATTTTCAGGGTCAACTGTGATAATGCTAGAATTTAGAAATTTTTTCATTGAAAAAATCATCCTTAGTGTTACGAAGCTCGATCGTTTTTCATATGACGTATCAATACGAATTGAATTAAAAAAGCAATCGAACAAAATACTATTATGATAATACCCAATGAAACTAACTTGCCATTATAAAAACCACTAATAATTCCACTACCAATCATCCCGAAAATACTTGTTAAAAATGAAGAAACGGCAACGCGTGAACCCATCGGTTCAGTGCTGGATTCAACCGATAAACGATTCGCAATGGGAAAAACAAGCCCTGCACCAACAGAGATTAGCATCATGGCGATAATGATATTCCACACAACATTAGGGAATAATATGGATGTTAGAAATCCATACATTCCTCCGAATAAAGAAGTCATGCTACCAATTAAAATTATTTTTTTAAGCGGGTATTTTTCCATCATCGTTTTAACCATTCGCAACCCAAGAATAAGGCCGCCAAATATAAAGGCTTGTGCAATACCAAAATCATGCGGCTGAAAATGAAATACATCAATTAACAAAAAAGGTCCTGAGACAATCCAGGCAATGAGCGCTGAAAATAGAAAAAGGGGTAACAATGAAAATAAAATAAAAGATTTATTCATGAAGATATTTTTATATTGTGTAATAATTCTTTTTAAGCCTGGTTTTTCAGTATTTTCTTTAACAGTCTCCGGCATTTTAAAAAATAAACCAGTAATAACAAAAATACCTGCTATTGCCAAGCAACCAAAAACCCATCGCCAATTGCTAAAATACATAATCATCGATCCAATCAAAGGACCAAATGCAGGCGCTAAGAGTGTAATACTTCCCATGATTGCCAATATATGAATCGCCTGCTTTTGGTTATAAAGATCATGAATCGTTGAATAACCGGCAATGACTAAAGCAGTAACAGTTGTGCCCTGAATAAATCTAAATATCAGTAAATGATAAATATTATTTGTGAAGCTACATCCTAACGTCGATAGAATAAAAACCAAACCACCGACTAATAATACAGGCCTTCTGCCAACTCGATCGGCGATTGGGCCTAAAATCATTTGCATGGAGGCTGAGCCCATAAAAATAACTGTCACTGTGAGCTGCGCTAAATGCAATGTGGTATGCAAATCACGTGCGATTTGCGGCAATCCGGGTAAATAGGCGTCATTACTCAGGTAAGTGACGACTTCATATAATGCCAATAATATTGGAAATATCATCATCGAACGTTTTATACCGATAGAATTAGAATTATCATTTTGCATAGAATTATCCTACTGCTTCACAACACTGAAAAACATCTCTTTATTCATCCAAACGATTATCGATGCAAAAATGATGAGCACGAATGTTTGAATGCACTTTGTTTCTGGTGTAATCATAAACATCTCTTGTGAAATATTTATGCCAAAATGAAGTAAAATGGCCGCCGGAATGCTGCTGCTATTTTTTTTACAAATCCAACTGATTACAAAAGCAAGTGGGATGATACTAATAATAAAATTAATTGCGTACCATAGGTTTAATTGTAAAATGTCATTTTGATAAGTCTGACTGATAAAAAATAATGGCAGATGCCAAAGTGACCATAAGACAGCAAAAATAGCGGTTGTTTTGAAATAATTATATTTTGTATTTAAGCTTTCTATCGCATATCCCCGCCAGCCTAATTCTTCAAAACTTGCGGCCAAGAATAAAACGAGGAGCGTTGGCATTGTCGCTATATGAAATGAAAAAGATTTTGCAATAGTAAATTGATTAATTGAAAAACCAAACAATGTTGATATCAAAATCGAAATAACAATGGAAATTGGTGGGATAAAAAGAATAGCAGGTATGTAATTAATTTTTACCAATCGAATATCAAGTAACTTTTTAAAGAATATTTCTTTCATAACTTTATTTTTTGATGTAAAAATTAAAAATAAAGCGGTTGAAAATGGAATAATTAATCCCAGTAACAAAAATATCATTTTAATGTTTTGATTATGGATAAATAATTCTGATAAAAACCAAAATACCCAAGTTAAAGTGAACGTCATTAAAAAAAATTGTAATGGCTTGTATGTTATTATTGTTTTCATCAACCAACTCACCACGTAACAGATCACTTCGTTAGTGTTTAATGCTCAGCAATATATATGTGGCTTTGCATTTTTGTGTTATCCGTTATAAGCTATTTTAAATTTTTCTCGGCATAAATTTTCATTGCTTCTGTTAAAAACTGCAGCAATTGAGGATTTATTTTATTATAAAACGTCACAAAGTCAGGATGTGAACCATACAATTGACTAAGACCAATATAGCTTTTTTTGTTGGGTGTCCAAAACGCTTTTGTCATTTCATAATGTTGTTTAATCAACTTTTGAACTTCAGGCGATGATGCAGATAACTGATGATCAATGGCTGCGCCCAATGCTGCATATATTTCATCTGCCTCATTTTTATTTTTCATCCAATCTTCATTCGTCCATGTCTCGACTTTTTCTCTTACATTATTAATTTCCCTTTCAGGCACACCATTTTTAACTAAAAAGGCTTCATACATTTTTTGCTTGGTTGTATCAAATCCTTCAAATATTTCTTCTAGTTTCATGGTTTGTTTACCCCTTAAATGTGCAATGGTTTTATTGATGGTATCAATCAAATTTTTTGTTTGATCTATATTTTTTTCAAGAATTGTTTTGTGTGATTCAAGCGCTTTAATTTTATCAAAGCCTTTATCACTCAATATTCTTTGAATGTCATTTAAGGAAAAATTCAGTTGTCGGTAAAACAAAATTTGCTGCAGAATTAACAGTTCTTCATCTTGATAATATCGATAATTATTGTCACCCAAAAAACTGGGTTTTAATAATCCGATTTCATCATAATAATGAAGTGTGCGAACCGTCACACCTGAAAGCTTTGCTAATTGATTTACCGTGTATGCCATTCATTTCCCCTCATTGACACCATGCACAGTAAGGTATGACGCAACGTGAGGGTCAAGCTTATTTTTCTTGCAAAATCGCTGGGCCATAAGAATTATCAATCAACAACTTCCATTGGACATCAGCATGTTTTCGAAAAACACAAGTCGCAACGACTTCATGTGCTAATTTTTCGTATTCAGCTAATTCTTTGATGAAAGTAAGAATGAGTGGTGCATCATCTATTGTTGCGAATTTAATTTCAAATTTGAGGGGTTTCATGTTTTCCCATTCGTTTCAAGTGCTATTAAGTGAATTGATTGAACTATCATTGTAACATGGTTATTCTATCATTTTGTCACCATAAAAATAAGCTGAAATCGATATCCAGAACGTCAGCACAATTTTGCAGAGATAAATATGCACAAAGTAAATCTCAAAAAAAAACTTGATTTATTTACTGAATATTGGACACCCAAAATTGTAGGTGATTTGAATGACTCGCACGTCAAGATTGCAAAATTTAAAGGTGAGTTTACGTGGCATAAACACGATAATGAAGATGAATTATTTTTTATTATCAGCGGAAAATTATTAATTAAATTTAGAGATCAAGATGTTTATTTAAATGAGGGTGAATTTCTTATAATTCCAAAAAGGGTTGAACATATGCCAGTTGCAGAAAATGAAGTTCACGTGATGTTGATTGAACCAAAGACAACGTTAAATACAGGTGATGTAGAAAATCAGCTTACAAAGGAAAAATTAGATCGCTTATAATTACCGCTATGCAGTAACAGGTTTGTCCCAAGGAAAAGCGGACTCGGTAAAAATACACTGCTGTGGTTTAAAATTTGAATCTTCTAGCGTGTTGGCTCTAATAACCACTTTACCTTTATACACCGTTGGATAGGCATACAAATGAGTGGCACACGCTGGGCAAAAATGCATAATAATTGGATTCCCGCTTCCACCTTGATAAGTATAGTGTTGGGTATCTTTAGCCTCTATGAACTTTGTCTCATCAAAAAGCATACCGCATAAATGTCCACCGCTATTTAATACCCGGCAATTATTGCAATAGCATATAAATTGAAACTCGGGTTCTGCAGTCATTGTAAATATATTTTTTCCACAATGACATTTTCCGATTAAATTTTTCATGTTCATTTCTACCCCAGGATTATAACCAACTAAATTTAAAAAACACACTTTGTGATTAACGATACAATTTTCTCACACAAACCATTCGGTAATCCATGCCCTAATTTTTCAATTATTTCTAAACGACTGTTTAAAATCTCCTGACTCGCTGCAAATTAGTAACATTATACTTTCTCAATATAGTCTTTTTCGCGTTGACGGACAGCAATAACACTCGAACGTTTTGCAATATTTTCCATGTAGGAATTAATTGCCGTATATTTTTCAATTGGGAATTCAATAACTTTTGACCAGCTGTATACGGTATAAAAATAAATATCAGCAATAGTAAATCTCTCGCACGACAGATACTTTTTATTTTTTAAATGTGATTCTAAAACTGAACAATATTTATCAATGTTGCCAAAAGCCCATTTTTTAATATCATGCTGAGACTCAGTATTTGATGTCATTTGATTAATTCTAAATGACCATCCTAGAATAAATGCTTTATGTAAATCAGAATTAATAAATGACAACCATTGCATCGTATCAGCACGTTCATACGTACCTGGTTTTGATAACAAATTTACTTGTGGTTTTTGATCAGCGATATATTCTAATATTGCGCTATTTTGAGTAAGCACTTTACCATCAGTCAATTCTATAGTAGGAACAGTGCCCAATGAATTTAATTTTAGGAGTTGATCACGATTTTTTTTTATCTGAATTTTTTCCAACAAAAATAAGATCAAATGGTATTTTAGTTTCTTGTAACGCGATATGGCAACTCATACAACCAGCGCCCGGAAAAAAATAAAGTTTTATCATCATTGTACCCTTTCTGGATAGGTCACTACTCTAATTCAAATCGACAAATAATCGCTGGCGGAATATCGGATAATTTTGCCCATAAAAAATCTTCCGGTAATTCACCCTTTTTTGCGACTGGCTCAACAAAACCATTCATCACAAAACCAGCGGTAAACAAAGTATTAAATAATTCACTCAAAGGACGATGAAAGCAGATTTGTTTTACGGGTTGTCCGGGTTTAGATAAAATTTCGAATGTTTCTGAGTGGATATAACGATTTGGCAGTAGTAATTTTTTCTGTTTCATGTTTTCTTTTAAGTCTTCAATGTCAACTAATCCAGAATTAAAACAAGGATGTGGTACTGAAAATATAAAAATACCGCTATTTTTAAGCAGTTTTGGCAAGGTATTAATGAGTGGCTCAATCGTTGGCATATCATGCAATACCATCGAACTAACAATGCAATCAAATTTTTTAGAGTCAATTAATGTATTTAATTGTTCTTCATCGGTTGCATCGATCACACGATAATCAATAGTAAATTCTTTGCTACGCTCTTTTGATTTTTCGATAAAAACATCGCTAAAATCTACCGCAACAACCTCTGCGCCTGCTTTTGCAAATAGGCGTGCCAGAGCACCATTACCACAACCCACATCCAAAATGCGCATTCCTTTTTTTGCATCCACCCATTTTGTAATCGTCGGAAAAAGAAACGTGCGATGATACAAATCATCTTCTTGATATTCTTCATCCCACCATGATGCAAGCTCATTCCAAATTGATTTTGTGATTGAGGGTAAATTCATCTGGCCTCGCGTTTGCAATTCAAAGAACACTCTCATAGTGCATCAAAACACATGATGTTAGCATATTTACCCTCAAGTTTTTCTTGAATATCATCCAACTATTGTGTACTATTTGATCGTTTTCATCTATTGACGAGGTCATACGCCAATGCGCAATTAATCTTTTTTAAGTCTGTTTTCAACTACTTAAAGAGATTAATTGGGGGTGCGTATATGGACTCACCCGCATGCGGATGAAAAACTCATCGATACTCATTGCGAAAATCAGCAGAATATCTGGAGACATGACCTTGAAAAGCTTTGCAAGCGACAATTACTCACCCATCGCACGCGAAACTTTTGGGCATCACATCAAAAGCTTTTTTGCCTACAATGGTACAGCCGCAAATGTCGCAGGATTAAAAGCAATTTTAAAAAGTCATCATGCGATTATTTGCTCTGACCTCGCGCATATTGTGGTTCATGAAGTCAATGCGGCAACAAATTTGACAGGCTGCCCAACATTGTTAGTTCCAAATCACGATGGAAAAATTACAGCAGATGAAATTCAAATCTGTTACGAGAATGCAACCTACTGGGGACATCATGCCAATTTACCTAAAGTGGTTAGCACCACACAATCTACTGAAGTGGACACTGTTTACACGCGTGATGAGTTACTGGCAATTTCACAAGTGTGCAAAAGAAATCAATTAATTTTCCACATGGATGGTTGTCGATTATCCAATGCGGCGGATGTGGGTGCAGCGCAAACTTAGCAGCCATCGAAAGGTCATACACAAATTCCCATATGGCCAGCAGGAAAAATGCCGGATGCACTATAGGTGGTCATGCGTTTGGATTACGAAGAACTCATTTTGCAATAACGAAATGGCCGCAATTAGCTGAAACTTGGCTTAAATCAATTGGAATAATATAAAATTTATAAAAAGGTTTATTATGAAAACATGTAACGCTGGTCAAACGATCGAACGCAAAAACAGCGAATATTGTGTCGTAACAGAATTTCCCATCGAGGATCGTGACATTGATTTTGCAATCGTCAAAGTATCCTCTCGATATCCTCATTCAGGATGTGCCGCTAATACTATTTCTAAAGAAATTGTTTATGTTCAGGAAGGTGTTGGAAAAGTGGTTGTTAACGATGTTGAGCATACCTTAAAAACAGGCGACGTCGTTTTAATTGCACCCAATGAAAAATTTTATTGGGATGGTAATATGACGCTACATATTTCGTGTACACCGGCTTTTACGCCGGAGCAACATATTCATATCCCCTAAGGAAAACAAATGCCAATTCTTAATTTTGAATATACTGATAATCTAAAAATTGATTTGAAAATTAAATCATTTTTATTAGAAACACATGATATTTTAGTGAACGAAATAAAAACAGATTTACGCACTTGTCGATCCAGCGTTACTAAAATTTCTGATTATGTGATTGGCGATGGCGATTCTAACAACGCCTATATTATTCTGCGAATTAAAATGTTGCCAGGCCGAACAGATGAAATAAAAAATCGCACTGGAAAAATATTATTAGAAAAAATTTATCATGATTTTTCAAATGCAATAAAAAAACAGGATACACAAGTTCGGGTATCTCTTACCGAAACAGATAAAAAACATTATTACGGTCTTGAATGATATGAATGAAAACAGCTATGTCATTGGCGTTGGTAAAGATGATGAAGAACGCCTATTGCTACTCAATGAATTGTTTGGCAAAACCAGCAAAGATTTGCTTTTGAAAGCAGGCTTAACGCAAGGAATGCGGGTATTAGAAGTGGGTTGCGGGACTGGCAACATGACACGATGGATTGCAAAACAGGTGGGTGATAATGGTCATGTTACCGCTGTTGATATTAGCCCAGAGCAAATTGACATTGCTAAAAAAAATTGCTCGGAATCGAATAACATTACTTTTATCGCATCATCCTTGTTTGATTTGAACACAACAAAAAAATATGATCTTATTTACTCAAGATTTTTAGTGATGCATCTTCAAAACCCATTTGACGGATTGCAATACTTAACGCAATTACTAAAACCTAATGGTATTCTGGTTTCAGAGGAAGCAACCAATAGTGTGACTGCTTGTTATCCAGAATCACCTGTATTTAGAAAATATCGTGAATTGGTCATGGCTTTATTTACAAAGAAAAATATTGATTTTGATATTGGTGAAAAACTTTATTATTATTTTCAAGAATTGAAATTAAAAACCATTCACGTGAATTTCATTCAACCAATTTATAAGCAACATCAGAAAAAAATAATGGTTATTCTGATGAATGAATTAAAGAATCGTTATATTGAATTTGGCATCGCAACAGAAACTGAAATTCAGATATTTTTGAATGATCTGGAAAATTTTATCAATGATGATCAATTTTTAGTATCGTTTGCGAGAACGACGCAAATTTTTGGTCGATTACCGTAAAATACCGTGTTGACAAACCACTTCGTTAGGTTTAATTTGACTGCAATTATCTTCAGGGCGGGGTGTAATTCCCCACCGGCGGTATTTTTATTTGTAACAATAAAAGAGCCCGCGAGCGCTTTTTCAGCAATGAAAAAGGTCAGCAGATTTGGTGAAATGCCAAAGCCGACGGTATAGTCCGGATGAAAGAAGATAAGTCATGTGAACAGCTCGTCTGCTGTGGCTTTCGCGCATATTTTTTATATGCACAAACACACATCATCTCGCCGCCGTTTGTTTGATTTTGCCCTGAAAATAATGTGGCGAAATAATAAAAACAAACGAGGTGTTTATGAAACAAGATATTAAAGTATCAACGATCGCAACAATGATGGGCGCGTTCTTATTTATGCTCGGATACACGCTGAATCGAATTTTGTCGCACAGTTCAAATATGGTATGGATCGGGAATTCAACGAATAGTGATACCCCCTCCTTTCAATGCTCGTCAAATGGGAAATTTACCGCATATACCAATACCTGTGTTCAAACTGGCATTGCAACCGGCATTTGCGGAATAAAAGATTATGACAATGCTAACCAACTATTTTGGATTCAGTTTCAAAATTATAATCCATCATATTTAACTGCTGCCTGCAACTTACTTTTAAATTTTTGTGAAACCAAAAACTATCAAAATTTATATCCATTTATCAGTCACAATGCCACAAAAAATAGCACTAATAATCAAATATTTTTTGGAAATTGTGAGATCTCTACCGTCACAGGAATAATTTTACAAACATTAGGTGGATTCATTTTTTTAGGTGCGTTGATTTGTTTAATGGCTTCTATTTACACATGCATAAAAAATTCACGGTCACAAAACACACATGAATCACTCTTGCACAAAAGTGCTTCGTGCTGGGCAAGATTGATGAATTTTGTTGGTAGAAAATCAAGTACAGAACAAACAAATAACACCATAAATTACATTGCTGTATAAAGTAATAAAAACCCATTTTGCATTATTAATGGCAACATGGGTTTTTTAAGATAATAGTTCTTCTAGCATTTTATTGGGTAAGAAATAATAATCACCTTTAATCACTTCAAACACTTCAGCGTATTTCAAATATAAATTATTTTCTTCTGCAATGGATTGCATCTGGTCATCAGTCAACCATTTATCTAATGGACAAACGGCCGCTTGGTTTCCTGTGAATAGCGATGATGCAAAAGCATCCACCCGATATGAATTGAGTGTCTTCACTGAACGTATTCCTAACTTTGCCTAAGGAAGAACAGACATAGCATTCATCACAATTCTTGTCGCCCCTGCAATCACTTTGTCAGATGTGTGCGCATTTTTTTCATTTTGTCTAACGTATACTACAAGCACAACCGGTTTTCCATGTGTACGCCAAATAACACCAATATCTCCGATGGAACCATAATCGCCAGTTCCTGTTTTATCTGCAACGATAAAGTCATGCGGAACACCTGCGCGAATACGATTGGTACCTGTTTTGCAATGCTTTAGCCAATCTTGCAAAAGTTTGCGTCGAGAATAATTTAACGCATTACCTAATACTAGTTTTTGCACGGAATCTGCCATTGCGGATGGCGTTGTCGTATCACGTTTATCGTGTGGAATAGCAGAATTAAGCTTTGGCTCCCATCGCACCAGAAAATATTTTTTATCCCCAATAGATCGTGCAAATTGAGTGACTTTATTAGGTCCACGCAATATTTTCATTAATTGATTAACCGCTGCGTTATCACTATATTCAAGCGAAGCAGCACAAAGCTCAGCAACAGTCATTCCACTTTTAATATGCTTGCTTGTGATAGGCGCATAACCTGATTTTTCAACATCTGCTTTTGTGAAAAATATTCTCTGCTTTAAAAGATCGGGATCGCTTTCACTTTTTTTCAAGATAGCAGATACCGTCATTAATTTAGATGTACTATCCATTGGAAAACGCTTATTGGCATTAAAATTAATATGCGTGTTGTTATAAGTCTCAATAGCGGATAAGCCAATTTCAACATGATCCTTGATTTCTAATCGATGTAGTTTTTGCGAAACGGTGTTCATGATTGCATTAAGCTTATCTTCGCCAGCAAAAGTATTAGAAAATAAAAAGACCATTACAATAAATAAAAAAACTTTCATATTCAGTTGTCCTGTGAATTCATCATTTCAGCAACAAATAAAAATCGATTGGTTAAGTTATTAACTGAACCACTATCCTCTACCGTTCACCATGCCGCCAAAACCGATTTCGAAAATAGCCATCCGTAAATTCTTTTTTTATCAAATTGAGATTGTTCAATAAAACAATCTAAACGATATAATAATTCTTTTTTGTGATTGGGTTGGTAACACGCGACAATGGAATTTCAAATTCAGGTTCACCAAAAACACCCTTGCAATCTTATGTTGCGCTCCCAGTTATGTGCTGTTGAAATGTAACTTTATCATTCTATAATAATTTTTTGTGGTTAAGATAACATAATTTAAACCGCTATTCTTTTTTAAGAATCATTTCATAGGAAACATTAGCGACATGAAGCATATTTTCAATCCCGTTTGTATTGTCTTCAACGTGCCACCACGCCGCCAATACTGCTTGAACAAATGTCCACATCAACAATCGTTCCCGATTAAATCCAGTGAGTTCAGCAATAATTGATAATCTGTGATCAAAACATTTTTTTAAATTCATATGTGTTTCTATAATCGAGTGTGGATTCCGCATTAGCGCACCAATTTCATATTCACGCTCTCCGGCAATTCCACTTGGATCAATCGCTAAAAATGGCTTCCGTGATGCACTTAAAATATTATCGTGATGAAAATCACCATGCAATAACACAATTTCACCCAGCGAAGATAATAATTCCTCGCTTATAGAAATAGCATCACGAATTAATTTTTTTGGAACTGGGGGTCTGATTGCTCAGCACGTTGCAAACCTTGCAACAAACTTTTAATATGCCGAAATTTCGAGTTTTCTTCGGTAATCGGCCGCCACAATGATTGCATGACTTGAATAGCAACCAATGTTGCATGATCATCATTTATTTTTGAAAGTGAAACACCGGGAAAACATCTTTCGAGTAGCAACCACCCTTCACTTTCATTTGAATCTAATAATTTTACAGCACCATTACCGTCAAAATATTGCAATGCATGAATTTCATTGACCAGGGCTTTATTCGGAACACCACATTTAAAAACGCATTCACTTCCATCCAATTTTTTTGCTATGGCAGCATAACGATAAGTTAAATTTTGAAATGGGTTTTCAATTTTTATATCGTGAGTATTTTCAATTTCTTTTAAAAAATTTGGCAATACAGAAAGCCACGCATCACCTACATTGCCGTAAATTGAGGCAATATTTTTTGCAAATTTTTTCATAGTATTGTTATCTCAATTTTTTAACAATCATGACGTGTATTCACTCTCTTCGCAACAAATCTCGCTTTATCAGTGGAGTTTTATATTCGCTAAACAATTGACAATAATTTCTCTACTCGCGCAATTTCAATTTCATTATTGGCATTCCCATTTTTTTTAAAATAACTACCAATAATAAATCCATCAGCTTGATGAAGTGATTTTAAATTTCCCGGCGTAACACCACTTCCAATCAGAACAGGTACTGTTGAATGCTGCTTAACTGTTTCTAAATCTGAAACGCTGGTTGCAGAACCTGTTAATTCACCAGAGACAATAATTGCGTCAGCCAGTCCTCGCTCACATAAATCTTTTGTTTCAGTCGCAAGACCACGAGGCGCCAATTGTGCTGCATGTTTTACACCAACATCTGCAAAAATGAGTACATTTGATTTTAAATGTTCACGCAGTCGCAATGTTTCATGACTCTTACCTTGAATAATACCTTGCTCGGATACGACCGCATTCATATGAATATTCACACGAATAAATTGCGCTTGAATTGCAGTTGCAATAGCCATTGCCGCATGCGCATCATTTCTTAATACATTAACACCAACAGGAATTGAAACTGCTTTAATGATTTCACGCCCGACCGCTGCTAAACTTGCGATTGTCTCTGCCGGTACTTGATTCGGATAAAACGGTTTGTCCCTAAAATTTTCTACAATTAACGCATCTACACCGTGCTCTGAAAATATTTTTGCTTCTGTTATAGCGGCATCATAAATAGCGTCCATATCGCCCGCATACAACGGCGCACCAGGCAAAGCAGGTAAATGTATACAAGCTATAATTGGATTTCGTTTTGAAAATAATTTTTGAAAAGTTGTCATAATATTTTTCCTATTGGTTTTGGATTTATGGTTGAATTTCTCTCATTTGAGTATCTGGTGTAATATTCGTGTCGCATAACATCAGTCTTGTTGACACAACTCTTGATGTATTATTAACACCGAACAACATCGTGGACCCGAAAAGAAAAGCATAAATGCCTTGCTGTACTTTTCCTTGTGTTGCAAGAGCAAATGTTGGAGAGAGCCCAAAAATATTGGGAATAACCATCACGCTTGCAAAAAAACTGATTAATGAGCGCGTACAATCTAATATAAAGCTCATCCACCACATTATTTTTTCATAGCAATCTGCTGTTGCATTTAATGGCGATTCAATAAATTTTTTTGCATTTTCAGCAGATCTACTTTTTATAATCGCAGCATAACAAAGAGACCACTCAAAAATAAACAAACTTGCCATCGCAACACTTAACGTAGTCATTTCAACCGGTGTTTTTTCTTTTTCGAAGACAACCGTTTGAGTAAGTAATCCAGCAAAGATAAAACCAATCCAAATGCCAGACTTTGGACATGATGCAACAAATGATGAAATAAAATCAGAATTGCTTTTTGTTGCTTCCTGTATGGGGTTGGATAAAATTGCAAATGCGGCCATGCAAAAACTTGCGATAGCATACGATATTTGCGCCGCATTATTTTTATTTACTGCAATCACAAAATCATTATTGAGTGCCGCAATATTTAAAGCTGAAAAAATAACGCCCATTCGGGCTATCGTCATAACAATTTTTTCATACAATGTTAATTTTTCCTCTTCCGCATAGCATGCTTTCCACGCATGAATAGAAACGGTAGACAGAACTGCAACAGATGCTGTTGCATAACAAAAATATTCTCCAGGGGATTCTTTTAATTTATCTGCTTTACCACATGCGAAAACAAGATTGCGCGTGCCGAAAAAAATACCTGCAAAAGTACGAAGCAGGTTAAATTTTTCTGTAAATCTATAAATATCTTCAGAATAACAGCGCGTCATTTAGCAGCCCCTCGAAAACTTTTATTTGGCGCAGTATAAATGGCAAAATATTAAACGTCAATTTATATGTATTTATTTTTATATTTATATTGAAACACATTGTTTTTCAGTATATTATGTTGTCAGAAAATGTGACATTTACTATAAATAGGTGGTGCATGATGGAAATCGATCTAATACAGCATTTGAATGACATTGGCTTGGATAGTAATGAAGCGGAACTCTATGTGGCACTATTGAACTCTGGACCAACAACAATATTACTGCTTGCAAAATCAAGTGGTATTAAACGTTCAACGGTCTACAACACAATTGATTCGTTGATTACAAGAGGATTAGCGCATCATGAAATTCAAGGAAAAAAGAAATTAATCGCAGCGGAAAATCCGAATCAACTCGGTGTCATCATTGAAAAGCAAAAACAATTATTAAATACAGTTCTGCCAAGATTGCAAGCATTGCACTCTACAACACGACCATCAGAAAGCTTAATAAAACAATTTCATGGTCTTCAGGGTATCCGATCTGTATATTCAAATTTATTAACTGACTTGAAAGATGATGAAGATTATCTCGTTATTTCCAATCAAGATAAATGGTACGATCTTGATCCAGATTTTTTTGAAACTTTTATTAAAAAACGAGCCAAATTAAAATTGAATATAAAATTACTTCTTCAAGATACGCTGCAGGCGCAAGAATTCAAGAAAAAACAGTCAGTATACAATGAGACAATAAAACTTTTGCCAAAGCACGTCGATATCAATATAAACATGGTAATTACATCACGAAAAACAATTATTGTTCAATTGGTAAATCCGATTTTTGCATTAATCATTGAGAATAGCAGCATGGTTGAAATGAATCATATGATATTTAATTTATTATGGAGTGTTTTTTGAAAAAATTGAGTTTGACGTTGAGCAATATCATATAGTGACTGTTAGCCAAAAAGTGATGCTAAGCTAGGCGTATAATCTCTGTAAGTGATTCCACAAAACATTAGCATAATTTTTGTGATATGCTATAATCTTACCAGTAAGATAGAGAGGTAAAGCATATGAGCCAAGTATCAACCACAAAACTGTCATCAAAAGGTCAGGTTGTGATCCCAGAAGATATTAGAGATAAAATGGGTCTGCATTCAGGCGATCAATTTTTAGTGCTCGCTGAAAAAGATGTGGTTATTTTAAAAATAGTCACACGTCCCAGTATGAGTGAATATAAAAACTTGATTATCAAAGCGCGCAAATCGGCAAAAGCGGTAGGCCTTACTCAAGAATCTATAAAATCAGCTATAAAGGTTGCTCGCAAAAAGTGATTAAATTAGTTCTGGATACTAACGTTTTTATGTCAGGCATATTCTGGTCAGGACATCCTGAGCGGATTTTAAATGCTTGGAGTGACGGAAAAATTAAACTCATCGTCTCACCTGAGATATTGAATGAGTATGTTAGCGTTGGAAATATTCTTTCAAAAAAATATCCTGGTGTTGATATTTCACCATTTCTTGATTTGGTCACAATTTACGGTGAATTTGTATCACCAGTAATTTTGAAAGAACCAGTTTCAAGAGATGCGGACGATGATAAATTTATCGCGACCGCGCTTGCTGCGAAATGTAAGTTGATTATTATCAGAAATTCAACGCGATTGACAGCTAACACTTCAAACGCATTTTGTAATAATAAGTATTTGCTTTCAGTATTAACAAAAGTGCCCCACACTTCAGGAATAGTCCAGGTGTAGCCGATGCTTAATCGATGATGCTCGGGGCTAATATGATAATATCGCGTACTGCCAACTATTTTTTGATCTGATAATCGTCGAATAATAAACGGGACAGATTCATTTGTTTGAAATGATTTTATTGCGTTAGTAAACCATACTTCAAAATAATTATCCGATGTATCAAATGTTGCGTAAGTCCAAATAGTTTTGTCTTGGGCGATTGCATTTAATGCTTCAAAATGAGAGGGATTCATCACTTCCAGCTGTAGACGAGAACCTGTTAGAGTTTTTGGATTGATGGTCATCATATTGATTTATGCCTTTTGGATAATTTTGCGCTAATAGATTTTCACAAACAACAACAGCGTCATAATGGTTACTACAAAAAGATAAATGGGTAGACCAAGATAATCGACCATAAATTAAAATGAAAAATAAACTGTGACAAATTCGCCCCAAAAGTACATTGTTTTTGTGAATCATCCTGGAGAAGTGCATATTAACAATTTAGAGATTATCTGTATTTATTAGATTATCAAAAAGAGACATTAGTTTATTTTTTGTGTAATATGCTTAAATTTTCGAGGTAGCTATGCGACCCATTGCAGATTTTACAGATGATCGTTTAACACAATTGCGCGAATTTCTAGCGCAACACCAATTGAAAAATATTGTACAAATACATGGGTTTTTAACGGCTGTGATTAGCTCACCAGGGTTAATGCCGCCCAGTCAATGGATCAATCATTTGGGTTTCAATAATAAATCTAGTTCTGCCGAAGAATTTCAACGGCTCTTTGGTATTGTAATGTCGTTCTACAACGATATTTGCACGAAACTGAGTGAAAATACATTTAGCATCGAGCGTTTTTTTGAAACCGCCGGCATTAGCGAAAATCTTTTGGCTGAAAAAAGAGTGTGGGCACACGCTTATACGAGTGCAGCGCAACTTGATCCCTTGTGGAATGCAAACGAAATATCAGAGCCTTTTTCCCAAATTACAGTGCTTGCATTGGATGATAAACAAATCGAAATAGTAGCAAAGGGTGATCCTGCTCGTGTTAAAGAAATTCTTACAGGTGCGGGAGAATACTTATCAGATTTCGTCATCGAGATTAATGAACATTGGCGTAAAAAGCGCGTGGAAATGATGCATCAAATGCGTGAGCCAAAAAAACAAAAAACTGCATCACAGGGACCAAAAGTTGGGCGAAATGATCCTTGTCCATGTGGCAGTGGTAAGAAATTCAAAAAGTGTTGTTTGAATTAACACTCGCAAATATTACAGGGTCGCATGCTCAATTAGGTTTCCGCTGCAGCCAATTGACATAGTGTCAGCTTTCATCGCTGCTTCACCCTCTAACACTTTAAATAACATACCATAGCTCACACGCCAACGTTTGCGGTCATTGGTAATTAAACTCGCTGTTTTGTGATTGAGTTTTGAATAAAATCTATTTGCCATTGAGTTCAGAAACTGTTTTCAACACCGTTTTCACATGACCCATGATCGATACATCACGCCACTCATACCGCAAAACACCGTTTTTATCGATTAAAAATGTGCTGCGTTCAATGCCCATATACTTTTTACCAAACATGCTTTTTTGCTTTAAGACACCAAATAATTTACAAATCGATTCGTCTTCATCGCTAATTAACGGAAAATTGAGTTGATGATTATCGATAAATTTGCAATGCGATTTTATGTTGTCACGAGAAACACCGACAATTTCAGTATTATTTTCTTGGAATTCTTTGTAATGATCACGAAAGGCTTTTGATTCCAGGGTGCAACCCGGTGTATTATCTTTGGGATAAAAATAAATAACCACATTTTTTCCGTGCAATGTGTTGAGATCAAACACACCATCGGCTGTTTTTCCGATAAATGGTGGAACAATTTCGTTTGGTATTAGTGACATTGCTATTTCCTTAAATCATTTTTAACACATCTTTTACCAGCTGACTAACACCTGCATACACTTCGCTGATTCTTTGTGCGAGCATATAAGCCGGTGTGCTAACCACTTTATGTGTTTGATCAACGATGGCGCTATTAACAGTGCAGTCCACATGTTTGCCACCCATTTTTTCAATAGCATTTTTAGTCGTTTCGTCATGGCCGATTGTTTGTAAAACGCCATCACCATAGATTTTTGAAATCATGACAGGCGCAATACAAATAAATCCTTGCGGTTTTTTAGCTTCTTTCATACCTTTTGCAAAATGCAGCACGTCAGGATTGATTGTCATTGCGGCACCATTTTTTTCAAAGTCGCAAAGATTGAGTGCAGCGCCATGTCCACCGGGATAAATTGCAGCATTAAATTTTGCGGGATTCGCATTTTTAATGTCTTGAATTTTTCCACGTGCAATTCGTGCTGATTCTTCAAGCACATTACGAATATCTGTTTTGATATCTTGTGTCAGATGGTTCACAACACGCGTTTGGGCAATATTGGGTGCAAAGCATTCATAGGTTGCACCCGCTAAATCCAATGCAAGTAATGTGCTAACCGCCTCATGAATTTCACTGCCATCAAATACACCACAACCGGATAATATCACTGCAACTTTGGACATCATTTTTCTCTTTTAAAACACGTTTAATTATTTTTTATCACCAAATAATTTAGCCACGCGTTTTCTAATTGTCGCTGGTGTTACATTTTCAACGCATGTTGCAATACACCAGTGATAACCAAACGGATCTTCAAACATGGCGGTGCGATCACCATAAAACATATCTTCAGCAGAACGCATCACTTTTGCGCCTGCAGATATGGCAGTTTTGAGTGTAGCATCAACA
>JABDDU010000018.1 GCA_013287435.1 Verrucomicrobiota bacterium
CAGAAGTAAAAGAAAAATTATACCCTGCAGCTGAACACAGTTATTGAGGAAATATAATGCAAATTGTTAATGACATAACTCGGTGGCAAACAATGAGAAATAATATATCCACGGATTTGAAAATTGGATTTGTGCCCACTATGGGGTGTTTACATCAGGGACATGCTTCTCTCATAAAAAATTCAGTATCGGAGAATGATATTACGGTACTGAGTATTTTTATTAATCCAACGCAATTTAATGATCCTGCTGACTATGAAAATTATCCGAAAACATTTGATAGTGATATTGCAATGGCGCGAAATCTGAATGTGGATTATGTTATTGCACCAGATATCGACAGCATTTATCCAAACGGTAATAACATTCAGTTAATGACTGATCATTCATTTTCAAAAAATAATGGAAGGACATTATCGCCAGGGACATTTTAACGGTGTTCTGACGATCATAATGAAATTATTGTTGCTGATTCGTGCCAATAACGTTTATTTTGGCGAAAAAGACTATCAGCAATATTTTTTAATCAAAGAATTAATAAAAAAATATTTTATACAAACAGAAATCATTTTATGTCATACTTTCAGAGAAGCCTCTGGTCTTCCATTTAGTTCCCGCAATGTAAAATTATCATCTAGCGAAAGGAAATTAGTAGAAACATTTTACGAATTTTTTTATCTTAACCGCTCTCACTCACTCAATGAAATTAAAGAGAAAATGGCTGAATTAAAATTACACTGTGATTATTTTGAAATTCATGACAATCGTTTATTTTTTGCATTAAGAGTAGGATTCATCCGAATCATTGATAACTTTAGTGAGGCTCAGGCGTATGTTAATTAATATGCTCAAATCTAAAATTTCGTACGCGACCGTTTCTGATAAAAATTTATATTATGTTGGAAGCATCACCATTGATCAAAAAATTATGGAACAAGCCAATATTCAAGAAAATGAAAAAGTGCAAATTGTAAATTTAAATAATGGTGAGCGTTTTGAAACCTATGTTATTACGGGTAAACCAGACAGTCTTACATTTTCACTCAACGGACCCGCTGCCAGAAAATGTGAAATTGGCGATGAAATATTTATTTTATCATATGCTTTTATAGATCCCGCTATCGAATCAATAAAACCCATCTTGGTTAATATAAAAAATAAGGGGCACTGAATATGATTCTTTGTTTAGATGTTGGTAACACACATATTTTTTCTGGATTATTTGTCGATAATGAAATCAAATTACGTTTTCGCTATCCGTCACAATATCCTTGCACATCTGATTTATTAGGATTGTTTTTAAAAAATGCTTTACGAGAAAATGGGTTTGATCCGAGCTTTGTGAAAGCAATTTGTTTAAGCTCAGTGGTTCCATCGCTTGATTATTCGGTTGTAGCTGCTTGTGCAAAATATTTTTTACTCACACCGCTTGAATTAAAGCCTGGCATTAAAACAGGTTTGAAATTGGACATCAAAAATCCACTGGAATTAGGTGCTGATCGTATTGCCAATGCAGTTGCAGCGCTGCATCATTTTCCTAATAAAAATATTATTGTGATTGACTTTGGAACAGCAACAACGGTATGCGCGATATCCAAGCAGCGTGTTTATTTGGGTGGATCAATACTACCTGGATTTAAAATTTCAATGGAAGCGCTGTTTCAAAATACTGCAAAACTCTCTTCTGTTGAAATCATACGACCAGAAGTGGCATTAGGAAAAACAACAGAAACCAATATTCAATCAGGTCTGTATTATGGACAATTAGGCGCTGTGAAAGAAATTATTCATCGATATAAAACACACGTTTTTAATAACGAAGAAACGGTTGTGCTAGCAACAGGCGGCTATGCACAATTATTTGAAAATGAAAATTTGTTCGCATTAAATGTGCCCGATCTTATTTTGCATGGTTTGCATTTAATTTGGAAGAAAAATAATCCATGAGCGAAGATACTCGCATTAAAAATATTTTATTAGGCGTTACTGGTAGTATTGCTGCGTATAAATCTGCTGAGATCATTCGTCTTCTGATAAGAAATAATTTTAATGTAAAAGTAATCATGACTGAAAATGCAAAGCAATTTATTCACTCAAATACGTTATCAACGTTATCGCAGCATTCTGTATATGATCAATTATTTGATAGCGCTCATCCACCCATGATGCATATTGATCTTGCCAAATGGGCAGACATTATTTTAATTGCGCCGGCAACCGCTTCCATTATTGGAAAAATAACCGCCGGATTAGCTGATGATTTGCTAACAACCACCTGTCTTGCAACAAATGCTAAAATAGCATTAGCGCCTTCTATGAATAAAGTTATGTGGGAAAATGTTTTTGTAAAAAATAATATTAATCAACTTAAAAATAATGGTTATGAAATTTACTATCCTGATAGTGGCGAACAAGCGTGTGGAGATATTGGCGAAGGGCGCATGCAAGAACCACAAAAAATTGTTGATAAGCTTATTAAGAAAAATAATTTATTGCTCAGCGGTAAAACTGTTTTGATTACTGCAGGCCCTACCATTGAGCCAATCGATCCCGTGAGGTTTATTAGCAATTACAGCTCTGGAAAAATGGGATATTGTTTGGCTGAAACTTGTTATGAATTAGGCGCAAAAGTAGTATTGATTAGCGGACCTACTGCACTGCCAAAACCACAGATTAATCATTTTATATCAGTAAAGACATCAGATGAAATGTCTCAAGCAGTCATGGAGAATGTGTCGGAAGCAGATATTTTTATTGGGTGTGCCGCTGTTGCTGATTACAAACCTAAAACAATTGTTGATCAAAAAATTAAAAAATTATCATCTGAATTTTCACTTGAATTGATAAAAACAAAGGATATTTTAGCGGATATTGCCAATCTTTCAAAAAAACCATTTACAGTTGGATTTTGTCTTGAAACTGATGACATGATTGAGAATGCAAAATCTAAGTTAATAAAAAAAGAACTGGATGCTATTGTTGCGAATCAAATTTCTATCGCTGCAACACCTTTTAATACAGATGACAATGAAGTAACATTTATCTCAAAAGAAATGCACATCACTAATATTGAAAAAGACTCGAAGAAAAACATATCAAAAAAAATTATGGCGCTTATTTGTGTTGAATATTTTCTGGTTATTGATGGTTTTAAGATTTAACCAATGCCTGTGCTGATGCTTAGCCACACTTTATGAGGCCCACCTAATATTTTCATCAATTGATTAACCGCTGCGTTATCGCATAACATTGTAATCAATAAAAAAATTTTCATATTCATTATAAAAAAATAAAAATAAAGAGCGATAAGACAATTAAAATTAAATAAGTCCAGTCTAAAGTTGACACATCATGCAAATCAAAAAAATGAGTGCTAAAAGCAACAATCAGTGCTGCGAAAATATTCAATAATCCCGCTAACAATCCACCCGCTGTTCCTGAAAATTGAGTATATCGAGGCAAAATACAGGTTGCCACATTTGAAAATATAAGGCCATCACACATAAATAATATAAAGATGGGTATGGTAATAATATAAATATTCATTGGCGCGTTGTGTAAAGAGTGCATAAACAAAATTGCTAATAAAATAATAATCAGTGATGCTACTAATCCAGCGTGAATAATTTTTTTGACATCAAAATAATTGAGCAAGCGGTGATTGATTACGTTGCCGATGACATAGGATAAACCGGCAAATAACATAATTTGCCCATATTGCGCCGCATTATAGTGCAATGATTCCTGAATAATGAAGGGTGATACCGTGTAATAAATAAAGAGGATTGCATTTTCTACTGACAATATTAAAACACTCGCAATAAACAACTTATCTGAAGATAATATTTTCCATTTTTCAAAAATACTGCGCAAGGTTAATATTTTTTTGTGGTGCGAAGATGGATTTATTTTTAATAAAAATAAACTTAAGATTAATCCTAGCAATGCACATAATCCCATAAAATAAAAATTAAATTGCCAGTCATAATAATGTTGAAAATATCCGCCAATCACTGGTGCAATCATGGGGGTGAGCGACCAGCTCATCGTAAAATAGTTATTCGCTTTTGCCAATTTCGTCCCAGTAAAATGATCGACGAGTAGGCTTTTAATGACAACTGCAATGCTGGATGCGCAAATACTATTGATAATGCGATAACAGTATAGTGCGGTAATGGTTGGGCTCCATGCTGATACGGTTGCGGATAAAAGATAAATGGTCAGTGCCGTGATCAGAAATTGCTTTCTTTTCACATGATCGGAGACAATGCCAACCAGCGGCTGCGCGATACCAAATCCCGCAATATACAAAATAATCGTTAAATTCGCTGAAAAATGCGATATATGAAAATAATGGGTGATCGCTGGCAGTGATGGTGTATATAAATCAAATCCCAGGCCGATGAGTGGTGTTAGCAGCATGCACAGTGCTAATACGCGGCGCTGCTCTGATTTTTCTGTCATTGCTTTTTTAGCCTCATTACAGGGTCGAATGCTCAATTAGGTTTCCACTACATCCAATTGACATAAAGTCTGTTTTCATCGCTACTTCACCCTCCAACACTTTAAATAACATACCATTTTGATAAATCTTTATATATTTTTTCCATTTTTGTTTTCATTTTAGAAACATGCGAATGACGCCATTTTCAAAAAAAATCATATGCGGATTTCACGTTAAACCAAGCATCGAGAGAAATTTTTTAAAATCGAATTCGGACTTAAAAACACCATATACTTTATATTTATCGCCAGATTGAGAAATTTTAAATTTTGAATCTAAATGGTTTGTTAGTTGAGATGAATAATATTCCAAAACCACTGGTTTTAAAGCTTCTTTTTTAAAATCAAGCATACTTGAAAGCATTTTTTTTACAAGCATTTCGGTTTGTCTCGTATTTAAGTCCATACTAACAATCATTTCTGCGGCTTCAATCTGTTTATCTTCAGGCAACATAAGCAATGCCCTGCCCTGCCCCATCTGAATTACATTTTCACAAATTAATTTTTTTACCCTATCGCCGAGTTTTAATAGTCTCATTGTATTGGTGATATATGATCTCGATTTACCCACGTATTGGGATGCTTCCTCATGGCTTAAACCATATAATTCAATCAACCTGTTAAAAGCATCTGCTTCTTCGATTATATTAAGATCTTTACGTTGTATGTTTTCTATTAAGGCATAAACTGAAGCAACTTCGTCAGAAATATCTTCAACCATACAGGGAATATTTTCTACTCCCATCATTTTTGCTGCACGATATCTGCGCTCGCCTGCAACAATTTCATATCTGTCTTCTTTTTTTCTCACTAATATAGGTTGCAATATTCCATGTTCTTTAATTGAAGAAGCTAGCTCATCCAACGCTTCTTCAGAAAATGTTTTTCTAGGCTGATTTATTGATGAAACTATTTTTGACGTTTGTATATACAATAATTTTTCGTCACTCATTTTTTCATCACCTACTTTTTCACCAAAAAAGTAAGATAGTCCTTCCTTGATGGACACATCGCTCATAATATTATCCCTATGCACGATTTCGAATGATCGATATCGTATTATCCTTATTAGGCATGTACGCCTTTAATTTTTTATGTTTAACAAGTTCATCTAAAGATCGAAGCAACCTATCATCAAAATCTTTTTCAGGATCAACTTGCCCGCCATTTTTTAGATATAAGCTTTTAACTTCATTAATATCAATTTTTGGAAATTCTGTATTTTCAGCAATAATATGTACGATATTTAGTAAATCTTCGGAAAAGAAAATATCTTTACTGTTTTTTAAAACGTCCTGTCTTCTGATATGGACTAAATCCGTCTTAGCATCAATAAAAAACGAATGTAAAAAATTCGCATCGATCAATTCCTGCAAAGACCTTTTCAAGGCTACTCTAAAATTTCTTAAATCAGAATATCCAGAACCGCAATAATTTTTTAATGTTTCGCATTTATGAGGAAATGGTTCTGAGTGAGATGCGTAATATCCATATAACCATCTAGCCATTGGTTTAAGCACTTTTCTCACTTCATTATTTAATTTTGTATAATTGGTATCAAAAAGTTTAAATAACTCATTTGAAACACGTACGACATAATCTGAGTGATCGGATTTGTTGAGTGGATAATGAATATAAGCCAAAATTGAGATGGCAGTGGTTCCTAATTTTTCTCGATAACGAAAAACTGCTTCCTTCATTCTATCTAAACTATTTTTTAACTTGTCTATGTAAAAATTACGATAGGGCCACCCCATCAAAACAAACAATTCTTTTGCTGAAAAAGTAGCTTCGGTTGTAAATTCTTCTTTTTTCGCTGTATTAGAATTTAATAAAAAAATCAAGGCAAGAAAAACATCTGCGTCATCCTGCCTTAATTCCTCCCCTTTATAATTTATCGTTATACCTGAAGGCGATGAAATTTCTACATTGTCTAAAAATTTTCGATTAAGTCTTGTGTCTGAAATAGTAAAAAGGCTCGAACGCGCAAACGAATTCGGCATGATTCGAATATTTTTCGTAATTTTAGGTAAAGCGTCCATTCAAATTTCCTAAAAATCAAGAAAACATTTTTTTGATGTCTTCCCTTACTTTCTCAACAGATGATGGAACTAATTTTCGTGGCACGTCAATTGTAAATTTGACTGATCCATCTTTGTTTTTTTTAACTTTTATACCGAGATCATCATTAGGGGTTATTGATGGTGGATGGGTATGTAGTTTTAGCTTCATTTTTGTCAAAAAACTTTCTATGTTTGTTGACGTTATTTCACCTTCATTTATTTTTTCCAGCAGAGAATCCAAATATTTTTTGTTATTTATATCTTTTAGTAAAACAGATAGTTTAACGATTGTTCTTCTTGAAATTTTATGAATATTCGTTAAGTTGTCTAATACATCCTTTGGCAATCTGGTGTAAGACAATATGTCATTGATAGTCGTTTTGGAAATGCGTAATTTAGCGCATAATTTTGCTTCGGATTCAAAAACATTATTATCAAGCAATCTTTTAAAACTTAACGCTCTTGCATAATCACTAATATCTTGTCGATCAAAGTTTTCAGATGTTTGAAGTGCTGCAGCAGTTTCATCACTTAAATCTGTCACAACCCTGCAAAGCAAATGAATACCGATCAGCTTACATGCACGCCATCTTCTATGACCAAATATTAATTCATATTGTCCATCTTTTTTTCTAACTAATGCCGCAGATTGTTGACCATGTTGTTTAATAGAATCTGCTAAATCATTAAGGTCGCCCATTTCATTTTCTGGACGATCAGAATAACGCCATGGGGTTAATTCTGAGCATGGCAATTCCATTAGAAAAGCTTTATTTTCATTTTTTGTAAATTTTGTATTTTGAATTACATTTTCACTAGAGTCTGAAATAGACTCCTGTATTTCAGTTTTTTTTCTATTTTTAGGTGTGGAGGTCTGTTCGCATAGTTGATCAATATCAAGATCAAAGGTACCTAAAGTTTTTTCAGATAACAACGATGCAATGGCACTAAAAGGTTTATTATTTTTTATTTCACTCATTGAGCACTACTCCATTTACCACTTCTTCTGATTCTGACAACGAGCTAAATTCCTGAGCTTGTTTTTCCCATACCAAACGAAAACACCGTTCTAACTCATCATTAATTCTGCTCGCATAATCAATCGCTCTTTTATGGGCTTTTTTATCACCTATTGCTTCCTCTACTTCATGCAACGTTTTCATACTGCTCGCCGCTCTTGCAATCGCTTCAGATTCAATCATGTAATTTGTCATTACAGTATTACCAAATGTTTGTTTAATAACCTCTTGGATTTCATTAGCAGCTTTTCTGTGATTATGTTTTGTGACAAGTATTCTGATCAAATCAATACTTTTATCATCCATAAAACCAAATACTTCTGCAGTCATTTTTAAAAATTGAACGGTAGAACTAAAATCAATAATGCCAGGTACAATTGGTATTAAAATTGCATTACATGCTAATAAAATGCTGGTTGTTACAGCACCAACAGAAGGGGGTGTATCAAAAATGATAATGTCATATTTATCTTCAATTTGCTCAAGCGCCTTTGATAATCGTTGAAATGGTATTTTATTGTTTTGCTTGTTTTGAGAACGTTGCATGACTTCATGAGGTATTCTCATTTCAGCGTTATACAGTGAAAGATTGCCTGGAATAAAATCCAATCCATCCCAATGTGTTTTTTGAATGATTGGACGTATGTCAGTTTCAGTTCCACACAGAATATTCAACAATGTTTCATGTGGTGCAACATCTTTATCTGGGTTTTTACCATGTACCGCTGTACTTGATCCTTGGCTATCTCCGTCAATCAGAAGTACTTTGTATCCCTTTTCAGCCAGACCTTGTGCTTGTGTCACACTAGTTACGCTTTTTGAAACACCACCTTTGAAATTAACAACAGCTGCGATAATTGCTTTGCTATGTTTAGGTCTGGTAATGCGAGTACCGAAGTGATCTCGCAAAGCATTAATTTCTTTTAAATTATAAATACGTTCTTCACGTTTTATTTTTTTTATTGTGCGCGCTTTTTGTATTGATTTATCTAATTCTTTATTTCGAAGCGTTGCTCTTCCCTTCCCGATTAATTCACAGGCTTGAGTGACGGAGTAGTCTTTTGGCGTTTTGATTAATTCTGGTTTTAGGGCTGCGGATCTTAGGGTTGATAGAGCAATTTCACCACGAGAAAATAATGTATTAAAAATGTCAGCGGCTTTCATTTGAAGTCCCTTTTTGTAAATCTCACATTGTATTTTACGACTTGTTAAGTATTTCATGAAATATTGTATAATACAAATATATTTTGTTTAATTAAAAAATTGTTTTATTTTGTTGATATGTGCATAGATTGTCGCTGCAAACAGCGACAATCTATGCACATATCAACAAAAGGTTAAAAGAATACTGTTATAGTTATTGTTAAATATATTGTTAGCTTATTTTTTGGGTATTTACAACGTATTGATTAATTAAGTTTATTTAGTTATTCCTTGTTTTTTAGCGCAACTCATTTTGTAAAAAGTGCAACTCATTTTGTAAGATACCGCAACTCATTTTGTAAAATAGTGCAACTCATTTTGTAAATTTTCAGTGAGTTATCCACAAGCTGGCCTGGTGAAAATCGCCTGAAATTAAGCTAAAAATGTCAAGGCAGTTTTTGTTCTTTTGTTACAGAAATTACACACAAAGCTACTGACACAGAAGTGGATTTTACATTGCGCCATTGACAAGCACTGTAACAGATCGTATTCGCAATATTTACGTGTAGTGATCTTAATTGGAGAAACATGCATCACAGGATTTTTAGGATAATCTTGATGTTCTGCTTGTTCGGCACGCCGAACAGTCTTTTTAATTCTTGATTGTTTCACGTAGAACATAATCAAAATACTATTAGTAACATTCAGAACAATTATAAAAATTTGGCGTTGTTCGGCGTGCCGAACGATATTGTTATGTTAGTATGCGCATTACTATTTTATAAATCAAAAAAAATTATTATAAAATAAATATGTTATCGAACAACTTATGCTTTTGCTTGGTTGATAATCAGAATAATTGATGATTAGTGTAAAAATACGCTTTGGAATGTATGATGTTAGTCAGAATAGATTTACAAAATGAGTTGCAGTATTAGCAAGGTATGAGCAAAAATTAGAGTTGTTTATTAATAATATTATTAATGTTAATAACAATTAAATACTGGAAGAGCAGGGGAAGATGATGCAAATAGAAAACGAAGGTATAAGAGCGATGCTTGATCCCGGATATTTGCTTGATGAAATTAAACAAAACAAAAAAGCCAAAGTTAAATCATTTTCATTGAACGCTTTTAATATCGAAATAATAGAATCGATCAAAGCTGAACTTGCTAAAAAAATGATTTATCTAAGTGACTCAGAGGTGGTTCGTGTGGCATTGCGATTGATATCTAAATTATCGAGTGATCAGTTTCTGTCGGAGTATAAAGAATTGGAGCGACGTCCAGCAGGGCGACCATGCAAATAAATCGTAGAAAAATATTATTTTTATCAGGTTGCATGCATTCTTTTATTTCTCTTTTTTTCATACAAAATTTTTTCTGAAAAATTCTTTGGAATTAGGGTAAAGCAAACACTAAAAATTCATACCACTCGAATACAGAGCCGATAGTACATAAAGCAACTTGTTTTCTCAGTGAGTTCATAAAATAAATCACACGAAATATGAAAATAATGGTGTGATTTTATCGCATATGAGGTCAAGTGCAATCAATGTGTGTTGAAAAGTTTTGCTCACTTAAAAATCCATGGTAAAGTCCACCTCGACATTTTAAATTCGCGAATATAACAATAAAAAACGTACATTGGCGATTTTGCTTCGTCCTGCAAAGTTTGTAATTTTTATTATGGGGGGTTGTGTAATGCGTAATGACAAACGGCAAAATTGGCGAGAAGATCGGCGACCAGAACAAGTGGCATTTGCAAATAGATTGAAAAAATTTGAAGATGCTATTAAGCCTCACGTTGATGATTTGCGTCAATTTGAAGAAATTTTAAGGAACAATAACCTAGAAAGCAAAGAAGACATAGCAAACATCAAAAAAAAAACAATCACGCCAATTGTTTTGCGTGAACTCGAAATAAGCAAGAACAGTTTCGAAGAGGCAGTGCAATTCTATAATCACACAGGCACTCAAGGATTAAATACTGAATCTATAAATAAAGCTTTTATTCAAATAGCAATTGCTACAGGTTTTTTTCAAACAGATCTAGTAGCTATTTATCTAAAGACTTATGTGGACGTAACACCGAATGAGCTGCCTGATGAGAAGATGAAACTTGCATGTAAAACTGCCATCAAATCGGAAATTATAACGGCAGGTCAGCTGAAAAATATAGTAGCTGCTAAAAAAGCTTACGAGGACGCAAAAAAGGCGGGACTGGTTGATGTGGAAATATACATCACCTTTATAAAAGTAGCACGTGGGTTAGATCGCTTCGAAGAAGCTAAAGCAGCCTACGAGGAAGTAAAAAAGGTGGGGCTGGCTAATAATGAAACGCACTCGGAATTTAAAATGGCCATCTCACGGGAAATTGTCAGAGCAGGTAAGGATGAAGATAAAGTACGTGCTTTAGTACGTGCTAAAGCAGCCTACCAGTTAACAAAAAATGAGCTGGAGCTGTATGATGTGGTAATAGAAAATACCTTTATCACAACACTAGGTAAGTTAGGTAAGTTCGCGGAAGCTAAAGAAACGTACGACGCAATACCAAAGGACAAGCGTGATGAGGTGACATACGCTGCCCTTATCGAAGCAGCAGATCAGTTAGCCAACAAAGCAGATCGGGAAAGTAACTTCCCAGTAGCCAGAGAAGCCTATTATGAAGGAAAAACTAGCGAGAAGATTGATTGGGTGACATACCTTGTCTTTACCAGATTAGCAGGTAGGTTAGGTTACTTTGAAGAAGCTAAAGCAGCCTACATGGAAGCAAGAGAATTGGAGCTGACTAATGGTGTGACGCGCCAGGCATTTAAAATGGCCATCTCACAGGAAATTGTCAACGCAGGTAAGGATAAAGATAAAGTACGTGCTTTAGCACGTGCTGAAGCAGCCTACCAGTTAACAAAAAATAAGCTGGGTGATGATAATGATCTGGCTGATGTGGTGATACACAACTCCCTTATCACACTAGCAGGTAACTTAGATGACTTCCCAAGAGCTGAAACAGCCTATAAGGCAACAAAAAAGGCTAAGTTGGCCAATTTTGTGACATACAACGTCTTTATCAGATTAGCAGGTAGGTTAGGTTACTTTGAAGAAGCTAAAGCAGCCTACAATGAAGCAAAGAGGTTGGAGTTGGCTAATGATGAGACGCGTAAGGCATTTAAAATGGCCATCTCACGGGAAATTGTCAACGCAGGTAAGGAGAAAGATATAGCACGTGCTAAAGCAGCCTACCAGTTAACAAAAAATGAGCTGGGTGATGATAATGAGCTGGCTGATGTGGTGATATCCAACTCCCTTATCACCGTAGCAGGTAACTTAGATGACTTCCCAGAAGCTAAAGCAGCCTACAAGGCAGTGAGAGCGGAACAATGTGCAGCTCGGGCCAATGTGGTGACATACAACATCTTTATCAAAGTAGCGGGAACGTTAGGTCACTTCGATGCAGCTAAAGCAGCCTACAATGAAGCAAAGGGGTTGGGGCTGGCTAATGATGAGACGATCCAGGCATTTAAAAGGGCCATCTCAGAGGAAATTGTCAGAGCAGGTACGGGGAAAGTTAAAGTACGTGCTTTAGTACGTGCTAAAGCAGCCTACAATTTAGCGAAAAATGAGCTGGCTGATGATGTGATGATATACAAAGCTTTTATCACAGTAGCAGATAAGTTAGATGACTTCCCAGCGGCTAAAACAGCCTATGAGGCAGCAAAAAAGGCTAAGGTGGCTAATGTGGAGACATACAATGCCTTTATCAAAGTAGCACATAGGTTAGGTTACTCCGAAGAAGCTAAAGCAGCCTACAATGAAGCAAATAGGTTGGGGCTGGCTAATCTTATGACGCTTAATGCATTTAACGGGGCAAAGAAGAATTCCGGGAACACCAAATCGCAGAATTCTGCCAATAATAGACAACGCTTTTTTCGTAATCGTCAATTAAAAAACGCCCAGAACGGAATTGGCGCTCAACAAACGGAAAGAAGAATGGGGCCACGCTGAAAATAAACAAAAATTACTTGTAGCCCACAATCGTGGGCTACAATCTCTAAGAAAAAAGGTAACAGATCAGGCCTCGTTGTCTGATCTCTTACAAGACACCGCAAAAGACTTCCAAGGAAATTTTTTAGAGAAGGTGTCACTACCCAGAAATCCGGGATTTTAATGTTGGTTCTATTTTGAAAGATGGCTACCAAGTCCCGCACCGGCAACGCCGCCAATCACAGCACCCGTAGTACCACCCGCCAAACCACCCACAACACCGCCAACACCCGCGCCACCCATCGCACCCATTGAACGACGATCACAGCCACCCAAGCCAAGTGCAAGCGCCACTGATATTATTGAGAAAATAATTATTTTTTTCATAAGTACTCCTTTACTTCTGTTTAAAGACACAAATTCATACTACGACAGCGATTTCAACAAAGCAATTTAGGTATTCATTTATCTTATGAAAACAAATAACCCAGAGACACAATATAAAATATATTAAACCCTTGATTGGGTTTCATTGTATATGCATTAGAATAATGCACTAATCGTACATTTAAATCCGCTCTATTTTTCTGACCAATCTCAACGCCAGTACCAATAACACTTTGAAAAGCAAAATTAGCGGCTTGATTGTTATCACCAAATTTTCTGCTGGATAGATAAGCAGGTCCTGCTGAAATTAAGAAAAAAGGATGTGTTGATAAAGATTGAAAACCATAAAAACGAAATGCCAATGATAAGGCTGTGGTGAACAAATTTTTATTTTTTGCAGCCGTTGAATAAAACTGTCCTAGGGAACCATTGAAGGTCATATTCAACCAGCTTTTTTGTTTGATCGGCAAAATCTCAGCAGATAAAAATGCACCAGAATTGGTATTGTTATGATGATTAATATCACTGCCTCCACCATATCCAATCGAAATACCATGATTCCATGCCATTGCAGAAAAAGTGGTGACAAAAAGCAAGAAAAATAAAATGATTCTATTACGTATGATTAACATATTTTTTCATCCTTGAATGTCTTAACAATTACTCACGTTAGTCACTGTTCAAAAAAATGCGCTATAATGCGAATTAAGAGCTGAATTTTTTGCATCCGCTCGGAATGTTGTGGTTAGGATGGTTTTCGGAGAGACGCCGTGAATACATCCCTGTAGGCTTGCTTGGTGTGGCATCCATGCCACACACACTCCCCTCAAACCATCCGTAACCCCAACATTCACTCGCTACCGATAGTTTAGCTATTAATTCGCATTATACTATTAATTATCTAAAAATTTAGGATGACACTGATGAAACGTAATATAAAAAAACTCATTATTTTTATTGGCGCATTTTTTATCTCAATCAGTATGGCGCAAGCTGCAACTGCAAAGAAACTCTTCAGTGTGCCTGCGCCAGCGGTCGCCACAATCACCTATACCATTACATTTAACAATGACACTCCTGATGCTTATTTCTTATTATACCCGGCATTAGGTAAAACACTATCATCTGATGCGATAACGTGTTGCGATAACACAATTGACTCAGAAACTTGTCTTAATCATGGGCCATTGTATCACGGATCAGTTCCTGCCGGTAAAAGTATCACCTTGGTATGTCCTACCCGCGAACAACTATCTACTAAAACTAAAACCTTGAAAACTTTCGCACCCAGCAGATTTTTTAGTCTTGAATCCTGTGAAGTGGTATCCAATGCAAAAGGGAATAATCAGGTAAATGTATCATCATGCCATGTAGTATTTTGAGTTTTGCGTTCCTTAGTTATGCGCGACCCACTTTGATTAAACTGATCGCGCCTAACCTTCACTCACATTTTGCAACTGTCTACCATCGATAATAACGATAATAAGGATGGCAATACAGATGTCTGTGATGATGTCGTTTCCAGCATTTATAATGAACCCTGTAGTGAATAGGATGCTCAACGATATAAGCATGTTGGTAAATAGGATAATGCGGGTAATTACAATATTTAACACCATTATCAATCCAACACTCATCAGATTGCCAATATACGTGCGGTTGAGCTAGCGTAGAGAACGAGACTGCAGCGCATAACGATGCCGCAGCTATTACGATCAATGTTTTCATTTTAATTCCTCCTTATGAGATAATCGCCAGAGAATTATAGATCATATTTTATGATTTATTTTTGATGAAAAATCAAGAAATTACAAAGCACATTACTATTAATTCTTTTTAGATCCAAAAAAGGTATACTATTTTCTGCTCATGGTAAAATTTACAGGGAAGTAAAACATGGCAAAAAAATACGGGAAGAAGTAAAAAAAGAAAGGAGTATGATTATGTTGGCTTGGGTCTTACTATTTTTTATTGTTGCTGTTATCGCTGCTTTTCTTGGATTTACAGGTATTGCTGTTGCAGCTGCCGGTATTGCCAAAATTCTTTTTATTATTTTTTTAATCATGTTCGTCGCATCCTTTCTTTTGTATGCCACTAAAACGACATTTGAATTATTGACGTGGGTTATCGCTTTTTTCATTATTTCTATTGTTGCAGGTATTTTTGGTTTTACGGGTATTTCTATTGCGTTGGCAGAAATTGCACGCATTATTTTCTTTATTTTTATCGTGTTATTTGTTGTATCGCTTGTGATGCATTTATTTGATAAACGTAAGCTCCCGTGAAAAAACCAATGCTAAATAAAAAAGCGTCTATTCATCTGACGCAATATAAAAAAATGGTTCGGGATTCAATCAAAAATCCCGATCATTTTTGGTCAAAACAAGCGATGACATTGATTCATTGGTTTTCCCCTTGGAAAAAAATAAAAAGTGGCAGTTTAAAAAAACACAATGCCCGTTGGTTTATCGGTGGAAAATTAAATGCTTGTTATAATTGCATCGATCGTCATCTTGAAACACGGTCCAATCAAGCAGCAATTATTTGGCAGGGCGATGACCCTGCTGTTTCACAAACAATTACGTATGGTGAGCTGCATGATAAAGTATGCCGATTCGCGAATGTCTTAAAAAAACAGGGTGTCAAAAAAGGCGATCGTGTTTGTATTTATTTGCCGATGATTCCTGAAATCATGATAAGCATGTTGGCGTGCGCACGTATTGGCGCAATTCATTCAGTGGTATTTGGTGGTTTTTCTTCAGACTCGTTAAAAACACGTATTTTAGACGCAGATTGTCGACTCGTGATCACGGCAGATGAAGGTGTGCGTAGCGGTACAATTATTCCCCTTAAAAAAAATGCTGACATCGCTTTAAAAAAATGTCCCAAAGTTAAAAAAGTGATTGTGGTGAAGCGAACTGGAAATCACGTCACTATGCATAGAAAACGGGATATTTGGTATCACGACGCTGTAAAAGAAGTGGATGCTTCATGCCTGCCTAAAAAAATGGATGCCAATGATCCGCTTTTTATTCTCTACACGTCAGGCTCAACCGGAAATCCCAAAGGCGTATTACACACCATCGGCGGTTATTTATTATTTGTTACGATGAGCTTTAAAACGATTTTTAATTATCAAGACGGTGATATTTATTGGTGCACCGCTGATTTGGGCTGGATTACCGGTCATTCTTATTTGTTATATGGGCCATTGTCTAATGGCGCCACCACACTTTTATTTGAAGGTGTGCCACACTATCCCAATTTCTCACGATATTGGGAAATCATCGATAAATACAAAGTCAATATTTTTTATACGGCACCCACCGCGATTCGTGCGCTGCGACATGAAGGTGACAAATGGGTCAAAAAAACCAGTCGAAAAAGCCTTAAATTATTGGGAACGGTGGGTGAACCCATTAGTCCTGATGTTTGGAAATGGTATTATCACGTGGTTGGAAATTCGAAATGTCCTATTGTCGATACTTGGTGGCAAACAGAAACAGGCGGCATTTTAATTTCACCCCTGCCGCATATAACACCTTTAAAACCCGGTTCAGCGTCTTGGCCTTTTTTTGGTATTGTGCCTGAAATTGTGGATGAAAAAGGAAAGATCATTCACGATGAGTCGCCTGGAAGATTAGTGATTAAAAAATCATGGCCTGGTTTTATGAAAACCATTTACGGCGATCACAAACGATTTGTCGAAACCTATTTTAAAGAAGTACCCGGAAAATATCTCACCGGTGATGGCGCTTATCGCGATAAAAAAGGTTATTTTTGGATTACGGGTCGCAATGATGATGTCATCAAAGTATCAGGGCATCGCATTGGTACGGGAGAAGTTGAAAGCGCTTTACTTTCTGTTCCGGTTGTTTCAGAAGCAGCGGTGGTTGCCATTCCCAATGACATAAAAGGTCAAGGTATTTTTGGTTTTATTGTCACAAAATCAAGAAAACAAACGGATGCACTAAAACAAACATTAAATAATCATGTGCGCCGCGCCATCGGTCCGATTGCGACATTAGAAGAAATACAATGGGTCAAAGCACTTCCCAAAACACGTTCCGGAAAAATCATGCGGCGCATTTTGCGAAAAATTGCGAGCAATGAGTTTGATGATTTGGGTGATACATCCACCTTGGCAGATCCGAGTGTTGTGGATCAGTTAATCGCTGATCGAAAGAAAATACCTCTGAACAGGGATGATAAGGAATAATTGATGTCACAGATTTCTGATTTCGCTTCTATTCACTCAAACGATCGCGACTCTGTATTGTCTTTGGCGGGTAGTTGGCTTATTGCGGATATAAGCGCTGCAGAAGAATGGACACAAACATCCGCTGCTCATCAGACAACTATAAAATCCATTGATGCCAGTCAAATTACACAGATGGACACGGCAGGCGCGCTTTTACTCTATAAAATCCAGCAAAAATTAAATAATGCAAAAATTAATGGATTAAGCGATAGTTTTCAATCTTTGTTTTCAGTCGTTGTGACTGACATTGACGCGATGAAAAAAAAGCCGATTAAAATTTCACACCATCATTTTTTTTATCGTCTTGGAAAAAAATCGGTAGAGTTATTCCAGCATTTCCTGAAATTTTCTGCTTTTCTGGGCGAAGTGTTTGTGAATTATTTAGAAATGCTGAAAAAACCAATCAAACTGGAATGGCGCACGTTTCTCTATGAAATTGATGTGGGTGGATATCAAGCATTACCTATTATTGCGGTGATGATGTTATTGATTGGCGTGGTTGTCGCCTATCAATTGGGCGTTCAGTTACGTGTTTATGGTGCAAATATTTACATGGTCGATTTATCCGGTGTTGCTATTTTACGAGAATTTTCACCTCTTATTACATCCGTCATTATTGCAGGACGCACCAGTACGGCATTTGCTGCTTTATTGGGTACGATGAAAGTGAATGAAGAAATTGATGCGTTAAAAACCATGGGATTATCACCCATTGAATGTTTGGTGATACCTAAAATTTTTGGATTATTGATTGCATTGCCATTGCTTGTTGTATGGGGTGATATTTTTGGTGTTCTAGGCAGCATGATTATGGCAAAAAATACAATAGGCATTGGTTATCACGCATTTTTAGTGCGTTTTCAGCAAGAAGTGGCTATTAAACACTTATATCTTGGCTTGGTAAAAACCCCTGTGTTTGCATTGATTATTGCAGGAATAGGGTGTTATCAGGGTTTTCAAGCGTCAGGCAGTGCACAAAGTGTGGGTGAACGAACGACAAAAGCGGCAGTTCAAGCCATATTTTTAATTATTTTAGCGGATGGGATTTTTTCTATTTTATTTAATTGGATGGATTTATAGAATGGTATCCAACGAAAAAATAATCGAAGTAAAACATCTAAAGAATTATTTGGGTAATCAATGGGTGCACAAAGATGTTTCCTTTTCCGTCAAAAAAGGGGAAATTGTAGCGATCATCGGCGCAAGCGGTTGCGGAAAAACAACTGTATTACGCAGTATTTTGCAATTAATGATACCAACCAGTGGAGATATTTCAGTCTTTGGTATTGACATGAACAAAGCGTCTGAAGAGGAATCGCTGTCTGTGCAAAAACGATGGAGTGTTATGTTTCAAGGCGGCGCGTTATTTAGCTCATTAAATGTATTTGAAAATGTCCTGTATGTATTAAATAAATTTGCAGCGATACCAGAATCATCAAAAAAAGAATTGGCACATTTAAAAATCGCGATGACGGGATTAGAACCTACTGCTGCAATTAAATACCCTGCCGAATTAAGTGGTGGAATGAAAAAACGGGCTGCACTAGCGCGTGCGATTGCATTAGATCCTGAATTGATTTTTTTAGATGAGCCAACAACAGGATTAGATCCCAAAAGTGCCGGTGATTTAGATAATTTAATATTAGAAATGCGAAAAAATTTAGGGTTGACGTTTGTGATGGTAACGCATGCTTTAGAAACATTGCGATACGTGCCCGACCGCATCATTTTTTTGGGCGAGGGAAAAGTGTTGGCAGATGATACGATGGAAAAGGTAGAAAAAAATACGCATCCTGCGATTCAAGCTTATTTTAGCGGACATCGCAAACAAGGAAATTCGCATGCAGAGTAAAGTCAATTATACAGCGGTCGGTATTTTTGTGATGGGGTTGTCTATTGCTTTGGTGGTTGCTATTTTTTGGTTAAGTGGCATAAGCAATAAAAAAGACTATCGTATGTACCTTGTTTTGATGCATGAAGATGTGGGTGGATTAACCGTGGAAAGCCCTGTGCATTTTAGTGGTGTCAAAGTAGGATATGTAAAATCTATCGGCCTAGATGAAAATAATTCTAAGTTGGTAAGATTGAAGTTGGCCATCGATCCAAAAATTAAAATTACAACCAGTACCTATGCGACGTTAAATATGCAAGGAATCACGGGGATTGTTTATGTCAACTTAAAAGCAGAAACAGAAAATGCACCCTTATTAAAAACACTGCCAGGACAAACAATGCCTGTGATTGCCTCTCGACCTTCTTTGTTAAACCGATTAAGCGAGACGTTACCGGAAGTGGCCACACAAATAAAGAATTTAAGTTCGGGTATTTCAAAAGTATTAGACGATGAAAATCGTCAATCGCTTAAAAGCTCATTACAAAACGTCAATCAATTAACGCAAGATTTACAAGAAAATCCCAGTATATTAGTGCGGGGTAAACAGCCAGCGGAAAAAGGTCCGGGTGAATAGCAGGAGTGACAATGAAAATAAAAATTATTCTTTCATTTTTTGGCGCAATTTTATTATCAAGTTGTTCTTTATCGCCCGTCAAAACAACGCCTGTCTCAACGTATACTTTCACTCCTTCAGCTATAAAAACAGTGGTTTTTCGAAAACCAGAGTCTCATAAAATAATTTTAGTGAACCAACCGGCAGCGGCACCAGGTTATGCGACATCACATATGATGTATGAAAAAACTCCCTCTCAATTAAATGTATTTGCTGACCATCGTTGGATCGCACCGCCAGCAGACTTATTATTAGCATTAATTACTGATCAGTTACGCGCTTGTCATTATTTTCATGCGGTCGTAACAGCACCTTTTTCAGGAACGGTAAATTATCAACTCAATACAAAATTATTAATGTTGAAACAAGAATTTTTGCATGCACACAGTGAAGTGCGACTATCTTTGGAAGCGACATTAATCGATGCAACAACCGGTAATGTCATCGCGAGCCGTGTTTTTGAAACTGTTGTACCGGTAGCCGAAAATAATCCTTACAGCGGCGTTTTAGCGACTAACAAAGCGGTGACTATCGTGTTGAATCGTATTGTGAGGTTCGTCGTTGCCAACATGAGTCATCATGACTAATTATTTTACCCATCATGAAGCGGCGGCAAAAAAAATTGTTGCAGATGTCGGAAAAAAGATCGCAATAGGCGTCCCTTTGGGTTTGGGAAAACCCGTTGGGTTATTAAACGCGCTGTATCAGTTAGCCTGTGATGATGCATCGATTCAATTAACAATTATTACAGGTTTAACACTCTCTCGCCCAGTACCTCAGAACCTACTGGAAAGCAATTTTTTGAACCCGATTTTTGATCGTCTCCTTAAAAATTATGAAGAGCCTTTATTTGAAAAAGCGCGTGAATTACAGAAATTACCGCACAATATCACCGTCATTGAATTTTTTCTTTCGCCCGGTAAATTCTTAAATAATGCAACGGTACAGCAAAATTATATCAATAGCAGTTATTCAACGATTGCCAGAGATGTCATTCAGTTATCCATCAATGTATTGGCACAACTCGTAGCACCCTCAAAAAATAATGAAAAAATCGTGAGCCTAAGTTGTAACACGGATTTATTTCATGACCTAAAAGATTATTTAATCACAGAATCTTTGCGAGGAAATAAAACAGCAATCGTTGCGGAGATTAACGCTCATTTGCCATTTATGCGCGGGGATACTGCAGAAGTGACTGTAGAAACATTTACAGATATTATTGATACCAAACACTATCCCGCGCTGTTTCCCCTGCCGCGTGAGGCGTTGAGTGCGCAGGATCATTTGATTGGACTATACACCAGTTGTTTAATAAAAGATGATGGCTGCCTGCAAATCGGTATTGGCAATCTCAGCATTGCGCTAGCGAGCGCTCTTATTCTTCGCCACAAAGAAAATAATAACTATCAAGATTTATTAAGTACATTGGAGGTCAAGAAAAAATTTGGTCGTATCATTTCGACAATCGGCGAAATCCATGTTTTTAATGAAGGACTATATGCATCCACAGAAATGTTCAGTGATGAATATATGGCGCTTTATCAGGCAAACATTTTGAAGAAAAAAGTCTACGATGATATTGAACTGCAAAAATTATTACACTCGAAAAAAATTAATAAAAATACAATTCCCCATAACAAAATAAAATCAGGAAAAATAATGCATGCGGGATTTTTTTTAGGCAGTGCAGATTTTTACAAACAACTGCATATTTTATCAGAGGACGAACTGAGTCAATTTGAAATGGTATCAATCGCAAGAACCAATACCTTGCTCTGGTCTCCTGAATTGCTTAAATTACAGAGAAAAAACGCCAGATTTGTTAATACCTCATTGATGGTCAATCTGCTCGGCGGAATTATATCGGACGGCTTGCAGGATTATCGCGAATTAAGTGGTGTGGGTGGACAATATGATTTTGTGAGCATGGCACATCAATTGGAAGGTGCCTATTCCATTATGAATTGTCGTAGTACGCGAGAAACAAAACGCGGTACGGTCAGCAACATTGTTTGGGATTATCCTAACATGACACTACCTCGATATTTACGAGACATTATTGTCACAGAATATGGTATTGCTGATTGTCGCAGTAAAACGGACGCTGATGTGATCAAGGCTATTTTAACTATTACAGATTCGCGTTTTCAAACGGCTTTACTAAAAAAAGCGAAAAAAACAGGAAAATTATCGAGTGATTATGAAATTCCTGACTGTTATAAAAACAATTATCCTGAAAAAATTGAAACAATCATACGGGAAATGCAAGCGCTCGATTATTGCATGCCTTATCCTTTTGGGAGTGACTTAACAAAAGAAGAAGAAATACTAGCAAGGGCATTATTATATTTGAAAAATTGCTCAACGTTTCAGTTAATCAGATTAACCCTTATGTCACTGTGCTTTTTCAAAAGTGACCGTGTTTTTAATCCGTATTTGTCTCGAATGAATCTGAAAAATCCTCGCAGTATAAAAGAGTTTATTTATAAAAAAATAGTAAAGTATGTGATGACACTCATGTCCGGCGAAATACTGAACTGACAGAAGCCGATTGCTCTGTATACGACAAAATTTTTGCTACGAAGTTGAATTACTGCTATTTTTCATTGATATTTTATTCAGAAATGGCAATATGTCGAACACAGAATCCAATCATCAACACCATGAATGCAGGGTTTGAGCAAAATGACTGACACACAAGTAAACTTATCCCCGCTAGGAAAAAAAATAGCCTATGCTGACCAATACGATCGGACATTATTGTTTCCTATCGCAAGAAAACAAAAGCGCATTGAAATTGGAATACTGGGTGAATTACCGTTTCACGGATATGACACATGGAATGCGTTTGAAATTTCTTGGCTTGACTCGTTGGGTAAACCTGTTGTCGCTATAGCGCGATTTGACATATCCAGTGATTCAAAAAATATCATCGAATCGAAATCATTTAAAATTTACTTAAACTCATTTAACAACACGGTCTTTACATCCATTCATCAGATTACATCAATTTTAAAGCGCGACATTCAAGAGGCAGCCGAAGGGGATGTTGATGTTGTTGTACGCGACGTTGACGATTGCTATACGGAATCCTTAAAAAAATTCGACGGCGAGAGCATCGATAACCAAGCAATTTCTATCGACACCTACACAGTCAATTCTGATTTTTTAACCAGCAACAAAGAAAAACGCGTTTCTGAAACGCTGTATTCTAATTTATTAAAATCAAATTGCTTAGTGACAGGGCAGCCCGACTGGGGATCGGTTCAAATTTTATATGCAGGTTCTGAAATAGACAAAGCCGGTTTGCTGCGATATATCGTATCGTTCCGAAATCACAACGAGTTTCATGAGCAATGCGTTGAACGTATTTTTGTTGATATTATGACGAAATGCCAACCGGAAAAATTAACCGTTCATGCGCGCTACACAAGACGTGGTGGATTAGACATCAATCCTATCAGAAGTACTGAGAAAATTCCTCCTGCTGGAAATATTAGAATGGCTCGACAATAACGGCCTGTTTAATATCTCCTGACTCGCACCTCATACGAAACATGGCAGATGCTTATGACGGATTTGGACCGTATGAATTGCCTCATTAAAAAATTGTTTGTAACAGATCACTCCGTAGATAGAAACGCCGATTTTGGATGCTTTTTTGCAGTAAATCTCGTTGAAATGCTCGATGTACGATCAAGTACACCTGCGCTTTCAACTCAATTTACTACAAAAAATCATCTCAAACTCGACGTTTTACTAAATCAGACAACGAGGCCTGATCTGTTACAATTGTTTGGTGATAACCAATAAAATCACATACGAAAAAGATAAAACCACAAAATCAGCCCGCCAATTAAAATAATGTTCTAAATAAAATAATTCGCATTATAGTAATCCCGAATAATCGCCTCCATCCACCAACAACATAACACCATTAATGTAGCTCGCCGCTGGTGAAACCAAAAATGTCGCAGCATTGGCAAATTCTTGTGGATCACCCATGCGCTTTAATGGCAATGACTTGATCACTTCATTCTCACAATCCTCGTACGAAATGCTCAATTTTTCGGCGCGTTTTTGTAATAAATAAACAGTGCGTTCCGTCTTTGTCCATCCCGGCAAAATTGAATTTACGCGAATACCGTATTCACCCCACTCTTGAGATAATGATTTGGTAAGCCCGAGCACAGCGGGACGAATGACATTTGAAATCAATAAATTCGGGATAGGCGCTTTTGCAGAGCGGCTGGTGATTGTGAGCACACTCGCCTGTTTGCTTTTTTTCAAATGCGGTAACGTTGTTTTTAATAAATAAACAGCGCTCATTAAATTTAAATGAAATCCTTTTTCATATGATTTTGCATCCAATGTTTCAAATGTGCCAGATGGTGGTCCGCCAGCATTGGTAATCACGATGTCTAATGCATTAAATTTTTCAATGGTCTTTTGTACGAAACTATTTACTTGCGACTCGTTCGTTACATCACATGAATACACCAATACCTGACTTTCATCGGCAATTTTCAAAAGAGATTGCTTGGCAGCCAAATTACGGTTTTCATCTCGCCCGCAAATAGCAACCTTTGCACCTTCTTTTAATAAGGTTTGTGCGGTTGCAAACCCCAAACCATCAGTTGCTGCGGCTAATAACGCAACTTTATTAGTCAATTGTAAATCCATTCATTTCTCCTAGTTGAATCATACATTATCGATAGCTATTGCTGTGTTCATCAACCGAATATGCTATATTGAATTGTGTTACATCATTCAAAAAGGAATAGCATGAATCACGGCGGCAAAAGAATCGGAGCAGGGCGCAAGAGCGGCTCTGGTCAATACCAAGATGTCACTAAAGTGATGCGCGTGCCGGTTGGCATGCTTGCACAGGTGCAATCGTATATTAAAACCAAAGGACATCGCTTGCCTTTGTATAGTAATAAAGTTTCCGCTGGTTTTCCATCGCCAGCAGATGATCATATCGAAGCGCAGCTGGATTTAAATTCATACCTAATTAAAAATCCCGCTAGCACTTTTTTTGTCAAAGTCTCTGGCGAATCTATGAAAGATGTAGGTATTTTCCCGGGTGATATTTTAATTGTCGATCGTAGTCTTAATCCTATTAATGGCAAAATTGTGATTGCGGTGGTCGATGGTGAGTTGACCGTCAAGCGGCTGAAAAAAGAAAAAAACCAATTATTATTAATGCCAGAAAACAAAGATTTTAAACCCATTGTCATTAAAGAGCTGCAAGATGTATCCATCTGGGGAGTGGTAACGAATGTTATCCACGCGCTATAAAATATTTGCACTCATTGATTGCAATAATTTTTACGCTTCATGCGAGCGATTGTTTCATCCAAAGCTCAATAACAAACCCGTGCTGGTATTATCGAGTAACAATGGCTGTGTGATCGCGCGTTCCAATGAAGCTAAAGCATTGGGAATTCAAATGAGCCAACCCTTTTTTCAAATTGAAAAACTCTGTCAGCAACATAACGTACAAGTGTTTTCTTCTAATTTTGCTTTGTATGGCGATATTTCTAATCGCGTGATGAAAACGATCAACGCGTTGTGTCCGGATATGGAAATGTATTCCATCGACGAGGCGTTTGTGCGATTAGATACCATGGCTCAAAATTCGATGGATTATGCGATTAAAATCAGAGCAACGATATTAAAAAACATCGGCATGCCAGTATCCATTGGACTTGCGCCCACCAAAACACTGGCAAAAGTGGCAACGCATATTGCGAAGCAATATCCGCATATCGGTGTTTATGATCTACGATCAGAGACTGTTAGAAATATTATTTTAAAAGATTTTCCTGTTCGCAATGTATGGGGCATTGGCAAACAAACGGCGCAAAAATTAGAGCAGCTAAAAATTGATACGGTTTCCAAACTCTGCTCACAACCCACCGCATTTTTACAGAAAAGATTTGGCATCGTCATGACGCGCATTGTGATGGAATTGCAGGGTATTTCTTGTGTTTCATTGGATGATGCACACCATAAAAAAAATATTACTTGCTCGCGCTCATTTGGAAAACCTGTTACGCAGTTGTCAGACCTTCAAGAAGCCATTAGCAGTTATGCTGCACGCGCCTGCGAAAAAGCCAGATCACAACACTCAAAAGCACAGGGCATCTGTGTTTATTTACGCACCAGTCCTTTTAATAAAACAAAACCCTATTACAGTGCCAGCGATCAACAAACGCTGTTATTGCCTAGCAACGATACTGTGTTAATCACCCGTATCGCAACGGATTTAATGAAAAAAATATTTAAGCCACATTATCATTATCAAAAAGTTGGTATTCTATTGCTTGATTTAGTATCAGAAAAAACACAACAACACGATTTTTTTGAACATGATACCAATTCAGATAATACCGTGTTGATGCGATTATTCGATACTGTTAATAAAAAGTGGGGCGCACAAACTTTATTTTTAGCAGCAGAAGGCATTCAAAAAAACTGGCACGTCAAGCAGATTAAACGCAGCCTGCGATATACGACACGTTGGCATGAGCTGCGGGTTATATAATCCTAGATTCGCCAGCTCTGATTGTATGTCATTAAAAACCGCTGATTCGATAGCATGGTACCTTCATTTTCTATATAAAACACAAGCATCTTTTAATAAGTTAACTATTAAAACACCATAGTATTATATTGACTTAAATTCAAGGTAGGCTATACTTATAATAACATAGAGGGGTTATTCATGTATCGTCTTGCCTTAACTTATCTTAAAAATCAATGGATTGAAAACTATGATCGAAAACCGCTTGTCATACGAGGTGCCCGGCAGGTAGGGAAAACGTGGCTTGTACGTGAGTTTGCCAAAACGGTTGGGAAAACGTTAATTGAAATTAATTTTGAAGAAACGCCAACAATCAAATCGCTATTTGATTCCAATGATCCGCAAGAAATGATATTGCAATTGGGTGTTAAAAATCGTCGTCCTATTAATGTCGCAACCAGCGTATTGTTTTTAGATGAAATTCAAGCTGCGCCAGAAATACTTGCAAAATTGCGTTGGTTTGCAGAAAAGATGCCTGAGCTACCAGTCATTGCAACGGGCTCACTGCTTGAGTTTGTTTTAGCAAAACACACCTTCAGCATGCCAGTGGGGCGTATTGATTATTTGCATCTTGAGCCGCTGTCATTCGAAGAATTTTTATTAGCGCAAGATCAACAGACCGCTTTTGATTATTTGCAGAAAATTGATTTTTCTCATCACGTGCCGCAGGCGCTTCATGAACAGTTATTAACGCAATTTAGAGAGTATTTATTTGTCGGTGGATTGCCTGCTGCCGTCTCAAGTTGGATTAAAAAACGAGATTGGTCAATGGTCAATCGTGTGCATCAAAATTTATTGACGACCTATCGCGATGATTTCTCAAAATATCATGGTCGTCTTGATGTTGCGCGCCTAGATGAAACATTATTATCAATTCCCAAAATGCTGGGTGAAAAATTTATTTATAGTCATGTTAATTCATCTGTGCAATCGAGCAGCATTAAAAATGCACTGGAATTACTGCATAAAGCACGCCTATGTCACTCGGTTCGTTGTGTCAATGCCAGTGGTGTGCCTATCGCAGCTACGATCAAAGAAAAATATTTTAAAGAAATTGTATTAGATGTTGGATTATGTAATGCTCTGTTGGGCGTTGATTTAAATGAAATGTTAAACGTTAATGAATTAACGTTGATTCATTCCGGTGGATTAACAGAACAAGTAACAGGACAATTGCTCAGAACGATTTTCCCCTTTTACGTGCAACCCGAATTATTTTATTGGGCACGTGAGGAAAAAAATGCCAATGCCGAAATTGATTATGTGATACAACATCACAATAAAATTATTCCCATTGAAGTAAAAGCAGGTGCAACGGGTAGTTTAAAATCATTGCATTATTTTATGGGATTGAAAAAATTGTCACTGGCGATGCGTATCAACTCCGATAGCCTAAGTGAAACGCTCGTTTCGGTGATGCATGAAGGCAAAAAAATTCAATATACGTTGTTGTCGATACCGTTGTATTTGATCGGGCAAGTGTCGAGACTATTAAATAAAGTTTGATGCGATTGTTTTCGTATTAATCCATCAGTACTCACTACAAAAGAAAAAAAATTTCGATTGAACTTATTAATATGCTTTTCGAAACGCTTGAGCTACAGCCAACATTATCAATTGATAATGAAAAAATATCATCAACAACAAATAGAAAAATTTCGTGTATAATAAT
>JABDDU010000019.1 GCA_013287435.1 Verrucomicrobiota bacterium
ACAAATCAAGATCGCGTGGCGCTTGAAAAACTACAAGAGCAAGCGTTGCGAACACCCAACTCACACAATAGTCGTGGTTTTAATACTAGAATTGCAGCTTTGAATCTACCTGAGGGTGACCTCCCCAATTCTGCTGCCATTGGAGCCCAGAGGTACCTGGTAGAAGGCATCAAACCTGACCTGAAAAACGCGCTTGCTCAAGAAGCAAAAGCTGTCAGACTCCAAGAAAAGGCACGCGAACTGCTTAAACAGCGAAACGAAAACCCCAAAAAAACCCCAACTCAACAAAAAGATACAACTACTCCAGAGCAACGTCAGGAACATATGGCAAAACGGCTAACCTCCTTCGGTTTAGTTTGTGGGCATGGAAGAAAGGCAGAAAAAGAAAAAAAGAACTTTAGGAAATAGCGCTCCTAACTCGAAAAAACAATCACGCACTCCACAAAGATAAAATGGGAATCAATTAGGAAAAACTGTGCGCTATCAAGAATCTCGATAGCGCACAAACCAATCCTCTAAACTGCAACCCACTCGCATTTTCTAATTTTGGTGAAAAAATAGTTGTCGCTCTTGAAGATGGCAAGGACATCATTTTCATGGACACGTGCGAATTGCTTATATCGTCAGAATACCTTTGAATAACCATTCATTTATTTTTTCAATACTTCTCCATGAGATTTTTGCCACACAGTCATCGATCGATTGATTGAGTCTGAGCATATGGATCAATCGCCAATCATCATCATTCAATGCAATAAAAAAAACAGTGGCGGATTGATGATAAAAAATATATTTAAAAAATTTTTTATCATAGGTTACGTTCGGAATGGGCATAGCTTTCATCAATGTTTGCCAAAGCTCTCCTATGGAATAGTGTGTCAATAATATTTTAATGGCTGGATTGAGCGTGGGTCGCAATGCAAACCAGCTTGCGTCATCCAATTTTTTAATTTTCTGCAAATCACCTATTTTACTATTTTCTGACACATGCGATTGTGCCATTAATTTTTCAAATAAAATAAGGTCTACCCATAAAGGAAATTGATGATGATACCGCATTTTTTTCATAAATCGAAAAAATCCATCCGCCATTTGTGAAATCACAAAATGATTGGGTTTTTGACACGATAAATACTCATTCATAAAATATTGAAAACGAGTGGCACCCATTAGCTTAAATGACGCAGGATAATAGTGCGTCAGTATTTTTTTAAACTGACTCTGAAAGCTGTTTTGATAAATAGTAATATTTTTTTTCTGATGATTTGAAAAATAAGGCAATGAGGATGTACCACTATTTTTTTTATCTGGAAAAATATGCAATAAAAAATCTTTTTGTAAAGTTTTAAGCGTTTCTATGTAAATTTTCATGATAAATTTTTCTCATCTGTGCTATTTCGGTCAGCAATTCTGCCAGTGGCGGTGTGTGATTATCTCGTTCAATTAAGGTAGGAGTATGGGGTGCATAGTGGAGTGCTTGAGCATAAAGATTATATACATCTTGCGTAATTTTGCTGCCATGGGTATCGATGATGACACTCTCTGTTTTTTTGTGTCCAGCCATGTGAAATTCTTTGACTCGTGAAAAAGGAATATGAGATAAATACTCTTCTGCAGAGAATTGATGATTGAATGCATTGACATAAATATTATTAACATCGAGTAACAAATAACAATCTGATTTTTCCACGACGGCACGAATAAATTCATATTCAGGCATATTACTTTGATCATACGATACATAGCTTGAAATATTTTCAAGTAAAATACGTTGACCCAAATAGTCCTGTACTTGAGATATCCGTTCACTTAAAAAATCAACACATTCTTCTGTATACGGCAAAGGAAGTAAATCGTGAGAATACATATCTTCAATTTTGCTAAAACTGATATGATCTGATACCCACATCGGTTCTACCCGCGCTATTAACCGCCGTAAATTTTTTAGATAGGTTTTATCGACAGGTTCTGCGCTGCCAATGGATAATGAAACACCATGCATTGCAATGGGATAATGTGAACGAATCTTTTCTAAATAAAAAAGCGGCGTTCCACCTTTGACCATATAATTTTCAGAAATAATTTCAAACCAGTCGACCGATTTTGGAAGTGTATCGAGAATATCTCGATAATGTATCGGGTAAAGACCTAAACCGAATCCAATCATGTTATTAACTCCCGCAGCCACCGCCACAACCCGCACCGCAACCACCGCCACCACCACATGCACTAGCACTGCCACCACAACCATTGCCGCCACATCCACTAGCACTGCCACCACAACCATTGCCGCCACATCCACTAGCACCGCAACCACCGCCACCGCCACAACCAGCAGCACAACCACTCGATGCCGCTGCAGCAAGAATAAGAAAGGTTCCGCATCCGCCTCCAGAAGTTGATGATGAGCTACTCGATAACTGCGGTAGTGCTGTTTTTCTAGGTTGAGGTGGACGTGGTTTTACTGCTGTTAATCGTCGCAACATAGATTTTGAAAGTCTAAAACCAGAACGTTGAGTGGGAGTCGTTGCTGATTTTGCAGACGGCGCATTTTTTGATTTTGAAGTGGGTTTTTTTGGCATTATCTGAATGCGTTCATTTTTATAATGTAGTTCCAAAGCGGTTCTGACAAAATGAATCAATTCACCAAGACGATGTGCGCCTAATAATGCTTGACGTGTTTTGGAAGAATCAATTCTTGCACCTGTGCATCTGGTTTTTAAAGGGTCAATCAATGGTTCGTCTTGCGCAAAATATTCTAAAATTTGTTGCAATTCAATATAATTAATGACGCCTTTTTCAGGAGATAAAGCATGTAATAAACTGCCGCTGGTAGGATTCAGTACATCAGAACCAGCCGTTGTATCGGTTAATCCATCTACTAAAAATAATCGTTCACGTGAATCTTGAATCGATAAACCGCCTTCAAATATAAATGATTTATGGGTCGAATAAAAAAATCCCGCACGCATTTGTCGTGTATAAGTCCAATCACCACGAACTCCGTTGGTTCGAATGCTGCGTTGATAGTCTTGTAAAATTTCGTAAAGCGCTTGCCGCAATACATCCGGAGAATTATCCGTCGTATGTTGAACCTCTTCATTAAAACGATCCAAAAATTCAGCGATGAGTGGATTACCGGCAGTACGCATATCTGTCGTTCTTGTGCGTGGAGGGAGAGGCGTGATCAACCCGCTTGGTTTGTTTTTACAATAATAATCTGCAATTAAATCTGCTAGTGCAAAAGGATTCGTGTTTCTGTTGGTACTTTTTAATGCAGCATCTTCTCTGATGACAGGATTAATTAAATCTTCTCCGGTCATTGGATCCATGGGGCGTAATGTCAATGCATGTTCCAACGCTTCTCGTTCATAGCGAGCGTGCGTTCTTGATCCTTCAATATAGCAAGGATCTCTCGGTACGCGTAAAGAAATGGGGCACAGTTCTTGCGATGTTGTCGCGGGAGGTGTTTCCATTTCAATGTAATCACGCAATGCGCACATAGCGCCGTAACTAGAAAGCTCAAAATGTAATATATTATTTTCGATTCTCATTTTATATTCTGTATTTTGAATATTTTTTGATAAAAAAACGGATTCAGCAATGATGATTGTTAATGACTGAAGTTGCACATTATTAAAAGCAGCTGACTGGTAATGAATAGTATTTTGAGTAATTTCTCCACTACCGTGTTTTATTGGCTGAATATTTCTAGTGAGTAAACTGTCGCTCGCAATAGATGGCTTAGCAATTTGACGCATAATGTACTTCCTTAAATGATTTTTAATGCTTAATTCGTAGTGTATTGAGGAAGGAAATATAGATCAAGTCGATTCATGCAATGTTACATGATGTTACATGATGTTACAGGATAGATTAAAACTATGTGAGCGATCAGACGCATGAATTTACAATCTATTAATTTAAATTTATTAAAAACACTGCAAATACTTTTACGCACGCTTTATCAAAAAACACGGTATTGAAGATAATTTCAGAAACGTTTATTTTGTGCGACTCAACAAACCTCTGTTTGTATTTGTGCCCTAACTTTAATCGAGTTGGCAGCGCTTTTATTTTTTTAAGGAGAAAATAATGAGATCAGAAACTTCATTGGCAATTAAATTACTCGAAGCACCCAATTTTTTACTCTACGAAGGCGGTGATGCTTTTACGTTTCAAAATAAAATTTTTCAAAAGCACGGCGAACCGCTAGGACGTGGCGCGTATGGAAAAGTATTCTGTTTCGAAGCGGATGACCATACGCAATGCGCAGTCAAAGCAGAATTGCCGAATGATTATGACGAGTATCATTATGGCTATGACTTTAAAGTGGAGGCGAGTTGGTATCAAAAAATTTATGGTGTCGGTGTGTTTTCAGGAAATATCAACGATAAAAAAAACCCGCATTATATTTTAATGCCTTATTTTAAAGGTAAAACGCTCTATGGCACCACGTATCTTTCTTTAGAACAAATTGTCATGTATTGGATAAAAACAGCGGATGCAGTGAATCAAATACACAAAAAACATCAAGCGGTACACTGCGATTTAAAAGCAGATAACATCATTATCGATGAATCTGAAAAAGCATTTATTATCGACTTTGGTTTTATGACGCCCACCAATCACCCCAGAAATGATTATGTGAATGATACCCCTGAAAATAGAAAACAATATGGACAACAACCGCCTGAAATATTCACAACAACCAAACAGAGACGACAAGCACATCCCACGCAAGATATTTATGCATTGGGGATATTACTTTTTTATTTGCATGCTCAATTTTTACAACCCGAGATACTTGATTTACCTTCAATCGAATCGATCAAATCCATTAACGCAGTCAAAGAGAATCTAATATTGCATGACCCGGTTCATCGTTGGTGCATTGCAAAAGCCATTTATTTTTTAATAACAGCATGCTTCACGAAAATTCCACGACCCATTTGGGTCATGATGATGGATGATACTAAATTCAATAAACTCGATCATGAGAAAATGATGCTGAGATTATGGCGAACCATCAGCACGATTGCGGTTTATGTACGTCAAAAAGAACTGCAAGTAGAACAAAATACGCTAGAACATCAACACAGAAAATCAAAACGAAAAGAAGAAAAAATAAATGGACTGCGAAGATTAAGGTCGGAGATTGAAATAGCAAATCCAGCACAGTTAGGCAAAATTATTGTCGACACGAAAAAATTATTTCCGGAATTAACGGCGGGTATTTTTTCACGGCGAACGGAAACGTTGTTGAATGAGTTAACGCAGTTAACACCGATGTTTCATTGAAAACGCTCAAATGGACACATTAACATTTTATTAAATTTTTCTTGTTTATTAAAAAAAATGGGCATAGTATTCCACCCGCGCTGATAGTGACGCGTGGAATACTTGTAATAGTACACAAGTACAAACAGGAGGAAAATAACATGTCTCAAACAGTAAATTACCCCTTCCGTGTTTTTGCCAATAATAATCTCGGAACCGAATACGATGACACTGCTTTTACCGGCGAATGGTTAAGCTCAAAAGGCAGTGGTCAATCATCCGTATTACCTGACATTAATCTCGCGACTGGCAATAGTATTGTTAAATCACCTGTTGTTAAAACCCAAGAAACCATCGGCGATTGGGAATTTGGTTTTGTGTATAACGCACAGAATATCAATCCGTGGTCATATAACATTCCTGAGATTGTGCATGCTAATGAAACTCAGTTAATCATGAGTGAACGCGATGGTTCATTGGTTACTTATTGTTGGGATGCTGTGTATGAAGCGTATGTTGCACCGAGTGGGTGCACTTCAAAATCGCTTATCAGAAAACGAAACGACGGCACTTTTTTACAGAGTGATCCTAAAACAGGCAAACGAAATCACTATGATTCCGGCGGAAAAATCACTGACGTGTATGATGCACGCGGATTTTCGATGCATTATGGTTATGATGCAAATAATAAATTGCAAACCATCACTTCTGATGCCGGCGTTTACACCCTCAGCGAAAATAATTTAGTCATGGGTTTATCCTTTGTAAAAACCGGTGAAACACAGAGCGAATTATTAGGATCGTGGACGTTTGATGATAATAAACGTTTACAAACGGCAACCATTCCCGGTGTGACACCCTATGACATTCAGTATATTTATAACGGTACAACAAACCAATTAACGAATATGACACAAACCGATGGCACCGCTGTTAATTTCACTTACACAACCGATCATCCTGCGAAAATAAAAACACTTCAGCAAGGGAGTGCTGGTCCCTATTTTAATTTTAAGTATGACGACAATAAAACCACGATAACCGATGCATTGGGATTTACAAAAACAGCCACGTTAGATGCGAATAATCATATCGTAACGTGGAACAGTCAAGCGGGTGACACACCTGATGAAACAACCACGCTTACAACCACGTGCGCGTATCATCAAAACGGTGATCTTAAAAATTTTATAAAACCCAACCTGGCAAAGACACAATTTGTCTTTAATGGATTAGGGCAAGTCATTGAACGCATTGATCCGAATGGTCAAACGACACAATTTGATTATGATCCGAATACCTTTGAATGTATTATCAAACGCGAATTAATCGGTGGTACCGCTGATAATGCACTATGGGCAACCACGCGTTATGTGTATACAGAGAGCCCGATAAAAGTATTTCATCTTCGTTGTCGCGTGCTTGCATTTAAAATTTCACCCCAGGGTGCGGTGACTGACTATCGCTATGATGATCAAGGTGCACTGAATTCAGAGCGCACGTATTTACAAAATTTTTATCCGGTTGCAACCCTTTCTCCCGAAACTCGTTTGCATTATCTGGATGTAAAATCCTGGGCAACAGCACAACTACCCAATCAAATAACGTTGTCGACTTTTTCCGACAATAATCGTGGGCAACGCACAGCAGTGCAACACTTTAGTGAGATTAACCCCGATGGCACTGGAATAAACTCTCTTGCAGCATCAGATAATCAATTTCAAAACCATACCCTATGGGGCGGCGTTCCAATACACACTCAAAAAATGGATGTGGATAATAACAAAAACGATATTGCGGCGACCACAATACAAACATTCGATCAATTACATCGCCTCACATCGCATCAAAATGCTTTAAATCAAGCAAGAAATGTTACTTACAACGATGCAGCACAAAATCTTGTTACAACAGAACCGAATGGTCGCACTGAAACGACTGTTTGGAATAGTGCCGGGCAAATCACCACAACCACAACCGCAATTCCCAGCAATTCAATCACACGCACCAAAACAAATCATTATGATTTGGCGGGCCATGTTAATGCCATAACGGATATTGACGGACAAATAACGTACCAATTATTTGATGGCTTAAATCGACCGCGGTTTACCCTTTCGCCGATGGGACTTGTGTGTGAAAATTTTTATGATGATGTGAATCGATATTCCGGTAAAACAAATTATTACACAAAAGTTTTAACATCGTCTTTTTCAATTTCAAATCCACCGACATTTGATTGGCTTGCAACAAATCTTATCAAAGACGCAATAAAAGATGTGACCACTTTCAAAGTGTATGATGAAAGCAAACGATTGCAATTTGAAATCGATGGACGTGGTGCTGTGATTGAACATCGTTATGATTTACGTAATAACGAGATTTTAAAAATTGCATATGATGCAGAAATAACATCCGATGAATTAAACGCCCTAAAACAAGGCACTTTAAGTAGAACACCGGGCGCACTCGATTGTGTTCATGCAACATTTTACGATGATGATCATCATAGTATTGCAACACAAGATCCAGCGGGTTATATCACCACCTTTCAAAGAAATCCGGCAGGATTTTTAAATAAACACTATTGTTATGCAACACCAGTTTCGATTATTTTAAATAATACAGTGATACTACCCACAACCAGTACTGACGATTATTTTAAATATTTTTATACAGATGCGAAAGGTCAAGCGCGTGTGATTGTCGATGGCGTTGATGGTGCCAATTATGTTGTGGAACAAGAATTTTATCCGACGGGACATATTTTCAGAGAAACAAAATTTGCTGATCAAGCCCCTCTGCAACCAACATTGGCAGCCGATCCCGCAACGTTAATTCCCGCGGAAAATACAGAAGATCAGATCACGATTGATCAATATGATTTATTGAATCGCAAAACGCTCGAACATCTTCCAGAGGCGCGTTTCAAAACGCATGCGTTCGATATCATGGGAAATGAAATTGCAACCAGTGTTGGTGATGATCAAGAACAATCAGTCGGAAATGTGCCGATGACGAAACATACGACCGCCAAACAATTTAATGCCTGGGGAGAATGTATTCGTGAAGCAACACCCCTGCTTTGCGCAAAAATAATGGCGATTCAAAATAATGCCGCATTAACACCTGAGGAACAAGCACAACAAATGAATGCGGTTTGGGAAAATCAATCATTACGTCATATCCATGATGATAAGACGGGATTGTATATCGCAAAAATAGATATTGTGCCTGATGATGGCGATCCTACTAAACCTGCAACAACGTATTATTTTTGCGACTATGATCGCAGAATTATTTTAACGATAGGCCCAGAAGGTCAAGCCAGCACAACAGAGTGGCATCCTGTTTTTCAGGAGGCATTAGAAAAATATCGTTATGCAACAGCGGTTGATACCACTGGTTTAACCGGTGGATTTATGACGGATGCCGTAGAAGATTTGTTAACTAAAAATCCTGCGAAAGATAGTGTCGATCAATATTCTTATGACAATGGTGGTGCTGCAATCAATCATATTGATCCTGAAGGGTATGTCACACAAACACACCTGACTATGTTTGGAAAATGGGATACGCAAAATCGGTCTATTAATTCCACAACACCCACATTACAAGTAGCGCGCGACTATAATTTACGTCAACAATTATTGACCGAAATAGAAACCGCGAATCATAAAAGCATCACAACCGTTAATAAAGAGTATGAAAATTTACACGGATTATGCACGTCATCCACCGATGGCAATGGTGCTACAACCACAGTAACGCATGAACCTCGCGGCGTATTATTAACCTCAACGGATGCATTGAATCGCATCACGGTGTTTGCGCATGATGCTTTTCATCGAGAAACGAAGTGTGTTTTACCGATGCAGCAAAGCATCGAGCAAATTTACACGCAAATTGATCGATCGGTAAAAACAAATCATTGCGATACAACGGGTGCGGTGATCAGCAGCACGAAAGATATCCATGATGCCTTTGGAAACGTGACGGCTCATCGTGATGCTGAAAATAATATTTCTTCAAATACATACAATGCTGCGAATCAGTTACGTACCAAAATAGATCCGCTTGGAAATCAATACGAACAGGAACATGATTTGCGGGGATTATTACGCCAAACTTCTTTTGTGCAAAATAATTCTGCTTATAAAACAACATCTGCTTTAGATTATAATCTCAGTCGCGAATGCAATTCAAAAACAGAAGACGTGGGTGGATTAAATTTACAAACACAGCATCATTGGAATGCATTATCACAACGGGATCAAACAATCACCGCAAACGGCAATACGCGTGGCACTGTTTTTAATCAACGATCACTGCCAACAGAGCAGCATAAATTTTTAGATGCGAAGACTGCTGTCATTACAGCACAAAGTTATAATGCACAACATCAATCCAATAGTGTGACCCATAGAACGGATGCACAAATACACCACTATCAAGAACAGAGTGTGCATGATGATTTTGGTCGTCCAGAAAAAACGGTTGTCAATCCTAAGAATGTCGACAATCCCAATGGATTAGCGTTAACCACTCAAAAAATATTAGATGATGCCAACCACGTTATTGCAATCACAGATCCCAAAAATCAAACGACTTTTATTGTGCGAGATAGGTTAGGCAATATTCGTTTTGAAATAAATAACAAAGGAGGTGTCACAGAACATCAGTATAATAACGCAAATAAGCCTATTTTTACGGTGCAATATGAAGTCGCGGTTGATTTAACGAAAGTCACCGTTGGAATGAATACTGATGCGGTTAAAAAATTATTAACCGACAGTGATTATGATCGTCACACACACTATTTTTACGATGATTTATTCAATGAGCGATTTAGGATAAATCGTGCCGGTGCTGTTACTGAGACACGTTACAATAAAAAGTGTGAAAAAACGGCATCACTGGCATATTACACGGCGATGACTGCAAACCCAACAACGCTGACGACTGCGCAATTAATCACACAGTGCGCTTTGATTCGAAATACCGAAAAAGACAGAGCAACCTATCGCATCCTAGATGCCAATGGTCAAGAAGTATTTATTATTCACGCTGACGGCAGTGTGATACAAAAATGTTATTATTCGACACTACACAAAGCAAATGTTGAAATTAAATATGACACTATAATAGCCGACCCAGAAGCGTTAGCAAAATTATCTCCCGCACAAATTGCGGCACAACTCACCGTGTCTAATGAGGATAGACAAACGTATTGGATGGTCGATGGATTAGGTCGTTTAACATTTCATGTCAGCCCTAATGGCGCGGTCACGGGTTTTCACTATGATGGCGACACCCACAATCGCACACAGATTATCGAATTTAAAAAACAAATAACTTTACCGCCGGCAAATTATGCCGCACTGCAAACACAATTAAACAATATAATACCGGATCCCACTGTCGATAATATTGAAACACGTCACTATGACGGCGCTGAACGCTTCATCACACGCACAAACGGTCTCGGAAAATCGGAAAGCTTTGGATACGATGGCGCGAGTCGAAAATCTTCGCACACCACTTTAAGCGGCAATCAATGGACGTATGATTACGATGGCGCGAGCCGTTTGTGGCATGAATTCTCGCCAACAACGACTGTGTATGCTGCGAGCATTGATGCTCATAATGTCACGGCTATTACAGTGACACCCAACACAGTCTCTGTTGAAAAAGAAACAAGTTATGATGCCAATGGTAATGTCATCGGCATTACATCGGGCGTTGGCCTTGATGACGAACATATTGTTAATTTTGCGTACGATGCATTAAATTTAAAAAATCAAGACACCTGGAATAATATTCCGATCGATGATCCCACGCAAAAAACAAGCTTAACCATACGCCCTGAAACAACTCAATCTATTTCTAAAACGGTTGTGCAGGGAGCGCATGGGGCGAAGTTAGTCACTCTCAATGAAGCTGGCAACCCTGTTTTTTATGCTTATAACGCCGAAGGGCAATTGCGCTATCGTATTAATGCGAATGGTTATGTGATCGAATATCAACGCAATAGTTTAGGAGAATGCGAACATTTTATTTCGTATGCAGCACCCTTATCGATTGATTTATCGCAATATATAAAAACGGGTTTAATGCCAGATATTATTGAAAAGAATATAACAAAAGATTCCGCACATGATCGCAGCTTTAATCAACTATTTAATCAACAGGGAAGAGTAACACAAATCACGCGTGACCCTGTGGTTTGTTATATTCCCGATCCAAATCCTGCTAATGCGCCGACGGTTGCAATACAAACACCGACAAAACAGCATACGTATAATACTTTTGGCGAATTGATTGCGGTTTCAGATTTGGTGGATGAAACCCATACTATTTCACGACAAACAATCACGTGGTATGACAAAAACGGGCGTGACATTGCAACCGTCGATGCCAATGGTATTGCAAAAGTTTTAACGTTCGATGCACACGGCAGACAAATTGAAGAATATCGGTATGCCAATAAAATCTCACCGTCACAAATGCCAACGCCGGGAACCACATTTGCTGCATTACAAGCATTATTAGCGCCGCTCGCAGATACCACGCGTGATCATCACACATTAACACCGCGCGATGTTATCGGGCGCATTAAAGGTATTTATCATGTGGGTGTTGTCACGCAACAGGCGGTAACAGGACAACAAGCATTTGCGGATAATAAACCCGCTACCCTCGGCGTTACTTACACATACACCGATGATCATAAAATTAAAACGATTACCTATCCCGATGGACAAGTTAAAATTCGTTATTACGATGAACGCCGTTATTTAATTGCTGAAGCAGATGTTGTTCGCACACAATCTGATGGCACACAAATTCGGCCGATAACGTATTATCACGTATCGATTCATGGTGAACGTGTTGAAACGTATATGCCTGCCGGCGGTTGCGCGGTCCATTGCGATCCTGATGTGTTACCAACACCTATTTCTATTCCTGATAAAGATCGTTATCACCGTTTTGTGCGCGATGGTCGACAAAAAATTTTAGCGAGACAAGATCCGGAAAATAATTTAAAACAAACAACGTATCAAGCAACAGGAAAAGAAGCGCGAAACTATAAACCGACGACCAATCCAAAATCGTCAGCCATAACACCGCCCACGGAATCAGTCACGCATATCGATGAAAAACAAAAAGTGTATGACGCGTTGGATAATCTCACGCTAATCACTGTCTGTCGTGATGGTGAGACACTGTATCAAACTGCTTATAAACATGATGCATTTAATATTGTGGCAGAAGGTCCAAATGATGGCACTTGGCCTGTGACACATCACTATGATCAAGCGGATCGCAAGTGGTTTACGACAGATTCAAAAGGAGGACAACAATTACAGGGCTACACAGCAGCCGCAGATCATACATTGGAATTAGAATCACGCACCGCGGATTTTTCGACACTCGCTTACGCTGATTTTCCTGCATTATTACAGCAAAAATATAATGATGTGAGAAATTATGAATTCACTCAAAAAATTCTGGATGCGGGTGGTCAAGTAACAGCGATTGTGGAACCCGGTTATTTTGACAGCGATAATCAACTACAACACGCACCGAAATCTGTTTTAATCAGTCCTCTTTTTCCACAATTTGGAAATATATCACTCTCTTTTCAAGCGCATATTGATCCAAACCGTTTTCCTGCGCAATTAACATTAACGCATAAGGATACTCATCAACGTGTCGCAATGCCCATGCATTATTGTGAAAAAACAAAACGTTTTGGTGTTGATATTAGCCGATTAGAATGGGGGTGTTATAAAGTTGACATTCAACACATTTTAAAAGCACAAACCCAAGCAGACCAAGATGAATTATTTCCTGAGTATCATTGGGAAACAGACATTAACTGGCAGAGAACACAACGCTCTGCACAAGCGGAACCGGAATCATCCATCCTGACACTGCAACATCCGGAAAAATTACCGGAAAATCCAGCGTTACAGGTGTGGATTGAGCAATATGGCCAAGAAGGTGTTTGGAAACCGGTGCCGCTTTTAAAAGTGAATCATCAAAATAATACCGTACAATTTGACACAAAAGATTTTCCGCATGATCAATATCGTTATCATTTAGGCGGTAAAAATGCCTATAAAAATCCGTATACTTTTTCACTCACATCGCCTGGCGAACAAACCTATTTAGCAAAAAGTTTTGCGGGTGATGACACGATTGTGCGCCCGACGCATCAAATGGCATTGTCCAATTTTGGTGAACTCATTGAAACGACAACACCCAATGGTGAAATTACCAAACGTCAATATAATAAAATAAAAAAGCTGTCTGAAAAAATAGATCCTGAAACGACGGTAGTCGATGAAACTGGAAATGCAACCAGAACAACATCAACTACTATTTTCGGTTATAACAATCAAGGCGGAAAAATCGGTGTTTGTGATCCCAATGGAAATACGGAACTGATCACGCTAGATGAAGCCAATCAACCGACTGCACATACCGATGGCAATGGCATCCCCTACTACACAGATAAAACACGCACTGTGTTTGGTGACGCAACACAAGTGACGAGTGCATCCGGTAATATATGGAAAACTGAGCATAACAGCAAAGGTGCAGTCACTACAGAAACTGATCCTTCTGGTAATACGTGGAATTATGAGCGAAATGAAAATGGTTTTATCACTCAAAAAACACCGCCCACGGGTTCATCGACAGGTGTCACGCAATACGCAGAAGCGCCTTGCGGTAAACAAAGTGCACAATATCCTCCGATGGGTGGTGCGATTGAAGATACTTATGATCGCCATGGTAAATCATTAACACATACCGCCATTAAACCCGATGGTACGACGGAATATTCCACCTCCAAAACACGTGATTATTCGGGAAAAGAAACGCATTCAACCAATGGCATGGGTGCCGTTATGGAAATAACTTACCATCCCAATGGTGTGGAAAAAAAGAAAAAAGAAGTCACACCTGCTGCAGGTCTTTCGATGCGCGTTTTTGATTACACAATCAATTCGTTTACGCAAACTACAACAGAAACGCCGCCAACAGAACTCGAATTTGAATATTTAACCAGTAAATTCCTGTGTAAAATCATTGATAAAAACACCGCAATGCCACAAACATTCGTGCAAACACGAGATCTGAATGGCAATCGACAATCGTTTCAAGAAACCAATGGCGCTGGCAATACGCTGCGAGAAAGTGTTTTCACCTACAATCCACTTCAAAACACAAAAACAATCACCACAAAAAGTTTTTCGCTCACTGAGTCGTATGATCCTGATGGCAATGTTCGAAGAATACTGGCGCAATATACTGCTGGCGGTGTAACGACGCATGATGGTTGGTGGACTTATGGTAAAGACAGACGCGTTATTGTCAATGATGGTGTAATGGGTTCGAATAATGTCATTGCCCCACTTTACGTTCCTGGCAATTGGGGTTATTTGCCACCATCACAGGGAAATCAATTTTCTGATACGAATGGATTGAGAACAGGACAATCGCTTTTTTTCGGAAAATATTTGGGTGCTATTTCTGACTTGTGGCCACTGAGTGCTAATTACACTTATGATCCCACCGATAGAGTATCAGGCATTACTGCTAATCCCATTCCTCAACCATCATCAGGTCCTTTATCCAATCCGCAAATAACTGTGTGGTCTCGGGATGGTGCATTAGTTTGGCCAATGGAAAATTACAACGGCGCTTCTGTCTTCTGTGATCAAAACATACGGGTGCAATGCCTTGCTGGAAATTCTTATTACCAACCCAATGCTTTTGAAGATGGTCAATACCGAGCATCTTTTCCAATACCAGCATGCAATACAGCAATTGTCACGGTAAGCGCTTCCTACTGTGGCGCAAACAGTCAAACATCCATTCTTTTGACGCCATGTATGGGCGGTGCAGATCCTTATAGCTATCCAGAAACGATTAGCTACACACCCGAAGGATTATTCACTGCGGCAGCCTTAACTCAGTTGCAACAGTCAGGACAAGTTTTAGTGAATCAATGCACGTACAACGGCAATGGTTTTTTAATTTATGATTTTAGAAAAACCGTTGATGGCGATACTCGTGTTAATTATTCTTCATTTACCATGGATGGGCTTCCGCTCGCTTCCACTTCAGCGTGGCAATCTAATGTGAACAATTCGGTTTATGCCAATGATGCGCTGAGTTATACCTATTTTTATTTTAACAAACCGCAACTGAATCAAGTGTCAGCAACACGTACCGATCAAAACGGCACCAGTCCCACGAGAGACGTTTACTATTTTTATGATTCTAATAAGCGAAACAACGGCGCAAGCGGTGTGCATTGTCCTACTGATAATCCGGATGATCCCACCAGTGAGTTGGGATACGATGCTTATAGCGTTTCAAGTTTGTTAACGTTTCTCGTGCAAGATTTAGTAGCAGAAGAACGAGAACTTTTATTAGCGGAATGTTTCGCGCTATTTAACGGCAATCAAAACATCACCTATCAACCCACATTGTATTACGCCGATGGTCGCGGCAAAGTGGTTGCGACATTGGGTACGGTGTATGGTTCTTATTTAAATGAAATTCAAGCAACATTGACACTGATGGATCCTGTAGAAACACTCAACGTTTCCACGATAGAGCAAGCGCCAGAACAGGGTCTCGCGGCAAAACAAAAAATCAACGCTTATAATCAAGCCGGCGATGTTCGACCTTACTCAAAAATGATGGAATCGTTTTATGCAAGCTTAAATCCAAGCTTAGAAATGAAACAACCCAAACCACCCAAACCGCATCATGAAAGTTTTTGGGATGAGTTGATTGGAGCGGTTGTGGCGGTGGTTATTATGTGTTACGCACCTGAGCTCTCGGCTTTTATGTTTGACGCAGTAATTTCGGGACTCACCGCAATTGAAACCGCGATTGGTTTTGCAGTCGCTGGTGCTCTTGCGGATGCTGCAACACAAGGCATCGGAATTGCTTTTGATGATAGACATAGTTTTTCAATGTCAGAGATGTTTGAAAATGCAGTGGTAGCAGGCGCTACTGCTGGCCTTAGCAAAGCATTCAAAGTGAATGAATTGTTTGAAGCGAATACGGTTACAAAGGATGCAGAAGCGTTTGCATCAGTAGCAGCCATTAATACTGTTGTGCAAGGTTTCGGAGTGTTATGCGGTTATCAGAAAAAAGTCGATCCTAAACGAGTATTCGAACAAGCATCCGCTGCGCTAATCAATGCAAGAATGAGCAGTGAAACAGCGAAAGCACCCGCTGTCGTTCGACATGGTGTAGATGAATTGGAAAATACAGCGGTCGGTGAAGCGTTTGGCAGGCAAGAAACTGCGAGCGGTTTAGCAATTCGTGCGGTGGCAGATAACGTTGCTGCGGAAGCGGATTATTTCGGGAAAAAAATAAAACAACAACCTTCTGGTGCGATTGGTAAAGTATCCAAACCATCAAGCTCCAAAGACCATCACGCATCACAAACCGCGCCGCATTTTATTGCGGCTGCGAATGATGATTCTGATGGATCTGAAGATGGGTTGAGTGATGATTCGGATGATAGTCGTGGTTTTGATGATAGTTTAGATCGTGATCATAATAATTATAGTGACGGTTATAGTCGTGGTCGCGGTGGCATTTCTGGTTTGTATACGGCGTATAAAAAAGATTTGTGTGATGATGTTGCTGCAATGTCTGATACAAAATTTTCTTCGCAACAAGCGGCAATGAGACGAGAAGCGGATGATGTGAAGGCGGAGAATGTGCAGGAGAGGGCGGCGCATTCGACCTGGGAAAATAAATTATCTGGAACAATTTATCGTGATCAAGATGCGGCATGGGCAAAAGGAATTTTGGGAGTTGCGGCAGCGATGAATTCACATACGATGCATATGGCCGTGCATGCTGCAAATACTTTTACCGAAGATGCAATGCGCGGTGTTGCTGGCAATGCTGGCGCAAGCTATTTTAATGCGCTGCAAAAAGGTGATTCAACTTTTTCCGAATCCGCCAATTTTCTTGACGCAAACATAGCAACACAAACGCTGGGTGAAGTTGGCGCAGGTGTGTTGGGTGTTGGCGCACGTTTTGCGGAAGATGTGTTGCCAAAGGTGGGGAGAAATTGGGCGGGGATGTTTGGACGGAATGCAGAAAGTTTGTCTGAAAATTCGAGAACAATTGCAGCGATGCATGTGCGTGAGGCGAGGAATATATTGAGGGATGTCGGATTGGATGCTATTGGACGTAATCGAATTCTACACTCATTCAATCTAGAAACTTTTCGAGTTGAGCACATCACTGAATCAAGACAAATTTATCGTGTATTTGATGATTTTAATGCAGAAATGCCGGGTCGCTATACATCCGAAGATTTATTGGAAAACCAAACAAGACGTATCACGGATTTTGCTTTACCAAGCAACTCAGCAACACGATTAGCAACCGTAGATATTCCTAGAAATGCAACTGTTTTTACTGGTAGGGTATCATCACAATTTGGGTTAAATGGTGGTGCACAGCAAACATTTCTCACAGGTCCACTTGAGCGATACACATTTCAAGAAACAATGATGCCACGCGAAATTTTTGAAACAAGGGGAATGACAAATGCTTATTGAAAAACAGGAACTCATTACTGAAGTGCAGATTTTTTTAGAAGAGCTAAAAAAAAATAATCCCGAAAAAGGTAGTCATGAATGGTATTTGATTAATAATTTAAACAACTACCTAGAATTATTAATTATCACAAATACATCGACTGCAATTAAGAGTGCAAGCGAGAAACTTGACATGTACTGTATTGATTGCATGAATTGGGATACACCTTTGTTTAAAAGATGTATGAAAATTACACGTCTTGGATTAAAAATCGCAAAAAATAATTGATTCATCATCCACTCACTCGTTTAATAATTGATTTTTACTAAAGTGCTATACAGCAAAAAACTCTTTATTCAACTCATTGGGGGATAAGGTAATGTTCAATAGACCCTGCTTATCCGGTTGTCACATAATTCGAAAAGAAGTTGGTGCTCGCCCTGCCGGGACGAGCTACTGAAAGTCTCTGTTATGTTTTAACCGTGACCTTCCGGCAAGAATGCGTGTGTTGTAATTAATTTTTTCTTTATGCTAACGCCTTAATTACAGGAGCATTAGCATGTCACTTCAATCACTAAATTCAGATAAATCAGCATTAACATTAGAAACCGTCAAATTAAATTTTTTAAATTGGCGTCGCGATCCACACGGCTCAAATAGAATTCCAGAATCACTGTGGGTTGTGTCACCCGCATGTCTTATGCTTGTGTAAAATAAAGCGCGACCCTGGCTCTCTATAGGGTCGCGCATACACTCAACATTAACTCTGTTTTTTAGACAGATCGCTCACTGTAATATCACAAGCGCTCACGCCACCTGAGACAGTGATTTGGTATGGACTGCTGTTCGACAATAGTCGGCATGGACCATAACCTACATTGACACTACCTATCACCTGCCCAGATAATGCAGTGAAATCAAACTCACCTTGCGCTGTCCATGGGCAGGTCACATTCGATTCTCGTGTTGTCCCGGCAGCTTCATTAGCACTGCTCGGTGATGCTGAGCATGCGCCATAGGTTGCGTTGTATTGCCAATGAATTGTGCTCGGTGAATTATTATTGATAGTAACATTGCTATGATCCACTGGCGGTGGTGGAAATGCACCAGCCAATACCGCAGTTGAAACACCCACTGTCGTAATTACAGCAACACATACAATAAGATTTTTAATTGTTTTCATAAAATAAATTCCTCAATAAAAAAATTGATAAAGAATTCTGCAGCAACATTAGCGCTTCAGAAAATTAAATAGATAAATTGTGGAGAAAATAATGGTGTGGGCTGATCAGCCCATCATATTCATAATAGAAAAACGAGTGCGACGACAAACAACAGCATAAGCTGCTACTATTTTTTTGCTTGTGTCGATTGATTTCATAAATGGTCTGAAATATAAATGATTGACGATATTTATCACAATAACAAAGTTATATTAAAAAAACCTTAACGGCAAAGAAATTTTTTCAAATTTTTTTTACAGGATCGGTCGTCGTACTCAGTTTAAAATATATTTGCTAATGGGGCACGCATTTTTATCGGAAGGTCACTAGAAAAAGGGTGATAAATAAAGATGCACGGCAATTACCGACACCGGATTCAAACTTGCAAAAATAAATAGGATTCCGCTACAAACTGCTCAGCCAAACCCCAAACGCTTACCGCTCAGGGTCCGCTATAAAACCCCTACGAAGCCTTACATCCCGAACATTTATTGCGATACAAGAAAAAAATCAACAACAGAGGAAGAGCAAGATCATTATAGAAAAAAGAGCCCACATTTCTCGGCACGAAACCACCTACCATGGTCATTTGAAAAAGGTGCGTAGAAGCATCAATCCATAACAGGGAAGCAGTGAAAATAGTGGTTGCAACACGAAACGACTGCGAAGCACACCATCCCACAATACCCGTAATTCCCAGCCCAAGGCATGCCGCAGCTACTTGAAATTGAAACGGGCTATTGGGCCAACCCATATATTTGGCCGTTTGCACCGGATAAAATCCATGCACCACAAATCCCCAAATGCCAGTCAACCCAACCGCAAAAAACATCAATTTTTTAAGATAAATTTCGCTGGTTGTGCGTTCTTTTTCGAAGAAAACGCAAAAAGTACCAGCCACCAAAGCAAGGATTGTCATACACGCCGGAAAATTATAAAGCACAAAACTAAAAAAAGGCATCACCATGTCCATTGTTTTCTCCCTAAGTAATAGTCACAGTAAAAGATTGTATCATACTCCAAATCAGGCTCGATTTCATTCTATTAAAATATAAAGTAGCGAGTGATGAAAAAGACCGCACAAGTCTTACGGGTTAATCAATTTATGCAAATATGGCATCAAATCCGTTGCTATTAAACCGCGCTCTCCTAATTGATGCGCTGCCAAATCGCCAGCAGCAGCATGAAGACAAACGCCTAATTCTGCTGCATATTGCGTATCAAATTTTTGCGCAAGCAACGCTCCAATAACGCCGCTCAATACATCACCCATGCCAGCAGTCGCCATGCCGGGATTTCCTGCTTCACAGACACTCAAAGAATGCGACGTACAAATTAAACTATGAGCACCTTTTAAAACGATCGTTCCGCCAAATTTTTTTTGTAGTTGTTTAACGCTATCAATGCGATTGAGTTGAATTTTTTCTACGGTGCAATTTAATAAACGAGCTGCTTCACCGGGGTGCGGTGTTAAAATCCATTGCTCCGATTTTTCTGGATATTGCGCCAGAATATTTATCGCATCTGCATCCAGTACTTTAGGTTGAGGCCAAGAAAGTATTTCTTTCATTAATTGCAAAGACCAGCGTGTTTTTCCTAATCCAGGTCCAATCACAATCACCGTCGCTTTTGTAAAAAAAGATTTTAACTCTCTGCTATTTTTAATACCATGAACCATTATTTCCGGACAAGCTGTTAAAGAAACAATATGTTCAGGTCTGGTTGCTACACTCACTAAACCTGCGCCACACCGCAAAGCAGCTTCACCCGCTAAACCTACGGCGCCAATCATTCCTTTGTTACCGCCGATAATTAACACATGTCCGTAAAGACCCTTATGCGCTTCTCGCGGGCGCGGTAATAAAAAAGATTTAAAGGAGTCGAGTGAAATAAAGGAAGGCTGGTCCATTGAAAATTCCCGTCGCGATTTTACTGTGAAAATACGCTTTTAGTTGGTGATACGATATTAATTTCACGCCATTCTCAACTTTTTGATGTGCGTGACAGGAGCCGCGACCATTAGGGAGTGGGAAAGTTCAGCATAACAACAAATCACTCCAAACTTGCTTACGCGCGTTGCTCCTTTCACGTTCAGTTAATTAAGTTGAGAATGGCGTTAATTTTTTTTACCAATAGATTACAACTCAAAACAGCAGATTCACCCTATAATTTCCTGCCAAAAGTCGACAGCTGAACGGGACCGCGTGGCGCAAGCGGTGCTGCATGTTTTACACCCACATCTGCAAAAATAAGCACCGATGATTTTAAATGATTGCGCAAACGCAGAGTTTCGTGACTATTTCCTTGAATAACGCCTTGTTCAGATACCACTGCATTCATATGAATATTCACGCGAATAAATTGCGGGGTTTGAAGGTGTTGCATTGTCCTTCCTCTGGTTAACAGTGATTATAAATAGAATGATTGTTTCATATTTTCAGGCTCATTCAATTCATTATAATTCATCAACACTTCTTCACCTGCTTTAATATCGCGAATGGCAATAACATTTTTTTCAGAAATTTTTTTAACATTGGGGTGATTGGAATGATTCAAATACCAGCCCACTTCCATTCGATCAAATCGTTCTGGCGCAAAACATTCTTTATCATTAATCAGTATACAATAATGAATAAATTCGGTGGGAATATTTTTTATCAATAGTTTTCGCATGAGAAAATCACAATAAACAAACTGTGTGTCCCGTGCAATATTATGCGCTGTAAACACGCCAATACCATTTACTGTTGACGGTTTTAATATCAGAGAAAATTCAGTAATAATGCTTTGATGTTTCATGCTAAACAAACCATTTAAAAAAATGACAAATACCTTCTTGCCATGGCCATATCATAATTTCCCCTAATTTTTTCTTATGAGTATCACGAGTTTTTTTGTTGTGGTCGATCAACAATTAAATCGAGCTCTAAATCTGTTTTTGTACGCAGATAACTTAAGCGATATTCGTTATAAAATTGTTAGACTATGATACTAATTTAGCGTCTATATTAGGAGTGCAGTCCATGTTATAGAGTTGATTGGATGAAGTCAAAACTTTTGAATACAGAGTGCACACCGCGCTTTTCCTATTATAAATATTTTTTTCATCATGGCCGCTATGTTATTTTTCGCAGAATCCATACGATTGCTTCACCGCAAGATGGGTCTTTTATCTTTTGTAATAACATTCCATATTTTTGGATCTTCGTATCCCAAACACCACAAAGAAATGCCACGTAAATGATAGCGTGTTACTAATGATAATTGCGTTTTTAATGTTTCAGCATTTTGTAAAAAAACATATTGATTTAAATTATTTTCATCAAAAATCGCATAAGGTACATTGTTTTTTTTATCCAACATTATCGGTGCATGATGTGATTTTAATAAATAATCTGCTTGTTCATAGGTTAAATCACTTTCATCAACATGAAGTCCTTTTTGGTTAGAAACGGTATACCAATAACTAGAATGTACCGGTAATCCAACCGAAATTTTAGAAGCAGGAATATAGTTGAGCGCATATAAAATAATCTTTTTTAACCAGCTCTGTTCACACGCAGAACCTGGTGTGGTTCCATTACCATGCTGATCATAAGCCATTAAGGTAACAAAATCGCTATCTTTTCCGAGAATTGAATAATCGTAAGCGCCGACCCAATTTTCAAGCGCAGATCGCTTTCTTTCAGAGGATGGAATGTTGTTAGATATGCGAGGAATAATGGCAACACTGATTAAAAAATGATTGTTATGTAAAGCTGTCGCCGCATTTTGATAAAATCGTGTGAATGCTTTTTTGTCAGACAGCGGAATATGTTCAAAATCAATTTGCAAACCAGCCAGATGATTTTTTTTGCAAGCAGTAATCATTTCCTGAATGGCTTTTTGCTCCGCTTTTGAATTCTGTAAAAATGCATTAGTTGTTTTACTATCAAAACCCGCATTAGTAACCAGCGGCATTATTTTGACAGTATGTTTTTTAGTTAAATTCAAAACAAAAGGATCAACACTTCCCCAAAGTATTCCTTCTTGATTTATTTGATAAGCTTGTGGTGTGAGAATATTGATGTTTTGAATATTATTTTTTATCGATTGGTTTTGTCTTAGTATGATGTCATTGGTTAAATGCGAAATGGAATCGCTGCGATAAAAATACCCAAGAACATCAAACGCAAAAGATTCGAATGGAATAATAATCAATATAAAAATGGCAAAAAATAATTTCTTCATACACACATCTTGAATATAATGTTTATCGAATTTTTGATTTACTGTTTATGACGTACATGTTCGCGCGCTGCATGTCTTCCGACACAGCAATGATATGGTACTGCATTGTGAAAAGATAGGGGATAAATCCCCTTTATTCTGCGTATTGGATTGTGCAATAATGACCGTATTTCCATTTATGGCACTAAAAACTGACTAAAATCAACAATTTTAGAAAAGAAATTACTGTCTTTAACATCATCACGCACGCCATTGACATGAATCAAAACAGGGCGATATGAAAAGTGTCGTGGTAATTTTATGCGTTCAATTTTCTTTTTCATTTCTGTTAATATTTCTGGACCAATTTCAAATCGTGAAAATTTTATTTCACAAATGTATGCGGTATCAAATCGTGTTTGAATTAAATAATCAATTTGGCAGCCAGGTTGTCTTACTGTTTTTCGTTGAAAAAAAGGATTACAGAAAATAATTTCATCAGGCTGTATGCCAATGGCTTGAATTAATTCACGATGATTATTTAAAACAAGATTTTCAAACTGCAGCCCCATAATAATATCCCAGCCGGGAAGCGTGGTGAGTGATGTGTTATTAAAAATGCCCTTATCAATTTTCGGCTTTTGTTTTTGCAAATATTTTAAATAAAATCTCAAGTAATTATCTTTTAATCTATATTTACTCAGCGCGGATATTTCACCTGTACTTATGTGCCAAGTATGATCTCTCTCGATAAATCCGCTCAACGCAAGCTCATCGAGATAATCACTTAAATTACCAGAACGCGTCAAATTCGTTTCACAAGCAATTTTATTTTGATCTGCCGGACCTTGAACAAGCCGCTCAACAATTTTCTTATAAATTGAACTGCGCATTCCAAAAATATCACTAAATATATAATCATATTCATTCAATAAAATACTGTCTTTTACAAAGCAAAGATGTTTTATATTTTCCTCTGCTGATAAAGTTGGATCAATTAATTCTAAATAACGCGGGATTCCACCAATCACTGAAAGTATTTTAAATTTTTCATAGACCGAAACACCTTGCCCGTGCGTTTCCCAAAATTTGTTACATGTCGATAATGGTAATTGCTCTAGCGTGAGATACAAAGACGGGCGTCCCAAAAAACCTGTGCTTTGAATAATATTTTTTTCGATCCATGCGCTCACAGAACCACATAACACTAAGATAAGCTGTGTGTTTTTACTAAAATTTAAATCCCAAGCATTTTTAAGTTTTCCCAAAAAATCAGGATCAAGTGAACCCATCCACGATATTTCATCCAATAAAATAAGTGTTGGACTTTTTTGAGCGTGATCGGATAATGACAGAAATAGCTCACTCCAATCATCCGCTTTGATACTGGAAATATTAAGCAAATTTTTAAGCTGCCTGGCAAACTCATCTCGCTGTGTTTGCGCAGTCGTCGCTTTTGTTGGCGGTATACCCGAAAAAATGTAAAGCTGATTAAAGGTATGTCGTTTTGCAAATTCTCCGATGAGTCGGCTTTTACCAATACGACGACGCCCCTTTACAATCACCAAGCTCGCGCTGCGCTTATTTAACAAATTATCCAGAGATTTAAGCTCTTTTTCGCGTCCAATAAATACTGGTTTCATTTTAAAATCATCAATAAATCAATTAGTTATTTCATAATAACACTATGAAATGACAAATGTCAATTCTTAGTATTTTAGAAAAACGAGGTATTAGCACCGTCCGAACATCCATGCATGTACGACCCATTGTTCATGCATCATCGGGTTATTGCATCATCGGGTTATTACAAAAAATATTTATTTTTTATTATGAATCATTCCCCAATAAACAGCTACCGCACAAAGAAGCAAAATAAAATACATCACCATAATATCCGTATTATTTTCAACGCCTGTGGATCAGTAATTTTTACTTGTGATAATTGATATCCACTCAAAACAGCAGATTCACCCTGTAATTTCCCGCCAAAAGTCGACAGCTGAACGGTTTCGTATCGTAGTGTTCCATATGAAAATAATTTTTCGGTGTAGTTAACTTTATTCATTTAATCTACCTATTTTTAAATTGCATTAACAGCAACGACAGTTTCTTATTATTGGTAATATGAAAAATATTTTTTACACTCGAACACTGATCCATATGTTTTAAAATATTCGGCTTAACATTATTTTCAAAATTCCAGATTATCTTTATTAGTGTTTTCATGATCAATATTTCTGGACATCGTTCAGGTAACTCTGGACGCGATTGAAATAAATATTTTAGATATTGTCTTACCAGCGCCTGCGTTTCTTGTTATAAATATTTTTTTCATCTTGGCCGCTATATTATTTTTTTCGCACAATCCATGCGGTTGCTTCACCACAAGACGGGTCTTTTATTTTATGTATTAATACATGGGTCGCATATAAACGCCAAAATAAAAGCCGCAAATATTGAGATCATTGCAATTACTTTACTTAATGTTGTTGCGCCAACGTCTGATAATGGATTATATCCATGAGTGTATATCAAGAAAAATATTACCCACAACGACATCCATAGATAAATTCTGCGAGAAAAATTAGCATCTATTTGTAACTTTATTAACACATGCTTTAAAACTGTTGAAATAAGATGATAAATTACGCAAGAAACCAACACAGTTCCAGGGATAAAAATTACCCATGGCGAAATATTAAGTCCAGTCACAAATCTTCCAACGTCGCCCTGCTCTGAAAAAGTGCCGTTGGGAATATACCCAAAAATCGGAGCAAGATTAAAAATAGCCAACCAATAAAAAAATATTGTACTTGTTATGTTATTATTTTTAATTTTTTTAAATCTTAAGAAAAAAAGTGAAATAATTAAAAATATCGTATTAATAGATATCCCTGAAATTCCAGTAAATGCAGACTCAATACCACGACCAGAAGACATCATTTTATCGTAAGGAACTGCCTCATCCGAATGCAGTAACAACCATCCTCCGTATTTTATATCGAATGGACTAGATTTATATCCAAATAACCATGCCATTGTCCCATGCGCCCATTCATGAAAAAGGACACATGAATAGTAGGAAATAATCATTGAAATAGCTGTTACAATAACGATGTATTTTTTGTTGTATGGGAGTTTTGTATTCAAGTTATCAGCCTTATACTATAAATTAAATTTTCTTAATCAATTCATCAATTGCTGCAATCACCAACCATGGTTTTTGCTTTTGAATATAATGATCCGTTTTATTTGCAGTGATATGTTGTGATTTATCCGACATTGCTGCTAACTCAGATTGCCATTTTGCCCACTGTATTTTATTTTCTTTAGAATTGTAAATACTATTTGGCTTTCCATGAATCGTTGCTGATAAAACTATCAATGGAATATTAGGAAAATGAGGTGCTTTTTTAATTTCATTTTCGCTTTCTGGAATACCTAATGCATCAAGATAATAATACGCTTTTTTACTGGGCAGTGGATCATTAAGATTTTGATTGGGACTCATCGAATCCACCAATACAATGCTGCTCACCTCCTTTGAATATTCACGCGCAAAGAGTTGAACGTATAGGCCACCCACCGAATGACCCACTAAAATAGTGGGCGGTTTTAAATCCATTTTTTGCAACAACACTTTTAAATTATTAACCACTATTTGCGCAGTTTGTGCTTGATTTGTTTTTGTTAGAAATTTACTTTTTTCTGTTCCAGCTCGATCATATAAAACAACCGTTGCATGCCTTGCAATGAGTGGCGCTACTTTTGACCACACATTAACGCCATCACCTAATCCTGATTCAAAAACAACAACAGGACCTTTCCCATATGTAACAGCGTAAATTGACGCATTATTTACGTGATAATACTTTCCATCTGGAATTATACTTGAAAAACCGAACGATGAATAAATCAACAGAAAAAATATTAAATTATTTTTAATAAATATTTTCATCTGTATTCCTTGGATTTTTAAATTCATAAGTGCTTAGTGCTTAATATCTTATTATAAATATATTTATTCATTCTCGTTAATAATTTTTTGTACCATTGCAGAATCTACATATGCTCTTACACTGCTAATCATTTTATTTTCATCGAAAGTCACAATCCAGCAATAAATATTATCAAATGGTTTTCCATTTTTTGCTGTTGATAATCCTTTCATCTCGACGATCGCTGTCATACCATCAACAAAAATATGTTTTATTTTAAGAAGATTTTTACCCTCCTTAAGCAATTTATTTAAACGTTTCGAAGTAGCATTTAAAAAATCTTCTTTCGAATGATAAACACCTGCTAATGGATGAGTACCCA
>JABDDU010000020.1 GCA_013287435.1 Verrucomicrobiota bacterium
GGTGTTCTCCACCAAATTCATTTTTTCTTAGCACAAGCTCAAATTCACTTGTTTTTAAAGATTGCATGGCAACATATCCATCCATAACGAGATGATGGATAAACAGGGGATTTTGGTAATTAATTTCAATATCAGGATGCTTTTGACGAAATTTATTAATATTAACGCCAGAAAATTCACTGAATGATGAATCTCGCATATCAATGAAACAACGTTGTTCAAATTCATTTTTAATGGTGCATACCATGTATACCGCATCACGATTAAAATCAACATCTGGATGCTGTCTTAGAAATGCGGCAACTGGTAAATTTGGATTCCAAATTATACCATTGACAACAAATGTAAACATTTCACAATTATCAAATACAGATCTACGTCCTAAAAATCTATTTAATTGATACGCAAAACTTTGAGGTGTTGTGTTTGCAGTATCTTCGCGATCACCGCGGTAACCAAGGACAGAAGTATCAAATTGATGCATATAGACTTCATCTTGATATTTACTAAGATTATGAATTTTTACTGCTAATTTGAGTTTCATGTTTCCTCATCATAATGGATTTTTGTAGGTTATAATTTTTTATTAAAAACACACCATCAATGCCCTACTGATGGAACAACCGTTTTTTTATGTTCATCGATATAAGAACCCGGTGGTGGTTCGCAGCTAAATGCTACACCAGGAACAACGCTAGAAAATAAAGCAGAATTGCGCGTTTGTTGTTCTGCTACAGATTGACTACGAAATGTTCTCACTGCTGACATAACGGCAGCCACAGCAGGGTTTGTCGCTTCGCTTTTAATTTTCCCAGCAATGCTTTCTGCATTTGATTTTATCATCTTAGCATTTTCAACAAGACCTAATGTATTAGCATAATCTCGAACGCCAGCAATATGCGTAATTTTGTGTTTATGACAATACTCCATTAATGGCTGTAATTGATCTGCACTATCAGCAAATTTTAAAAGCGGATCAACAAATATGATATCTGGATTTGCAGTAATAAAATCATGCAATGAAGTTTTTCTATTGCTGCTTAATGCAGTTGCCTGCGTGCCTCTTCCTATAAACAAATCATCTGAAATTCTTGGTGTGCCGATGTAAGCAAACACATGATTGCCTTTTCCGGCATCATTTAAAAAAACCAAACCCACATTTTGTTCGCCGTGTTTTAAACAATATTCCAACACAAAACGTTGACACAATTCTTGGCATAAACCAACACCGCATAATGTTGTTGCGACATTGGAAGTTAATCCTGGCGCTGGAAAAGAATTAGCCATTCTTAAAGTTAAGTCTCGCGCAACTTTGAGCATTAGATGATTTTCATCTGATGAAATATTTTCTGAATCGAGCAGCGATAAAATTTCTCTTGCGCGTCTTAAATGCTCTACATTATGTCGCATGGCGTTAATCTCACGGTATGTTTACACATCCATGTGTGATTGTTAAAAATTAAATATCAAATGAGTGCCCAGCAGGTAAATCATTTATTGTTGGTACGCGATCCACTGCTTTATGGTGCGCAAAAAGACTGGGGCGTGACATTACATTCACTGGAGCCGCCTTTACTTCTTTGTAATAAAGATAAGTGAAATTAACGTTATGGTATTGAAGATTAATTTCAATTCTATTCTGAGGGGTACTTAAATCACGCGAAGTTTTTTCTGCAACTTCTGTTGCCAATCTTTCCCATTCTAAAATTTGCTCGGATGAATTATGTTGGGCTTTATCAGGATTACATTCTGATTGAATAAAAACACCATCAAAGCCTGGACGCGTGTAAAATCCGCAGGTTGCATACAAATCGCCTTCTTTCATAGTTTCTGCATTTACATGCCATGCAGATGCAAGTGCGTCTAGTGTAATTCCTGGAACAAATGTTGTGTAACCACGCGTACGATGTTTTGCATCTTTTCCGCCATTATAAGTTGCAACAGACGGATGCTTCAAATTTTCATCGTCATTATAAGTTGCAACAGACAATGAAGATTGTTTTTGTTCTTCACGAAGATATTGCGCAACTTGTCGTACCGCTGCTGGTTTAGCATGCGATGCAATAACAGCAACTGATTCACCACCTTCAGGACAATATTGTCTCGTATAAACAACCTTTCCTGGATGAACGGTAAAATCAATGCCATCACTTCTTTTTGCTAAACTTGTTTGTGCGCATTGAACAGATTCAGATGTTTGAACAGTGGCATCATTCACATATCCAGGTGTTGAACCGAGCATCATGACTGTGACTGGTTTGTATGCAAGATCACGGCTTACGTTAAGTCGCGTATATTCCGCATATCCGATTTGTTGTTCTTTACCAGGAACTTCGCCCATTGCCGCATTTTTTAATTCTTGAAAAGTGCTCCAATGCGTAAATGAAACAATCAATTTACCTTTATGTCTTGCGTCAGTTTCTTGGATAAAAGCAGTGGTACGTGCTACCAATTCCATCGGGGATTCTGCGCCGCGATTTTTATTAAACGGGTTGCTTTGGTCTGGTCTAATAAGTTCACTTAAAACAGTTGGCACGGTAAATGCTTGTCCATCAAGCTCGCCACAATTACGTTCACCCAATCGTGGGTCGAACTGCATTGTACTGATGCCTAATCTAGCTGCAAATATTTCGGCAGTTTGTGATGCGCGTTTGAAAGGGGATGAATAAATAACGACATCTGCAGGTGAAAATCCAAGTGCTGCAATTTCAGCTGCAAATTTTTCTGCATTTGCAGTGGCTAATCTTACTCCATCTTCGTTTAAATCAGATTGAGTAGAGCGATCTGTTTCTAATGTGGTGCAGAAAAATGGTGTTGCACCAGTGGCTGGGTTACCAGCATTCGTATAGCTCTTAGAATGTCTTACTAAAAAGTGGGTATTTCTACGTTCGCCAGCGCCGACAAAACTATTGTGTTCGCTGTAACCAGGTATTTCATAGACTCTGCTCATCGTTATTACCTCTTTTAGTTTTATAGTTTGTTTTTACGCATCGTAATCATAAAAATGACATTCATCAAATTAATAGTTTTAATTGAGCCACCATAAATATTTTTTATGACGTTAGCTGATAGTGTAAATTGGCGGGATGTGCAGTGATAAAGAGTGTTGGTACGCATATTCCTCAATTTAACGTTAACTATTAATGTTGAGAATATCCGTTTCAGTTACTCCGATGGACGACATTTGAACACAATTCGATCAATGAGTATATGCGTAAATCCGTATATTGACTCATATCGCGAAAGACATCCTACCACAAGAATTTCAGAATGTACATATTTTGTTCACATTAAATTATTAATGTATTCAATAGGTTGCGTGTTTTTCTTCAAGTGCTTTATTCCATTTCGCGTATTACATACGCCTAAATCGCGTTCAGTTTATGTATTTCAAAAATAATATGGGTAGAATGCGTGTTATTTTATAAAATGGATGGGTACTGTGAATAAACAAATTCTTTCTTTTGGCGCACACCCTGATGATATTGAAATTGGCTGTGCTGGTACTGAGTATAAATTAATTCAATCAGGTTATGAAGTCACCCATGTTTATGTCACATCGGGTGAAGCAGGTAGCAAAACAATTTCGAAATCTGAATTAGCAGTCATTCGTGAAAATGAAGCAATTAAATCAGCAGAGATTTTAGGCGTTAAATCCGTTGAATTTTTACGTTGCCATGATGGGTTAACGAATTTTACAGAAGATAATCGTGATGCGGTGATTAATTTAATTCGTAAAATAAAACCCGAGATTATTTTTGTTCATGGAAAATGTGATTTATTTCCAGATCACAAAATCGTACATGACTTGGTGATGAGTGCTGTCACTGGTGCAGCAGGTCCTTGGTTTCAGGAAACAATCGGTGATCCGTGGCAAGTTAAAAACATTTTTGGATATGAAGTGTGGCATCCGATGCAAACTTTTCAGTGGGTATCTGATATTTCTGATTCGATGAATATAAAATTAAAATCATTATCGTGCTTTGAATCACAGATAAAACCAACGCGTTATGATGAAGCATTTAAAGGATTGGCGCGTTATCGTGGTGTTATGAGTTGGGCGGGTGAGTATGCGGAAGTATTTGAAGTAATAAAAAATAATTTCACTTATTAAAAATAAATATCACTATGAAATAATTTTTGCATTTTATAAAATGCAAATAATGCAAAATGGAAAAATATAATGAGATCAACAACACCTAAATTTGTTATTATCCTAACGCAGGATACGAAAAATATTTCAGTCCAGCAGATTGCAAATGCATTGAGAAGAAATATTGATAGCAACTATCAAGTCTTGATATGGGATGTAAATACTGTTCGATTTTCCGGAAATAACTTGGTGCAGAACGATCGCTTTTTTCAGGCGTCTGGCGTTCCACTTTCAGATATTGTTTTTGCAATAAAACGAACATGGAGTTCTATTAGAAGTAAATCATTGGCTATTTGCCAGGGATTAGAAACACATGGGATTTCAGTGTTTAATGGATGTGAATTTATCGAATGGAGTCACTCAAAAATAAAGCAATTTAAAACCTCATCAGATTTATTTCCAAATACAGTTTGTTTTGATGCTGAATTTATGCAGTCAGTTCAAAATAAAGAACATGATGAGATTGTTCAAGATGTAATAGCAACTGTAGGCACAGAACTTCAATTTCCAGTAGTGTTTAAAACAAATGAAGGATGTCGTGGTGATGGGATATTTTTGGTTCACACAAAAAATGATTTAATATCATTGATGAGAAAAATGTTATCTGATCCAACTAAAGAATTTAAAAATGGATTTTTGTTGCAAGAGTTTATTTCAACGCATACAGACCCATTCATTTCAAATTATTACAGAATAAATTTAGTGGGTGGACGCGCGCAATCAGCCGTGCAGTTTCAAATGCTTTGGAAAAAAACCGCTGACGGTTTTTATAAATTATCAGATTTTCCAGAAGCCAATGATATGCCTGTTGATGTAAATAGTTTTCCGGCTGAAAAGCTCAATGAAATTGTACGCAGATGTCCGGGGAAAGTAGACGGTATTGGAATAGATGTTGTAATGGATACATCAGGAAAATTGTTATTATTGGAATACAATGACGGACCAGTTGTTTCCCAGATTGTTTCGCTTGGCGAAAAATTTTCAACTATGCCTGCTTGTGCAAAAGCCGCTATGGCATGCGTAGCATTTCCTGATGAAATAGCAAAAAGATGCATTCCAGAGTTGAGTAAAAAACACCGGCTCTTGCTCAACAGTAAGTTATAAGATTTTAATGGCGACATGTAGCAAAAGTAGCAGATGTAGCAGTGTAGCAACTGCGTTATTGCAAGCTTGCACCGATATAAGATTTACGGTCTCAACAGCTGAGCAACAATGTTCGGCATATTTTATAAAGACCCGTTCCGTGGGATATACAGATGAAAAATAGCTATTTTGAAAACACAGATATCAATCCCTATCAAGTTCTGACAATTTACCCAACAGAACTCAGTATCTTTGGATCACATACTTTTCATGAGCTGATGCTTTCTGATGATGTGAGAATGCGTGCTTATAAAAACGCAATTACTGCTGCGGGAAGAGATCATCCCAATGCAAACTGGGTAGATATTGGCTCGGGGTTATGTCCACTGTCATTATTTGCTGCACAACTGGGATCTGCCAAAAGAGTCACTGCTATTGAAGGTGTAAAATCTACGTATGATTTATCAAAAATGATTGTGGATAGTCAGCCAAGTGGAATAAGCAAGAAAATCCAAATAATTAATGGTTATTCCTATGATATCAATTTCCCGCATCCATTTGATTTTCTAATCACAGAAACCATTGGAAATTTTGGTTTTGAAGAAGGTATTATTGCTTTAATTAATGATGCAAAAAAACGTTTTTTAACTAAAAATACTGTAATTATTCCTTCTGAAATCGAACTATATGTTTCTCCCATTGAATCATTTCGTTGTGAAAAAAGAATCACATATTGGAAATCAAAAAAACACGGGCTAGATTTTTCAAAAATGATCGATCGTGCATCTAATACCGTCTATCATCATCGCGCTTCAAAAGACGAGCTCTTAGGACGACCTGTTAAATGTTACTCGATTGATTTTATGAAACCAGGTTTAATTCCAGAAAAATTAAATTTTAAAAGCGAACATGTCATTGAACGTTCTGGAACTTTACACGGATTTATCGGATGGTTTAGGGCTCGTTTATACAAAAATATTTATTTAAGCAATAATCCCCTCATAAAAAATACTTCTTTTAATTGGACTCAAGCATTTTTTCCAATTTGTTTTTCTTCAAAAACAAGCGTGAGAAAAGGACAAAAATTAAATTTTAATATTGAATGGGATTTTTCAAAAAATACTTTACATTGGGAAAGTTAATAAACTGTGTTTGAGGTGATTCGTGAAGGTGGTTGGATGATGCTGCGAGAATAGAGCACATCGAAAAAGATCATTGGATGTAACAGATCACTCCGTAGATAGAAACGCCGATTTTGGATGCTTTTTTGCAGTAAATCTCGTTGAAATGCTCGATGTACGATCAAGTACACCTGCGCTTTCAACTCAATTTACTACAAAAAATCATCTCAAACTCGACGTTTTACTAAATCAGACAACGAGGCCTGATCTGTTACCATTGGATTGGGTATCCCCGAGCAGAACAAGCCCTCGATAAATTAAATCATTTATTTAATCATCCAAAACGAAGTCGAATGCCGAATTTATTGATTGTTTCACCAACCAATAACGGTAAAACAATGCTGATCCATAAATTTTTTCGAGATCATTTTCCAGATAGAGCTTTCTCGTAAATCACATGCCCAATTACATGTTTGGTGGAAATGCGAGGGCAGCAATAGCCCCATTTCTATTTTCCACCAATACTTCTGCAGCTAAAAGTAACCATAATGGAAGTTTTGATGCCCCATCAATTTCCGGTCGACAACCAACGCTTTATTAATAAATTTTAAATTGGCAGATATCATGGATGATTTTATTTATTTTGGAGAAAATTATTTCACTACTGCCGCACAGGGGGGTTAATATATTCAAGATAAATGGTATCACCCCAATTTCCTTCTTCCCAATGCAGGTCTCCACTGTCGTCAGAATCTTCCGAAATACACCAATGTGCTTTTTCTGGGTCGGGATTAGCAAATCCTGAAATCCAAGTAATTGTAGGGTCATCGCCGCCATTTGCATTGATGTATCCATTTTTTTCAATAGCAGCCATTATTTGACTTCGATCCTTTTCGCACGGTGCTATAAGATAAATGGTATCACCCCAATTTCCTTCTTCCCAATGCAGCTCTCCACTTTCTTCAGCATCTTCCGAAATACACCAATGTGCTTTTTCTGGGTCGGGATGATCAGCAAATGAAATCCCAGTAATTTTAGGGTCATCGCCGCCATTTGCATTGATGTATCCATTTTGATCAATAGCAATCTTTATTTGACTTTGATCTTCATCGCACGATGATGCCATAGCTGAAGAAGACAAAGCACCAAGGACAGTTATAAGAATCATTGCATTTCTCAGTAACATAATCACACTCCAAAGCATTTAGAACAGATAAAACTATACCTATTTATCCCGTTAATGCAAACCATGCATTTTTTCATTTCTGACGACTGCACTGGTGGAATAATTCCCATTTTTGTAGTGTAAAATTTTACGCAATTCTAATATTTTCTATCCAGGTTAATTTGATCTTTGCTGTCATTCGGCAGCAGTGAGAACAGTGCAAGTGAATTTGTTGGAGCTTGAAAAGTTTGGGCTTATTAAACGCCATGTACGGTTCATGATATTCAAAAATTTCGCTATTCGATAGACTCAGATTATGAAAACCAGTATCTTGTACCTAAAATTTGCGGCGTTAGTGTACCCTTAAAATGAAATAAGGGTGGTTCAATAAAACAGGTTTTTTTTGGATTCAGTTAATCCGTAAGAAATGGGGCGATGATGAACAATCTGAAGTTTGCTTGTCGATTTTTTGTTTGCTTGATCATTTTGGTTCTCGCGATTAATTTTGGAAACCTGCTGATTTTTCGAGCCAATACCTCCATCCAATGGTATATTTTTATATGTGCACTCGGTTCATTATACTTGGTGCTTAATTTACTTTCTGCTTTAGGGTTATTTTTTGGAAAGCAGTGGGGATTTTGGTTTACTTATGTCGCCATTATATTTACAACGATTTTCTTTTCGACCAGTTATATTCCCTGGATTAGTAATTTATTCCAAGAAAAAATTCGATTTATACCAATGATTATCAGTAATTTTGTGGTATTAATTTCTATTGGACGTCTTCATTTTTTATCACATAAAAACAGGTAACTGCTTGCATTACGGGGGAAAAAACCATTTGGGGCTGCGGTGATTGCGCGGGATAAATTAAAAACCGGCCACTTTTGGAGATTGCTCCACACAACCCCGTATAGCCACGGCGATGCGTTTGGTCACCTGTGTTTCAAAGTCGATTATGTGTATCAAGCATGTGAGCGGATTGAGAAGCAAGGTGGGGTTGTGACTAGAAAACCAGGTCCCGTGGAAGGTGGTACAACCGTGATTACATTTATAAAAGATCCCAACGGATATCAAATTGAGTTGATTTAACCATGTATTCTATTTTTCCCATCCCTGCATTCAACGATAACTACATTTGGGTGTTGCACGATGATATAAAAAAACAAGCGATTGTGGTTGATCCCGGCGATGCAACACCCGTTTTAGATTTTTTACATGAGCGAGGATTAACACTGTCAGCGTTGTTGATCACGCACAAACATCATGATCACACCGGCGGCATACCAGCATTATTATCTGCATTTCCCCAATCACTTGTATTTTCACATCCAATGGAAAATATCTTGCAAACCACGCACACGGTAACCGATGGCGATATTTTCAAAATCAATGACCATGCGTTTAGTGTCATACACATTCCAGGTCACACGCTGGGACATGTTGCGTATTATTGCAAACTGATTTTATTTTGCGGCGATACATTATTCACAAATGGTTGCGGTCGCATCTTTGAAGGAACAGCAGAAGAGATGCTACAATCTCTTAAAAAATTAATGGCATTGCCGGATGACACAGAAATTTATTGTGGACATGAATACACCTTATCCAATATTGCATTTGCATTGCACGTTGAGCCCACTAATCAGATACTTCAAAAACGATTTGAAGCTGCAAAGCAATTGCGATCTCACCATAAACCCACCGTACCGTCGACACTAAAATTAGAAAAAGACACTAACCCGTTTTTGCGCTGCAATGAGCATGGCATTATTGAAACAGTATCGCATCATGCAGGGAAAAAATTAAATTCAGCAGTGGATGTGTTTGCCGAATTACGACAGTGGAAAAATAATTTTAAGGTATGATGCAATCAGGAGAAGAGACAATTCTCGTGATGTCATGCAATGGGTTGTGAAAGTAAAGGCACAGTTTGATGCGGAATCATGTCCTGTTATTAATGTGCTATATTAGAATCCATTGCTGATCAAAAACCACAGAAAAATATACTGCCATTAACCGTTATGCAGAAATGATTGCAAAACGTCAAAGTGTTATGGATGCACATACATGCGAAGAAAAGTATAAATGAATGCACATCATCCTTTAGCGCGACGCATGCGACCAACTACAGTAGAACATTTTTTTGGTCAAACGCATTTATTATCTGCAGGAAAACCACTCTCGCAAGCCATATTACAGCATAAATTGCATTCCATGATTTTATGGGGACCACCTGGCGTTGGAAAAACAGCACTGGCAGAATTAATTGCCAACGCGGCGCATGCGCGCATTGAGCGATTATCAGCCGTATTATCGGGCGTGAAAGAAATTCGAGAAGTCGTGGCGCGTGCTGAAAGTGCATTGTCAGAAAAACAATCTACTGTTTTATTTGTGGATGAAGTGCATCGATTTAACAAAGCCCAGCAAGATGCCTTTTTACCACACATTGAACAAGGCACGATTACATTTATCGGCGCAACCACTGAAAATCCCTCATTTCATTTAAATAATGCTTTGTTATCACGTGCACGTGTTTATGTATTAACGCCATTGAATGAAACTGATTTAATACAAATCATTGATCAAGCATTAATGGATAATGACAATGGATTAGGAAAACTCAATATTATTTTTCCAGAAAATCTTAAAAAACAATTAATCCAATTTTCTGATGGCGATGCACGCACGTGTTTAAATATGCTAGAAATCATCGCTGATTTTATCGAAAAAAATGAAGCAGGGGAGTTAATTGTAACAGAGGCTTTATTGCAATCTGTATTAACGCAAAGTCTGCGACGTTTTGATAAAGGTGGTGACGATTTTTATGATCAAATATCAGCGCTTCATAAATCGGTGCGAGGATCAGACCCCGATGCTGCATTATACTGGTTTTCTCGCATGATTGATGGTGGTTGTGATGTGGATTATATCGCGCGTCGTATGATGCGTATGGCATCAGAAGACATTGGCAATGCTGATCCGCGCGCTTTATCATTCACACTCGATGCCTGGCAAACGTATGATCGTTTAGGTTCTCCAGAAGGTGAATTGGCATTAGCACAAGCCTTGGTATTTTTGTCGTGTAGCGCAAAGAGCAATGCGGTTTATACTGCATTGAATGCCGCAAAAATGGATGTTGAAAAATATGGCAGCCAACCTGTCCCGCTGCATTTACGTAACGCGCCCACAAAATTAATGAAAGAATTAGAGTACGGAAAAAATTATCGCTACGCTCATGACGAACCTGATGCGTTTGCAAAAGGTGAGACGTATTTCCCTGATAAAATAAAAAATAAAATTTATTATGAGCCTGTTTCACGCGGACTGGAAATTCAGATTAAAGAGAAATTGGATAAACTTCGAAAGGATAATCAATCATGACCATTGCAATTAACTCAATCGTGCCGACTATTACAGGCCAAACTAAAGAGGGTTTATTTAATTTTGATACGCTGCGAGGGAAAAATATTGTACTTTATTTTTATCCCAAAGACAGCACGCCCGGCTGCACTATAGAATCAAAATCGTTTCGTGATCATTACAAAGAATTTCAAGAAAATAATACTGAAATTGTCGGTGTTTCTCGTGACAACATAAAATCGCATTGCAAATTTATCGATAATCATCAACTCAATTTTCCGTTAATTAGCGATGAAGACGAATCGATTTGTAAATTATTTGGTGTCTTAAAGCAAAAAAGCATGTTTGGTAAAAAGTATATGGGCATTGAACGCAGCACATTTTTAATCGATAAAAACGGTGTTTTGCGGTATGAGTGGCGTGATGTATCGATCATGGGTCATGTGAAAACGGTGTTGAAAACAGTCTCTGAACTCAATGGCAAATAGATTTTGGTAACAAAAAATTTAATTAAATGGAGATGACATGAATTTTACAGAAATCATGCAACTATTAAAAAATGCGAGTCCGTACGATTTATATCGCAGGCTTTCTAAAAAATAGTTTGACGAGTAGCGAAGCAAAACGCCACAATTGCGTTTTCAGCTCGAATAAATGTAAAATATTCCTGTAAAAATAATAATTTTACCGCTTAAAAAATTCGCTCGTCTTGAATAAATATTTTCTAAAAATAATTAATATTTTTTGAAAATATTTTTAAAAAAACAAAAAATTGTTGTTAATTTGTGATGATTTAAAAATAGATGGCTAGTTTTCCAAGAAACTTAAAAATGAGGCGGTTTTTGATGACTCATGCGCCATAGCTGGTAAATTGATGATAACCTGATGAAATTTTTTCCAAATCCACAGATGTTGTTTACAAACTTGTGGATAAACGACCAATAGCGTTTCTTTGTTGGCATGCATGGGTAAAATGGGTGGTTAATGCCACAGAAAGATGAAAAATATGATGACACAGCTTCCCAATACACTCGGAAAATTCGTATGGCATTATCTGAAGCCGCATAAATGGTGGAGTTGGTTTATTCCGTCGTAAAAAATAGAACTATGAGGTAAAAAATGAATACCAGTAAAAAGCTTGGTCTTCCCATAGAATATCAACAAATGCCGGAATATTTTGATGCTCATAACACTGATAAGAACACAGAAGTAAAAAATGCTTTAATAGAAAAACTGCTAAGAAAACAAGAAGTCAAAACCGTTTTGGATATGACATGTGGTACCGGTTCTCAAGTTTTTTATCTTGCACAACGAGGTTATGAAACTACAGGCAGTGATTTTAGCCCAGCATTACTTGATATCGCACGCGATAAAGCAAAAAAAATGAATCGCACAATCACATTTATTGATGGTGATATGCGAGATTTGAACGCTGGAAAATTTGATGCGGTTATTACCATTTTTAATGCTATTGGCCACCTTGTTCAATCTGACTTTGAAGTTGCACTTAAAAATATTTATTCAAATTTAAAAGAAAACGGTATTTATATTTTTGATATTTTTAATCTTGACGCATTAACAGAAGAAGCCGTTAAAGATTTTATGATTGAAAGTGATGTGAATGGTGTCAAAATTCAGAACAAACAGCATTCAGAGATTGATAGAGTCAATGGGTTTCTGATTTCTCACGATCAATACACGATTTTCAAAAATGCAAATAAACCGGAAAATTATACAAATACCTTTAGTCTTAAAATTTATACCGCGAAGGAATTGACGGAAATACTCAATCGAAATGGATTCGAGGTGATCGCACAATATGATATGGATGGAAATCCATTTGTTGCTGAAAAAAGTGTCAACATTCTTACTGTTGCAAGAAAGAAACAGGTGTCAAATGAATCCAATTAATCGAATTACGCCACGTGTCGTTTTAACCAAATTTCTAGTGCTCGAATAAATAACGGTGAAATTACAAAACCGGATGGATGGCGTCTGCCTGGCGCTCACATTCCAGGTATTATTACGGCGGGCACCTATCGATCACACGGTGACAAAGTATTTTGGGATGTCAGTGATTTTGAAAAATCTATTATTATTGATTTACATAATTGCAATTATAAGAAGTTAATTGTAGAGGTAATGGATCCGCAAAAAACAATTTCGGAAATCAATAGTAAAGCGAGTCTATTTATAAATTATCAGATACCGAATTTCGTCGATTAACGGGTGTTAAAAAATTAACATTCGAAACAATGAAAAAAATATTGGAAGCTACTGAGAAAAAAGAAAAAGCACGCGGCGGTAAACCCAATAAACTCTCTATCCCCGAAAGATTATTAATGGCATTGGAATATATTCGGGAATATCGAACGTATTTTCATCTTGGTCAAAGTTATGATGTAAGCGAAAGCGCTTGCTACAGAAATTGTCGATGGGTGAAAGACGTATTAATTAAAAGCAAAGAATTTCATCTGCCTGGTAAAAAGACATTGTATGATGAAAAATCTTCTGGGAATTTTATTTTAATTGATGTTACGGAATCGCCCGTTGAACGTCCAAAAAAAGAGGAAATACGCGGGAAATCCGATAAAAAACAGGAAAAATCTGCAGAAACAATATTACTCCGGAAAAAAGAAACGACACACTCAAAAATCACAAGTCACAGTTGATAAAGAATCGAAAAAAATTATTGCGACGTTATTTGGAAAAGGACGTCAGCACGATTTTAAACTTTTTAAATAGCGACATTTTCCTGTGTTAAAAAATAAAAAAATATTGGTTGATAGCGGCTACACAGGAATTTTGCGATTCCATTCAAATTCAGCATTACCTCACAAAAGAAAAAAATTAAATCCATTAACGAAAGCGCAAAAAAAAGAAAACAGGCAATTAGCAAGCGATCGTGTATTCAGTGAAAACGTCAATGCTTGGGTAAAACGTTTTAAAATTGTTGCAGATCGTTATCGAAATAGAAGAAAAAGATTTGGACTACGTTTTAATTTAATTGCTGGAATTTATAATTTTGAAATTGTGTAGGTAGGTTATGCTAGAAGTCTAATCATCAGAAGCGTATCATCGTCAGATTGACGCGCAAAATATGTGATAAAGTGGCGGTTAAAAAATATATGAAGCGATATTTTAGTCACCCGATTTTTCATTTAAAGCCAGAACATTATGTTTTGCTGATTTTATTTCTAGCGCCTTTTTCAAATTTTCTGTCGGGTATTAATCTTGATATTTATTCTCCATCCATGCCGGCTATTTCAGATGTTTTTCATGCGACCGTTGTTGCAACTAAAAATACCATTGCTGTTTGTGTGTTAGGATGGTCTTTAGGCGCTATTATTTTTGGTATTTTATTTGATAGCATTGGTCGAAAGAAAATCTTGGTGGGTGCGTTACTATTCTATTTGCTATCTACCCTCGCAGCACTCTTTTGTCACACCATTCATCAATTAATGTTAGTGCGTTTTATGCAGGGATTTTGCATTGCGGCGATATCGGTTGGTTGTCGTGTATTGATTGTTGATACCATCACTGGAAAACGCTATGCCATCGCCATTTTGTATACATCTATTGGATATGGATTAGGACCGATTATTGGCCCTTTTATCGGTGGACTATTACAACATTACATTGGATGGCAAGCGAATTTTATCGCCTTATCTGTTTTATCTTTTTTAATTTTAATTTTGATGATTATCTTTTTGAAGGAAACGGTATCGGTTCGTCATCCATTAAAAATTAAGCATATTGCGAATCGTTGTTACACCGTGTTGTCTGATAAAATTTTTATGGCGGGTGTTATAATCGGTGGTATTACGCAGATTCAAATTATGCTGTATCCAACGATTGGCCCTTTTATTGTCGAAAGAGAATTACATCAAACTGTTTTGATTTATGGGAATAGTGCGTTGATAGTGGGATTGTCGTTTTTATTTGGCAGTTTGGTCAATCGTGTTTTTTTGAAATATTTGTCTGTTAAAGCTATTTGCGATATTGGTTTTGGTATATTGATAATCGGCATTTTAATTGCATTTTTATTTTCAATTCTTGCTACGATGGATTTAACCACTGTTATTCTGCCTTTGATTTTAATTGGCATCAGCCCCGGAATGATTTTTCCTAATGTGGTTGGCAAAAATCTAAAACAATTTTCGCATATGCCGGGAGTAGCGCTGGCTATTCAAACTTCGGTTTTATTGCTGATTTCATCAATCGGAATTTTTTTGATTAGTCATGTGTATGTACAGCGATTACTTGAATTGGCATTGATTATTCTTGTTTTGGGATTATTTGAAATTATCTTATTTTATGGATTTTATCGCGCATCGTTTAAAAGTACTTCGCAATAATCAAAATTCTAGCGTCTAAATTTCTGGGAATTTAGGAACATCTTTATCATTTGTTATTAGAAAAAGACACGTATTGATACGCTAAGCGTTATTTTAAAGGCATTTGATGTTCATTTAAATTAGCACTTGTATAACATTAATAGGGTGTTAAATGCGTTACTGATATTGAAAAATGCACATTTTTGTCGATGAAGCTTTTAAAGGATTAGCGCGTTACAGAGGTGTAATGAGTTAGGTAGGTGAATATGCCGAAGTGTTCGAAGTGATCAAAGGTGAATATCATTTTTAAAATAGGCAAACGTATGAATTTGATTATCCGTCATGCAGCCGATTGGCGATCGGAATAACAAGACTCGCACCGCCCGCGATAATCATCTAAATATTATGAGTAATGGCACATCCCAGTGTTGCCAGAATAAAAATAAGGCCCTCAACATATTTTTCCCAACTTTGCGTATTGTTTGCAAGATTATCCGCTAAAATAATAGTGTTACACCCAGCGTATAAAGGTTTTGATTAGGTGATTCATTTTGCTGTTGATCATATTGTCTTAACGCACCGTAATCTTTTGTATATTGATATTGCGCATATACATTTACCCCAGGTCTGATTCGATAAAATGGGCGCACGGTATATTGCATTTCATTTAAACCACTTCCGATGGCTGCAGAAGAAATTGTTTTTGTTGCTAAAATACTTTCAATACTGGTTCGAATAAAAAAGTTATTTGTAATTTGTGTATCGCGTGATAATTCTGGATCAAATTTAACGCTGCCATCATATTCATAAAGTCGAAATTCCGTATCGATAAAATAAGGCATTAAACCAATAATACCAATACCGGGTTGTAAATAAGGTTTTCGTGCTGGGCGATACGTATAATTCGCACCACCTTCAATTGCCCAAAATTGACTGATCAAACGCCAATAGAAAATATCGATATCGGCGTCGGTTATTTTTCCTTTTTCAATTTGCGCATTTTCAGTGTTGAGCTTTAATTTATTATAATCGCCGCCATACATTCCTTTGAATGTGATTTCCTGAGTGTTATTCCAAAAATCATTACCGATATCCAAGTGATTACTCGTATAAAAACGGGTAGGATGCCCCATCGGATGATGAACCAATGCTGGAATTAGCGGCGTATCTTCATCGACACGAACAATGGGGCGATTATGATACGGCGTTTTTGAAATAACCCGCACTGGTTTTCCAGTGCCATCAACAATATTAATCAGCGTTTGATACTGAAAAACACGCGCCATACCTGCCATCATGTGATACAAAAGATGGCAGTGAAAAAACCATTGTCCGCTTGCATCGGTATCAACATCTGCAACCACAGTGGCGCCCGGTGGTACATCGATCGTATGCAATAAGGGATCATATGCGCCATGACCATTGCGTAAAATAAACCAATGCCCGTGAATATGCATAGGATGATGCATCATCGTTGGATTGGTAAAAATAAAGCGATAGCGTTCCCCGGGTTTTAAAATAATCGGCTTTGCTTTGTATTCTGGTACACCATTAATCATCCAAATATAACGATCCATGTAACCAAACAATTCCATTCGAGTCACACCTGCAATAGGTTTGTTTGGATTATTGGTTTTAACAGCAGCAATTAAATGCTGATATTTGGTGCCGAATGTTTTGATCGTTGCAATTTTTGACGTCATTTTTTCAAGGTGATCGCCGGTGATAGTCGGCTCTGTTGGCATGGACATATTCATGCTTTTTGAATTTTTCATATTCCGCGTTTTCTTCATCTGGTTGTCATGAGACATGTTCATTGATGAATGATTTTCGTGTGATGAATGCATGCTACTCATCGATTCAGGATTCACACCCTGCATCATATTGCTCATCATTTCTTGTGTAACAGGAAGTGGTTTTGGAAATGGTTTTATATTTTTATAATTGATTATTTGATTAGGAGATGTCATTAATGCACCAAAAGCGGCACCCACCGTATCTGCAGATTCAGCGTAAATAATGGCTGGATTGTTTTTTTTGATTTTAATAAGCACATCTAATGTTTCACCGGGTGTTATAAAAAAATGTTTTGCATCATAAGGTTTGACATCATTACCTTCAACTTGAATAACACGCATATCAAACCCAGGAATTTTGACATTGAAATTAGTCCCAGCGCCCGCATCAATAAATCGTAATCGAACTACATCCCCCGTTTTGACCTTTGCTGTCCAAGGATGCGAATTTGGTTTTCCATTTAATAAAAATGCATCATAAGCAACATCACTCAAATCATAGATACTCATGCGCATCTGTTGCATCATTTTATAATCATTTATCAATAATTTTCGCTGCACTGGTGATGCATTTTTATAATCATGAATAAATTTAAAAAGCGATGGCTGTAACGGAAAACGGGGCGAATAGTAATCGCCGCTTCTTTTTAAGTTTGCATAAATAGTATTTGGATTAGTGTTGCTCCAATCAGATAAAACGATAACTTCATCTTTATTGTATTTATAGACAGATGGTTTTTTAGGATCAATAATCAATGCGCCATAAAGACCCTGCTGTTCTTGAAATCCAGCGTGAGAATGATACCAATACGTACCCGATTGTCTTAACGTGAAATGATAATGGAATGTTTTTCCAGGTGGTATCGCATGCTGACTGACACCTTCAACACCATCCATTTGCCAAGGGTCAATAATGCCGTGCCAGTGAATCGTAGTGCCTACATTTAAATGGTTGGTGACATTGATGACAACATGATCGCCTTCTTTAAAATGTAATGTGGGTGCTGGAATTTGATTGTTAACTGCAATGGCTTGAACATTTTTTCCAGCAAAATTAACTGCTTTATAAGCAACCACAAAATTCACAATACGATTTTGTGCCTGCACAATTGGCGTTTGTAAAAAAGTAAAAAGCATTATAAAAAAGCAAAAACTGGTAATTTTTTTCATACAAAGTATTTCCCATTTTCTATCCATAATAACACCAATAATATGTCAACCCAATGATCCGCAACAAGCACTCAATTGAATCATCATCATGCGCATGATCCAAATTGTAAGCATTAAAGATAAAATTTCGTGTATAATAACCGATTGGAATTTTAATAACCGGAGATAACAATAAATGACAAAATCTGAATTAATTGCAGCAATATCAGAAAAAACAGGCTTAACAAAAATACAATCAGAAAGTGCTTTTAGCGCAACATTTGAAGTGATTACAGAAGCGATGAAAGAAGACAAAGTAATGGTTCCTGGCTTCGGTGGGTTTTCTACCAAAGTTCGCGAAGAACGCAAAGGTAGAAATCCTGCAACCGGCATGGAAATAATTATTCCTAAAGCAATCGTTGTAAACTTTAAACCCGCAACACAACTTAAAGAAACAGTTAATACATAATTTTAATAAAAAAAGGAAAATAAAATGGCACGTCCAAAAAAAGCAAAAACAAAAGTTGTTAAAAAAATGAAAAAAGGTGCAGCCTCTCAATCATCTGTTAAGAAAACAAAAAAAGTGCTACCGCTTCCTAAAGGCTACCATAACGTCATTCCCCATTTAGTGATTGATAACGCCGCAAAAGCCATCGCATTCTATAAAAAAGTATTTGGCGCCAAAGTAATCGTGCGTTTTGATATGTCAAAAGAGGCAGTTGCTTATGGTGAATTAAAAATTGGAGATTCGCATATTATGTTGAGCGATCCCTGTCCCATCAAAGGCACAAAAAGCATCGCAACCATTGGTGGCTCACCGATGAGTATTTATCTGTACGTTAAAAATGTTGATGCAACACTCAAAACCGCTGTATCTGCCGGTGCAAAAGTAATGCGTTCTGCTGAAGATATGTTTTATGGTGATCGCACCGCCATGTTTGAAGATCCGTTTGGTTATCACTGGTGTGTTGCAACATGCGTTGAAAATGTAACACCAGCTACAATTAGAAAACGCGTGGCTAAATTATTCGGCGATAAAAAATAACACATTAAATATTCGGATAAATAAACATGAAAGCCTTTTTATTGATTGCAATGTTATGTTTATTTTCTAATACTTTTGCTGGCGAAGATAAACTGAATGCTATTATGAATATTGTTTCGAAAAATCTGCATGCTATGTCTGTTCTTCCGTAGGCAAAATTAGCAATACGTTCAGTGAAAACACTGTGGGCTCTAAGAAAAATATCTGTCATTTGTGGTAGACTTCGAAATCATTTTTTGAAGATAAAAGTTTGGCATTGTGAAAGTTAGAGGATTTGATTTTAAATCATGAATAAATGTCCCTGTCAGTCTAATCGAAATTTTTCAGTTTGCTGTGAGCCTTACATTATTGGTGAAAAAACAGCAGAAATACCTGAAAAATTAATGCGATCACGTTACACCGCTTACACAATGTCCGATATTAATTACATTCAAAAGACGATGTGTAAAAAGGCCGCTGAAAATTTTGATCTGTTATCTGCCAGAAATTGGGCATCATCTGTCACGTGGTTGGGATTAACAGTTATTGATGCGCCAATACCGAAAAATCAATTTGGCACAGTCATATTTTTCGCACGATTTTTAGATGGTAATAATAAAAAATATATTTACGAAAACAGTCAATTTGAAAAAATAAATGGACAATGGTTTTATGTGGATGGTGTTACGTTAAAAATTAATCGCAATGAGGCTTGTCCCTGCGGTAGTGGTAATAAATTTAAGCGGTGTTGTGCAATGTGAAACGCACTTAAGCTCGTCGATTTTATCAGTCGCTGGGATTCACATGGCATCAGTTTTCATGTTGATATTGAAAGATAATGAATGGGAGAAAAATAATGTCAATCCAAACGGTAGTTAAATTAGGAAATACAGAATTAGCAACACCATCGCTTCCGGTGGTTGATTTTCATGATCCGCAATTAATAAAGCTCATTGAAGACATGAAGGATACGATGAATGAGAAAAAAGGGGTTGGTATCGCAGCCCCTCAAATTGGCGTTAATTTACGCGTGGTGATATTTGGTTTTGAAAAAAGTGAACGTTATCCTAATGAAGTACCAGTGCCATTTACCATTTTAATTAATCCAGTTATTGAAATTTTATCTGATGAAATGATCGATGGCTGGGAAGGGTGTTTAAGTGTTCCGGGATTACGTGGATTAGTGCCACGATATCAAAAAATAAAATATACGGGGTTTGATTTGAATCAAAATCCCATTTCACGCATCGCTGAAAATTTTCATGCGCGTGTTGTACAGCATGAATGCGATCATTTGGATGGTGTTTTATTTCCAAGACGCATTAAAGATATGCGATATTTCGGATTTGAAGAAGAGCTTTTAAAAAAATGAATTACATCATCCCGTCAAGTTTATATCGAGGCGATACCATTGGTTTAACTGCACCATCGAGTCCACTACAATCCGGTCGTCTTGAGGCAGGCGCGCGTTATTCATTGAAATGATTTTTATCTGTTTCGGT
>JABDDU010000021.1 GCA_013287435.1 Verrucomicrobiota bacterium
AATCTATTAAACCTTGCGCGGTGTGCGGATAAATGTTGGTTGCAATCCATGTGCCGAAATCAGTCCATATCCAAAAAATAATTGCAGCGCAGCTGGTGAAAAATAAAGAGCGAGTAAATGTCATATTTTTTGCAAGCAACCATCCCAACAGACCCATCGCGAACCAACCTGTATATGAAAAAATAGTCCACGATCCAAAAACAGCATAATGAAATAAAAAGTGTAAACACAAATCAGATAAAACTAACGTAACACCTATCATTAAAAACGACAGTCGTTTTGAAAAAACGGTTGGCGCAAGCAAACACAAACTGGTGAGTGGTGTGACGTCAGGAATATGAATAACCAAACGCCCGACAATGCCCACTAAAATCCATAAATAAATCATTTGTTTTTATTCCGGGTTAATAAAGCAATCACCAACATCAACAACAGCACAGGTATCAAAATAGGAAATAATAACGGGAACAAAACAATCGCTAAAATAGACCAAGCCAATACAAAAACACCGAGAACAATCGCGCCAATGCCGGTAAAAATAAAAAATAATAATGTCGCAACACAAATTAAAACAATCGTCGCGATTGCAATGCCCCAAATACTGGCAGTCAACGCAATCGTAATGCCTAATATCGGCAGCAACACGTGCCATGCAACGACCAATAACAACATTATCAACAAAGTGAGCAAAACGATCTTTCTGGATGAGTTATTTTTGTTTTCCTTGACAGTGTCTTGTGTCATGCGATGATATCTCCCAAATTAATAAAGTGAGAATACAGCAAGATCAGCGTATTTTCAAATATGAGAAAAACCATGTCCGATCGTACTTTCGCACTGCATTCCGGCGGAAAAATTGAAATTAAAAGCAAAGTCCCCGTTAAAAATCGCGATGATTTGTCGATGGTGTACACACCAGGCGTTGCACGTGTTTGTATGGCCATTCACGATCATCCTGAAAAAGCCTTTGATTTAACGATTCGAAAAAATACGGTTGCGGTGGTGAGCGATGGTACTGCTGTTTTGGGTTTGGGTGATATTGGCCCTTTGGCAGCAATGCCGGTCATGGAAGGCAAAGCAATGCTTTTCAAAGAATTTGCTAACGTTGATGCATTTCCGATTTGTTTAGCAACGAAAAATATTGAAGACATTATTAAAACCGTCAAAGCGATTTCGCCCAGTTTTGGTGCGATTAATTTAGAAGATATTTCAGCGCCACGGTGTTTTGAAATTGAAACGCGTTTACGAGCCGAATTAGATATTCCTGTTTTTCATGATGATCAACATGGTACAGCGGCTGTCATGACTGCTGCATTAATTAATGCATTAAAAATCGTGAATAAAAAAATGTCGGATATTAAAGTTGTATTTAATGGCGTTGGTGCAGCAGGAACCGCCTGTACGAATATGTTATTAGATTTGGGTGTTAACCATATTATTGGTTGTGATCGTAAAGGCGCGTTGCATAAATCTCGTCATGATTTAGATAAAACCAAAAAAGCATATGTAGCGCGCACCAATCCCAATAATGAAACAGGTTCTATTCATGATGTCATCAAGGGTGCCGATGTGTTTGTTGGATTATCGGCACCGGATATTTTGACGATCGATGATTTGAAAAAAATGAATAAAGATGCGATTGTATTTGCGATGGCAAATCCAGATCCCGAAATTTTACCTGAAATCGCATTGCCGCATGTGGCGATTATGGCAACAGGGCGCAGTGATTATCCCAATCAAATAAATAATTTATTGGCATTTCCTGGCATTTTTCGTGGCGCATTGGATTGCCGTGCTACCGATATTAATGCTGAAATGAAGCTAGCAGCAGCGTATGCGATTGCCAATTGTGTGGATGAAAAAGCATTGGCGCCGGATTATATTATTCCGAGTGTATTTAATCCGGAAGTTGCACCTGCGGTTGCGGCTGCAGTGATAAAAGCGGCGAAAGAAACGGGCGTGTAAGTAGGACATCACGGATGACAAATAATATTTTAAATATCCCACAACTAACCGTTGCTTTTGGTTCTTCCGATCAAACTCGTCCCGTTCTCAATCATTTTCAATTATCATTACAACCCGGCCAATGCATGGGATTGGTTGGCGAATCGGGCAGCGGCAAAACAGTCTCTGCATTATCTATTTTGCAATTATTGCCACCAACCGCGCGTGTCAGCGCTGATAGCCAAATTATTTTTCGCGATCACAATTTATTAGATTTATCTGAAAAAGAAATGCGACGTGTGCGCGGCAAGCATATCGGCATGATTTTTCAAGATGCGATGTCAGCATTAAATCCGGTATTAACCATCGGTCAGCAATTACTAGAAACCATACGCCTACATTTGCCGTATCATCGCGCAGAATCAAAAGCACGCGCACTTTTTTTATTAGAGCAAGTGGGCATTCAAGAACCCAAGCGATGTTTGCAATCCTATCCGCATGAATTATCTGGCGGCATGCGTCAGCGCGCGATGATTGCCATTGCCATCGCGGCAGAACCTTCTATTATTATTGCTGATGAACCCACAACAGCGCTGGATGTGACGATTCAAGCACAGGTACTTGATTTATTAAACGCATTAAAAAAAGAAAACCACTGTGCCTTATTATTTATTGGCCATGATTTATCGGTTGTTTCAAGCATTGCTGATGACATTACCGTTTTAAAACAAGGCGAATTGATTGAACAATCTGACGCCAAACAATTTTTTCAAAAACCAAAACATCCCTATAGCCAGGAATTATTTGATGCGATATTGCCATTAACGCCCCGAAAAATAAATGCTGAAAAAAAGCAAGAAACCGTATTATTATCCGTCGATCATTTAAAAATCACTTTTAAAAATAAAGTGAAAGCGGTTGATGGCATTTCATTTGACATACAAAAAGGCAAAACACTCGCATTGGTCGGTGAATCAGGATCAGGAAAAACAACGACCGCAAAAGCGATTTTGCAATTAATTAAAAATACCGATGGCAAGGTGATTTTTCAAAATACATTATTAGGTGAATTGTCTCGATCCAAGCTGCGTCGCATGCGCACTGACATGCAAATTATTTTTCAAGATCCGTATTCAGCATTAAATCCCCGCATGATGATTTTTGATAGCTTATGTGAAGGATTATTGATTCAGAAAAAAGTACGCAATAAAAAAGAAGCAGAACCCATCATTGACACAATTTTGCAGCAAGTAGAATTATCCGAAGCGTTTAAATGGCGTTATCCGCATGAATTTTCGGGCGGGCAACGTCAACGAATTTGTATTGCGCGTGCATTAACACTATCACCCAAATTATTAATTTTAGATGAACCTACCAGTTCACTGGATGCTTCAACGCAAAAACAAATTTTGATTTTATTGGATCGATTGCAACAAGAAAAACAATTATCGTATTTATTAATTACTCATAATTTATCGGTTGTTGCTTATTTAGCAGATGATGTTGCTGTGATGCATCAAGGAAAAATTGTGGAGTACGGTACTGTGAATACTGTGTTAGAATCACCGGAGAATGAGTATACGAAGCGGTTGTTGAGATCGACGCCTTTGGTGGTATGAGGTATCTGATAACTGATAACTGATAACTGATAACTATATTATGACAAACGACATTTTATTTGAAACCAATAATCATCTTGGCAAAATTATTTTAAATCGCCCCAAAGCCTTAAACGCCTTAAATGATGCGATGTTTTTGCAGTTGAGCGAACAATTACAACGCTGGGAAAAAGAAGAGTCTATCAAAGCCGTATTGGTGCGATCGAATTGCGAAAAAGCATTCTGTGCTGGTGGTGATATTCGCGCCATTTATGAAAACAAACATGAATCCGTCGATACCATCAGCCACTATTTTCAACTAGAGTACGAAATCAATCGTCTTATTTTTCATTTTCACAAACCGTATATTGCTTTATTGCACGGTATTACGATGGGCGGTGGTGTTGGCATTTCTATTCACGGCTCACACTGTGTTGCAGCAGAGAATTTACGCTGGGCAATGCCGGAAACGATGATTGGTTTTTTTCCGGATGTGGGTGCGACGTATTATTTAAGCCGTTTAGCTGATTTTATAGGGGTTTATTTAGCACTGACTGGAAATACGATTGATGTAAATAATGCATTGTCATTACAATTAATTAAAAAAATTGTGCCGTATCACCATTTCGATGCGTTAGAAAAAAAATTAACAGAAACGGATTTTACCGCCAATGATTCAGATATTGTCACCAAAATTATTGGTTCTTTTTCTGATGGCCGTGAAACAGAAAACAGTTTACCCATAGAAAAAATTGCCGCTTGTTTTTGTTTTTCAAGTGTAGAAGAAATAATAGAAGCATTAATCAATGATGCTAGCGATTGGTCAAAAGAAATATTAGTGCAATTATCGTCTCGTTCGCCCACCAGCCTAAAAGTGACTCTACATCAATTACAACTTGCAAAAAATAAATCATTGGATGAAGTGATTGCCATGGATTTGCATATTGCACGCACAATGCTTGCTAATCACGATTTTTTTGAAGGGGTTCGTGCCGCCATTATCGATAAAGATAAAAATCCACAGTGGAAACCGGCGCAATTGTTTGAAGTCACCGATGACCATGTAAATGATTATTTTCTGTGATAAAAAGCTTTGTACAATTTTTCTCTGTACAAGACAAAAATATGAAGTAGCGAGTGATGATATGACTGCTAAATAAAAACTTGCTTGCGAGTGGGAAATTGGGCGTGCCTGTTTTTGTGGCGTGTTCACGACGCGTACCCTTGAGGGTAAAAAGAGGCATGCCCAAGTCACCCACGAGCAGGAAGAAATTTCAGCAGTCATATCATCCGAGCGGTTGAGTATAAAAATTGTCGTGTACGGAGACAATTTTTATATTCACTCGCTATTTCATATTTTTTGTCGTGTACAGAGGATAAAAAGAATACGACAACGTTATTTCATGAATATTTTTCGGTAATTGTGGATCAATAAAAAAAACCACCGGCATTTTAATGTGTTGATGCGGCTGCAATGTTTGCTTTCGAAAACAAAAACACTCTATTTTTTTAAAATACTGCGCTGCTAATCCAGGCGTAATACTGGGAATCGCTTGTGCAGTGATCACTTGATCCGAATTATTTTTCGCAATAAAAAATACGGTTTTATTTTCGCCGGGATGTATTATAATTTTTTTTGTCTCTGGATAAAAATCCCACGGTAACTGTGTATTGGTTGTTGCTAAAAATTCTACGGTAATCGTGCGAGATTGATCAATGACGTTTTTATTCGCAATGCTTTCTGTATTTGTTTTTCCGTTAATTCCAAATGTTTTGCATAACACATTATAAAACGGGATAAGCATAAATGAAAATGCGAACATAAATAGGCATGCTGAGATTAAAATAATAAATAGTTTTTTGTTTTTGTTCATGCGTTCACACTCAATGCCCGCTCGGCGGCGATGGTAATTTCCATTCTAACCCAACCGCGCCTTCCCACACTTGCGCCGTTGCTTTTTTTCCACCGCGAATGGTTTTGATTACCACTGCTAAAAATAATAATTGCGAAAATCCGAGAATAAAGGCACCGATCGTTGCGATCATATTAAAATTCGTATATTGCAATGCGTAATCAGGAATGCGTCGCGGCATGCCGCCCAATCCTAAAAAATGCATCGGAAAAAAAGTGAGATTAAATCCAATCACGGTTAACCAAAAATGCCAACGCCCTAATTTTTCAGAATACATATGGCCCGTCCATTTGGGAATCCAGTAATATATCGCTGAAAATAAGGCAAATAATGATCCTGATATTAAAACATAATGTAAATGGGCAACAACAAAATAACTATTGCGATATTGAAAATCCGCCGGCACAATGGATAGCATTAATCCTGAAAATCCCCCAATCGTAAACATAAAAATAAAACCCAATGCAAACAGCATCGGCGTTTCAAAACTGATTGAACCTTTATACATCGTTGTAATCCAGTTAAAGACTTTAATGCCGGTCGGAACTGCAATTAACATAGTCGTATACATAAAAAATAATTGTGCGCTCAGTGGAATACCGGTGGTAAACATATGATGTCCCCACACAATAAATGATAAAAAAGCGATACATCCAATGGCGTAAATCATGGCAGTGCGACCAAATAATGTTTTGCGACTGAATGTGGGAATCACTTCTGAAATCACGCCAAAAGCAGGCATAATTAAAATATACACTTCAGGATGACCGAAAAACCAAAATAAATGTTGATACAATAATGGATCGCCGCCACCGGCAGCATTAAAAAAGCTCGTTCCAAAATGCCGATCAAATAACATCATTGTGACTGTACCCGCTAAAACAGGCATCACGGCTAATAATAAAAATGCCGTGATCAGCCAACTCCACACAAAAATAGGCAATTTTTTCCATGTCATGTCCGGCGCGCGCATATTAATAATCGTTGCGATAATATTGATGCCAGATAAAATTGACGATAATCCCATTAAGTGAATCGAAAAAATTAAATAATCGGTACTGGGCGGACCAAACGTTGTTGATAGCGGCGCATACATCGTCCAACCAAAATTCGGCGCAGGACCTGACATAAATAATGTGCTTGTCATCATCACAAATGCAAACGGCAATAACCAAAAACTCCAGTTATTTAAGCGTGGAAATGCCATATCGGGCGCGCCAATCATTAAAGGAATTTGCCAATTCGCTAACCCTGTAAATGCTGGCATGATGACACCGAAAATCATCATTAATCCATGAAACGTGACCAATTGATTATAAAATTCAGGCTGCAACAATTTCATGCCGGGTTGAAATAATTCGGCGCGAATTAATAACGCCATAAAACCCGCGAAAAAAAATAAAATGAATGACATCCATAAATATAAGGTGCCGATGTCTTTGTGGTTGGTGGTGGTTAACCAACGTTTGGCGTAATTAAAAAATTTTGTCATAAATTAACTTGCCCCGTTCATTTTTTGGTTTTATGTTTTAGTTTACCGCCTCGAGTGACCCTGTCTTTTTCCGCTCAAAAATGAACCGTCCCTGGTTCGGTCCCTCGCCTATCCTGGCGCTATTCGCTACAAAAGACAGGGATCACTCTCAGCATTAAACTAAAACATAAAACCCTCAGTTTCGCTCACTACTTCTAGTTTCGTGTTTTCGCAACATCAGAAGATTGAACCACTCCACCATTATTCCCCCAACTATTTCTTTCATACGTAATCACCGCAGCAATTTGTTCATTCGATAATTGATTTTTAAACGGTTGCATGGCGGTTCCCGGTTTTCCATTCATGACGATAGTGATATGCGCATTCACAGGACCATTTGCAATTTTACTGCCTTTTAACGCAGGAATAGCCGGTGGCATGCCAACACCGGTTGGTTGATGACACACAGCGCACGTCGTTTCATAGACCGTTTTTCCTTGCGCCATTAATACTTCTTTCGTTAAAGGTTTTTGTGCTTCCGCAGGTTTTGTTGCTGCGAGATTTTTAGCACCTGTTTGTTCTGCAACCCATTTTTCAAAATCAGCTTGCGTCATTGCAATCACAACAATCGGCATAAACGCATGATGAATTCCGCATAATTCAGCACATTGTCCGCGATAAATACCGGGTTTATCGACACGCGCCCACGCTTCATGAATAAAACCCGGAATTGCATCGCGTTTAACACCAAACGCAGGAACCCACCACGAATGCACAACGTCATTCGATGTCACTAAAAATCGAATTTTTTTATGAATGGGAATAACCAATGGTTTATCGACTTCTAATAAATACCACTGGTTTTTAGCCGTTTTTCCTTCGAGTTGATCTATCGGTGTTGATAAATTGCTGAAAAAATCGATGTTATTATCGAGATAAGTATATCGCCATTTCCACTGATAACCCGTAATTTTAATATTCACATCGGATTTCGATTCATCATTCATGCGCATTAACACTTGCGTCGCAGGAATTGCCATTGCAATTAAAATTAAAAAGGGAATAATTGCCCATGCCCATTCAATGGTTTGATGAGAATGAAAAGGAACGGCTTTGTGTCTTTTTGATTTGCGATGATAAATCAACGAGTAAATTAAAACACCAAAAACCACCATCGCAATCGCCACGCAAATCAAAAAAATGGTCATGTGTAAATTATAAATATCTTGGCTGATTGGCGTGACGCCAGGTATGAGATTGAATTGGATGGATTGCACGAGGTGAATTCCTTTTCGGTGCTTTTAATGCGAATTAAGAGCTGAATTTTTTTGCATCTGCTCGGAATGTTGTGGTTAGGATGGTTTTCGGGGAGACGCCGTGAATACATCCGTGTAGGCTTGCTTGGTGTGGCATCCATGCCACACACACTCCCCTCAAACCATCCGTAACCCCAACATTCACTCGCTACTAATAGTTCGGCTCTTAATTCGCATTTTAGGTTATTCTACCTGAAGTGGGAACGGGAGTGTGAGTTTGGGTGTGGATGGAGCCGCGCGTGAAGGGTTGTACTCAACCCGGAACAAGCGATATTTTATTGAGCACCGTTAATATGAAAATTTCTTTAATCGTCGCCAAATCCAAAAATAACGTCATTGGCAAAAATAACCAACTGCCCTGGCATTTACCCGCCGATTTAAAACATTTTAAAACAATCACCATGGGCAAACCGATTGTCATGGGACGAAAAACATTTGACAGTATTGGCAAGCCGCTGCCGGGTCGCAGAAATATTATTATTTCTCGCGATAAAAATTTTTATGCTCATGGTTGCGATGTTTTTCATTCTATCGATGATGCATTATATGCTGTAAAAAACGAGAAAGAAGTGATGATTATTGGTGGTGAAAATTTATTTTTGCAATTATTGGATCGCGCGCAGTGTATTTATATGACTATTATTGATGCGGAATTTGAGGGCGATGCTTTTTTCCCTGAATTAAATAACGCGTGGAAATTAATTTCTGAAGAAAAATTTTTGCTGGATGAAAAGAATGTATATGCGTATCGTTTTTTGATTTATAAGAAGTGATCTGTGAGTTATCTGTTATCTGTTATCTGTTATCTGTTATCTGTGTCAGAGGCACGACTTAAAATTTTTACTAATCACTGATCGCCCACCTATAGACTTTCCCTCTATTTTTTGTATTATTGACAGTCTTGTTTTTAAATTAGCTCGAGGTGTTTTTTATGCAATGGAAACTTTTATTCGCCGTAACTGCTATTTTTTCGATTAATGCTTTTGCTGGAATTTTTCCGGTTGATGTAACATCAAAGTTATCTGCACAATGTATGCCAAACCCTAGAGCGCCGTCCGCAACGGATGCACACTTTTGTGCTATTTTTCCAGCGTCAGTCGGTTCATGCGCTAGAATACCTCACCCCAATGTTAACCAAATGAAGTTACTTTACAATGTGTTGTTAGGTCGCGGTTCATTGCAAGCTGGATGTAATTTTTATGCGCCAGCGGGTTATAGAAAGTCTTGTTATGATCAGTGGACTTGTTATTGGAATGGCGGACAGAGCCCCAATAAAACAGGAAATCATCCAGGCTTATGTGATGCGACAGGAGTTGCTTGTGCAACTATGCCGTAGCTGTGCTAATTTTTAGTTCAAAAGGGAAAGTGATGATGCGCTTTTTTTTCAGATGTAAGCTATTTGCAACATTATTACTTTTCTTTTTTGTACCCACTCTTTGCTGTGCAAGCGTTGACCCCAATCAGATTTTTCCGACAAAGACGGTTTATTTTGGTGTCAATATGGGTGGTGGTTCAACCGAATGGAAATACTTGGTTGATAAAACGGATCAAGATGGCCAGGCTGACTTAGCTACGCCAACGAGCGTTTCAGAAGGTGGTCCGTCGTGGGGTGTTGTCTTTGGGTATGATCTAGCAAAGAATTTTTCAATTGAATTGCAATATATGCAATTTGCCAACGCAAAAATTTATTTTGCAAATGGAAGCGATTACATGTATCCCGATGGTACCAATATTCTCAGTATGGTTTCAAAAACGGATGCCTATTCCCTCAGTGGAAAGTTTTTTGTGCGTTTTGGTAAATCACATCTTCGCGCCTTTTCTGCAATTGGCGCAGGTTTTGTGGAGCGACGAGATATTTTGGTTGGTTATGATGATGATTCTGGCCTCTATCTCAATCCGCCACCATACTCCAATGTTAATGGCAGAGCCAGACAAACTTCTTGTATTACGCCGTATCTATCTGCAGGATTGAATTATAGTTTTTCGCGTCATTGGATGATTGAAACTGGGTTTCAATACTATACGGGATTTGGTAAAGCACAGTTAACGCCCGTGTCCTCTTTCATTCCCTTTGCCTGGGATGCTTATGGCCGATTGGCCTATCAGCTCTAACGCACACGGTTTTCAGCCTGTGTAACGCGCATAACGCTTGTGATCTCAACATTTTTCTTTATATACTGGACTGGCATGATTGCGACCCTCGACCGTTGTGATTGTGATTATGGCGATGATTGCTGTAAAAATGGGAAATTTGATGGATTAAATTTGCAAAGGAGAGTGTTATGGGATGGCTTACTGGCGATAATAACAATAATAAATCGGAAGAAATAAAAAAACGTTTTGATGCAAAAAAAGCTCAACTGGGTTCTGAAAGAAAGCTGATTAATGTGCCAGCGTTGACTGCAGAACAGCAGGCACTAGCAAAAGAAAGATTGCGTGTTGCAGCAGAGACAGAAAAACAGTACGCGATAAAAACTGAAGCAAACATCAAAGCAAACTTAGCAGCGGCAATAGTAAAAAATAAACAAGAAATGGAAGCTTATGCTGCTAGACAAGCAAAAGAAAGAAAGAAAACAGAAGCACTTGATAAAGATGCTGGTCCTCTAAACTTCGACGGTAAACCTGAGCTTGCTTTTTCGAGTTATCCAGAACGTCGTAATCATCAAGTAAGAACAGCAGAAGAAAATCAAAAAATTAGTGATGCCACTAACGCAAAAGTGAATGGTTTTAAGCGTGATGATAATGCTCGTTCACGATTTATAGGAAAGAAAGCTGATCGCGAACTTAAGCTTAAAAATATGGATAGCAAGGATCAAGCGCTTGAACGGAAAAATAAATATTTAGAAGCCCAACAAAAATATGACCAAATTACGCAAATACCCGCACAACGCGTAAAATTTTGGGATGTTAGGGCAATGCAGGCCGCTAAAGTTAAAACGCAGGAAGAAGCTTCTCAAGTTGCTCAAGCAAAAGCTCCCAAAGTTTAGCAATAATTCAAGTCATATTCTTACGCTTTCTCCCCCTGAGTCCTTCAGGGGGAATTTTTTTAATCATCAATCATCTTGATTTTCCCGCACTGTTCTGCCAATCTTCTGTTTTTCCGTATATCGTCACAAGGATAATCACGTGTCGAAAAAAACAGCACTCTATGATCAGCATATAAAATCAAAAGCATTAATGGTCGATTTTTCTGGTTGGCAAATGCCGTTGCATTATGGATCACAAATTCAAGAACATCATGCCGTGCGAAACAGTGTGGGATTGTTTGATGTATCGCATATGGGTGTCGTTGAAATTATCGGCAAAGAAACTGTGAATTATCTACGACACATGTTAGCAAACGATGTGGTGAAATTAAAAAATACCGGCGATGCTTTATATTCTTGTCTGTTGAATGAAAAGGGCGGTGTGATTGATGACCTCATTGCCTATCGTTTTTCAGATGACAATTTTCGATTGGTGATTAATGCGGGTTGTCGCGACAAAGATTTTGCTTGGTTGCAAAAACAAGCTGAAAAATTCGATGTGACATTAATCATGCGTGATGATTTGTGTTTGTTGGCGCTGCAAGGGCCAAATGCGATTGTAATGCTAGAGAAAATTTTTGATAAAAATGTTTCAGAAAAAATTGCCGCATTAAAACCATTCCAATTTTACGTTTCTTCGCCCACTGTGATAGCTCGCACCGGTTACACCGGCGAACCCGGCGTTGAAATTATGCTGCCTACACAACAAGCGATAACACTCTGGGAAAAATGTATTGAACTCAATATTCAACCCTGCGGTTTAGGTGCACGTGATACCTTGCGATTAGAAGCGGGATTAAATTTATATGGCGCGGATATGAATCAAGAAACCTCACCGCTGATTTCTAATTTAGCCTGGACGGTTTCATTTAAAGATGACCATAGAAAATTTATTGGCCGTGATGCCTTAGAAAAAGAAAAACAAGCGGGAATTTCGCAGCAACTAGTGGGATTAATTTTAGAATCCAAAGGCGTTTTGCGTAATCATCAAGCAGTAAAAATCAATGGCGATGGTTTCGGCGAAATTACATCCGGCAGTTTTTCACCGACATTGAATAAATCCATTGCACTCGCACGCATTCCCATCTCTCATGCAACGAATGCGATGGTTGAAAGACGAGGCGAGTGGTTGAATGTGAAAATTGTGAAACCGCCATTTAACAAATGATTAAATTTTTAGGAGAACATCAATGTCCGACACCCCCCGAGACCTACACTACACCGAAAGCCACGAATGGGTTCGCATAGAAAACGATGACACTGTTTTGGTGGGCGTTACGGATCATGCGCAACATCAATTGGGTGATTTGGTATTTGTTGAATTACCTGATATGCATTTAACACTGGAAAAAGGCGATGAAATGTCGGTGGTAGAATCCGTCAAAACAGCGGCAGATGTTTATTCGCCTATTTCTGGCACCGTGATTGAAATCAATAATCAACTCAGTGAACAACCGGATTTAATTAATCAAGATCCTTACGGTCGTGGTTGGATTTGTCGCATTAAGCCAGATAATTTAGAGGAATTGGATGAATTGCTGGATGCAGATAATTACGAAAAAATTATTTCGGAAGAACACTAATGCCTTTTATTCCACACACTGAAAATGATATTGCAGACATGCTTGCTGCGATCGGCGTTTCAAAAATCGATGATTTATTCGATGAAATTCGCAGCGAAATTCCGGTTGCGACTTTAAATCATATGCCAGAGGGCATGTGCGAAAGTGATATGACACGCTTATTAACAGAACGTATGCCGGATTTTAAATGGGGATCTTGTTTTATCGGTGCTGGCAGTTATGAACATTTTATTCCTGCTGCGGTGTGGGATATTGTCACGCGTGGGGAATTTTATACAGCCTATACACCTTACCAACCCGAAGCCAGTCAAGGCACGCTCGAAGTTATTTACGAATATCAATCGATGATGGCAGAATTAATGGCGATGGAAGTGTCGAATGCGTCTTTGTATGACGGCGCATCAGCGATGGTCGAAGCGGTGTTAATGGCGTTGCGCATTCAAAAAAATAATGCCCATAAAATTTTGGTTCCAAAAAATTTGCATCCGCATTATCGCGACGTACTAAAATCTATTTTAAATTATCATCCCTTTGAATTAATCGAATGGGATTACGATAAAAAATCTGGTCGTGTTGATGTCACACAGTTACAAAAAATAAATAAAGATGAATTTGCTGCTGTGATTGTGACGCAACCGAATTTTTTTGGTGTGATTGAGGAAACCGATACGCTGACTCAATTGATTCATGAAAAAAATGCATTAATCATTGCGGTTGTGAATCCCATCGCAATGGCGCTGTTGAATCCACCGGGAAAATGGGGAAATCATGGCGCCGATATTGTGTGTGGTGAAGGACAACCTCTCGGCGTGCCCATGGCCGGCGGCGGACCGTATTTCGGATTTTTATGTTGTCGCAAAAAAGATATTCGACAATTGCCCGGCAGAATTGTGGGGCGCACGCACGATGCGCAAGGTCGACAAGGATTCGTTTTAACTTTACAAGCACGCGAACAACACATACGTCGCGCAAAAGCAACTTCTAACATTTGCACGAACCAAGGATTATTGGTGACGGCCGCAACCATTTATATGCGCCTGTTGGGCGCAAAAGGATTGCACGAGGTTGCCAAAAAATGTTTAGAAAATACGGAAAAATTAAAAAAATTATTGTCTGCGGTTAATGGCGTGAAAATTTTATTTGATGCGCCAACCTTCCATGAATTTGCTATTCAATGTGAAAAACCCATTGAAGACATTATTGTTGCAATGAAAAAAAATCATTTACAAGCAGGATTTGTATTAAAAAATAATTATCCTGAATTACAAAATAGTTTATTGGTTTGTGTGACGGAGACGAAGAGGGATAAAGATTTGGAAAAATACCAAGGAATTTTGCAATGATCAATCATTTATTACGCCAACCATTACCGAATATTCCCACAACATCCGAACTGGATGTTATTCGTCACTTCACACGTTTGTCTCAGAAAAATTTTTCGATTGAAACGAATTTTTATCCGTTGGGTTCTTGCACGATGAAATATAATCCGCGTTCAGCAAAAGCGATTGCATCACTACCGGGCTATTTTCATTTACATCCCTTGACTGATTCAGCTGATATGCAAGGCCATCTGGAAAATTATTTTGAATTGCAAAATATGATTGCAGAATTAACAGGCATGAGCGCTGTTTCATTAACACCGATGGCGGGTGCACAAGGTGAATTTGCAGGTGTTGCAATGATTTCAGCGTATCATCGTGATCGTCATGATTTTGACAGAACAGAAATGTTAATTCCCGATGCAGCGCATGGAACGAATCCTGCATCAGCGCGTATGTGTGGTTTTACGGTGAAAGAAATTCCAACCTGCACAAAAACCGGCGATATTGATTTGGATGCATTGCAAAAAGCAGTGGGTCCTAAAACCGCGGGTATTATGTTAACCAATCCTTCCACGTTTGGCGTATTTGAACGTGAGATTAAAAAAATTGCAGAGATTATTCATCAAGCGGGTGGACTATTATATTACGACGGTGCAAATTTAAATGCGATTTTAGGACGTGTGCGTCCGGGTGACATGGGTTTCGATGTGATGCATTTAAATTGTCATAAAACTTTTGCAACACCGCATGGTGGCGGTGGGCCAGGATCAGGTCCTGTTGCAGCCGGTGCGCGATTAAAAGAGTATTTGCCAACACCCATGGTTGGAAAAAATAATGATGGCTATTTTTGGTTGACACAAAAAGAATGTCCAAAATCAATTGGTCGATTATCTTGTTTTATGGGAAATGCCGGTGTTTTATTACGCGCACATATTTATTTGCGATTACTGGGAAAATCAGGTGCGAAACGTGTCAGTCAATTTGCCACATTAAATGCCAATTATTTAATGAAACAATTAGAAAAAATAGGATATACAGCGGCATTTCCAAAACGTCGCGCGAGTCACGAATTTATTATTACCGCAAAACCACTCACGCAAAAAACGGGTGTGACCGCATTAGACATTGCAAAACGATTATTAGATTTTGGTATTTATGCACCCACGATTTATTTTCCGCTATTAATTCCAGAATGTTTATTGATCGAACCCACGGAAACTGAAAGTAAAAAAACGTTGGATCGATTTGTGGAAGTGATGAAAATTATTTATAACGAAGCGCATACCGATGCTGCAAAATTAAAAGGTGCGCCGTATACAACACCCGTTGGTAGATTAGATGAAGTTAAAGCGGCGCGGGAATTGGATGTGCGTGGTGTGACTGATGAGTAACCTACAGTGATTGCAGCGCATCACACTCGACGCGCTGAAGTCCTAGTGATATAGCTTAGAAGCTTTCGCGTCAGCGAATGCGAAAGTAGAAGCAACCCTTCTAAATATTTCCTTTCGTGCTTGCTAACGCAAGCACTTCTAAACTATATCACCAGCGCTCAATACATCTAGTGCAGCGCTCTTTATGACTATACAAAACTCAATGCATCATGAATAGGGTTTCAACCGCCGAATCTGTTACTTTATAAAAAACCTTCCATACCATAAATTAACTGATTAAGTTCCATCACTTTCCGACAACACAAAAATAATCCTGGCATCATGGCGTTGCGATCGATTGCATTGTGTTGCAACGTCAATGTTTCGTTATTGCCGCCAAAAATGACTTCTTGGTTCGCAAAAATTCCAGGTAAGCGAACGGAATGAATTGGAATATTTTTTTGATGGTGTGTTTTTGAGATTAATTCTACCGTTTTTTTTGCAGTTCCGGACGGCGCATCTTTTTTGTGCGTATGATGATATTCAATAATTTCAACATCATTAAAATATTTCGCTGCATCTTGCGCATATTTCATCATTAACACAGCACCCACCGAAAAATTCGGTGCAATAATGCCGCCGATTTTTTTTGCAGCGCATTGTTCAGATACTATTTTTATTTGTTCGGATGTTAATCCTGTTGTGCCAATAACAGGCCGTGCACCCGCATCAATTATTTTTCGGGTATTGTCAAAAACAGCATCAGGCGTTGTCCAATCAATTACAATATCGGCTTTATTTTTTTTAATGGCAGCAATCAAATCATCACCGCGATTTAATGCAGCCACCAATTGTAAATCTTTTTCGTTTGCAATCGCTGTAATGGTTGTGCGCCCCATTTTGCCATTTGCGCCATTCACAATGATTTTGATATTTTCGCTCACACTCACACTCACGCCAAGTTATTTTCAGCGAACTTCCAGTTTACTAATTCCCAGAAGTGGTTGACATACGCAGCACGATCATTTCGTGTATCAATGTAATACGCATGCTCCCATACATCGCACGTTAATAACGGTTTTTTGCCGTCTAATAAAGGGTTTCCCGCATTGCTGGTTTGAACAATTTCTAATTTACCCGATGAATTTTTCACAAGCCAAGCCCAGCCAGATCCAAATACCGTTGTCGCTGCTTTGGTAAAAGCCGTTTTGAAATCTGCAAACGATCCAAAATCTTTTTTAATCATCTCTGCCAAATGACCACTGGGTTCTCCGCCTGCTTTTGGCGCTAAACTGTGCCAATAAAAAGTGTGATTCCAAATTTGTGCGGCGTTATTAAAAATACCGCCAGTTGCTTTTTTCATAATATCTTCAAGAGACATGTTTTCAAATTCAGTGCCCGGCACTAAATTATTTAAATTATTCACATACGCGCGATGATGTTTGCCGTAATGATATTCGAGTGTTTCTTTGGAAATGTGCGGTGCAAGTGCATCCATTGGATAAGGTAATGCAGGTAATTCGAAGGCC
>JABDDU010000022.1 GCA_013287435.1 Verrucomicrobiota bacterium
GTGAAAACATGAATTTTTCAGCGAGAGTAGAGCGATTAGAGAAACAATTGACAGCAGTAAAAGATGTGCTTGCCAGATCAGAACGGATACGCAGTGATGATCAGTCCCAGAACGTACCAACAGTGCGTGTCGGGTCTAATGGTGATATAAATTCAACAATCATAACAATGCAAGCGGACATAATGAAAGAGCAAGCGGACATAATAAAAGGGCAAGAGGAAAGGATAAAGGAGCAAGCTGAAACAATAAGTAAACAAGCTGCAAATATAAAAAGACTCGGGGAAGAAGGAATGGTATTTGCAGCAATAGCCGAAGCGTTTAGAATGCAAAATCCAGATGTACCCAAAACAACCGCTGTACTCTCGGGGTTCTGGTCAACAGAAGAAGAATTAAAGAAGGGGGCAGAACCGACGCCCCCGACGGCCCCCCACTCCCCGCGGCGCTCTTCATAGCTGAATTCATCGCACGACGGCGCATATCAAGATATCTACATCCGCATCGGCATCACCACAAACGTACTGTGATTTTCATTACCAGGTTCGTCGATGCGCATACTACTATTATTATCGATTAATGTTAATCGCACGGGGCCTGCTTTCACGACATTGAGCACATCTAATAAATAGGTAATATTAAATCCAATATCCAAATTCACGCCGCTGTATTTTACATCCAGTTCTTCTTCGGCTGCATCATGTTCTGGGTTATTCGCTAATAATTTTAAAGTTCCCGCATTTAATTCAAATCGCACACCGCGCTTTTTGTCAGAACATAAAATCGCCGTGCGCAAAAGTGCTTGTTTTAAGGTATCACGATCGATCAAAATCATTTTGTCACCCATTTTTGGAATGACGCGTTGATAATCCGGAAAACGTCCTTCGACTAATTTTGTCGTAAAAATAAAATCGTCACAGAAAATACGAATGTGATGATGACCGACGTGCACGGTTAATATTTTTTCGGCATCTTTCAGTAAACGCATTAATTCCATCACAGCTTTGAATGGAATAATAACTTGTAAACGAACGTTCGCTGATGTTCGCGTTTCTTCACTGAGTTCAATATTTGTTTGATTCATCGCTAATCGATGACCATCGGTTGCAACAACGCGTAACACATTGTCGGCAATTTCTAGCAACATGCCATTTAAATAATAACGCACATCTTGTTGCGCCATGGCGAATGCGGTGCGATGCAATAATGTCGCTAATTCCTGCTGCGAAAGTGTGAATACTCTATTTGCTTCGTGAGATTCCGTACTGGGAAATTCATCCGCCGGCAGTGTCGACATGGAAAAACGGCTGCGATTGGATATTAACGTTACGCGATTTTCATTTTGATATAATTCTATGGCTGCATTTTCTGGTAATGCCTTACAAATATCCATTAATTTACGAGCTGGTAATGTTAAACGCGCGTTCGGTGTTTCTGTGTGAGTTAAGATGGATTGGCCAATTAATTCAATTTCTAAATCAGTGCCGGTGACAGATAATTTTTTATTGTTCACATCCAGCAATACATTCGACAAAATCGGCATGGCTTGCTTGTGATCGATTGCGCCGATGACGAGTTGCAGGGGTTTGAGGAGTTGTTCACGAAGTAGGGATAGTCTCATTTTGACTCCATTGGTAGGTATTGGTATCAGTGTGAGTGTGAGTCATTAAATATCTCTCAGTGATTTAACCAAGCCATGAAGCATTTTACTAACTTCATTCACTGTGCCAAGACATTTTTTATAATTATTCTCTGATATATATTGCAAATCTTTCGCTAATAATAAATGATATTTCAATTCACCTGCTGAACCTCTGCTTATCCCAGCAAACTGTCTATATTCTCCAGTATTATTTCTATGACTTCCTTCCATCAAATTGGCACATATAGACGAACTAGAACGTCTAATCTGAGATGTTAATCCAAATTTCTCTTCTGTAGGAAAACTCCTTGTTAACTGATATAAATTCAATGTTAGCAAATGAGACTTTTCGAAGACCTTTAAATTTTCTGCACTTCCGCTCACACTCACACTCACACTCACACCCCTCTCTCACTCAGGCCAACCACATCAGGCTGATAGGATCCTAATCAAATGCTTCCAATCTTCCTGCAGATCCAGCTGCGCTTCTAACAATTCTTTCACTTTACGGCATGCATGTAAAACAGTTGTGTGATCGCGGCCACCAAAGGCATCGCCGATTTCGGGCAAACTGTGGGTCGTTAATTCTTTCGCCAATGCCATCGCCATTTGCCTCGGACGCGTTACCGAACGATTGCGTCGTTTCGATAAAATATCAGCGACTTTGATTTTATAATACTCTGCCACAGTACGTTGAATATTTTCAATCGTTACCAATTTCGCCTGCAAAGTTAATAAATCTTTCAAAGCTTCACGCACAAAATCAACGGTGATATCGCGCCGCGTAAAATGCGCATTGGCAATCACACGTTTCAATGCGCCTTCTAATTCACGCACGTTGGATTGAATATGTTTTGCAATAAAAAAAGCAACGTCGCTCGATAAATTGATTTTCGATTGCTCCGCTTTCGCCATTAAAATCGCAACGCGCGTTTCTAATTCGGGCGGTTCAATCGCAATCGTTAATCCCCAGCCAAAACGCGATTGTAAGCGTTCTTCCAATCCTGAAATTTCTTTGGGATATCGATCGCACGTTAAAACAATTTGCTGATTGCTTTCGAGCAACGCATTAAACGTGTGAAAAAATTCTTCTTGTGAGCGCTCTTTTTTTGCAAAAAATTGAATATCGTCGATTAATAAACAATTCACGGAACGATAAAACTTTTTAAATTCATTCATGGCATTGTGTTGCAACGCTTTAATCATGTCGGCAACAAAACGTTCGGAATGTAAATACAATACTTTCGCATTGGGATTTTTTTCTAAAATACAATTGCCCATCGCTTGCGATAAATGGGTTTTACCCAAACCAACACCACCATATAAAAATAAGGGATTATACGCTTGCCCTGGATTTTCAGCGACTTGTTGCGCTGCTGCACGCGCCAATTGATTCGATTTACCTTCAACGAAATTATCAAAACGAAAAGTGGGGTTTAAATTGCTTTGATGCGGCGTAAACGCTTTGGGTTGTGATTGTATGTGTGATGCAAAATGAAATACTTTGTTTTGTCCGCCGCTGCCACCATCGCCGCCATCGCCGTCTTGTGCTTTTGTGCCAATGCGTAATTTCACCACCGGCGGTTCGCCTTCGCATAATTCACGCATAGTATCGATAATTTTTACGAGAAAATGTTCGTTCACCCAATCTAATACGAATTGATTCGGCGCCAACAGCGTTAATGTATTTTTGTTAATTTCTGCGTGCAACGGGCGCAGCCAAGTATTGAATTTTTGTTGCGGCAATTCATCACGTAAATAATTTAGACATTTGTCCCAAAGGGTTAGCACTTCGATTGTGTCCGTTGTCATGTTGTTGTTTTCGTCCTTGAAGTTTGTGCGGAACACTCACACCAACAGCGTCTCCACTACCGCCATCCGCACCGCCACTGAATTCTGCGTCTGCTGCAGGATAACAGATTGCGGTCCGTCCGCAACAACAGAGTCGATTTCAATACCGCGATTCATCGGGCCTGGATGCATCACAATAGCAGTTGGTTTTGCAAGCGCCAAACGTTCAACCGTTAATCCAAAATATTTAAAATAATGCGTATCTTTCGGCTGAAGCTCCACTTTCATACGCTCTTTTTGAATGCGCAAGGTATAAATAATATCAACATCGCGCAAACCTGACTCCATCGAATGAAATACTTCCACCTGCGTCATTTCCTCACTGTCAGGCGTAAAATAATCCGGTGCAATCACGCGGATGCGTTCCACACCCATCGTATGTAATCCAATAATTAAAGAACGTGCCACCCGCGAATGCGATACATCACCCACAATCGCAACAATTAACTTTGAAAAATCGGGGAAGCGTTGGCGAATCGTCATTAAATCTAACAGTGTTTGCGTGGGATGTTCATTACTGCCATCTCCAGCATTTACCACAGCAATTTCAGTTTTTAATTCAGAACTTAAAAATTGAGCGAGATGATTATCCGGATGTCGAATCACCAACAGTGATGTGCCCATCGCTTCCAAATTACAAATCGTATCAATTAATATTTCGCCTTTGGTTGTGGAAGATTGTTTCATATCAGGTGACAACACAATCGCTCCCAAACGATGTTCAGCAATTTCAAATGAGTTTCGCGTGCGTGTACTCGGTTCAAAAAATAAATTCACAATCACTTTTCCGCGCAACGTGGTTAATATTTCTTGTTTTGCAACAGCGGTTTTTAAAAAATATTCTGCGCGATCGAGCAAATAAGTAATTTTTGCATGATCAAGAGATTGCATGGTGAGCAAGTGGTGGAGAGTTGGGGATGTTTTTTTTAACATGTATTTAAGCCTTTTGTTAACTCACACTGACAGCCACGATTCCACAATCAACTTCGCACTCATGCTATCTGCTTTTTCAAATCGTGCGGCGCCTTTTAAAGTGGAATGCATTTCATCTCGCGCTGCAACTGTTGTTAAGCGTTCATCGACAAAAATAACCGGCAATTGAAAATGATCTTTTAATTGTTCGCCAAATTTTTTAGCTTGTTTTGTGATGAATTGTTCGGTGCCATCCATGTTTAATGGTAATCCAACAATTAATGTATCAACATCCCATTCAATAATTAATTTTTTTATGTCTGTCCAATCAGGAACGCCATTTTTTGCCTTTAAAATCGTTAATGGGTTCGCTGTTTTAGTGACTGTTTGTCCAACGGCGATGCCAATTTTTTTTAAACCAAAATCGAAGCCGAGGACAGTCACACTCATTACGCATGTCCTACCTGACTCGATAATCTACTCATATCCACGCCCAATAATTTCGCACAAATAGTCAACCGTTGCGCGATAGGCGTTTTAAATAAAATATCTTTTTCAAGCGGCGTGACCAACCAATCATTGCGCTGAATTTCTGATTCTAATTGACCAACACCCCAACCCGAATAACCCAACGTTACCATAAAATTATCAGGACCCTTTCCGCTGGCAATATCCGCCAAAATTTCTCGTGTCGTCGAAATGGTCAACTCAGTATCTTCTTTATTTTGCGCCAAGCTCATTCGATCATGAATCACAAAACCCTGATCAGGGCCGACAGGACCGCCAGAAAAAACGTGAAGATCGATGATCGATTTATCCTTGGCTTCAATGTTCAGGTGCTCGAGCACATTGCCCAGCGTCGCTGTTAACGGTTTGTTAATGGTAAAACCGATCGCGCCGCCGGATGTACTGTGTTCGTAAATATAGACGACTGATCTTCCAAAGAATTCACCCTGCATCGATGGCATAGCGATCAGCAAATGATTTTTAAAGCTTTTGATTTCCATGGGATTTTATTTCAGTAATGGATGAAAACGCATTGTAGCAAGAATCAATCCAGAAACGTAGCGGGGGTGACGGGCGTATCAGTAGGAATTTGGTCGGTGAATAGTTAACAAACACGGTATTGCAACATTTTTCGTTACTGCTATCTTGTCTCGCATTACATCATTTGCGGTAAAAAATAAATATTCTAGAACTAGAATAATTAATTTTTTTATCTTATAATTAAGGTTGATAACAATGTTAAAGCAGTTAATGTGGATGGGGTCATCACTTTCAAATTTAAAGGATTTTCCTGAACCCATGCAGGATGAAATCGAGAAGAGATAGAGCTGATTAAAAGGCGATTGCAAACAGCGAGATTAATTGCGAGAGGTGAACAATGAGTAACGAACAATGGCAAATTGGATCAACCAATGTGTTTGCCGATTTGGGAATGCCAGATGCGGAAGAAAAACTAGTCAAGGCGAAGCTCGCATTGACTATTAATCAACTTATAAAAAAGAAAAAATTAAAACAAGCTGACGCCGCAAAAATACTCGAAGCAGATCAATCTAAAATATCTTTATTGAATCGAGGACGTTTGTCTTCTTTCTCAATCGAACGTCTTGTGCGATATCTGAATTTATTAAATCAAGATGTTGATATTGTCATTAAAAAATCCAAAAAACGAAAACGCTTTGGATCATTTCGCGTGGTCACTGTCGAGATTTGATTGTATTTGAAGCGGAAAAGAAATAGCAATGAATGATTTTTAAAGCTTTTGATTTCCATGGGATTTTATTTCTGTAATGGGTGAGAGCGCATTGTAGCAAGAATCAATCCAGAAACGTAGCGGCGGTGACGTGAAAACGTTTTGCCAATAATCTAATTTGCCGCAAGTTGAGTGAGCGTTTTCCATTCAGTATTTCAGACATAACACCTTGACTTGCAATTTCCGATAGATCGGTTTGATGTAAATGATGCGCTTCCATTAAATATTTTAGTGCATTGATTCCTTTTTTTGATGTGCTGATTTGAAAATGTTCTTTCTCGTAAGCAGAAATTAATTGGCTCAATACATCAATCAAACCCATCAAATGATGTTTTTCATCATTGCCAACAATGGTTAATAACTCATCGAGTTGTGATACTGCTTCATAAAACTCTTTATTATTTTTGGGATATTTTGCAATCGGCGCGACATAATCCCAGTGTTTAATAGCTTCTGCGAGGTGGTGTTTCATAGTAGTACCCTATTTCCAAATGTTTTTATCGTATTCTTTATGCGTTAATATGTATCGTATATAAATTTTTTTCCTTTGAAAATGGATGTGAGAAATCAATCTCAATTTATTTCCGCCGATGTCGAAAACAAATAAACCTCCCACTTTGTCCACCGCATTAAAACTTTTTTTCAATTCAGCGAAATTATTAAATCCATTTCTTTTGACAACGCGATACCATCCATCTAATGCGCTTGCCGATTCTGGAAATTTCTTTTTTGCTTCCCAAATACGGCTTTGAGTGATGACGTGCATATCAGATTTCCTTACTCATGACAGTATATATCTCATTTTGAGATATTTCAAGATAAATTTCTCAATCAATTCCGACGAGATCATGCAACAATGGATTATTTTTTTATACTCGGGTTTTGTAAAACAAGCATCATTGCTTTTTTGTTAAAAATAGACCGTACTCCATAAAATACGCGTATAAATGGAGTACGGTCATGAAAAAACGGCTTATCCCGATTATCGATTTTCTTACTTGCGAACGCACGATGATTTAGAAGATGAGTGGTTGATTTTTTAAAATGTGGGGTGTGTTATCCGCCGCTTCCGCCGCCAGGAGGAATTGGTTCCACTTTCTTATGCGCTGATTCCTGCGAATCCTTACGCAGGTTTTGGTCGCGTGGTTCAAATATCGTCGATATTGGAAATTCGCTTACTGTACCTTCTTTACAAACTACCCTATTCCCTGGCATATGCACTTTGGTATAACCAGCTGCGAGATACGCTTGAATTAATACCGCTTCTTTTGCTGTGAAGTAGTTGGCATACGAACGATTTTCTATCGTCATAGTAACCGTTGGCGATGCATCCTCAATCGAAACCATGATTTCCGTTCTCAGGCGTCCCCCGCTGACCCTAACTGCCGCTTGACGTTCAGCAAAAGACTGCGCCGCCATTAATTCACATTGCATTTTCCATAGCTCATCCTTGTTCATGCCATGAGAATCTCTGATCTCACAGTAACGTTGAACACCACCCTCTGTTTTTCCATCTGACAATGTTCTGGTCTCGGAGCTGCGCTTTAAAACGATATCTATCGTTTGTGTTTCGGAAGGTGCGCCTGGCGCAACTGGTTTTGAAACAGTGGCGGTTAAAAAAGTTCTGCCATCGTCAACATTGACCTCACGAGGTGTACCGCTCAATTTCGCACACTCTACTTTTATTACCGAAGAACCAGGGGCGGTTAGTGGCCAGTTGATTTTTTCAATTGCATCAAGAGCATCATTCATTGCCGCTTTTTTTTGTTCAGGGGTTAATCCTGCAAATGGATCGAAAGATTCGGTGATGGAAGCGGATGATTCAACAGATTTTGCATCTGGTTTTGTCGGTTTAGCAACCCTCAATTTATCTAATGTTGGTGGATAAATAATATCGCCGACATTAAATGTATTCGGTGCCACAACGTCTTTATATTTTTCGACGTGATCTTTGTTTGCGATTACCAAACATGCCGACTCTATTTTTTCCTGTCCTTTAGCAGCAGCAACATCAACCATCATTTTCACAACAGCTAACTTCATCGCGGGTTTGTTTTCTATTTTGCTGTTCGAAACACATTTACCAAGCACAGAATCTGGCGCGCCATCATAACCCCCGGCAATATTCGCAACGGAATAATAAATACATTCGAGGTCTTCTTGTTTTCCCAGCGGAGATGGTACGTGTTGTGCTTCGCTTTCATATTTGTAATCTGCAGTAGTAGGCAAAACCTCTTTAACAGCCTTAACAACAGCTGATGCATCCAAGTTGTCCCATTTTTCTTGCGCACCTTTTTCCAACGAAGAATTAACATTGTTTATTGTGATTTTCTTATCTTTATCAATTTGAATTTCTAAAACCGTATCATGGCCGGTGCCACCACTTGGTTTGTGCATTAAAAAAAGAAGTGTGGCTGGCGTGGTGAATTCAGCTTTCGTTACGTACGCGCTTAGCATGTTTTTAAATTTTTTAATATCTCCACCAACTAAAGTGCCTGTTTGGTTTTTCGTCTGCAAACAAAACGCACCAATGTAAGTAGAGCCATGTTGATCAGGTGTTCCCGCGTGTTGCGCTAACACCTTCTCTGCATCATGGAACGATAAGTCGCGTGCAGCAGAATAATAACCTATGTCACGTAGTTCTTTGACAATCTCAACTTGGGCAGCCAGCGCCTCAGTCACCTTCAAACTCGCATTTGTTACTTTTTCTTCGGCTTCTGTTATCTGACTGTTCAGTATTTTGTCTTGATGTGCTTCTGGAATTGTTTTGAACACTTCTTTGGCTTTATCGATTAATTTTTTTGCATTGAATGTGGCATCTCCTGCTCCTTTCGCTGTTGCATTAAAATTAGATGGCACCAAAACATTTACCTTGTCTAATAAATCTTTTATTGTAGAAGTTTTCGTCGCTTCTTCTTTTGCTTTACGCTCAGCTTCTTCTTTTGCTTTTTTATCAGCTTCTTCCTGAGCTTTACGATCTGCTTCTTCTTTAGCTTTACGCTCAGCTTCTTCTTTAGCTTTACGCTCAGCTTCTTCTTTTGCTTTTTTATCAGCTTCTTCCTGAGCTTTACGATCTGCTTCTTCTTTAGCTTTACGCTTAGCTTCTTCTTTTGCTTTTGCATCAGCTTCTTCTCTTGCTTTTGCCGTTTTTTTACTTTCCACATCAGCAACTAGATCATTTATTTCATTCTTAATATTCACTAATGTTTCGCCTTTCTCCTTTTCTAGATACAACGAAATAGTCGCTTTCAATTCCGCATTCAATTCTAAACTCTCGAAAAATGTTTTTGCTTCTGTTAATTTTTTTTCTGCATCGATTAATCCTAATAATGTTGTTTCCGGATTTGATAACAGCGCTTTAATATCAATATCCCGCACTGCTTGAATTACATTATCGGCATCAACTTTTAATGGACTAATTATTGCTGCTTTTGCATCGGATATACTTTTTTCTGCGTTGGTTAGTTGCTTGCGAATATCTACCATTTTATCTTCACGTTGTAATCCTAATTCCACGCGCTCTTCATCTGGAACTACTGCAAGCTCAATATTTGCCGCATCGAAAAGTGTTTTTGCTTTTTTTAATTGATTATCAAATTCAGTTAATTGACTGAAAGTTTTAAATGTACCGGAAGTTTCATTACTATAAGAATGTGTTGATGCTTCAACGGCGTCGATTGCTGCATTTACCTGCGTTTTTAATTCGCCAACAAGCTTTGCTTTTGCTGATTGTGCTGATCGTATTTTTGTTTTTACTGTTTCTATATTTTCTGTTGTCGCAGCATTAAGTGATGCTAATTCACGAAACTGCCTTTTAAGAATACCAGTTAGCGGTGCTTCATTTACTTGAGCAATACGCTCTGTTACATTTTTTAATTCTACACTTGCGTCATTTAATTCTTTTTCGGCCTTAAGCACTTGAGGTAACGTTTTAGGCCGCGAGGAGTGCAGCAGATGCTGTACCGCTATAGCTGCCATAGGTACTTCAGCGTTTAGCATGAGCATGATCCGCTCTGCACTTTCATTAGTTTTGAGATCAGCTACTGCGTTTTGTTGTTCTCTTTCTTGTTCTGCACGTTGTTCTTTTTCTGCAAGAAGAACTGCTATTTCCATTCTGCCTGTTATCGTTGTTATTGCTGTTGGAATTTTTTGTCTTGCTTCTTCCAATCTTTTTGACAATGCTAAACTATTCTCATCCGCTGGAATGTTTGCAATTTTATCATTTGCAGCATCAATCAATTTTTTTACGTTTTTTAATTCGTCTAATGCAGCTGTCAATACAACTAAAGTTGCGCCGTCCGCCGGTGATTTCACTAAGTTTCCTACCGCTTGAACTGCAGCCGCTGCACTTTCTAAGTTTTTAGTGAGTTCCGTTTTTTTACTTTCCAGATCAACAACTAAACCATCGATTTTACCCTCAATATCTGCTAATTTTTTGCCTTTCTCATTTTCTAGATACAACGAAATAGTCGTTTTCAGTTCCGCATCCGGGTTTAATTTCTCGAAAAATTTCTGTGCTAATGTTTGCGCTTCTGTTAATTTTTTTGCTGCATCGGTTAATTCTGATAATGTTAGCGTTTCCGGATTTAACAACAATTCGCCAATAGCCATCACTACTCGAAGGATAGTATTGACCTCATTTTTTGCTAAATCAATTATTGCTGCTTTTGCCTTGGTTATACTGTCTTCTGCGTTGGTTAGTTGCTTGCGAATATCTACCATTTTATCTTCACGTTGTAATCCTAATTCCTCGCGCTTTGCATCTGGAACATCTTTAAGCGCAACAGCTGCCGCATTGAAAGATTTTCTTGTTTCTTTTAATTGATTATCAAATTCAGTTAATTCACTTAGTATTGTTGTGTTAACGGCTGCGTCTACTGCATTTATCTTCGTGTTTAATTCATTTACGATATGATTAACTTTTGTTTTTATTCCCTCTTCTATCGCGTTTTTTTTCGCTGAAATGTTTTTCTGTACGTCAATCAATCTTGCGAGGAATTTCGCACGCTCACTATCCGTTGGAATGTTTACAATTTTATCATTTGCAGTATTAATCAAATCTGTCACGTTTTCTAAATTGCTTAATGCAGTTGTCAATACATCTAAATCTGCATCGACCGCCAGTGATTGAACTAAGTGTTCTACCGCTTGAACTGCAGTCTCTGCAGCTGCTAATTGGTCAGTGAGGTTCTTTTTTGTTTTTTCTACAGTATCAGCTAACTCATTTATTTTTACATTCTCAATCTCTGTTAATAATTCTCTGTCTTGATCGATAGCTGAATCGAAAATAGTTTTTTTCAGTTCCACATCCGAGTTTAATTTCGCGAAAAATTCCTGTGCGAATATTTGCGCTTCTGCTAATTTTGTTGCTGCATCACTTAATGCTTGTGGTGTTTGCTTTGCTGGCTCTGATAACAATGTGCCAATGGCATTCACTACTTGAATGACATCATTGGCCTCAACTTCTGTTTGGTCAATTATTTTTGCTTTTGCCTTGGTTATACTTTCTTCTGCGCTGGTTAGTTGCCCGTTAATAATTCCCATCACATTTGTACATTGTAAATCTAATGTCACGCGCTCTTGATCTGGAACTTCTACAAGCGCAGCATTTGCCGCATTTAAAAATGCTCTTGCTTCTTCTAATGGACCGTCAAATTCAGTTAATTGACTGAAAGTTTCATTACCCAGTAGTGTTGGTGCTCCAACCTTGATTGCTGTAGTTATCTGCGTTTTTAATTCGTTAACAAGCTTTTCTTTTGTTGCTCGTATTGTTGTGGTTAGTGTTTCTATCCCTTCTTTTTTTGCGGTATGGGCTACATGCAACGCAGTAAGCTGCTCTTTAAAAATATCAGTTTGCTGTGCTTCTTGCGCTGCTTGATCAGCTTGATCAATAAGCGCTGTTACGTTTTCTAATTCTGAACCTGCTTTCTTTAATTTTTTTTCAGCCTCAAGTACTTGTTGTAACGTTTCGAGCGGCAAGGATTGCGCGCGCTCTACTGCTGCGGTTAGCGTGAGCATGAGCCACGCTGCACTTTCATTAGTGTTGAGCTTACCTCGTGCTGTTTCTTGTTCTTGTTCTGTACGTTTTTGCTCTTCTGCCTTTTCTTTACGATCAGCTTCTTCTTGAGCTTTACGATCTGCTTCTTCTTTAGCTTTTACATCAGCTTCTTCTTTCGCTTTTGCATCAGCTTCTTCTTTTGCTTTTTTATCCGCTTCTGCCTGAGCTTTACGATCAGCTTCTTCTTTAGCTGTACGCTCAGCTTCTTCTTTAGCTTTACGATCAGCTTCTTCTTTAGCTTTGCGATCAGCTTCTTCTTTTGCTGTAATTGCATTTTTTGCTTCTTTTACTGTATTTTCGAGAGCTAGATACGCGTCTTTCCACACCTGAAGCTTGCTGCATCTTGCGTCAGTGTTCGGACATCCGTGAGTCGATAATGTTTTGAGCGCTTCATCTACTTTAACAGACAATTTTTTTGCGGTTTCTAATGTTTTTAATGCTGCTGTTAATTGCGCGGGTTCTGTAAGCACATTTGCGTCTGGCAGCGCAGCAAATTTTCCAATTTTCGCAAGCGTATCAATAACTTTTCGACCCGCCATAAAGCCTTTTTGAATATTAGATATGAGATCATCCTCAAAACGACGAGCTCCTGTATTTGTTGTAAGCCCTTGCAGTATATTTTCAGATGTTAGCTTGTTAAGTTCAGCAGGTGTTCGCGTTGCAAGCCAAGTACAAAAAACATTAGTGGCTATAGCATCGTCTTGGGCTTTATACGCCTGATTTAATGCTGTATCAGAGCCAAGCTGAAATTCACTAGTACCTTTGCGTGCTGGGGTCTCCCCTATCTTACGAACCCCTTTGTAGAACGGCCGATCACCCAACGCAATACGAAAAGCAATGTCTTTCATTGCAAGATTTGATTCAACGCCTTCCGTTGAAGACGCATCAGCAGGCGTATTGATTGGAAATCTGGTGGCATTCTCGTCAAAATACGGCATAATCAACTCTCGTTTTGTGTACCTTTAAAAACAATTTTCTGTAAAATCTCGCTTATTCGGCTCGGAGCGCCTCAATCCACGCGCGGCTCCATCAACACTCACACTCACACTCACACTCACACTCACACCAATTATGGACCAAGATCTAACAAATGCTACGCCAAAAACCTTAAAAAAGTATTAAATTTTCGTGTACGTTTTCGCGTGTGCATTTTCATGTGCAACTAGAAATAACATGTTATACTATGTTATATCGCGAGGGTATCATCATGAACATTAATATTTACGTTGAAAATAACTTAGGTCAGCAGCTTCAAGAATTTGCAAAAACGCTTCACAAAAGCCGCAATGCGATTATTCGCGAAGCTCTGCAAGAATGGGTGGCGCATCACAAAGCACTGGAATGGCCGCCTTGTATTCTTAATTTCAATGGTCTTAAAGAATCTAAAACACCGCGTTTTGAATCCACGCGGCGTGAACTCACCGAACCCAAGGACGATCCCTTCAAATGAAATATTTACTCGACATTGGTTGCATCAGTGATTTTGTAAAAAATGAGGTGAACACCGCAAAACGCTTAAAAAATACATCACCCTCACAAATCGCTATTTCCAGCATCACCGTCATGGAATTGGAATATGGATTATTACACGATCCACAGCGCGCGAAAAAATTAAAACCTCTCATTCAAGCTTTGATTTCAAGCGTCGTTATTCTGCCTTACACTGAACAAGATGCGAGTTATTCCGCCGTTATTCGCGCTGCATTGCGAAAAGCAGGAACACCCATCGGCAGTTATGATGTATTAATTGCAGGGACTGCGCTGTCACATCAATTAATTTTAGTCACCGCTAATGAAAAAGAATTTCAACGTATTCCGCAATTATTGATTGAGAATTGGCGGAATTAAAAAATAGTATTAAAAAGTTTCACAAATTTAAGAATTCTTAATTGACAGAAACTTTTTAAGACTATCAAGGTTAACGCGGCGGCTGATCATTGAGTTTTGCATAGTCATAAAGAGTGCTGCACTGGATGCATTGAGCGCTGGTGACATAGTTTAGAAGTGCTTGCGTTAGCAAGTACGAAAGGGAATATTTAGATAGTTGCTTCTGCTTTCGCATTCGCTGACGCGAAAGCTTCTAAGCTATATCACCAGGACTTCAGCGCGTCGAGTGTGAGGCGCTGCAATCACTGTATAGAACTTCAGTGTATCGAGTGCCCGCCCGTTGCACGCGCAAAGGCGAGAAAAGGAAAAATGAACTATACTAGGGTTAATTGAACGTCTTCTGTATACAGCAACGGGAGATCACCATGGCCACTAACAACAAAAACAGCGAAGAATTGTTTTTTGAGCTCGGTAAGTTGTTGTCTATATGCAAAACGCCTAGCGATCAACAGCATTTGCTTCAAAAAATACTGCAGAAATTAGATGCTGATAAAGAGCATTATCTAACGCAAGAATCAACCCGCGATGATCAAAGAGAAGTGCAAAGGCAATTAAACCGTCATTACGAAAAAGCGTTTGCCCGCTGGGGATTAGGTATGACGCAAAAAGAAATTCTCATTACCAATGAATTTGTTAAAAAAGAAGGTAAGTTGATCGCTTATGATGATGATACCAAACGGCACGAAATCATTATTATGCCTCACCATTTGAGACAGGCGTTTAATGATGGATGGATTGCTAAAAAACATCATAAGGCGGCGTGAACAACGCAAGCATCCCCTGTTTGTCGAAATAAATTTCGTGTAAGATGGGGCACTTTATTTTTAAACAGGTGCCGCACATGGAACACTCTCACAATCCCTCCACTGAAACATTAATCCAATCTGCTCTCGCCAATCATGAAGGCGTTTTAAGCCAAAACGGCGCATTTTGCGTGACCACTGGAAAACGTACAGGGCGTTCACCGAAAGATCGTTTTATTGTGAAAGATGATAGTACGGCAGAAACAGTTGACTGGGGCGCAATCAATCAACCTGTATCACCAGAAATATTTAATGCCTTATGGTCACGCGTTGAAAATTATTTACAAGATAAAAAAACATTTGTGGCCGATTTGCAAGTGGGCGCAGATGAGCC
>JABDDU010000023.1 GCA_013287435.1 Verrucomicrobiota bacterium
TGATGAGAATTTTTCTTTAATGCTTCTGATTACATTGCTCACTTCAGTGATATCTTTTGAATGATCACCGTTCAAAAAAAAATCTCTGCGCGTTGCTGCGAACTGTCTCCGCCGGAGGAACGAATTTTATTGTAAATTTCAAAAAATGATACGCGACGATCTCCCCCGCTGTTGCCCATACACGGACAATGTAGGCTTTCTAATTCCGGTCCCGCTTTACCAAAAAAACGGCTAGATATGCTTTGTTTAAATGCCTCAAGGCACGCTCTTAATTTAGCTACTGTTATGAATTGTTGAAATAGGGGTATCTGACTCAATAGCTTTTCTTTAAAATTCGCGGGATATTTTTCAGCCAGCTGCATAATATATTCAAAGCTCTTAGGAGACAAAAGACTGTCGTCCTGTGAGAAAATGTGTGCTTTAGCAAAGGCATCAACCACCTCACTCAGATTTTGTAAATTTTGATGGTTTGCAATAACGTCAAATGTTTCGGTTAATTCAATGTAATTAGTTCCTCATGGTTTTGAAATATACCAAAACCCGGGTGCACAGGTGTTTTTAATAAAGAAAGAAAAGCCGTTAATTACTGATGATGAGAAGAACTGGGTTATTTCTACTTTGAAAAAAAATAAAAACGTGGAATATCAGATTGTCGATATAAAAAGAAAGTACATTACTATTTATATCGCATGACTAGGAAAAACATTTAAAGAGAAGCCAATGTATGCTTTTATGCGAAAACCAGAAATTATACAAAATATTTTAAATTATTTTCCTGAAATGCGATTTGAATTAGCTGATGGAGATAAACGTTATTTTACAGCCGAACGATTTTGTTATCGCGGATCAATAGATGATTGAATTTACATTGGAGGACCAGATAAATTGAACAAACTCGTTAAAAAATTTGTTACCCATCTTGGTAAAGATTCTTTTCATGACACAAGCCTATCACCCAATGGACGATGGATTGCTTTTACAAAAAGAAGCAAAAAAATCATGCCAGATGCTTGTGCATTTTCTACCACCAAAACAGATTATGCCAACCAACTTTGGATTTATGATTTAAAGACTATGAAAAAAAATTATTGGTTTCTGATAATTTTGCATGTGATCATCCAACAAAAATGATTGTTGATCCTAGCGATATGCAATTTTCTCCAGACAGTAAAACACTTTATTTTGAAACGTCAGCATGGGCTACCTCCGGCGCAATACATGCTATCGATATAGATGGAAAAAATTTACGATTTGTGACGGACTGCAATGGATATCGCATTGTCATGCATGGTCGCTACAAAGGTGATATTGTCGCCACCCAACACCGCTATCGTTTCAAAGGTGATGCGCCACTGGGTAGTTATGATTGGGATTGGTTATTCACGCCAAGGGGAAAACAAATTAAATTATACCGAAAGGAAAATTGACGTATTCTTACCGCGATTAGGGTTTAACTAAACCAGAAAAACTATATTTTCAAACTGTTATAACTGACATTGTGCATTTTCGAGGGCGTGGGCATTCCTGCCCATGTTGCGCTAACACAGGGCAAGCCAGGATACGTGTCCAGAATTGCACCCCTGTTTTTTTAGTGCTCAAGCCAACTGAATCGCAGTCTTCCTTTTGTTCAGATAATTGTAAAACGATGGTCTGCTGACATTAAAAATTTTGCAGATTTCATCCACTGTAATTTTTTGCTCGTCATAATGGGCAGGAATGCCCACGCCCTCGGAAATGCACAATGTCAGCTGCAACAGTTTGAAAAACAAAGAATTTTAAAGTTTTCAAAAATATAAAGTCGCATAGCCATCACATAAAAAACCGCGCAGTTAAGCCATTTCAAGATTTTTTCTTTTTTTCCCGCAATTCTTCCAATGCTATTTTCATCGCAGCAACCATACCCTCAACATCAATTTTTTTGTTATCGTTCCCGTAATAATAAAGTCCACCCAAATTAATATGCCTGAGTGCCAGTGGTGACACACGCATTATTAATTTTATCGCTTCCTCATCATCACCCATCTGATCAATCAGTGTCGATAATAAATATATGTTGTAGTAAAGAATAACGAGGGTGATTAACCGTGTGCATTGATGCCATATGTCAATTTCGATATCGCTCATGCCACGAAATTTTTTCCCGCCAATCTTTGTTACACCATTATACAGCTTATTGTAATTTTCGCCCGTGTTTAAAACAATTCGCACCGCACGTTGCAATAATGGATCATCAACATATTTCAGCATATAAATGCTAAGATAATTAATTGTGTCAACAACGGATTTATAACATGCCGCGTATTCCACGTCATCCAAATCGAAAAACAAATGAGTCAGTTGATTGCTGCCCGCAGTATCGGTTGAGATCATATCAATCGGTATATCTGATTTGTTATTAAAATAGATGTCAAAAGAAAAATGGCTCTCATGTTCATTTGCACCGATAATTTTCGTATTAAGTGGAGCGCCGTGTAATATCATACTTAACGCTGAAACGCCCTTGGTCAGCCCGAAATATTTTGGCGAAAATCTACATTTTGCTGTTTGACGTTTACTCCCTTGTTTTGAGCCATCAATGCTCGCGTGATTGATACCTGGCAAAAAATTATATTTTTTAAATAGCGGTAGCTTCGCTATTTTTTTCGTTAAAATTGTACAAGCATCATCGTAATAGCCAATTAACACACCCATTTTTTCATCATCTACATTTAATTGTTTTTTTTCAGCCAATATCACCTTATCTGCTTCAGTGCTTGCATCGCTGCCATAATTGTCAACCTTGAAATTAAAAGCCTGGGTGAGATTATCACTCATTTTCTGATGACGATGAAAAACATAACAAAGCATATATAAATTTGCGAGCGTCTCTGGCATTCTTTTTAGCTTATAAACCGTGTAATAAGTGGCAAGTGATGCGTAATAATTAATTTTATCAATCGATATTTCAAGCAGCGGTATAAATTTTTTTGAAAAATAATATAATTTTTTATATGTGTTGTGCTTGGTTACTTCATCGGTGATTTGTCCATAATTAAAATTTCGCAAATCGTGTTTTAAGTCGGTTAATTTATAAAAATCACCCTCGATTGTGAGAAGGCTTAATAAATCTTTTATAATATGTTTTGGCAATCCATCCTGCATTTTATTTTTTATGCGATTTTCTTCTAAAACAATGGCATTTGAAATGATCTCTTGCATCGTTGTGTATGCTGGTAGCATGATGCGTTTTTGACTCAAAAAATGAAGTAACTCTTTAAATATTGCAGATGGATTGTGCAGGCGTTGTAGCACAGTTTTTAATTTTTCTTTACACTCACTTTTTGCAACGGAAATTGAATCCACGTATTTTAAAAATTCCAAGATCATATTTTTTATTTTTGTTCGGCTGTTACGAGATGGAAAATTCACAACGGTCTTTTGTCGAGACAAAACATTTTCAGTAATAAACTTGATATCATCAAAAACGCTTTTAACGGTGACGTTAAAAAACTGGCTTTTTGCTTGGAAATATCCCATTTGCAATATGAAATAAACGCTGTTATCAAAGTTTAATTTTTCGATTAACTTCCACTCAGGTTTTGACAGTGAAAAGAAATGTTCACGCTCATGCGTGCTAAAGGCTGGACGATTGTACAGCGCTTTGTATTCATCATCGGTAAGAATGCTGAGACGTTTACTCTTATTTATCATATGCATTCTCACCAGATTTTTGTTCTTTTATATTCCTCCTTGATTTTCATCCGTTAAATAATTTTTCCATAGCTCATTTGAAATTAAATCATAATTTTTCTACTGATTTTTGGTTAGCGGTATATGAAAGTTTGGGTGTTTTTTGAAACAAAAACCAACCTGCAGGTAAACATAATAATATCATTCCAGCTGCAAATATGAATGAATAATGCCAAATACCACCAAAGCTCAATTGACTCGGCGGAATAAATCCAATGACGAGGGCAACAAGCGCACTAATTAATCCAAATAAACATAAAATCCATTTTGCATATGCGCCACCAGGAATTTGAAACGGTTTTACAATGGTCTTATGCTTATAATGTAACTTTAATGCCGCTAAAAACATTAAAATATACATCAGCACATAAAGCTCAGTTGATAAATCGGTCAGTAACCAATAAATATCATTAACGCTTTTAAATAATGTAAACGCAAGACAAACAACCGTTACAATAACTGCTTGTAAAATTAACACATTGGATGGCATGCCATTTTTATTATTCTTTGTAAAAAACTTTGGCAATGTCCCCGTCAATGCCGCTTGTTGCAACCCCCTTGCAGGAGATATTATCCAGCTGATCATCTCCCCGATGCTCGAGAAAACAATTAACGCAGAGATCACAAACACCATCCATTTAAGATGAAAAAAGCCAAGATAATAAGCCAGCGTTTGAAAGATACCTGAAATTAAACTGATATGGTTTGGCGGGATTACAAACGCAATGGCAAGACATCCAAATACCATCGTTAATAAAATAATACCCGATGAAACAAGCACTCCTATTGGATAATTTTTTTGTGGATTTTTCATATCTTTTACATTGACTGCCGCTAATTCCATACCTAAAAAAGCAGTGATAATCGCCGTTAATGAAATCCAATTATTAATACTAGAAAAATCTGGCATGATCGTATGAAAATTTACGTGTATTTGTAAAGTGTGATTTCCAAATAACCAAACTGCCAACAGCCCTATCATCACACAAAATGGCAACACAAAACCAAAGAGGGTGCAAAGTGATGCAAATCCCGCTGATAACTTGAAATTTTTAAGCGATAAAAAAGCCATACTCCAAAAAGAGACTAAAATCACAGTCACCACATATACTTTACTGTGCACGAGCGCCGGATTAATTAAGTAAGCAAATCCTCCTGCAATAAATGAAAGGATTGTTGGAAACCAAATTGCGGTATTAATCCATTGCAACCAAATTCCCATAAAAGCAGTTTTATTACCGAATGCTTCTTTAATCCAATAATAAACACCATTTTTTTCAGGTGGATGATAAGAGGATAGTTCAGCGGATAGCAATGCAATGGGCGCTAAAAACGTAATCGCAGCCGCTATGAAAAAGAAAATGAGCGACGGTCCAAACATGGCTGCTGCCGGCATGTTTCTGAGACTATCGATGGCACCGATAATAAACATGATCAAGACAAATAAGCCAATCTTTTTTGTGTTATTCATTTCTCACCTGTTTTTATGTGTTGTTTCGTCATCCTTGTTGAATGTTTTTCAGTGCTTTGTAATATACCGGAAATTATGCTATTCATATAATGAATCATTATCATGAATCGATGAGAAATTATGAGTTTACTGAGCCCAAATTTATTAGCCTTTATGGCGATTGTGAAACATAAAACCGTGCACGGTGCCGCAAGCGCTATACATTTAACGCAAACGGCGGTTACGCAACGCATTCGATCCCTTGAAAAAAATTTAAAAGTCACGCTATTTGTGCGTTCGCGTCGCGGCATGTTATTAACGCAAGAAGGTGAAGCACTGCTTCGCTATTGTATTTCAGCAAAGGCTTTGGAAGGCGAAGCGCTCGCACACATTCAAAAAACAGGACTCGATACCGAAGTTGAATTAAGTATTAGCGCACCAACCAGTATTATGCGCGCTCGCATTGTGCCCGCTTGTTTGCCGATCATGAAAAATTTTCCGAATTTATTGATGCATTTTGATGTGGATGACGCTGAAGACCGCCATGAAAAACTACGCGCTGGATTAGCAGATTTAGTTATTTTACGACAAGAGCATTTACGTCCTGAAATGCAGCATAAAATGCTTCATCCAGAAGAGTATGTATTGGTTGGCTCTGTAAAATGGAAAGGTCGCCGATTAAAAGACATTATTCAAAATGAACGCATTATCGATTTTGATCAAACCGATACAGTGACTTTTGATTATCTCAAACATTATGATTTATTTGATGAAGCCCAACATAGTCGCTATTTTGTGAATCGCACAGAAAATTTAGCACTCCTGGTTTCAAGTGGCATTGGTTATACAACACTTGCTAAGGAATTTGCAAAACCCTATGTTGAAAATCAAGAGCTCATTATTTTAAATCACGCAAAAACACTGAATATTTCGCAGGTTTTAGCGTGGTTTGATCGTCCAGAACCCCCGAAGTATTTTTCTGAGGTCCGGCTCCTATCCTGGTAAAAAAGGGTTAAATCTCCGTTTCGACCCCGCTTTCGACTAAATCATACTCAATGTCAGATACTGCCTTCTCCATATCCAGCTGAAACATCTCAAATCGATTCAAATGCTCTGTCCAATAAGGCGATATCCCCGGCAATGCTTCATCAGGTATTTCGATGCCATCGGCGCGTAGTTTATTAATCGCTTTTGTTTGGTGCACAACCGTATGAAAAATTATCATATTCGCCAATAAATGATTAAAGCGAATAATTTTTAACTGATTTGCGCGCATGTTATCACTAATAACGCCGCCACCGCCAAATCTTATCCAAGCAATAAATTGATTAAACTCTTCACTCTTGCAGGTGGCCGCTTGTATCATGCGACGCATTTCTGGATCATTGATATAGTTTAACAAAAATATTGTACGCTCAACACGACCCAATTCTCTCAATGCAAAATACACCTTATTTTTGCGACTTTTTGAGCATAATTTTCGAAGCACAGTAGACGCTTTTACTTTACCTTTATAAATTGAAATGGCAATGCGCAACATATCATGATAATGCGTTTCAATTAATTCCCAGTCAATCGGTGTTTCAGTAAACAACTCATCAATATTTTCATAGCGATTATTACACGAAGCCCTGTAATAATTAAGATGTTTAAAATGCTTTATTCGCGGCATCAACATAATTGCAAGCAGCATGGATATTCCAAATAACACCTCGCTCTGCGCCCATGAATCTCCGTGAATTTTTTTTGCTTTCATATCAGGATCGTTTTCCACAACGCCATCGAGTAAATAAATACTTTCATGTGCGCCACAAGAAATAAAATTGCTAAATTTAGCAATGTATTGATCTGATACGTGATAATACGCAACACCACCATATCTGCCATAACGAATATGATGTGCCGCTAATAAATTTTGCGTATACATATCGCAAAACGTGCCATCAACAGACATGCCATCACCTGGTCCCCAACGTTTAGGTAAATCAAAACTATTATAAGTTTTAACGACTTTATTGATTGTTTTTAATAATTTTTGTTCGCTTACATGATGATTAAAAATCCATGCGATTTGTTTGCGTGTGAATTTTACGATGGATCGCTCTGTTTGAGTGGGACCCACATTACAGCCATATGAAAATGATGTTGCAACAAATCGTGGTGAATAATCTGCAATTTTAGTATCATATCCGGATAGTGGCTTGAAATTAACGCTTAATTTTAACCAATGTTCAACATCGACAATGACATCAACAATGCTTTTTACAGGCATCTCACCCATTATCAGTTGTCTTACCTTATCAAGTTCGGGATGCTCTTTTTTCTTGGGTAATTTTTTTAAAATAGGTAGTTTATTTTCAATAATAAGATATGGATTGTTATGATAGTTTTTATCAACTTTTTCGGCTGTTTTATGCAATTTTTCCTTTTGCAAAGCAGCAAATTTCGCCGCCTCTTTTGGTTGCTTGATTAAATCACAATAATTATCCACCTCAATAAAAAACTGCTCCCATGAAATAAATTGTTTGTTGGGATCATCGAATAGAAAACTGTCTTTGACGTAAGCATCGCCGCAACTTAAATCACCTGTTAAAACAGTACCAACAGCGAGTTCATAATAATGTTGATTTATTTTTTTAATCACTTGGTTTTTCTGTCTTTTAACACCCGTGACTACCTTGAACCAACCATCAGTCAGTAAACTTAAATCAGGTTGAATGGATTTATCTTTATCTAAAATAATCCATTCCTTATGCGAGTTGCGATGATGCATGATAAATGCCAGTGCGGTTTCTATCGATTTATCGTTGGATGAAGATAAAACACTAATATTTTCGAGTAATTCAAAAATTATATGTCGTTTGTTGTTGTATGGTTTTAGCATCCATGCAATGTGGCTCTCTGATGTCAATCCAAGATACTCACGACACTCTTCAATAATTTCATCCGCCTTCCCGCCAAGATTGTTTTCAATTGCTTGAATTTTTTCATCAGAGTTCGAATTTCTTTTTAATTCAAGTAATGTTTGATACAGCAACAATATAAATTCATCAGTTTTATCCGCTTTTTCTAAACGATATTCTTCTAATTTAGCCTTGGCAAGGGATTCTATATTTTTAAACCACGTAATAAGTACTTGCGATAAATCATCTATAGCAGAAGCTGTTTTCATGTAAATAAAAATTGTCACGAGAGCGTAGCGTTTAACGGGTCGCATCTGTTGCATGTCATAGGTATCAGCTATGATCGCTTCATCCCTTAATTGTTCTACACGCGTAGGTGAAATAAAATCCAGGTTAATATTTATTTTTAGACGCAATTTATTCATGCTGTTTACGTATTGAATGTATTGCTTGATATTGTTGCTGGTTGGTTTTTGGATTCTAATTTCAACATTGTCCATGATAATGCGTTATTTTGTGCGTTATCGTTTTCGCTAAAACCTTCAATACCAACAATTTGATCAATTAATTTTTTCTGTTCTAGTGACAATGCATTAAATATTTTTAGATAATTTTCATTATTAACAAATGTGCGCGCAGCGCGTGAAAGACGCACTAATTTTTGAAATGGTGGTAATTCAAATCTTAATCTGATGACCTCATCAATAATACAATTAACAATGTCCGCTAAATTTTCCTTTGTAGTAGCAGCGTTTAGTGCCACTTCACTCATTGTTTTTCGACGTGCTTTTTTATCAGAATTTATTTTCAAATACTCTCGGATTATTTTTATGTGACGCTTACGAGCAGATGTATCATATGTGGTTAAATCGATGTCGTTTTTAATATCAAGATTACTTGCAATATAATTTTTTATAAATTCCTGCACTTTATTGACACGAATGGGTCTACCCAAATACTGATAGCATTTGAGTGTGATCATAAATCCAAGCCTTGGCAGCGACAATGTTCTTTTTGTTTTTGAATTTAAGAGAAATAATTCATCCGGTGTTGGCGTGAATATTTCCTTTAGCTCTTTACGGCTTAAATTAGGTTTAATCCGCGGGTATGCGGTTTCGTGAATTGCTGCCATCTTTCTCCCATGTAAATAATTTATTGGTTTGTTTTATTAATTCCGTGTTTTGACATTGCTTCATGCCATTTGTTTTCTTCTGCGTGTTGATACAGCATGGTTGTCTCAACGCTTTCATGCCTTGCGCTTCGTTTGATATACCTCAATTCAATGCCGGCATCCGTTTGATGTGTAATGGAGGTATGCCGCATCCAATGCGTCGATGCTTTTTTTAATTTCATTGCAAAATCAGGGCGCGTTTTTTCAATATTTTTGGCGCAATCTGAAAATACTTTTTTGACTATCCGATAAATCATATTGCCATTTATTTTTTTATTGCCGTTTAAGCTCATAAAAAGTGGACTATCCTCATCTGATTTTGGTAAAGATGATAATTCATAAAATTCGCGATAACGTATCAACGCGCTTAACATATCGTCATTAACCGGAATGAGCTCAGCTTTTTGACCTTTGCCAATTACTTGCCACCACCACAGTCCTCGAATTTGTTTGATGTTACGCATGTAAGATGTTGCAACTTCATTGACACGGGGACCCAACAGATACAACAAATGAAATAAAAATCTCACACGCTCGTAATCTGTTTTTTGACGATGCGATTCCTTCGGCAGTGATTCAATGTACTCCATTACAATCTGCCACAAAGGCTGCTCTAAAAATCGCTCCATAATTTGTTCTTTGTTATTTTGGCGCATTTTAATTTTGCGACGCATCAAACCCAGTGGATTGCCTGACAAATAACCAGCCTCAACAAGATATGAAAAAAGTGCATTGATAATCGTAATTGCCTGCGCTTTACTTTGTTCGCTCAACGCATTTTCAAATGGACGCCAGCGACTATCGCCTCGAGGTCTTCGTTGTCCACACCAGCGCTCAATGGGTTGCGGATTAGTAATAAAATTTTCATAATCACGCAAATCATCACGCGTTAAGCTCGACAACGGTTTTTGCTTCTCAATCAATGACCACAAGAGCAAACGTTCTGCTTCCTTGCGGTAGCTGCGCTTTGTTTGGGGTGAATGGTCAAATTCAGATAGCCAAGATTGAATCGCTTGTAAATCGTTATTGGCGGCAATTTGCTTGGTGATAAACGATGGCGCGCGATTGGTGCCGAATTCTCCCGTTAATGTGCTGGGTGTTTTTAAATATTCCAGGGGCGTTGGTGTAAGCATCTGAGAATTTGATTGAATAATGTCCATATTTTTCCTATTTTTTTGTTATTTGTGTCTCATGGTTTTTGAGAAGCGAATTTTGCCGGTGTCAGACAATAAATACAAGATAATGTGAGTAATCATGCATATTGATAGATTATGATGTTTAAACAACATGATTTACGTAACATGATTTTGCATGATATAGTGCCGATCTTTTGAAATCACAAGGAATTGATGGGTATGGCAAGAGTCGGCGTGGATTACGAAACCATTAAACATACAGCTATTAAATTATTAAGCCAAGGACATGCGCCGTCTGTTCAAAAGGTGCGGGAAGTGTTGGGCACTGGCAGCAATACCACTATCGCTGAACATTTAAAAACCTGGCGTGAAGAACACGCAAGCAAAGAAATCCATCATCTGCCTGCTAATATGCCCAAAGAATTAATCTCAGCCATTGAAGTGCTTTGGCAAACGGCGATGGATCAAGCAGTGCAGCAATTAGCGTCGATCAAACATGATTTGAATGAACAACAGGAAAAATTTCGTCTTGAGAAAGCGGCACATGAAAAAGCAGACGATGATCTTCGATCACAGCTTGGAATAACACTAAAATCAATAGATGAAAAAAATAATTCTATACAAATACTGCAAACTGACGTTGCGGTTTCGCAAGAGAAACTGAAACAGCAATCAAATGACATCATCACTCAAAAAGAACAATATGAGAAAAAATTAAATCGTGCTTACATCGAAAAAAATAATGAAATTGAAAAGGGTGAAAAGCTGCAGACCGAAATTATTCGATTAACTCAAGAGATCAATGACCAATCCAAAAAATATCAACAATCAATGCAAGATGAACGGAATCTGCAAGAAGAGTCTGAAAAACGTTGGGTACAGTTAATTGATCAAGCTCGCACAGAGACGAATGAACAACGAAAACGATTTGAAAATACGATTAACAAACAAATGGCACAAATCGAAAAAAAACAAACACAGTTGTCTGATTTACAAGAAAAGCAATCAACATATCAATCCACCTTAAATTTAAAGAATGCGCGAATCGGAGAGCTGAATGATCAACAACAACAATTGCAAAAAAAATTTCAAGAATTATTTGCCGAAAATTTTGTTTTGAAAGAACAGATAAATCATTTTTTAAATAAAACAAAAAATGCAGTAAAAAAGAAGCAGCAAAAAATTATTGAATAGCACGATAAAAACACGGTATTGCTACTTAAAATATTAGACTTTACAATAACAGGAATTTTATATGAAACGTTTTGTAAAAGCAGTTGGTGGGATGCATCATACGGTTATTTATACTGATACGGATGGTAGACATTATCGTTTTGCAGGCGGGACTTGGGCGTGGCGGAATCATAACCCGGGAAATATTACTCCAGGAAGCGTGAGTAAACGACATAATCAAATTGGTGTAACACATAAATTTTCTATTTTTCCAAATAATCAATGCGGTCATGATGCATTATTAGATTCATTACATACCACATATTGGAATAAATCTATTCATGAAATGATTTATGGTTATGCACCACCAAAGGATCACAACCCAACCAAAAAATATGAGAAGTTTTTACAAGAAAAAACTGGTGTATTTGACAATAGGAAAATAAAGAAATTTACTGATTCTCAATTTAAAAAACTATGGAAAGCGATAGAGAAATTTGAAGATTATAAAGTCGGCAACGTTATTGAAGTTTTTAGAATTTCAGATGTTCAGAAAATTGGGAAAAATGAATATCGTTTTTGTCGTGAAAATGGAAATTGGATATCAGAAGATGAGTGCATTGAATATGCAAAAAACGCGCAAGTTGAATTGGAAGTATGCATTTCAGATTTAGGAACTGAATTTTTAAGGGCATGCCCAGACAGCTTATTTCAGAAAAAATTAGGAAGCTTAATAAAAAAATAATTGCGTGAATTTTATGAGAAAAACGATTTCCATTACTACACTTTTTTTATTTCTAACTACCGGCTATGCAGATGTGGGTATTTATACTTTTGAAAAAAATAACAACGTTTTCTTTTATTCAAAAAATGCGGATAAAGTATTGCAACTAACGCATACTGGAAAAAATAGCAATCCAATATTGTCTCCAGATGGTAGATGGCTTGTATTTGTCAAACAAAGTAAAATTATCATGCCAGAACAGTGTACAGATTTTTCTAACATTGACAGCAAATATGCGAATGAACTCTGGGTATATGATCTGCAAAACATGAAAAAAAGAATTCTTGTAAAAGACAATTTTGCTTGCGATGATCCAGAAAAAAAGATCACTGATCCAGAACAATTATATTTCTCACCTAACAGTAAAACGCTATATTTTCAAACATCCGCATGGGCTACTTCTGGTGCTATTCATGCAATCGATATGGATTCAAAAAATTCGCGATTTGTTACAGATGGAAATGAGTATCATGTTATCAAAGAAGGAAGATATAAGGGTGATTTAGTCATCAATCAGCATCGATATCGTTTCAAAGGCGATACCCCATTAGGTAGTTATGATTGGGATTGGCTGTATACACCGCAAGGAAAACAAATAAAGCTCTACAAAAAAGAAGATTGAAAATTTGATGTAAGGACCGAAAGATAGTGTCCATATGACAAAGCGGGGTCGAAACGGAGATTTAACCCTTTTTTACCAGGATCGGAGCCGGACCTCATATAGTTGCTAACCAACACCGATATCGTTTTAAAGGCGATACACCGTTAGGGAGCTATGATTGGGATTGGTTATTTTCACCAGCAGGCAAACAAATAAAGCTGTATAAAAAAGAAGATTAGGGATAATACAGGGCAAGCCAGGATACGTGTCCAGAATTGCACCCCAGTGAATTTTCTGTCAATTTCGGTAGGTCAACAAGCTGTTTCATGATCTGTGCAGATAAATATTTGTATAAAAACTCATATGTATTATTTTATGCTTCGAACAAGATTCTCAATTCTATTTAAAATCTGATTCAAGAAATTCTTTCTGATCTTTCGTGACCTCACTACCAAGCGGTCCAATTTGTTTCCCAGATGGTAAATACAGCCAATACCAATTATAACTACCACCAGCTTCAAAATATCGATGCTCCCAAGCAATGATATCCCCCTTATATTGGCCTTTTGGAATAATGGAAAATTCATTTGCCGGAATGAGATAATGTTCGTTTTTCCCGTCTACGTTAACAACATGTAATGCACCTGATGTAACCCACCCTGTTGCAATGAAATACAATTTTTTACTGTCGGGCGAAAAGTGTAATTGCTGCGGATCAAGCATTTGCTTTTCTGGATTTTGACACGCAAAATTGTCCTTCACCAATAAACGCTCTTTTTTGCTTTTAACATCATAAATCCAAATTTGACTTGCATAATCATCATTTTTATCGTCATCAGGTTCCATGGTCTGACCGGTAACTGGATCAATGACCCCGCCATTATCATCTGAATCCGAATCTGAATCAGTCGTCAGACATTTATCTGGCACCACTTTTTTAGTTGATTTAACAAAAGCAATCCATTTTCCATCTGGAGATGGTGCAGTATTTTGAAAATCGGATAGATCTTCAGAAAATGAAGCTTGCGAAATGAGCAAGGTAGCAATAAAAAATATAATAAATCGCATAAAAATTCGTACTATTTTTTAACCAGAAAACGCAAATCTTTTTGAAATTTAGACAAGCCTGTTGCACGTAAATAAATATTTCCAAGACTTGACGAGCATATTTCTAATTCTAACTGGTTCTTTGTCGCAAGCGCAATACAGTGTTTTTTATTAATCCAGTGATTATTTTCTAGAAAATAGGCACAAATTTCATTATTTTTTGTAATTTGTGTCATTGTGATTTTGTAGACTTCAACCATGCGACCTGGTTTATAAGATTCTAATCGTTCAATCCCCTCCCAGAGTTTTTTAAATTGATTGGCCGTAAATGCTTTAATTTTTCTATTATCTGTTACCTCAGTCATTTTTTGTAAAAATTTAATATAGCTTGCCGTGTCATTTTCACTCTTTGGCGCATAATGCTGCATCATTTCTGGAATGGATGAATTCCAATATCTTGTTTTTATTAAATCGATTAATGCATCATGACCAGACTGATAGTCTGGAAATATAGCGAATTGATTATCGATGCCAATTTGATTGTGTCGTCTACTAATTTTACCCGCTTCAATGTTGCCTGGATTGTGGTTTCTCCAAGCAACTGTTCCGCCAAAATGGCGAAAATATCTACCGCTAGAATCTGTATAAACAACTGAAAGCCTCAATGCTTTTTCGGCTTTTACGTATCTGGACATTTTTATCCTCTTCGTCTATTAATTACCACAGCACTTTTCTGCGGCTTTTTTCAATGCTTTTTGGTATTCCATCCAAATTCATCACGATATCACCAAATCGTTTGAGATGTTCTGTCAGATATGGTGAGAGATGCGACATATCATCTTTGGTAACCACATGACCTTCATCTATGAGTTCAGCGATGATTTCAGTCATGTCAGAAACATTTTGCAGCATGACAGAGTTTGTTAAAATATCGCAATATTTTACCGCTTTTTCCATTTCATTTTCATCATTGCTAGCTACTAATATTTCATTTCCAAACGAACAAAAGTCTTCAAATGAATTATATGATTCTACTTTG
>JABDDU010000024.1:0-513 GCA_013287435.1 Verrucomicrobiota bacterium
CTATTTCGCTGTTCAAACCAGAAAACAAGAAATCATAGAACAACGTTTATCCGAAATTGAACGTTTACAAGCAAGAGATAAACTATCCCAATCTGAAAAAGTATTATCAGCTGTTATTTTTGAGCGTGGTGTTGATAGTCAAGGTTTCGGCAGAATTCGCAGCAAAGGTGACAAAGCTTTATTTGGCGGAAACACAACACGTCAAATGAAAGAAAAATTATTAGTTCCAGAAAATAGAGCGCTTGCTGATTTTTTACCGACATTGACTATTCAAGCAAAAGAATTTGCCAACGGAATTACATCGTTTAATACAACGTGTGATTTTAAAATTCTGCAATGATAAGGTATTTTTAGGGGAAATGCACATGAAATGTGGCAATTGAATGCGACATTAAAGGTGAAGTTAAATGCGAGGTGAACTCAAATGCGAATTAAGAGCCGAACTATCAGGTGCGAGTGAATGTTGGGGTTACGGATGGTTTGAGGGGAGTGTGTGTGGCATGGATGCCACAC
>JABDDU010000024.1:523-2877 GCA_013287435.1 Verrucomicrobiota bacterium
CATTGACTATTCAAGCAAAAGAATTTGCCAACGGAATTACATCGTTTAATACAACCCGCGATAACTTACAAGGTGAAGACGCAATCACAAACGAACACGTTAAAAATAACAAAGACGTTCGAAATTTATTAACAGAGAAAAAAATATTTCCTGAAAATTTACCCGCAGCACAGGATATCAAAAAATTGGGTAGAAAAATTAAGTCTGAAGAAAAGAGAATAGAAACACGATAAAAAAATAGAATAAAAGGTAAACACGCCATGACAAGAACCACTGCAAAAAACCCAACCACCAAAAAAAAACCGCTGTACCATTACACGATTACAAAGTCGCCGATATGAAATTAGCCGACTTTGGCAGAAAAGAAATGATTATTGCTGAAACGGAAATGCCAGGTTTAATGGCATTACGCAAAGAATATGCTGCAAAGAAGCCACTCAAAGGCGCAAAAATTGCCGGTTGTTTGCATATGACGATTCAAACGGCTGTATTAATAGAAACCTTAATTGCATTGGGCGCCGAAGTGCGCTGGTCATCTTGCAATATTTTTTCAACCCAAGATCACGCCGCCGCTGCGATTGCTGCAAAAAATATTCCTGTTTTCGCATGGAAAGGTGAAACGGAAAAAAGAATATGATTGGTGTATCGAGCAAACCATACAAGGCCCCAATGGTTGGCAACCGAATATGATTTTAGATGATGGCGGTGATTTAACTTTAATCGTTCACGAAAAATACCCCGAATTATTTAAAAATATCCGCGGAATTACCGAAGAAACAACGACCGGCGTGCATCGTTTATATGACATGGCCAAAGCAAAAACATTAAAAACACCCGCGATTAATGTGAATGATTCTGTCACCAAATCAAAATTCGATAATTTATATGGTTGTCGTGAATCGCTCGTTGATGCAATCAAACGCGCAACCGATGTGATGATTGCAGGTAAAATTGCGGTTGTTTGTGGTTATGGCGATGTTGGTAAAGGCTGCGCACAAGCCTTGCGTGGTTTGGGTGCGCGCGTGTGGATCACTGAAATCGATCCAATTTGCGCATTACAAGCGATGATGGAAGGTTATGATGTCGTGACCATGGATGATGCTGCAAGCAAAGCAGATATTTTTGTCACGGCAACTGGTTGTCGCGATATTATTACACATGCCCACATGCTTAAAATGAAAAATCAAACCATCGTTTGCAATATCGGTCATTTTGATTTGGAAATTGATGTTGCTTCTTTAAAAAAATATCCGTGGGAAAATATCAAACCACAAGTCGATCAAATTATTTTTTCCGATGGAAAACGCATTACGTTATTAGCCGAAGGTCGTTTGGTGAATTTAGGATGTGCAACGGGGCATCCGAGTTTTGTGATGTCCAATTCATTCACGAATCAAGTGCTCGCACAAATTGAATTGTGGAATAACAGCGAAAAATACGAGAAAAAAGTGTATGTGTTGCCAAAACACTTAGATGAAAAAGTGGCGAGCTTACATTTAAATAAAGTGGGCGCGACATTAACAAAGTTAACGGACGCGCAAGCAAAGTATTTGGGTCTCGATAAAAAGGGCCCATTTAAGCCGGAATATTATCGATATTGAGTCGTGTGGGTGTGAGTTAACACGCACACACGTTCATACTGTTCAGCAGGAATAACTGTTCAATCGATTAAGATATTTCGTATTTTTGTTCGAAGTGGATGGAAGTGGGAGTGCCAGCGACCACGTCTAGAAATTTCGATAGGTAACTAAAATATAATAATAAGGAATTTACAATGCAAAAAAAATTACTCGTATTGGCCGTGTCTGCAATGACATTGATGGGAGTAGCAACAGGATCGATGGCTGCTGAAAAAAGTAAAACTGTCGCCCTTCACTGATAAATTGGTGATTTCGTTTGATGGTTTTGATTCAGATACGTTGATCAATAATTCATACCAGGACGATAATGGCATTAATATCGAAGGTCCTGCGTTTATGAATACCGATGGAGACGCATTGGTTAAAATCTCGAGCAACAACCTTGCTGAACCAGGTTATCCTAGCATGACAATGCAATATCCTGATCGCTCCGGCACCTCGCAAACATGCACGCTAACTTTTTTAGACGGACCTCTTATTCCTTACTTAATTTATAAGGACGATGTTGCGCCAGTTTGCCCAGGTATTCATGTCGGTAACATTGTGCATCATTCGGGTGGTAAAGCTTATACGTTAGTTATCACAGATAACGAACCCGTTTAATAAACCCCAGCGCTCGTCAAACTCTTGGCGAGCGTTTTCCACTACATTCCAATCGCCGGCGGTCCAGCATACGCTTCATCGACATTTGCTTGCGTGGCTTGCGACTCTTGT
>JABDDU010000024.1:2887-14894 GCA_013287435.1 Verrucomicrobiota bacterium
AAAAAATTCCGCAGTACTTCAGTAAAAGTAATGTCTTTCCTCTCAGCGGCATTAAAAATGGATCTGCTTTAAACTGATCTCGCGTTGATTGAAAAAATTCAATGAGGCGGCAAAGTGCCTCCTTCTCTTGATACTCAGGTTTGTCATCCGATGGCAATATGACTAATGAAAATAGCCTACCAATTTCATTGAGTGTCGGGCGTAAATATAATTTATGGCTATCAAAATTAGTTATTATCGACTGAATTTCATTGATAATTGTTTGGAGCTTTGCAACAAAAAGGTTTGGCGTCAATTTATTTGCATCCACTCTATTCGCATTCATCGTTGATCTGGCAGAATATAAACTCAACAAGTCCTGATGACTGGGTATAGCAGATCGAGCTTTTCCGGTAGATAACTCGATTGTAATTGAACTTTGTGGATAGTGATCCTGACGAGGCAAATTAAGTTCGGCAGCTGTGTTTGCATCCGGTGCGACTGCGAGATAAGTTGTGCTAAAAAATTGAGGCGAATAATTTCCTGCGTAAAATTGCATGCGTTTGCTAAGTGCTAATATTGCTTTTGAAACACTGCCGGTTTGATCATCGCGAATACATACATGAAATAGTGAGCCAGCAGGAACGCCATGACGTCTATCTAAAAAGTGTTTTATCCATACAACAGGATTATCTTTTTGAATGAGAAACATTAAAAGCAGTGGCAATGTTTTGATTGAGATTTGAGTAAACCACTGTCCAAAAAACAAAATAACCTCATGCGTTTCTGGCGCAGTCGGTGGGTGCAGAGGAAAAAAAATATAGTTTTGGCGGCGATACTCGAGATTGACGGGTCGTAGTGTTTTTTCCACCTCTGAAAGAGTTGGTATCCTATATCCCTCATAATTCGAACGTTGCTTGTCTTCCTTGGGCATAAATTAATTCCTCTTAATTTAATGCAGATGACATGGGTGCCTGTTATCCTGCTGTAAGATTTAATAATAATCCAGGTGAGATGGTTTAGCTATATTTCATTTGCTAGCGAGAAGTTGATGGAAGCGCGAGTGCAAACGACCGCGCGGTATGAATGGATCGGTGTGCAGGAAAGAACGCACATTCAACTGTTCATCGTCTAAAATTTTGTCGTGTACAGAGCCATCATCTAATAAACTTGTTTCAAAAACTCTTTCGCATCCCGCAATGTTTTATTCGCGATAATATTAGCTCTTTCTGCGCCATCACGAATCACCGATAAAATATAGCGCTGATCTCCAGAAAATTCTTTGCGGCGCTTTTGCATCGGTTCTAACAATGCCACAATCACTTCAATTAATTTTTTCTTACAATCCACATCACCTATTTGCCCGTGACGATATTTATTTTTGGCATCATTTATCCATGTTTTATCGGTATTAAATACATCATGAAAAATCCACAACGGATTATTTTCAACGGTGCCGGGATCGGTTGCGCGCATGCGTTTCGGATCAGTGTACATATTCATAATTTTTTGTCGCACGATATCCGCATCATCCGACAGCAAAATAGAATTATTGAGCGATTTGCTCATCTTCAATAAATGACCTTCTGCATTCGGCGCGCCCAAACCCATTAATTTTTTGGTTTTACCAAGCATCGTTGCAGGAATTGGAAATAATCCGCCTGCTTTAAGATTTTCTTCGTCTTTCAAATGCGCATCGACACCGCAATACAATTGATTAAATTTACGCGCAATTTCGCGCGCCAATTCCAAATGTGCAGCTTGATCTTCACCCACAGGAACGACATCAGCACGAAACGCTAAAATATCGGCGACTTGTAAAATGGGGTACCACAAAAACCCCATCGAATATTGATCACCCAATTGTTTATCGCGAATTTCATCTTTAATGGTAGGATTTCGCATCAATCGCGGATACGACATAATCATGCTGAAATAAGTCGCTAATTCAAAAATCGCTGGAATATCTGATTCCAAAAAGACACAACTTTTTTTCGGATCAATACCCACAGATAAATAATCTAAAACAATATCCAACACACTTTCTCGAATTTCTTGCGGCTTATCTGCTTTTGTTGAAAACGCATGGGGATTAGCAATTAAAAAATAGCAGTCATATTCATTTTGCAATGCCACACGATTTTCCAGTGAGCCGACCCAATGCCCCAAATGTAATTTTCCCGTGGGAGTATCGCCGGTCAGTAATTTTTTTTTAGAGAGCATATTTTTCTCGATTTTTATTGGAAAAACATCATCGCAAGTTTGTATCATTCAGTCAATTACGTAAAATTATCGTTACTTTCAAAATAATTTCTTTTATCACACAAAGTACAGTACAATTCCCGCATGGCAGAATTACATGACATTACCGGTTCCTTAAACGATGCGCAGCGTGAAGCAGTAACAGCGCCGCTGTCGCATTTGTTGGTGCTAGCCGGCGCTGGCAGTGGCAAAACGCGCGTGCTAGTGCATCGCATGGCCTATTTAATGGCGGAACATCATGTTTCGCCGTATGAAATTTTAGCCGTCACGTTTACCAATAAAGCCGCGAACGAAATGCGAGGTCGCATTGAAAAATTACGCGGCGTTTCAGTCAATCAAATGTGGGTTGGCACATTTCATGGATTAGCGCATCGCTTATTGCGTACGCATTTTAATGAAGCGCAATTGCCGCAAGCATTTCAAATTATTGATTCCGAAGATCAATTGCGATTAATTAAACGCATTCATCGCGCGATGGAATTAGATGAAAAAAAATGGGAACCGAAACAATCGCAATGGTTTATCAATAATAATAAAGAAAATGGTGTGCGCGCCAATAAAGTCGCTGGCACGGATGATTATACAACAGAAAAATTACAACAAATTTACGTAGAATACGAAGCTGTTTGTCAACGCGCAGGATTAATTGATTTTTCAGAATTATTATTACGCTCGTATGAATTATTGCAAAATAATGAAAGCATTAAATCGCATTATCAACAGCGTTTTTCACATATTTTAGTCGATGAATTTCAAGATACCAATACCATTCAATATCGCTGGTTAAAAATGTTGACGGGTCAAAAAACATGTATGATGGCGGTGGGCGATGATGATCAATCGATTTATAGTTGGCGTGGCGCGCAAGTTAAAAATATTCAGCATTTCTCGAAAGATTTTAAAAAATGCCAAAACGATTCGATTAGAACAAAATTATCGCTCAACAAAAACTATTTTAGATGCGGCGAATGCAGTCATTGATAAAAATAAAAATCGCATGGGAAAAACATTGTGGACGTCGGGCGACAAAGGCGATTTGATCTCCCTTTTTGAAGCGTTTAATGAACGTGAAGAAGCATCACACGTTGTTTCTGAAATCAAACAATTATCACGCAATGATTTTGGCCTCAATGATTTTGCGATTTTATATCGTTCCAACGCACAATCTCGCGTACTCGAAGAAGCATTGCTGGAAGCAAGAATTCCCTATCGCATTTACGGTGGATTTCGATTTTTTGAGCGCGCTGAAATTAAAGATGCGTTAAGTTACTTGCGATTAATGGTTAATCACAATGATGATGCCGCTTATGAGCGTATCATTAACACACCTGTTCGTGGTATTGGTCAAACGACACTCTCAAAAATACGTGATTTAGCGCGCGAAAACAGCGTTTCGTTATGGGAAACAACGCAGCAATGTTTATCCAACAATTTATTTGCAACACGCACACACAGCGCGCTTGAAACTTTTATTATGATGATCGATCAATTAAGCGCTGAATGTAAAAAATTAAAATTAGCGGAATGTGTGGATTTAATGTTATTGCGAACAGGTTTATTGCAATCACACAAAGAAGATAAATCCGAAAAAGGATTATCGCGCACAGAAAACCTAAAAGAATTAATTACTGCAACCACCGAATTTGTAGTCAAACCAGAACATGACAATTTATCGGAAATTGAAGCGTTTTTAGCCGATGTGGTTTTAGAAACGGGCGAGCAACAAGCGGATTCACAAACCGATTATGTGAGTTTAATGACACTACATGCTGCAAAAGGACTAGAATTTCCGGTTGTTTTTATGGTTGGCATGGAAGAACAATTATTTCCGCATCAAATGTCGGTGAATGAGCGCGATGGTTTAGAAGAAGAACGACGCTTGTGTTATGTCGGCATGACTCGCGCGATGAAAAAGTTATTCTTAAGTTGCTCCGAACATCGGCAATTATACGGGCAAGGTCAATTCCACGCGCCATCGCGTTTTATAGCGGAAATTCCAGAGTCATTGGTGTATCGCGTTCGTCCAAAATTAACTGTTTCAAAACCGATTGCCTATGGTGCTGATAATCCGATTTATTTTGCACGACCAAAACCGAAAAAAGAATCTTATGTGAAATCAAAAAAACACGAGTCTGGTTTTTCTATTGGTCAACGCGTCACACATCCCAAATTCGGTGCGGGCGTTATCGTCAATCACGAAGGTCAAGGTGAGCACGCCCGTGTTCATATTAAATTCGAAAAACACGGCGCGAAGTGGTTGGTGTTGAGTTATGCGAATTTGTCTTAAAAACACGGTATTGTAATAATTTTCCCATCTGGTAACAGATCACCCCGTAGATAGAAACGCCGATTTTGGATGCTATTTTGTTCCTCTCATTTTGCATTATTTTATGAAGCAATTAAAATGACCGCAACAATAACGCCTTTATTAGATCGTAGCGAAGTAGCACAAATGTGCTATACTTCCCTCATTAATCTGGATGAGGTGTCTATGACAACAGTAACAGTTCGAAAACAAGGTGGGGCGGCGATTATTACGATTCCAGCGCACGTATTAGAAACATTGCATATAGAAGTGGGCGCTAAGCTGTTATTGGATGTGACCAAGCAAGGCGTGATGATAAAACCTATGCGCGCCAGTCACAGAAAACGCAGACGTTATACGTTAGCTGAATTATTAAAAGGATGCACGCCAAAAAGAATGAAGGCGTTGATGAAAGAGACTGAGTGGATAAGAGAGTTAAAACCTGTTGGGCGGGAAAGATTTTAATGAGAAAATCTATTGCAAATCGAGGCGATGTATATTGGTTAGACCCAAGTCCGACCGTGGGAAAAGAGATTAAAGGTATGCATCGTTTTGTTGTGCTTACCACACGAGAATCAAATCAACTTGGGATAGTCACAATGGTGCCGATTACCTCTGGTGGAAATTTTGCGCGCTCGATGGGTGTTTGTGTTCATGTCAGGGGTGGTTATGACACGGTTGGTGTTGCGCTCTGCAATGAAATATATTCATTTGACCTTAATGCGCGCGTAAAAGCAGGCTCAGCAAAATACGTCGAGACACTCGATCAATCATTGATGGAAGAAATTATTGATCGCGTTGTGAGTATTATTGATCCTGAAGAATTGCGCTAGAAAAATATTTTCTCACACTCACACTCACACTTCCGCGGAATTACAACGATAAGCATGTGCCATTACTAACTTCCTTTTTTTTAATATCTTCCTGCGATTCCTCAAACGATCGACACCGCGTTTCTTTCACTAAAAAAGCCGCAATGAGCGCAATTAAAAACGCAATCGGCATAATTAAAAATGCCAAATGATAATTGTGTAAGGCATATTGTGGAATGCCGTTTTTCATCGCGTGATTCCAATGTAAATTTAACAGCATAGGAAACACAGGAATTAAAAATCCACCCGACATGATTAATACGGATGCCAATCCTTCGGATGTGCCGGTTAAAATACTGGGATTGCTTTCGGCAACCAACGGATACCCAATAATTTGCGAACTGATCGCAAATCCGAGCATAAAAAATAAAATAGCTAAACTATCATAAGAGAGATTGGGTAAATACATAATCGCTAAAATAATTATCAGTGATGCGATTGTGCCGAAAATCATGGGCATTTTGCGTTGTCTTGCTTTATCGGATATCCAACCAACCACGGGCGATCCAATAATCATTCCAAAAAAAAGCAGGCTATCAACAAAAGAGGCATCAATAGATGACAGATGTTGTGTTTGTGTGAGATAAAAACCGCCCCACGTTGAGCCTAATAACATTAACGGCAAATTGACCAAGGAGACAAAAAGTCCCGCGAGCCAATTTTGTATATTCATAACAGTTCGACTGAGCGCGTGAAAAAATCCTAATTTTTCCAATGCGGCATGTTGCGCTTCAAAAAATGCTTTTGTGCCCGTAGGAAAATCTTGCACCAAAAATAATATGGTTAACAACATCAAAATACCGACTACCGCATCGATGCGCAAAGCACTTCGCCATCCAACCATTTTAACCAGTTCCGTTAACGGCGTTTGCGCAACCATGCCGCCAATCATTGCGGCAGTAACAACCAAGCCCACTATTAATGCCATGTGTTTCGGCGGAAACCAACGAGACGCTAATCGTACACACGCTAATAAACAAAACGCATCACCAATCCCTGTCATCAAACGGCATATTTCGCCCTGCAATAAAGTGGTTGTGAATGAAAATAAAAAGACAAAGGCAACGCAAGAACCCATCGCCCATAAAATCACTTTCTTGGTTGAAAGACGATCTAAAATCATTCCCGCCGGAAATAAAAAGAGAACCATGGAAAACATAAAAGAAGCGGACAATTGGCCTAATTGTGTCGAATCCGTTAAATGAAAGGCAACGTATAGCGACGGATTGAGCGCGTTAAACATATTCATTTGCAGAAATTCAAAGAAGAAAAAGAGAGATGCAGCAAATACGACTAACCAAGGTTGAATGCGTTGAAACGTCATGAGAATGGCGACTCCGCTGTGGTTTGGACAGCGGCATTCTATCGAGATTATTCCAGTGTGGCAAGGCGTAATTTTTTTATTAAAAAAACAACCAGTTATACTTATTTGCATTGACAGTACATAATTTGGTATAAAACTTTGCATTGATGATTATAATAAATGAACGGTGAGTTATTTTTTCACGGTAAACAGGTCAATAATATATATGTACCGACAGTTCACATTTTTATGTATAAATTTGCATTGACAGTTACAATATTAATGCTAAAATTAGCACTAATAGTTCAAACAATAAAATTCATCTTATTTTTCATATGGATAAAGAGACTTTAAAACACATCGTTCTTGAGCAATCAGCAATGGAAGTCGTTCCCGATGCGTTTGTGTCTCGCGAATCCTATCAGGCCATCGAGCGTTTTGTGACGAATTCACAAGTGATTGTTTTGAGCGGTGTGCGTCGTTGTGGAAAATCCACTTGGATGCGAGCACTTCGACAACGCGCGACCGAATCCAATTATTACCTTAATTTTGACGATGAGCGTTTGGCATCTTTTCAGCTTGAGGATTGTCAACGCTTGGTAGAAGTGTTTATCGAGTTGTATGGTTTGCAAAAAACGTTTTACTTTGATGAAGTGCAAAATTTTATTGGTTGGGAACGTTTTGTGCGGCGATTACATAACGAAAGAAAAAAAATTTTTGTGACGGGATCGAATGCGAATTTATTAAGTTATGAATTAGGCACGCATTTAACTGGACGAAATATCGCATTGCATTTATTTCCCTATTCTTTCAGAGAATATATTCAACGAGAAAATGAAAGTTTATTAAAAGAAAAACAGTATGGATTAACCGATGTTGCACTGATTAAAAAATATTTTTCAGAATTTAAAATACTCGGCGGTTTTTCCAGAATATTTGGCAACACGTCAAAAAGAATATTTGCATAATTTATACGAAAATATTCTCTACAAAGATATTATTGTCAGAAATAAAATTGATAATATAACGGCAATAAAGGCAATGATTTATTATTTGGCGAGTAATAATACCAAAGAATTTACCTATAATTCTTTGAGAAAATTGTTAGGGCTTTCAAATGCAAGAACGGTGTCGGAATATTGCGAATATTGTGAAAATTGTTTTTTATTTTTTGTGGTAGAGCGTTTTTCTTTTTCGGTTCGAACTCAAGCATTTTCCCCCAAAAAGATTTATTTTATTGATCAAGCATTAGCAGAGTGCGTCGGGTTTCGCGTGAGTGAAGATCGTGGTCGCACATTAGAAAACATCGTTTATTTGCAGTTATTGCGACAAAATTTTGAAGTGTATTATCACAGAGAAAAAAAAGAATGTGATTTTGTCACGCGCGATGGTTTTGGTGTCGGCCACGCCATTCAAGTGTGTGAAAATTTGCAGGATCCCAAAACCAAAAAAGCGCGAAATCGATGGATTGGTGGATGCGCTGCAAACTTATCAGCTCAAAAGTGGTTTGTTAATCACCGAAGATGAATCCGGTGAAGAAACCATTCAACACGATGGAAAAAAATATCACATCCACATTATTCCTGCGTGGCGATGGTTGATGGAGATTCCTTAATAAAGCATCCAAAATCGGCGTTTCTATCTACGGAGTGATCTGTTACGTCACCTTGAGATTACAATATAGCAGTAATAATGTAATGGGTTACAGGGCTCCCGCATTAAAATTTGAACAACTTCAGTAATTAGTACTGCGTCTTGAAAGTATCTCGTTCTTTGAACCCAGGTTTGAGGTAGTGAGCGTTTTGTTGTGGTTATGGGTAGCGCTTGAGGGGCGTTAATGTCATGGATGACATTACCGAGCCTACAGGGATGTACTCGCGGCGTCCCCGAAAGTGCTACCCTAACCACAACAAAAAAGCGAACGGACTCGATGCGAATTTTAATGCGGGAGCCCTGGAGGGTTATTTTGTCAATTGATCAACCTGATAAGAAATCACCAAATCGACATTGATTTTGGGGAAATGTTTTAACTCATTTCGCCTGCCTTAACCGAAAATGTTTCCGACACGTTGCAATATATTTTTCATTACCGCCAATGTCTATTTGCGCACCTTCGGTAACCACGTTGCCAGACGCATCAATCCGCATATTCATAATCGCTTTTTTTCCGCAATGACAAATGGTTTTTATCTCAATAATATTATCGGCAAGTGCTAATAAATAAATACTGCCTTCAAACGGTTCTGCACGAAAATCTGAACGAATGCCGTACGTCAAAACAGGAATATTTAATTCATCACAAATATAGGTTAATTGTTCAACTTGTTTTTTTGTGAGAAATTGCGCTTCATCCACTAAAATACATTTAATATTAGGATTTTTTTCCGCTTCTTTTTTAGCAGAGTCAAAAATATTAAATGATTTGTCGATTGCAATGGCATCATGATCCAACCCAATGCGCGAAGCAATTTTTCCTTTTCCAAATCGATCGTCGATAATTGGCGTGTAAAGTAAAGTGTCCATTCCGCGTTCATTGTAATTGTAGCTTGATTGCAATAACACGGTGCTTTTGCCCGCATTCATTGCGGAATAATAAAAATGTAATTTGGCCATGGCGAAAACATCCATTTTCGTTTACGATGGTTGCAATGCGAATTAAGAGCTGAACTATCAGTCAGTAGCGAGTAAATGTTGGGGTTACGGATGGTTTGAGGGGTTCAGCTCTTAATTCGCATTGCAGATTGTATCATTTAAGTGATGAGGTTGATAATGAGCGATTTAGTTTTAGCAACAAGCGATGAACAATTTCAAAAAGACGTATTAGATTCTCAATTGCCTGTGCTTGTAGATTTCTGGGCGCCGTGGTGCGGCCCTTGTCGCATGTTAGCGCCGGTTGTTGATGAGGTCGCGCAGCAATTTGCAGATCGCGTGAAATTTGTCAAAGTGAATGTTGATGACAATCAAGAAACGCCTGGAAAATACGGTGTTCGCGGCATTCCCAGTTTAATGTTATTTAGAGGTGGTGAAATGATTGCAAATAAAGTAGGCGCACTCACCAAATCGCAATTGGTCGCATTTCTTGAGGAAAATCAGTAAATCGTGTCAATGAGGGTGATGACTGATTTGTCGCCGCGCACATCACCCTTGCATTTCCAAAATAAACCGTTTAACATAGAAACATAAAACTCAGATTTAATCCCCCATTTTTAAACAACCAATCCAGTGTGTGCCCATTATTTTCGAGTAAATTCAAATACTTCAATTTTATTTAACATCAACAAAGGCAAGAAATATCTATGAATCTAACCGAGTTACGCGATAAAAGTCCCGCCGAATTAAGTCAATTAGCTGAAAGTGTCAATATCGAAAACGTCAACAGTATGCGCAAGCAAGACATGATTTTTTCGATTCTTAAAACACATGCCAAAAATGGCGAAGATATTTATGGTGATGGTGTTCTCGAAATTTTACAAGATGGATTTGGTTTTTTACGTTCATCCAACAGCTCGTATTTGGCAGGTCCCGATGATATTTATGTATCACCCAATCAAATTCGAAAATTTGGTCTGCGCACGGGTGACACGATTGTAGGAAAAATTCGTCCGCCCAAACAAGGCGAGCGTTATTTTGCTTTATTAGAAATCGAACAAACCAATTTTGATAAACCTGAAAATACGCGCAAAAAAATCCTCTTTGAAAACTTAACGCCGTTGCATCCGGATAAACGAATTTCACTGGAAATTGGTAATGGTTCAACAGAAGATATTACCGCGCGCATGATTGATTTGGCTTCGCCGATTGGAAAAGGTCAGCGTGGTTTAATTGTTTCTCCGCCAAAAGCAGGCAAAACAATGATGCTGCAAAACATCGCGCATTCAATCACGCATAATCATCCTGAATGTATTTTGATGGTGTTATTAATCGATGAACGTCCTGAAGAAGTGACTGAAATGGAACGTTCAGTGAAAGGCGAAGTCGTTGCCAGTACGTTTGATGAACCTGCAGCGCGTCACGTGCAAGTCGCAGAAATGGTGATCGAAAAAGCAAAACGTTTGGTCGAACACAAAAAAGACGTCGTGATTTTATTAGACTCCATTACGCGCTTAGGTCGTGCCTATAACACGGTTATTCCTGCATCTGGAAAAGTATTAACGGGTGGTGTGGATGCGAATGCATTGCAACGCCCGAAACGTTTTTTCGGTGCTGCGCGAAATATTGAAGAAGGTGGCAGTTTAACGATTATCGCAACCGCATTGGTCGATACGGGTTCGAAAATGGATGAAGTTATTTACGAAGAATTTAAAGGTACCGGCAATATGGAAATTCATTTGGATCGCCGTATTGCAGAAAAACGCGTATTTCCTGCGATCAATATTAATCGTTCCGGTACGCGTCGTGAAGAATTAATCACGAAACCAGATGAGCTTAAAAAAATGTGGATTCTTCGAAAAATATTGCATCCGATGGATGAGTTGGCAGCGGGTGAATTTTTAATTGATCGCCTAAAACTAACAAAAACAAATGGTGAGTTTTTTGATAGTATGAAGGATAAGTAAATCAAGCATGAGCGCAGCGAATAAATTTTCCTTAATCAGAAACCTATGCGCAGGGAACGCAGTGACCGTAGCATGGCGTCGTAACAGATCACTTCGTAGATAGAAACGCCGATTTTGGATGCTTTTTTTGCTAAATTTTTACATAAAGTATTTTGGCCAGAATTAATGAACGCGTTGATAGATCAGCTGGCGAGAGCGGCGTGATTGGCCAAAGTCGAGTGAAACACGGCGTTAATTAATCCTCCGACTAAACTCCCGCATCGCTTGCAACACTTTAATCAATTCCGCAAAATTTTCGAATAATTGATAAAATAGCGTGCGATCTAATTTTGTAGGTGAACTTGCAAACGATAAAACATAATAGGCATTTTCACCAAGATGCCTAAAATAATTTTCAGAGACGTTTTTGCGTTTCGCACGATCTGGAAATAATCCCGCTAAAATCAAACATTGATCGCCAATAAATCGAAGCGTTTGGCTATTTTTCACAGAATGAATATGAATATTATTTAAAAAATCGATAGCGATCACTGACGATGATAATTGACTATTGGCGGTGTTTGCGTCGAGGGTAATAACGACATAATTTTCAACGGGTTCCGTTAAACGAAACCCCGACTTTTCTTGACCCTCAGTCACCAATTCTTTCCATTCGGCGATGCGGGTTGGTTCGGCTCGGAAAATACTCATAGGCATACCCTCCTACTCATATTATAGCTCAAATGCGAAT
>JABDDU010000025.1 GCA_013287435.1 Verrucomicrobiota bacterium
TAGATACGGATAAAACTGTTTACTGGAATATAAAATTGACTGTAGAATGCGCAACGTAAATTTTACGTAAATGGTAAAACATGTTTAATGAAACACAACATGAAAAAACACGGTGATTAAAACAAGGACGCACCAATGACAAGACCTGGGGTAACATACTTTGAAGTCGCAACTGCTGCGCAAGAAATCATCGCAAGCGGCCTTGAGCCAACGATCGAGCGTATTCGCGCAAAATTAAAAACCGGTAGCAACAGCACGATTGGCGCGCACTTGAAGATTTTTCGCACAAAACAAGACCCCATGCAACAGTTGGCAACCAAAGAAAAAATTCCAGAGGAGTTGGTTGGGCTGCTCAAAGGGTTGTGGGAGCGTGTGATCTTACAAGCTGAAATCAAGTTGATTCAATTAAAAGTGAATCTACGAGTGAAATTGATAAAAATAAACAAACTATTTTGCAGTTACAAAAAGACAATGCCCAACTTTCGCAATCTGAAACCCAATTAAAAAAAGAACGCGATGCATTGATGCAAGAAAAATCGGCGCTTGAAAACATGATTCACAAATCAGCATCTGAGATAGCAGCCATCAATGCTCGCCACGATGGTCTTCTGCAACAGCTGAATGAGAAGCAGTCGCGCGTTGACGAACTGCATAAACAAAATCAGCAGACGCAAGCTAATTTAGAGTATTATCGAGCAGCGTCACTGGAGCAACGACAACAAGAACAGCAGCGCTTTGAAAATCAAACACAGATGCTCTCACAAACTATACAGCAGTTAAAATTTGAAAATGACACATTCAAGCAGCAAAATAATCAGTTGCAGCAATCACACCGTGAATTACAGTCATTGCAAAAAAATACACAGACTGAACTTGATAAAGTGACGAAGAAATTCGAGTTGGCATCTGAAGAATTAATTATCGTAAATAATATAGTGCTACAAAAAACAGAATCACAACAACACTGGCAATTGCAGTTCGAAAAAATGGATGCATCGCACCAAGAACAATCAAAAATCATCTTAGATTTACAAACGAAAAATTCTGTGTTGAATTTACAATTGGCAACATTGCAAAAAGAATTAATCGACTCATCACAACAAAATAAAATATTAGCGCATGACAAGTGGATTTTAGGACAGGAAAAAGCGCAGCTGTTTGGGCAGTTGAAACAAGCAACTGTCTGCCTCAGTAAGAATTAACTAACAATCTAAAATTAATAAAAAATACGAAGAGATTAATATGCCTTCTGAAAAACAAGAAAAAATGTGTGAAATTTTTAAAACATTACCTACACTCGACAGAAAGTTGATTGCACTTCGTATAATAGGCTATCAAAGTGGTCAGTACGGATTCGAATCAAATTTTATCAATGAAATTATAAAATCAGAAGTTACAGATGAAAAAAAACGTGTCATAACACAAGCAGTGTATAATGAACGCATAAACCAAATCGTAAAATTAAAATTTGCATCTGATAGACGAAATTTTGAAATTCAAAAAGACCTACATCATAAATTATTATTATCAACATCACCGGAAGAGATGAAATGGGTCTTTTCTGTTGTCGATAAATTATATGGCAGTGACATTTCTGATTTTTCAGAACGAAAACGCCGTGGATACTATTACGAAGAGAAATCAAAAATACGCGCGCGTCTAATGAAAGCCGTATATGGTAATGAATTAAATTATTTTACGGAACACTCAACCAGTCTTATTTATTGCAATGCTATAGCAGATTATCTTCAGGATATGTTTGGTATTGGTTTGATTGATGAGACCTGGTTTCATTCAAGACACAAAATTATTCAATCCTATATTTGCATTTCATTATTGCGATATTATTATTGCGAAAATCTAGCAAGCATTTATTACAATCAAACATTTTTTCTATTTAAACAGGTTGATATCAATGAAATAGATCATGATATTTTACATTATTACAGCGCTATCATTCACTTATCATTAGGGAATGTGGATCAAGTCAATTTACATTGCGCTCATATTAAAGATCCGAAATCTGGATTTTATCTGGCATTAAAAGCAACCCTTGCGTTTTTACAAAATAACATGGAAATAGCAAGCACTACTTATCGCCTTGCGTTGATTGCGATTAGAAAAGAATTTGGAACACGTTCTTACTATTTTGATAATATTATCGGCGTATTTCATAATTTGTGTTTAGCATATGTTGATAAAAATTTTCCACAACTGACTATTAATTCCGATCAATACAATAAATATCTACAACAAACGGATTTATTGTTACCAATGCAATCCGTTTATACGTTTTTACCCGTTATTTTTGGAATTGAAAAAGGTGAACAAAAGGATGTTGCACACTATTTAAAGGATCTTTTGAAAAACACAGATGAGTCATCAATTCATCCGCTATCTTTGTCGATCTATTATTTGTTACGTTTTGCGTCAAACAAGAATTACCTCATCAATTCTTGTGATCAGTTACATGCAATGGCAATACAGAGTGTTCAAAAAAATCATCTGATTGCGGCACACATTATTTATGAATTGTTATCTAAAACTGAAAAATATCAAAATGAATCACATGTTTTTTTAGAAAAAAGTCAAATTAAATTACGATTTTTAGAATTGATCAATGTGAAAGATGAGTGGGAATATTGCTTGCAGACACTGGAAGGCTTGTTGTTAATGGAAGGCGTCATCAATCATACTGATACCGAAAAGACAAAACGTCTTTTATGGCTGATCGATACTGACAAACAACGTGTTAACGTGATGGAGCAGGTTTTAAATAAATCAGGACGATGGAGTTCTGGAAAAGCAGTGAATTTAGGAAAATTAAAAAATTATCACGAAAACACGCAGCTTGATTACTTAGCTGAAGCGGATAAAAAAATTGCTCGTTGTATCCTTGCGGAGCGCATGGGTTGGGGAAATCATTATCAGTATACATTTGATCATTCTCGTGCAATTTTAGCATTGGTTGGGCACCCCAATATCGCACATGAAAGTAATAAAGAGGTGTCTATCGATTTAATACGCGCGGAACCAGAATTACACATTGAAGAAAACTCAAAAGGATATCAATTTATTTTATCTCACTGGTTATCGCAACCCGGAATCATTATTGAGCCAATGAGTTTAAATCAATACCGTGTCATTGATTTTTCGTCTGTATTTGCAAATATTGGGCAAGTAGTAACAAAGACGGGGATGACCATCCCCATCTCAGCCAAAGAAAAAGTATTGCGTGTTATTCAACATGCTAAAAAAGATATTCATATTCATGTTGGCATTAAAGATATTATTCCAGAGATTGCTGGTGATCCTACGCCTTGTGTTCAATTACTTCCAACTTCAGATGGTGTTCGAGCTACATTATGGGTGAGACCACTGCCTAATCAAGGAACATATTGTAAAATTGGACAGGGCCTTGATAGTGTCGTGGCAATAGTTAATGAAAATGGTGTTGATAGTCGCGTACGTGTTTTACGTGATTTCACGCTTGAAAAAAATAATCAGCTAGGCTTATTATCAAAGTGTCAAAATCTTGCGCGCTGTCAAATTGAACCTTCAGAATATCAAATTGACACACCCGAAGAAACGCTTGAAGTATTATCTGAGCTACAAAACTATGCTATGCAATCTTCTGTCATTATTGAATGGCCACAAGGACAAACATTTAAAATAAAACAAAAAATATCTTCCGGTAATCTTTCGTTGAATATTGCATCGGTAAATAATTGGTTTGAGTATAAAGGAAATATCACTTTAGATGATGGTGATGTACTGGCAATGGAAGACCTTTTAAACTCTATTAATAACGGATCACTGGGACGTTTTGTGCGTTTGCAAAATGGTGAGTTCCTGGAATTAACGAGTCAATTAAAAAAACAACTCAGTATACTGCACGCCATATCAGATGGTAATAAAATTAATTCCCTTGGTGCGCAGGTGTTGTCTGACATTGTTGCGGAGGCTGAAAACACCACTTTTGATGCAGGATGGACTGCGCATTTGAAAAAAATACAGTCGATGAAAAAGCATGCGCCAAAAGTGCCATCAACGCTACAAGCGACATTGCGCGATTATCAAATTGAAGGCTTTCACTATTTGTCGCGATTAACGCATTGGGGGATTGGCGCGTGCTTGGCGGATGATATGGGGCTTGGAAAAACTGTTCAAACGATTGCGCTGCTACTAGAGCAAGCAAAACACGGTGCGTCATTGGTGATTGCACCTACATCCGTTGCTTTTAATTGGGTAGAAGAATTAAATAAATTTGCACCTACTTTAAAAGCCCATAATCTACATTCCAATGATCGCGAAGTGCTAATTAAAAAAGCAAGTAAATTTGACGTTGTTATTTGTAGTTATGGATTACTACAACACAATGATGAATTACTCACAAGCAAGCAATGGGAAACAATCGTACTTGATGAAGCACAAGCCATTAAAAATGCCAATACACAGCGTTGGAAAAATGTGATGGCGCTTAAAAGCAAAAATCGCATTGCCTTATCTGGCACACCCATTGAAAATCATTTGGGCGAGTTATGGAGTATTTTTAGCTTCATTAATCCAGGATTACTGGGATCGATTAAATTATTTCAAAGCAAATATTCAACACCCATTGAAACAAAACAGGAACCTGATAAAGTACACGCATTAAAAACACTGGTTTCACCTTATATTTTGCGACGACTTAAATCAGAAGTGTTGACTGAATTGCCACCAAAAACAGAACAGACAATTCGTGTTGAGCAATCAGAAGAAGAAGCTGTATTCTACGAAACATTGCGCCGAAAAGCAGAAAAGCGCATGGCAAGTTTAATGGCTGAAAATGATCGTATTGGCGTGCTCGCTGAAATCACAAAATTACGTCAAGCGTGTTGCGATAGTTCTCTTATCGATAAAACATTATCAATTGAAAACAGCAAGCTTAATGCATTTATAGAAACCTGTAAAAATATTATTGATAATGGGCATAAAGCGTTAGTGTTTAGTCAATATGTTTCATTTTTAAATATTGTACGGACTCGTGTCGAACAAGAAAAAATAAATTATCAGTACCTTGATGGTTCAACATCACCCGCTAATCGCAAAAAATCAGTCGATGCGTTTCAATCTGGTGAGGGTGATTTATTTTTATTGAGCTTGAAAGCAGGTGGCAGCGGTTTAAATTTAACCGCTGCAGATTATGTAATCCATCTTGATCCGTGGTGGAATCCAGCAGTTGAAGATCAAGCTTCCGACAGAGCCCATCGTATCGGGCAAGAACGCCCAGTAACCATTTATCGATTTATCATGCAAAACACAATCGAAGAAAAAATATTAAACATGCATGAACATAAGCGCAATTTAGCAAATGAACTGTTAAATGGACAAGGCATTAGCGGTAAATTATCTAATGAAGATTTAATGAACTTAATTAATGCTTCAAGTATTAATTAATGGATAACACTGTCAACACTCATAAAAACCTGAAAAATATAAATGTCTCAAAAACATCTTATTTTTCGGGTTAAAATGACGCATTAAAAAACTTTTGTGCAATTTCGGGGGCTGCTAACGGAACCCCATAATCAGTTGTCTTACCCTATCAAGTTCAGGGTGCTCTTTCTTCTTGGGTAATTTTTTTAAAACGGGTAGTTTATTTTCAATAATAAGATACGGATTGTTGTGGTAATTTTTATCAACTTTTTCGGCTGTTTTATGCAATTTTTCCTTTTGCGTCGCCGCAAATTTCGCTGCTTCTTTTGGTTGCTTAATTAAATTACAATAATTATCCACCTCAAGAAAAAACTGTTCCCATGAAATAAATTGCTTGTTAGGGTCATCAAATATAAAACTGTCTTTGACATAAGCATCGCCGCAACTTAAATCACCTGTTAACACAGCGTCAACAGCGAGCTCATAATAATGTCGATTTATTTTTTCAATAACTTGGTTTTTCTGTCTTTTAAAACCTGTTACGACTTTAAACCAAGCATCAGTCAACAAACTTAAATCAGGTTGAATGGATTTATCTTTATCTAAAATAATCCATTCCTTGTGCGAGTTGCGATGATGCATGATAAATGCCAGTGCGGTTTCTATCGATTTATCATTGGACGATGATAAAACACTTATGTTTTCGAGTAATTCTAAAATTATATGTCGTTTGTTGTTGTATGGTTTTAGCATCCATGTGATGTGGTTTTCTGATGTCATTCCAAGATATTCTTTACATTCTTCAATTAGTTCATCTGATTTTCCGCCAAAAATATTTTCAAGCGCTTTAATTTTTTCATCAGCATTTGCATCAGATTCTAACTCAATCAACGTTTTATACAGTAATAAAACAAATTTATCTGTTTTATCGCATTGCTCGATTCGATATTCTTCCAGCTTTGCTCTTGTTTGTGATTCTATATTTTTAAACCACGTAATAAGTACTTGCGATAAATCGTCTATGGCAGAAGCTGTTTTCATATAAATAAAAATTGTCACAAGCGCATAGCGTTTAACGAGTCGCATTTGTTGCATGTCATAGGTATCCGCTATGATCGCTTCATCTCTTAATTGTTCTATACGCGCAGGTGAAATGAAATCCAGATTAATATTTATTTTTTGGCGCAATTTTTTCATACGGTTGACGTATTGAATGTACTGCTTGATATTATTGCTGGTTGGTTTTTTGGACTCTAATTTCAACATTGTCCAGGATAATGTATTATTTTGTGCGTTATCGTTTTCACTAAAACTTTCAATACCGACAATTTGATCAATTAAATTTTTCTGCTCAGGTGACAATGCATTAAATATTTTTAGATAGTTTTCATTATTAACAAATGTGCGCGCAGCACGCGAAAGACGCACTAATTTTTGAAATGGTGGTAATTCAAATCGTAATCTGATCAGCTCATCAATAACACAGTTGACAATATCCGCTAAGTTTTCCTTTGTAGTGGCAGCATTTAATGCCACCTCACTCATTGTTTTATGAAATTAATTGATCAAGCGCGTACTGAAACTATTGAGCAGCGTAAACGTTATGAAACTATCAATGCCAGTCAAAATAAAAAAATTGAAACATTGCAATCACAGTTGTCTGATTTGGAACAAAAGCATACTTCGCTGAAAACAACTTTAGATCAAAAAAATACGCGTATTGCAGAACTATCCGACCAGCATAGTCAGGTTCATGAAAAATATCACGAAGCAATGACAACTGTTGCTGTATTGCAAGAGCGATTAAATCACACAATAAAAAAGTCTCAGAAATATGAAAAACACGGTATTTCTATTAAAAATTAGAATGATTATAATAATCGGGAGATTGTATGAAGCGATTCATTAAAGCAGTTGGCGGAAAAAACCATACTGTTATTTATACTGACACTGATGGCAGACATTTTCGTTTTTCAGGTGGTACTTGGACGTGGAGAAATCACAATTCTGGTAATTTATATGCAGACACTGTCAGCAAACGACACAATCAAATTGGGAAGACACATTTTTTTGCGATTTTTCCAGATGATCAATGTGGTCATGAGGCATTATTAGATTCATTGCATACGACCTATGGAAACAAAACACTCCATCAGATGATTTATAAATTTGCACCGCCAAAGGATAACCCAACAAAGAAATATGAAAAATTTTTACGTGAAAAAACGGGTGTCTATGATGACAGGCTCATTAAAAATTTTACTGCCATTCAATTTAGAAAATTATGGGTAGCCATTCAGCATTTTGAGGGGCATAAGGTTGGCAAGATAACTGAAGTTTTTCGAGTGACTAGCGTGGAAACAATGCGAAAAAATCTTTATCAATTTTATTTGGATGAGTAAAATTGGATTTCTGAATCCCGATGTATAGCTATGGCAAAAAAGGGAGAGCTTGAACTTGAAGTTTGCTCATCCGATTTAGGAAACACGTTTTTACGCTCACCGCCGAACAGTTCATTTCAAAAACCGTTACATTTATTAATAAAGAAGTGGATAGGGGTATTATGCAAAAAATAACGTGTTTTTTCGTATGTTTTTTATTTTTTGCAGCAGTCTATGCGGACCAGGGCATATATACGTATGCCACATCCGGTAATATTTTTTTCTATTCAAAAAATGCGGATAAAGTACTGAAACTAACGCATGATAATAAAAATAGCCACCCAATTTTATCACCAGATGGGAGATGGTTGGTGTTTATTACCAAAAGTCACGATATCATGCCGAAAAGCTGTGCGGACTCCACAGACCTGAGCGGCAAATATGCAGATGAGCTTTGGATCTATGATTTAAAAACCATGAAAAATAAACTCTTTGTAAAGGATCATTGTTCAGAAGAGCCAACAAAAATGATCGTTGACCCACAGAATTTATCTTTTTCACCTGATGGCAAGACGCTATATTTTGAAACATCAGCATGGACAACATCCGGCGCAATACATGCGATCAATGTTAATGGAACACATTCTCGATTTGTCACGGATGGAAACGAATATCATGTCATTATGCATGGAAAATACAAAGGCGATATAGTTGCTAACCAACACCGATATCGTTTTAAAGGTGACACACCGTTGGGTAGTTATGACTGGGATTGGTTATTTACACCAGCGGGCAAACAAATCAAGATGTATAAAAAAGAGGATTAAGAATTTGACACGAGGATTTTATGTTCGTGTGACAACCAATTGTAAGGGCTGAAACCTATTCAAAAAGATTTAACCCTTTTTTACCAGGATCGGAGCCGGACCTCAATTTATCCTACCAAGAATGAGGGGGTTCTTCCAAGCGGAGCGTCGTAGGATGTGAAATCGGTTAAATAATACCCAAAAAATAATCAGGATGTAAGTAAAAATCATTGTTTTTTGATTAAAATACCGTGATTTCTAAGCACTATTTCCTTACAATGCAGACACCTATTTTCAGCTGAGAATTTATCATGAATGCTAGAACTATCATTGCCACTTTGGCTGGGTTGATTGTGGTTACCTTAATCATCTCGTTGACACCCCGCATGACATTTACCACAAAAGGGAATGCATTGCCCGCTGAAAAAATATTTCCTGCAACATCAGCAGACAACGTAAAAATTTATAATCAAGCCCCGCAGTCAAATTATACAATCTTGGGTACTGTCAACGCAGAAATTAAATTTAACACTGCAGTAACCGATAAAACGAAAGAAGCACTATTTCAAAAAGTAAAAAGCCTTGCGGCATCGTTAGGCGCCGATGGTGTGATTACAAATATGTTGGTACCGGATAATGGTATTGCGCATATGCTTTATTTTAATGGCGTTGCGATTTATACGGCTCGGAGTAAAAATTAATGAGCATTGATTTCCCGTTAATTTTATTATGTGTAATTGGATTTTCTGGCGCTGCTGTATTAGTCGATTATATTTTTTGTCTTTTCAAACATGAACGTTTTCTGGAAAAGAAAAAACGCTCATTAGTCATTGAATATTCACGCGCATTTTTCCCCGTTTTATTGTTGGTATTTTGTATTCGTTCGTTTCTCGTTCAACCATATCGTGTGCCTTCCGGTTCGCTAGAGCCAACCGTAAAACCAGGTGATTTTATTTTAGTGAATCAATATCACTATGGTATTCGTTTGCCGATCTGGAACAAAAAAATAATTTCTGTGGCTGAACCTAAGCGTGCTCAAATTGCATTATTCCCGTATCCTGTCAATCCCGCGATTACTTTTGTAAAACGTGTGATTGGATTACCAGGTGATCATATTAGCTATATCAACAAAACACTTTATATTAACGGTAAAAAGGAACCGCAAAAATTTATCGGCAATGTGACACAGCTGAATGATTTCGGGCAACTCGTCACTTACCAAATATATCAAGAAGATTTAAATGGTGTAAAACACGATATACAAATTAGATCAGATGTTCCAGCAGTCAATTTTTATAATCTCGTGGTTCCAAAAAATGAATATTTTATGATGGGTGATAACCGTGATGACAGCGATGATAGTCGTAATTGGGGATTTGTACCTGAGCATACGTTAATCGGACATGCATTATTTATTTGGATGAGTTGGGATGCGAATGCGTCGCATTGGTATGATGATATTCGATGGAATAGGATTGGAAATGAAATTTAAGCATAAAAGAACGGTTCGCAATTCAATTTTATTACAAGTATGACCAAACAATAAATTATATATTCAGTCTATAATTTTATCGCCAAAAAAACATATTAATTAGCACGTGAAATATGAAATTTAATCCATTATCAAGCGAAGAGATAGAGAGTTCCACAAAATTCAGAGTATATTTTAATTATGTTATCTCTATCGGAAATGAATTAAAAAATACGCATTATTCTGAGTGTGGTTATGCAAAAGAAATAATTTTATCAAGATCCTATCAAAAAATTGCATCAAAAAAAAACTGATCCAGATATTGGAAAGATAACAAGATTGCTGAGAAACGCATGGTATACAGAAACGCAGTTAAATCTAACGAAAGATAATCCGGAATTAATTCCATATGCAAACCTGTGGGCGTGTGTACAATCATATTATGCTGTCTATTTATGTATGCGATCTTTTTTGATTGCAATGAATCATTCATCAGCAGATAAAAATACACATACAGATACCTTGGAAAGCATTAACAAAGAAATTGATAAGAGACCGGATCTTTTTCCTAATTTTTGGCGCATACTTTGTGATGGCAATCCAAATGACTCAAGGACCACTAAATTTAAAAATACGGAAAATGGTATTCAAATAAATCATTCTATTAGTTCATTAAACAAAAATATTTCTTTTGTTGACCGTTACTGTCAGTTCTTAAAGACAACCAGAAAGCGAAGTTTTGATGAAAAAAGAAAAAAATATTTAACAAAAAATGGTGCGAAACGACTTACTAAAAAAGATATAGAAAATATTTTAAAAAATATGCATCCTACAACAATATTCGACTGTTTATTTAGGTTGCGAATTAGATCGAACTACCATGATTCTGAGATTTTTATGCCAAATATTGTTTCAAAAAATGAAGCTTTGGCTTTCAATGAATCATTGCGAACTATATGTTCCCATTCATTGTTGATTTTCGAGATATTAATATCGGGATATATAAAATCGAATCAGTATACAAAAATAACGAATGATTTTTTAAGAGGCTTGAATTTTGAAAGCCCGCTGAAAAATAGATTGAATACAATCCTTGCATTTAATAATGGTAAAGCCGTATCCTTTTCTGGCACATGAATTTATCGTCTTTTCCGCATTTTACCCTGTTTTTCACAAAATACTTGAAATATCCCAGATTTAGGATATACTTATGTTATATGGACATTTTAAAGAAAATTATTTGGCTGAGTGACTCGCGTGATGTTCTCTGCGATTTTCCAGAAGACGTGAAAGACGTCACAGGTTATGCGCTGCATAAAGTTCAGGAAGGCTTGTTTCCAAAAAATGCAAAGCCATTAACCGGATTTAAACCAGCGGTGGCTGAGATTGTAGTATCGTACGATAAGAATGCTTATCGCACTGTGTACACAACAAAGATTGGTGAAACTGTTTACGTGCTACATTGTTTTCAAAAAAAATCAACGCATGGAATTAAAACACCAAAACATGAGATTGATTTAATTCATCAACGTTTAAAAGAAGCTTTTTTATTGGCGGGAATTAAAAGGTGATTACCATGAAAAATAAAATTGAACACACGGTTGGCAGTGGTAATGTTTATGAGGATTTAGGATTTTCTGATTCAGCAGAACGTTTGGCAAAAGCGAAATTAGCTATGCGCATTGAATCTGTTATCGAAAAAAGAAAATTAACTCAAGTTCAAGCTGCTAAAATTTTACAAATCAATCAACCCAAAATTTCTGCATTGATGAATGGTCAATTAAGCGGATTTTCTATGGAAAGATTAATTCATTTTTTAAATTTATTAAATCAAGATGTAGAAATTACGATTAAAACAAAACGTGGTTCGCATTCACATAGTCTGGGTAATCTTAAAGTTGCTTTTGGTTAAAAACACCGTAAAATAAGGTGTTTTTCAAAAAATTTCCCGCTGGGCGGTGTGTCACGGAGTCTGCGTCCAAGTGCCATTTGCTTTTAGGTATGCTCAATGTCTATCAAAACTGCGACCAACCAGAAAATATTCATTAAATAACAAAATCCTAAGGAACCCTTTTTCTCAACTTCCAATGACTGAATCCACTTGACGATTGATTAATTTTAATTGGGCTCGCTAGTTTTTTTGCTTTTATTTCGGTTTATGTGACACGACTTCGACCGTGTATTCCGACATTGAGTTATCCGCCATTCCCTGAGGCGTTACTTCATTATTAACCGAATTAACTTCTTTCTTTAATTTTAATTGCTGAATAACTGCATTAGCCCGGTCTTTTGGAACCCCGATAAAATATTCCTTAGGGTATCTGTGTGGATCTGGCGTATCGGCCATGACAATAGCGGGGTCTATTGTTCGTAAATCAGCGATAGTTAAATCATGTGCTGAAGTAAATGTTATTCGTACTAATTCAGCATGCGCCTGAAAAAACGAAGATGCATTCCTCTCCCTTTCTTGTCTTATCCGCACAAACTCTGGCTGTGTGCGTATTACCTGATAATTCGCATCACTTGGGCGTGGCGTATAATCAATTCCGAGATCCGGGTGGTCTTGTTTTTGGTAGTCTACTCATGGCGGCGTCACCTCTTAAATTCAATTAATGTAGGGCGGATTTGCCAACCCTTCAACTTTCCGAGTTTACACAGGTTTTAAACGATAAAAAATACATAAATGGGTGCATATTATTTATCATAATCTAAGATGCACAATACAAACATTTCAGCGCAATTTTATGAGGTTGCCGCGTAAAAACATATTTTTTAAGCGTACAATAACTCGAGCAAATCTTCCTCTTGCTCATCCGCAGTCTCAATTCGTTCACCATCATTGACTGGGAAATCCTGTGTAATCCCCAAGCTTTTTAGCAAATCCAATGGGAATAACCCATATGGATTGATATGCGAATGAAACAACAGATTCAACGCGCGGTCATCCTCGGGTGTTAAAACGCCTTTCCATTCAGGTCGCGACAAAACGTTTTGAAAAATGATCGTGTTAATATACGCCATGCTTGCTTGCAGTAAATGCAAGCAAACGATCGACAGTTCTTGCGCATCTTGGAAATCGGAGTGTTGAGAATAACAAAAGTGACTAATGTATTTAGTCACTATAATGTGCATTTTTCGATACTTAAAAATTTAATCATTCAGTGGATTTAGATTGCAAAAACCAGTATCTTGTACCGAAAATTTGCGGCGTTAGTGTACCCCTAAAATGAAATAAGGGTGGTTTCAATAAAACGGTCGTTTTTTTGGACTCAATGTATGCGTTTTTTTGCCATGAGGTAAGTATGTTCAGAGGTTCAGAGGTTCTAATACCTTTTTCAAAAGCAAAACCCGAGAAATCGGTCAGGACCTGATTCGTGAAGCAACCTCGCAAATAAAAACATATGGTCCAAATTGGTCAAAGGTGGATTTAAAAGGCTATAAACATGATGATAATGCCTGTTTATTTTACAAGGTTATAAAAAAGAAACCTGAAAAATTGAAAAGTGATACTTCAAAACTAAAACCACGATAATTATATCGGAGAACCAGAACCCATGAGAAGATTTAGCTGCGCCAACCGATCAGCATTATTTACTCCCGCTATTTATGCAAATGTCACAGCAAAACGGGAAATGGGCGTTCCCAGCGCTAAAGAATTCAACTTGCCGCTGCGTCTTGTATTATTTTCAGGATTTTCAGCAACAGCAGGATTAATATTTGGTGCGTATAAAATTGGTCGTTATGTTGAAAAATCTTCTAGCGTGGAAGGAGTTCCGTTTGGTCCTAAAGAAGACTCTGCATTAAAAACCATTAAACCAAATTACGAAAAATGGGATTTGACGGGGTTTCGACCTTCTGCTGATGGAAGAACACTGTGGAGACCCATTGATCCGAACAATCCACTGGATGAATGCCAAGTTTACTTTCTTGAGAAGGCAAAAAAATTGGGAAAATAAAGAATATTGGTAGGTGGTTTCGCCTGGAAGCTTTGATCACGAAAATTCAAGTATTGCTATATCAAGTTAAAAACCGGCCACTTTTGTCGGTTCTTCCAGGCAACCCCTTTGGTGTCCGCTCAATATGTAATGGAAAAGCGACATCAT
>JABDDU010000026.1 GCA_013287435.1 Verrucomicrobiota bacterium
CTCTCGCTCACGCTTTCGCATCAACATACGGATTATCATCCGTGATAAATTTAATAATCAGCGGAATACCGACGAGTTTTAGGTGATCACGAAAATAATTAATTAAATATTGTTTATACGAGCCTGGCAATTTATCCACTTGTTTGCCGTGAATCACAAATACCAATGGACGTTTTGAGCCGACATGCGCATAACGCAATTTTACACGACGACCTTGCACTAATGGCGGTTGATGATCTTCGGTTGCTTGCATTAAAATTTTGGTTAATTCATGTGTTGCAAACGGTTGCGCTAATGCGGTTTGTGTTTCGTCAATGGCATCATACAATTGTCCAACACCCGTGCCATGTTTTGCAGAAATATAATAACGCCGCGCAAAAGTAGCGAACGGCAATCGTCTATCGACCGCGCGTTTAAAAGCTTCGCGATCTTCTTCGGACATGCCATCCCATTTATTAAACGCTAGCACCAACGCATTTCCGGTTTCCATAATCAAACCCATCAAACGCATATCTTGATCAGACAATCCATCACGCGCATCCACTACCAACACAACCACATGCGCTTGCTTCATCGCTTGCATCGCTTTAATCACCGAAAATATTTCGATGCCTTCCGTCACTTTGCCACGACGACGAATGCCGGCCGTATCAATTAACGTATATTTTTTTTCATTACGTTCATACGGAATTTCAATGCTGTCACGCGTTGTGCCGGGACGATCAAAAACAATCACGCGTTCTTCACCAAAAATACGATTAATTAAGGTGGATTTTCCAACATTCGGGCGACCGAGTACTGCTATGCGAGTACGCGATTCATCGATTTTTTCTACCGTATTTTCGGGAAATGTCGATAAAATTTGCGCGAGCGTAGCATCGACACCGCGGCCCGTATTGGCAGCAATCGCAAAAATATTTTTAATCCCCAATTCATAAAATTCACTGCTGGCAATGTCTGATGATTCGCGTTCTGCTTTATTCACTAATAAAAAAACGGGCTTGGATGTCAGTAATCGCAATTGTTTTGCAATTTCCCAATCACCGGTTGCAACACCCGCTTTCGCATCCACCACAAATAAAATCACATCCGCTTCTTTGATGGCTTCCGTGACTTGTTGTTCAGTCATATTCGCCATTTCTGTATCGGCATCGGATTCTGCAATACCGCCGGTATCAACCACAATAAAAGAATGATTTTCGAAAACGCCTTCGCCGTAATGGCGATCGCGCGTAATACCTGGCGTATCACCGACAATCGCATCTCGCGTTTTGGTTAAACGATTATAGAGTGTCGATTTGCCGACGTTGGGACGGCCGACGATGGTTAGGACTGGTAACATAATTAAGACTCTGTGCGTGAATGCAAGTGTTCAGGACACTCACTCTGTAATAGATCACTCCGTAGATAGAAACGCCGATTTTGGATGCTTTTTTGCGCTAAATTTCGTTGAAATGCTCGATGTACGATCAAGTACACCTGCGCTTTCAACTCAATTTATCACAAAAAATCATCTCAAACTCGACGTTTTACCGAATCAGACAACGAGGCCTGATCTCTTACCTCACTCTATGATTGGCTGTGCAATTTTTTTATCTAAAACATCCATCGCTGGGTGAAACCCTGCAAGCGCACTTTTTGCTTCCGTGTAATGCGCTTCAGCACCGATCGCATTTCCTTCTTGCGTATCAATATCGCCTTTTAACCAAGCAATTAACGGTGCAAAATGCTTATCATCCACAACGCTCAATTCATCAGCAGCGGCTTTTGGATTATGTTCTGCTAATAAAATACGTGCAGAAGACAAACGCGCAATTTGTTGTAATCGTTTTTGATCGCTGTTGCTAATCACCCAGTGCAAATTTTTTAATGCGAGAGATAAATTATTTTGCGCAACCGATTCTTTGGCTAATAATAATGCCGCTAAACTGGCGTATGGGGTGTTTGAAAAACGATTCATCAATAATTTGGCACCGCCTATCACTGTGGCTGTGTTATTTTGCGAATCAGCTTCTAATACGGATTGATAAACGACGGATGCGTTTTCGGCGCGCCGCATTTGCAATGTATGCCAATAGCGCCAACCAAATCCGATCGCTAAGCCAATCGCAATGGCCATTAATAAAAATTTTCCGTTTTCATTCCACCATTTTCCGATGGATTCTAATTGTTCTTTTTCTGAAACGTAGCCGTCTAGCATAAATTACCTCGCGTAATAAGTTATCAGTGTGAGTGATCAGTGTGAGTAAAAGAAAGAAGTGACTCAAAAAAATCTTTTTCATTCATCGTTTTTTTATCCGATTGAGAACGCAAATTTTCAACCACAATCATCTTATCTTTTAAATTCAATAAGTACACCGCACCGCTTTTTTCCGCGCGTTTAAAGGGATTTCCAGTCTCTACCAAATCCATTTCTATTTTTAATGATGGAAATTCCGTTCGAATTTTTTCAGACAACGTCAATGCGCTTGAAGCAACATCAGAAATCACATAAAAATCCGGCGTATTTTGCAACGTTTGTTTTTCTTGTAACAATAATGCCATTCGCTCAATGCCCATGGCAAATCCAATGGCTGGCGTATCTTTTCCGCCAAGCTGATCGACTAATTTATCATAACGACCACCCGCGCAAACCGTTCCTTGGGCACCCAAATGATTAGTCACCCATTCGAAAACTGTTAAACAATAATAATCTAAACCGCGTACCAAATGGGGATTGAGTTTAAATGAAATTCCCGCAGTAGTTAATAATTCACACACGCGATCAAACTGTTTTTTTGAGTCACCGTCAATAAAATCACTTAATTTAGGCGCATTTTCATTTAATGCTTTCATATCCGGATTTTTACTATCTAAAATTCGCAGTGGATTTTTTTCTAATCGTCTTAACGAATCTTCATCTAATTTATTTTTATGCGCCGTAAAATAATCGACTAATTTTTTTTGATAGTCTTTTCGTTGATTAAAATCGCCCAGCGTATTTATTTCCAAAACAATCTGATCCGACAAACTCAGTTGATCCAAAATTCGTTTCGATAACAAAATCATTTCCACATCAATCGCGGGATTTAACATACCAAACGCTTCAACACCCAACTGATGAAATTGTCTTAATCGCCCTTTTTGCGGGCGCTCATGTCGAAACATCGGACCCATATACCACAAGCGTTGTATTTGGTTATATAACAAACCATGCTCTATTCCTGCACGCACACAACCGGCAGTACCCTCTGGGCGCAATGTTAAACTGTCTCCATTGCGATCATCAAACGTATACATTTCTTTTTCGACAATATCGGTGGCATCACCAATACTGCGTTTAAATAATTTAGTTTGTTCCAAAATGGGAAAGCGAATTTCACGATAGCCATATTGAGACACAACGGAACGACAAACAGTTTCAATATGCTGCCAATACGGTGTTTCTTGCGGCAAAATATCATTCATGCCGCGAATTGCTTGGATTGTTTCTGTCATGTTGTTTTTGTGACGGTATACGTTGTATGCATTGCTGTAGAGGGTCTGATCACAAATCCATTTTCTGCTTTTTTCTTTTCTTTATTTTCTTTATTTTCATGTGCATGATTTTTATGTGTCACTGCTTTGGGTTCTGTCGTTACAGCCGGAAGTTCATCCGTTGTTGCCGACATAACAATAGGCGGCGATAACGTCAAGGCAGGCGCTTTCATTTCAGCAGTTTTAACGGTATCGTTTTTTGGACTTTGCCACCATGTAATCAAGGCAACTAAAACCAATACACCACCAGCAATAGCAATCCAACGGGAAAAAGGTAAACCTGAACGCTGATGCGTGACATTCATCACAGGCGCACCTTCCACAACACCCGTAGACGCAGAACAATTTTCAGCAGGTATCAAACCAGAAGCATCCAACACTTCCAAAATTTTCATTTCAGCAATCCCGACCAAACGCGCATAACCACACAAATAACCGCGCACAAACGTTCTAACACCCAATTGTGAATAATCATCTTGCTCAATATCGTGCACTTTCTCAACGGATAAACGTGTTTGTTTTGCGATATCTTCTACTGACAACGATCGCGCTTCCCGCGCAGCCGCTAACAGTTGTCCTGGTGATTCATGTTTTTTGTCAGTCACTGGTCCATTCCTTTGTTAATTTAAATAGTTACCATTTACGCACAAATCTCATTCGGTTGAAAGAAGAATGCGATTTCTTGTTTTGCTGTTTCAGGGCTATCGGAACCATGCACCGCATTCGCATCAATTGATTGCGCGAAATCAGCGCGAATCGTGCCCGGCAATGCTTCTTTGGGATTCGTAGCACCCATGATGTCACGATTTTTCTTAATAGCCTCTTTTCCCTGCAATACTTGCACTAACACAGGTCCTTGAATCATAAATTTCACGAGATCATGGTAAAAAGGTCTCGCTGCATGAACCGCATAAAATTGCTCTGCTTGTTCACGCGTTAACTGCATCATTTTTGCGGCCACCACTTTTAAATCGGCGTCTTCAAAGCGTGCAATAATTTTTCCAATGACATTTTTTTTCACGGCATCGGGTTTGATAATGGAAAGTGTTTGTTCGGTAGTCATAGGTATAACCTCAGATAGTGGAAAACCGGGGGATTATATACTAAAAAAGTGGGTAGTGTCAGTGATCAGTGATCAGTGATCAGTGATCAGTGTGAGCGTCAGAGGTATAACACTCACACTCATTACTCACACTTTTTATTCACACTTTCTATTTGAACGAACTCAACAACAGAGTTATCATACTCCGCATTAACACAGAGGGACATTCACATGAAACAAATTTATCAACGTGCATTTGCGCTTTTTTTAGCAATTGTTTTTTGCACAACCAATGCTCTAGCCGTCACTTCTACAACATCAGCAACACAAACAACTGCCGTTCCAATAACTTCACCCGTTGCCGCCACCACTAATACGACTGCCGCAACAACAACCTCTGCGGCGCCGCAAGCAGAAGTTCCCGTTCCCACTCCCAACCCAACGATCACACCAACGGTCGATAACACACCCACAATTATTCCAACCGCACCTCAATTAAATTCCGCTGGCTATGTATTAATGGATGCTAACACTGGCATGATTTTGGCACATAAAAATATGCATCAAAAAATGCAACCAGCAAGTTTAACCAAATTAATGACGCTGTATTTAACATTTCAAGCCTTAAAAAATGGCCAAATTCATTTAACAGACAATGTGCGCGTGAGTGAAAAAGCATGGGCAACCGGCGGTTCGCGCATGTTTATCAAAGAAGGCAGCTTAGTCACCGTACAACAATTGATTAACGGTATTATTGTTGCATCCGGAAATGATGCTTGCACTGCTTTGGCGCAATATGTTGGCGGTAATCAATCAACGTTTGTCAGTATGATGAATGCAACCGCACAACAACTCGGCATGAAAGGCACGCATTATGTTGATCCAACCGGTTTGCCACAACCGGGTCATCACACAACCCCTTATGATATGTCCATATTAACCCGCGCGATTATTACTAATTTCCCGCAATATTATCCTAACTTTAAACAAGGTTGGATTACCTATAATGGTATCAAACAACCAAATCGCAATCGTTTATTGTGGCGTGATCCAACAGTCGATGGATTGAAAACAGGTCACACTGAAGAAGCAGGATATTGTTTAATTTCTTCTGCGCTGCGTAATGACATGCGTTTAATTTCAGTGGTGATGGGCGCACCAACCGATGCAGAACGCGCCAGCGATTCTGAAGCGTTATTAAATTGGGGTTTTCGTTTCTATCAAACGCATAAATTATTTGAAGCGAATCAATCGCTCGCAACACCCCGCGTTTGGCTAGGTCAAGAAAAAACTATTCCGGTAGGTCTATCATCACCGATGTATGTCACGATTCAATCGGGCACGTACTCAAAATTAAAACCACAAGTGGCTATTAATAAACTACAAGCACCGATTAAAAAAGGTGATGTGGTTGGCACATTAAATATTCTTTTACACAAAAAAATAGTAATAAGCGCCCCGCTCGTTGCATTACAAACTGATTCAAAAGGCGGCATGTTGTCTCGCTTATGGGATCATGTAACGATGGTGTTTTAAGTATGAATATTGTTTATCTAAACGGTTTATATCTTCCTCAAGAAAAAGCCACGGTCTCTGTTATGGATCGTGGTTTTTTATTTGGTGATGGTATTTATGAAGTCGTCCCTGTATTTAACGGAAATTTTTTTGGATTTGACGAACACATGGCGCGCATGGAAAAAAGTTTGCACGCGATTCAAATAAAAAATCCGCACACGCCAACAGAATGGAAAAAAATTTTTGAAACGTTACTCGAAAAAAACAATCAAACATCGGGAAATTACAGCTGTTATTGTCAAATTACCCGCGGTGCTGACACAACTCGAAATCACACCTTTCCTGATAATTTAACGCCCACCGCCGTTGCATTTATTACTGCATTTAAAACGCATACTCTGCATGATCTTGAAAAAGGATATTCAGCCATTACCTCCGATGATTCTCGTCGTCGCGATTGTTATATCAAAGCCGTGAATTTATTGCCCAATGTGTTGCATCTTCAAAAAGCAAAATCAATGGGCGCGGTTGAAGCCATTTTAATTCGTGATAATGAAGTGTTAGAGTGCACGAGCAGTAATGTTTTTATCGTGAAAAATAATCAGTTAATGACGCCACCCTTATCGCCTCATATTTTAAGCGGCATCACAAGACAATTCATTTTGACATTAGCAAAGGAAAATAATATTCCTTATTCTGAAAACAAAATCACTGCGGACATGCTAAAAAATGCCGATGAAGTGTGGGTGACAGGTTCCGTCAAGGAAATCTGTCCAATCGTAACGCTCGATGAAAAGCCTGTCGGCGATGGAAAGGTGGGGCCTGTTTGGAAGCGCATGGTAGCATTATACGAAGCAAAGAAGCCTGTATGAAACCCAACGGACACAATCACTCCGATTCACCGATCAAATTCCCCTGCGATTTCACGCTTAAAATCATGGGGAAATCGCAAGGTGATTTTGAAAAGATCGTCGTCAACATCGTCAAAAAACACTTTCCATCTGTGAATGCATCTCACATTCAAAAAAAATTAAGCAAAGACAAAAATTATTTATCGCTATCTATCACGGTGTATGCAACTGCTAAAATAGAACTCGATGCGCTTTATCAAGAATTATCGCAAACGAAAGAAGTGTTGATGGTACTGTAACTTTCCAGGGAAACGCGCGCATCATGTCCAGAAGTTCTCTAATAGAAAATAGTTAAGTTACCTCATAACTTGAAACGGATACAAAAATATGTTCTTCCAAGAGAAAAATGGAATGACATTATCGGTTTTTTGTAAGAGATCAGGCCTCGTTGTCTGATTCGGTAAAACGTCGAGTTTGAGATGATTTTTTGTGATAAATTGAGTTGAAAGCGCAGGTGTACTTGATCGTACATCGAGCATTTCAACGAAATTTAGCGCAAAAAAGCATCCAAAATCGGCGTTTCTATCTACGGAGTGATCTATTACGGTTTTTTTAAAAATCCCAATGAAAATCGTTCTGAACATGCGGTTGTTCCAATCCTTGATGATAACAGAGCTCGCAGTGAAGCCGCTTTATGAAGTCATCGCAACTTCCTAATAATTTTTTCCCGATATTTTCTTCCGCCAATGTTACGTTCCAGCAATCCAATATTAAGATGCTCAATAAATTTCGCCTGTTCAAGCATGTCTTTATTTTTAAGTTTTTTTTGTTGGTGCAACCACTCAAGCACATCATACCAACGCCACAGTGGGGATTTTGCAGTTAATTTCATCACGGGCGATGGGAAAGGATTTTTGCTGCGTCGCCCACCTTTAAACCACAAAGAAACGGTTTGTCTTTTCAAATGTAAACGTTCAGCCACTTCCGATTCACTGACATAATAATCAGGCGCAACACTGATCACTTTAATATTGAGTGAAGTATTTTCAACAGCTTTAATAGCAGAAATAACAGCATCTTCAAGATGAGATGAGACTCGCTCAAAATCAAGGTAGACTATGCCATTTCGAAAATTAACCAACGCATCATCGCAACCTGCGTTATATAAAATATCTTCTAGATTGTCTGTTTTATCATTTACACCGTTTAAAACAAGCGTAAATGTGTGAGTATTTTTCTTTATCATTACGTACTCCAATCATGATGGGGGCAATGTTTTACCCGTCGAATAATTTGCATTGCATGCACTTCAGGATTTCTGGGAGTCGACCATACTGACAATGCACATCCTTCTGTATTATGAAAACCACATAATAATCTTCCCCATGCATGGGCAGATTTTCCAGTCTTGTGGTATCGCCAATCCCTACTTTCAGCAAATTTAATTGCAGCTTCAATTTCTTTGTTGGGGTGTTTTTTTCTTTTTATCATAGAAAACCCTTAGTATTAAGTATACTATTTTATTGACATATGTCAACAAAAATATGAATTTAAAAAACAAGAGTATCAAGATAAATAAAAAGATTATAGTCGGGTTTTTTTGTCAGGATAGACTCTCACGTAATACACCATCTGAAAAACCAGAATAGATTTTTTCAGTAACGTAACGCATTCGCTTAATACACTCGGCCAATCCCAATGCAATGCAAAGGTAGAAGTAATATCTAAAAAACTTAACAGAATGGATATGGCAACAAACGCGACACTCAATCCTTTCGTTGATTTTAACCGGTAATTTTTAATAATTTGCGGGAAAACATAGGACGCCCAACACATATCTGAAATAAATCCCGCAATATCATAATATTTTTTTCCGTGATGTAGCACCGTGAAATTTAATACTGCATACGTAAAAACAATCATCGTTAACAAACTTAAAAACAAATAATTCAGCGTAAAATATTTTGTTTTTAATCCATAACGATAAAATTGAGTATGCTGCACAAATAAGCAAAGTAATCCAACAATCGTCACAGCGCGATATTGCCACTGCATATGTCGGCCAAATCCATACAACAAATCCGCACTATACCCCAGCAATAATAATCCGTGCATCCACAGACTAAATCCCTCGGTACTTTTGCGTTTAAAATTAAGATAAATTTGCGGGAGAAACCAAACAAAATAAATAGCACTGGAAATCGACAGCGTAATTTCGCCGATCAAATGAGCATTCATAACAGCCTTCCTTCGTTGATACTAATCGAACAGGTTCAAAGGGTTGAGTGATATAGCTTTCGCAGTAGATTCACTCTCTCAGCAAACGCACCCCTGGCAAATACGACGCGAATCATACTACAATCTGTGCCATGATATCAAATCAAAAACATGACTTAATCATTCGCGACTTAGGTTTAGCAGATTATCAAAAAACCTGGGAAAAAATGCGTGATTTTACCGATTCACGTACATCAGAAACACCTGATGAAATCTGGCTACTGCAGCATCCACCTGTTTTTACGCAAGGATTAGCGGGAAAACCAGAACATATTTTAAATTCACATGATATTCCTGTTGTACAAACCGATCGTGGTGGACAAGTGACTTATCATGGACCGGGTCAACTGGTTCTGTATGTATTGATAGATTTAAAACGCAAACAACTTCATACACGCGAATTGGTACGTAAACTAGAAAATACGATCATCACCCTACTCTCCAAAATAGCGATTATTGCAGAAGCAAAATGCGATGCGCCGGGTGTTTATGTCAATAATGAAAAAATTTGTTCGATTGGATTGCGCGTTCGAAAAAATTGCAGTTATCACGGAATTGCTTTAAATGTGGATATGGATTTAACGCCGTTTACGTATATCAATCCCTGTGGTTACCAAAATATGAAAATGACTCAGATAGAATCACTGGCGCCTGATATCACTTTTGAGTGGATTAAAAAAGAAATTATTTCGGTGTTCGTGACGAATTTCAGGTATAATTTTACGAATATTTGCGCACAAATCTAGCGAGAAAAAAATGTCGTCCAACAATACTTACAACCCCACACAAAAATCACTGGGCCGCGACAAACTCTCCCGCATCCCCATTAAAATCGAAAATACTGCCGAACCATTACGCAAACCCGATTGGATTCGCATTAAATTAACAAATAGCGACAAAGTTCAAAAAATTAAAAATATTCTGCGCGAACACAAATTACATACGGTTTGTGAAGAAGCATCCTGTCCCAATTTACAGGAATGTTTTGGTCATGGCACAGCAACCTTTATGATCATGGGTGACAAATGCACGCGACGTTGCGCGTTTTGCGATGTCGGACATGGTCGCCCAGATCCGCTCGATCCCCATGAACCAGAAAACCTTGCAAAAACCGTGAAATTATTAAATTTAAAATATATTGTGATTACCTCTGTCGATCGCGATGATTTACGGGATGGCGGCGCTTCACATTTTAGTGCTTGTATACAAGCGATTCGGCAACAAAATCCTGACATTAAAATTGAAACACTGGTACCTGATTATCGCGGACGTATGGATCGCGCGCTCGCAGCCACTAGCACACATCTACCCGATGTGTTTAATCACAATATCGAAACAACACAACGTTTATACAAACAGGCACGCCCCGGTTCTGATTATCAAGTCTCATTAACCTTATTAAAAACCTTTAAAGAACGCTTTCCACATATTCCAACCAAATCCGGCATGATGTTAGGATTGGGTGAAACGCCTGATGAAGTGCGACAAGTGTTGCGTGATTTGCGCGAACATAAGGTTGACATGTTAACACTCGGACAATATTTACAACCCACAAAATATCATTTACCAGTTGATCGTTATGTCACACCTCAAGAATTTTTAGAACATGCGAATTACGCGAAAGAACTCGGATTTTTAAATGTGGCGAGCGGTCCATTGGTTCGTTCTTCGTATCATGCGGATTTGCAGGCGAAGGGTGAAACGGTAAAGTAGTGTGAGTGTGAGTGTGAGAAAATATTAAACAGCGCCTTTGATCTTTTCTCACACTCACACTGATACCTCACACTACCTACAACCTAAAGTGAATACCAAAACATGGAACATCATTATTTTCAAACCATTCTAACCTACCTTCGCGCACATCCTCACGCCGGCGAATTATTTACATTTCTTGTCGCCTTTTCAGAATCATTACCCTTGATTGGAACGGTCGTTCCCGGCACCGTAACAATGACCATCGTTGGTATTTTAATTGGCGTTGGTGCTCTGCCAATCCTATTTTCATTATTTATTGCATCACTCGCTGCTTTCGCGGGAGATTCTATTGGTTTTTGGGTGGGTTACTATTACAACGAACGCTTGCGCATCATGTGGCCGTTTAAAAAACATCCGAAATGGCTTTCGATGGGTGAGGCATTTTTTACAAAACACGGTGGAAAAAGCATTATTCTGGGACGTTTTATTGGCCCTGCGCGAAGCACGGTTCCTTTAGTGGCCGGATTATTACGCATGACGTGGCTGCGTTTTGCGATGGCTGCCATTCCATCGGCTGTTTTATGGGCTTTTATGTATATGACGCCAGGAATATTTTTAGGCGCATTGTCGCGTGAAGTTCCCAAAGGTGAAACAACACGATTTTTTCTTTACGGTCTTAGCGTTTTAATTATTATTTGGCTTGCCTTTTGGTTAATTCAACATTTTTTTATTCAGCTCGCGCGTGGCATTAATTATTTAACAGATCGCTGCTGGGATTATTTGACGCGCAATGATGGCGGACGTTTTTTTATTCGTCTCATTACCAATCAACAAAAAAAGAGTGATCATCATCAACTCACTTTATCACTCACGGCTATTTTATCCGCTATTGTATTTCTTATTTTACTGATCAGTGTCAGGCACCATGGCGCATTAACCGAATTTAATAAACCTGTTTTTCACGCATTACAAGCCATTCGAACACCATTATGGAATAAAATATTTTCAGTCATCACCCTTATGGGTGAACCCAAAACCATTTTGGCAATTTCAGTATTCATCACGCTTGGATTGTCGCTCAAAAAACAATGGCGATCTGCCATACATTTTTTAGCAGCCATTGTACTTGCATCAGGATCCGTTATTTTTTTTAAAGCAATTTCGCATTCATTAAGACCTCAAGGATTTGAAAAAGTAGCGCTCTCGTCTTCATTTCCGAGTGGTCATACCGCATTAAGTTTTGTCATATTTTGTTTTTTGGCTTTTTTAATCACACAAATTGTCAACAAAAATTATCGCTGGATACCGTGGACATTAGCTGGCATTTTAATTATATCTGTTGGATTTTCACGACTCTATTTAGGCGCGCATTGGTTTGCGGATATTATGGGCAGTGTTTTATTGGGAACCACTATTCTGTTAATGTGCATCGTGAGTTATCGACGAATGCCGAAAAAAATAAATGCGTTAACATTATCTCCACTCGCAATCACCGTACTATTATGCGTTAGTTTAGGTGTTCCGTGGAGCGTCAATATCACTCGATCGCTAACTAACATCCTGGGTGATACGACGCCGATCTGGCCAATCCAACGGATTAATATCAATGCGTGGTGGCAATCACCGTTACAATACACACCACTCTACCGCAATAATCGCCTTGGAATACCCTATCAACCATTTAATGTTCAATGGCAGGGTTCGTTGCAACAGATCGCAAAAACACTGGAAAAAAAGGGTTGGAAATCTATTTTAACCCATCAAAAATTTAAATTAAAAAATTCATTGCAACGTTTTTCTAGTTTGGAAGCGGAATATCATATGCCGTTATTAGCATGGCTCTATCACGATAAACCGCCGGTGATTGTTTTCATTAAACATATTCCAAAACAAAATCGCGTGATCGAACTGCATTTATGGGAAAGCGATATTGTATTGCAACCACACAATAAACCGCTGTGGATTGGCGCAATTGATATTCGCATTCCACCGAAAAAATTATTATCGTTTAAAAATGGTACGCATATTTCATTGCTTGGAAATGAGGGTTTGGATAAATTATACAAAGACACTGCCCATTTTAATCGTAAATTTATTTACGCCACTGTTGAACCGCAAATCAAAGCGATTCATCAATTAGGCTGGCGTGGGAAAATTTTGTTGATTCGAAGCTGGAGATGTCGGAGGTAATTTTTCATCTGCTTCAGGGTGTCTAACATCTTCTATCATTTGAAACAAAGATGGTGACACTCTCCTGGTCATAGCAGCATTGTCTACTTCAATTTCTTTAACTTGATTATAATCATTTCCTTTTTTCTGCCAACACGAAAAAATTCCGCAAGATTTGATTAATAATGTGATCAGTTGAACCCCGTACATCACAAACGGGTTTTGATTCGATAAAAAATAAGCACCAACGCTTAGCAATGAATTGAAAATCAATATATTTAAGCTCAGTAAAAAAGGATATTTTGTTTCATCACAAGCAGATAAAACATCCTCACCCGCATTGCCAATGCTAGCGAATATCCCCATCATACCTTGAAGCAATAAAAAATATTTTATGGTGTTAAAATTAGCATCGTCACTTTGTTGACGATCCGTAAAACTGCCGGCAATAGGGTTTAATAACAGCAATAATACCCCAAAAGCAAAGATTGAAATCACTAAACTACCAGCAAAAGTAAAGTTTCCTATGGCGCGAAAATCAGATGAGTGTCGTTTAAATAATTTTCCTAACACCACATTGGCTGCACCGGTAAAACCATGCGTAAACGCTCCAACAGTATAATCATAACTTAATGCAGCCTGTAAACCGACCGATGGACCATTACCTGACCATTTACATAAAAGTGTCGTTAACATTTGTGTTAGTTGCGCAAAGATATTAGAAGAACCGATATGCACCGCTGCTCTGATGAGCTTTCGAAATTCAGGTGAATTAAATGCCTTACAAAACTCGAATGAAAATAATTGATAACTGTTAAATTTTTTTTGACAAAAATAAAGAGTGGTGCCAAGAAAAGTAATACTGACTGAAATTAAAAAAGCGGGCGCACCCGCGACCACACCCATTTCAGGCAGGCCACATTTTCCGTTCACCAAAACATAGGTAAACACCATATCAAAAACACTCA
>JABDDU010000027.1 GCA_013287435.1 Verrucomicrobiota bacterium
GATCCCAATCGCGCATAAATGGCTAAGCAAAAAATGACTGCGCTAAAAAGTGCAATCACCAAAAAATCCCAACCAAACGGTAAATCATTTCTTCCACCGCCATAACCACCCCAATAAGAAATCAGAAATAATCCAGACAAATACGGCACTAACCACACCATTGCTTTAAAATGAAATCCATTGTTAAAATCTTTGCGTTTGCGGCAATAAGCAATCGTAAAAATAATGAATCCTACCGCAATGGCAATCATTAATTTCCAAATGGTATTCCACCCAGTCCAATAGCTGATTAAATTGCAGCAATAAAAGGCAAAAAAGCTTAATGCGGTACTGCACGGCAAACGAAACGGACGATGCAAATCCGGCATTTGTTTTCGCAGTGATACGAGCGCGATCGGACCCATGGCATACGAAATCACAACCGCTGACACTAAAAAGCTCACCATATTTTGCCAACCGGGTAACGGCAAAAATAAAAATAATCCGACAAAAAAATTAAAAAAGATGGCGACAACGGGAAACTGATCTTTATTTAAACGTGATAAAAACGCGGGTAAATAACCATTTTTGCTCATCGCATAAATAATGCGAGAAGTAGAAGTTACAAAAATAAGTCCGGCACCAAGCGGGGAAACTGCTGCATCAACCAATAGCAATTTCACCAACCAAAAAAGCCCCAGCATTAATCCAATGCCGACAAAAGGTCCAACATCACTGGCAAAATTCAAATGCGCCCAGCCTTGCTGCAAACTCTCATGATCGAGTGCACCAATAAAAGCGACTTGTAATCCCAAATATAATAAAAGACAAATGACGACAGATCCTACAATCGCGAGTGGAATACCCAGTTGTGGATTTTTCGTCTCGCCGGCTAATTCAACGCCGTGTTTAAATCCGGTAAATGCAAATGCAATGCCGCCCGTTGCCACCGCACTTAAAATCGCTTCCCAATCGCCGATACTTTTCACCGGCAATGCACCCGTAAAATTCAATGGATGAAATTGTGTTTTAATGAGCATGGTGATCGTCAGTCCAATCACCAAAAATTTAAAAGTAAAAATAAAAAAATTAAAACGAATAAATCCTTTAAAACTCGCAATATTTAAAATACACAAACCAAACATAATTAACGTTGCAAAGAAAAGACCGATATGACTTAAAACAGGCGTGCTGTGCACAAGATGCATTAACGAGGGACAATACGTGGAGATATATTGCAAAACCGCTTGTACTTCAATCGGCGGCATGGTGACACACGATAGCCACGAAACCCAACTGATCACAAATCCAGTCGCAACGCCTTGCGTTAATTGCGCAAAACGCGTCGTGCCACCAGCGATCGGAAGTAATGTTGACAGTTCCGCAAACGTCAACGCAATAATAATGGTTGCAAATCCACCCAACAACCATGAAACAATCGCGGCACTACCCGCAATTTTGGCAGAATACAGTGGCGCAAATAACCAGGCAGAACCAATGATGCCATTAATGCTCAGAAACAGCATATTGATCGGAGAAAAGCGGCGATTGAGCATAACAAAACTCCTTGTTGATTTATGCCATGCCGCTATACAGTTCTAATTTTTTGATGCGTATGAACTGGCATAACCTTTCTGATTTCATGCAATTTTTTTAAATCAATTTCAGCCGTTGCAATAGCATTGCCTGGCACGGTAATTTCTTCAAGAACACTTCCCCAGGGTTCAACAATCATGCTATGTCCATACGTTTTTCTACCATTGGCATGTGCGCCACCTTGACAAGCACCTATCACATAACAAAAATTTTCAACGGCTCGTGCACGCAATAATAATTTCCAATGTGCTTCACCCGTTTTTACTGTAAATGCAGCAGGAATCGTCATTATTTCTGCCCCTTTGTTTTGAAGCGCTGTAAATAATGCGGGAAAACGAATGTCATAACAAACGGCTAATCCTAATTTTCCAAACGGCGTATCGCACACGACAATATCAGAACCCGCTTCGGTTTTATCGGATTCTTTGTATGATTCTGTTTCTGAAATAACGGCATCGAACAAATGCATTTTGTCGTATCGCGCAACAGCATTACCTTGATCATCATACAAAATACACGCGGCACGAATTTTATTTTTATCTGCAGAAATAACAGGAATGGTTCCAGCGACAATCCACACTTTTAATTGTGCGGCCAAGTGCGATAAAAAATCCTGGATTTTTCCAGCACCATATTTTTCAGCGACACTCAGTAGATCCGTTTGATTCGATGTCATCACAGCAAACATTTCGGGAAGCACAATGAATGGCGCGCCGTTTGCAGCTGCATTTTTAATTAATCGCGCCGCCATTGTTAAGTTTTCATCAACATTACTGGATGAGCACATTTGTATGGCGGCGACTTTAGTCATGTTATTACTTATTTCACTTCACACATTTCTTTATGACTTCCCATTTCCGCCATGCGTTTTTTCATTTGTCCGGGCGTTACGTCTTCAACATGCGTTGCGACATACCAATGATGACCAAATGGATCTTCAATACCGCCAGAACGATCACCGTAAAATTGATTAGCAACCGGACGTGTTACTTTAGCGCCCGCTGCAACGGCACGTTCAATAACCGCATCCACCTCTTTCATATACAAATGAATTCCTATCGGCGGACGTTGATTTGCTTGTGGCGCAAACGCATTCATTTTAGGACATTCATCGCCCAACATAAATTTAGAATCGCCAATTTGTAATTCTGCATGCCCTACTTTTCCTGCTTCACCCGTCATGCTCGGCATACACATTATTACTTTGGCGCCAAATGCTTTTTTATAAAATTCAATCGCATTCATGCCTTGATTCACAATCAAATACGGAATAACACTGTGATATCCTTTTGGAATCGGCGCTACTTTTTTACTTTTTGTTTTTGCAGCTGATTTTTTTACTGTTTTTTTCGCTGTTTTTACCATTTTTTTTGCTTTAGCCATTCTTTTTCTCCCATTTCAAACAATCATACAAAGAACCTATTGTAACGATAAAAAAAATATTCTCAATTGGTATTTAACACAATATCTTCAGAAACAACGGTATCAGGAACATTTATTGACAACGGATAGCTTTTTAATAACGACGTTAAGAAATAGCCAATTAATAACGTACATGACAAAACAAATAATGTGATATGAATGCCAAACAGATGTTGAAACTCAGGCAACAAAATGGTTCCCAAAAATGCACCTAATTTTGCAACGCCCGATGCCAAACCATGCCCTGTTCCACGAATCGATGAGGGATAAATTTCGGCCGGTAACAAATAGGTTGTCGCACCAGGACCCATATTAACAAACACGTTATAGGTTAAAAATCCTGAAAAAATCATCGGATAAAGTGGCGTTATTTTTAAATAATAACTGGCGGATATTAAAAATAACCCTAAAAAAGCGCCAAAAAAACCAATTTTTTGTAATCCAACGCGCGGCACTTTGTCTATCACAAAGATAGAAATAAATGCACCCAAAGCAACAAATGAGTTTAGAAAAATCGTATTTTCAACGATGATTTTGGTATCGGTAATAAAATTCCCACTACGGGCCAAATGCATGGCGCTTAAAATATCGGGTGTAAATAATCCCACGCTATAATAAGAAATATCCATCAACGCCCATGACAAACATAAGGCAATGGTTGCCTTAAAATATCGCGCATTAAACAATTCTCGATAAACCACGCGTGCTTTTTTAGGGTGAGGTGCAATACGTTGATTCGCTTTCCAAATAAAACTTTCTGGCAATCGGGATCGTAAAAACAAGGCAATTAATGCAGGCAATGCGCCAAATGCAAACATTAATCGCCATGCATCAACATGAGGATAAAACGAAAAAATATAATAAGAAACGACAACACCTACAGGGGATGCTAAACAATTAATAAACATGGCACTCGCCATTAATTTTCCGCGCGAATGATTGGGCGCCATTTCAGATAAATACGCCGCACAAATAGGATAATCGGCACCAACGCCAAAACCGACTAAAAATCGAAAAATACAGAGTGAGTAGACATCCCACGCAATAGCAGATAATAAAGTTGCAACGACAAATAAAATAAAATTAAAAGCGAGCATGGTTTTTCGACCCACGCGATCGGTCACATAACCAATTAAAATGGCACCAACGGCTGCGCCAATCGGCGCTGCGGCTTGCGTAATTCCTAACCACAAGGGAGTTAGCAGTAAACTTTTTTTAAATAAAGGTTCGGCAACGGAAGTGACATACAAATCAAATCCATCTACAAAAAGGCCGAGTGCACAAACGATCCAGATACGAACTAATAAGCTGCGTGGCATATCATTTTAACCTAGCATCCATTCTAAAAGCTGTGTAACTGTTCAGCATCTTTCTAGTAGGTCCAATTTTGATCGCTGAATAGTTACAAAGCTGTTAGTATACGCGATTCTAACAAATATTTTGAGAAAAAAAATAATGAAACATCCATTCTTATTTTTTATTTTTTTATTTTTTATTTCATGTCTTGGGCAAATTTCATCCGATGTCTATTTACCAGCATTGCCTGTCATCCGTCTCGATTTTCACACCACAGAACATTGGATGAAAATTTCACTCGCCATTTATATGTTAGGTTTTTCTGTTTCTCATTTAGTGTATGGCCCACTCTCAGATTATGTGGGAAGAAAAAATCCTTTAATGGTTGGAATTATTATTTGCATCATTGGCTCGTTACTGTGTCGATTCACAGGAAATATAGACGGTTTTGTGACAGGACGATTTCTACAAGGACTTGGCGCTGGCGCTGGTGCCGCTTTATTTTTATCCATATTGCGTGATGTATATCAAGGAAATCAACTCGCAAAAACAAGCTCGTTTATCGGCATTTCGCGCGTGATTTTATTGGCAAGCGCCCCACTGATCGGCAGTTATTTGCTAAAAGATTTTGACTGGCGCGCTTGTTTTACTTTTTTATTAATTTATGCGGTTATTTGCTTGCTCGGATCCATTTTTATTTATAAAGAAACTAATTTTCACAGATCATCACATAACATTCAGATTAATTCTATTGCTATAAACATTAGGCATTTATTAACCCATCCTGTTTTTATGGGATATGCTTTTTGTGTCATGCTGGCATTCGGTGGCATTCTGGCTTGGCTCACAACACTTCCCTTTCTATTAGAAAATGTCGTTGGATTAACACCCGTTGAATTTGGATGGGTGTCTGCTATCGCTGGGTTATTTTTTATTGTCGGTGGATTTATTAATGCAATGATTGTTGAACGCTTTACCCTGGAAAAAATGCTTAAAATTGGTTTAATGATCATGCTTGTTGGTAGCGCCGTTATGTTGATATTTGGGTTACTCAATAGAGTAGACACGTTAGTCATCATGATTCCTGTCGTTATTTATATTATCGGATCGAGTTTTGTTTTCTCGAATGCGTATGCGGGTGCCATGCATCCTTTTTCTGGTATTGCGGGAACGGCAGGCGCTGTGTTTGGATTTTTACAAATTTTGGGTGGTGCTATCAGCAGTTTTTTGATGTCACTGATGCATGAGTATAATCAAGTACCACTGGCTATTATTTTATTATTGAGTGCGGTCATTGCATTAGCTGGCACTCACCTTCTTAACAAATCGAAATTGTAAAAACATATTGATAGGTACACCTATAAAATAAACAAGCAACGCACATTTCATAAAAACACCTTGTTGCAAATGTAATACATCTATCCATTTTAGCAATAAGGGATTGGTTGCAACTAATGCAGGATTAGCATGGGGATAGCAGTAAGAAAGCATCATGACCGTTGTGAATAATATAAACTCTAAACCGCCTGTGAATTTACTTAAATAAAATCGTTGGGTGTGTGTTTGTACCGCAAATACCATCACCGCCGCTGTCACACGTAAAATAATGATATATATATACAATAAATGCACAAGATGAAATTTTGCGACAAAAACGGTGAGCATAAAAATAAAATAAATATTATCCAACGCATGATCCAAAAACGCACCATATTCCGAACATTGATTGGATAGACGTGCATGCATACCATCCAATGCATCCAGTAAAAACCAGATCAAATTAAAAATTATCCAATCAATATACGCCATGGGTGTTTTAACAAAAAATAGTAATGCGGTGCCCAGCATCGCTGACATAAAAGCCACGATCGTAATTTGATTCGGTGAGATTTTTTTAGAAATAGTGGGTGCTAACGGCGTTAATAAAAAATAAGTCAGCCTATAAATATAATCATTGTAATCGCTAGGGATAATGATTTTTTTGTTTTTCATTGTGAATAATCCGTGTTGTTAAAAAGTAAATTTAAGCATACACATCGCCTTTATTCTTTATTTTTTCATACACTTTTTTTGCCTTCTCGAATTGCAAATAATGATCAATTTCACACCATAATAAATCCGATTTTTTTAAGCAAAACACATCTGTAAATGCAGTCATGGCAACGATACCCTGCTCCTCATAATGCCCTTTTTGTAATAATTCGGTATTTTTTTCAAGATGCTGAATTAATTGTTGATATCCCTTAAAAGATAATTTATTAATGCCAACAAATTCTCCATAAATATGATCCTCATTTAATTGATCTTTTTGTTTGCTCATGCGAATTAAGTTTTTATTTTTAGCTTCTACATAGACCTCATCACCTGACTGCGTTGTACCACTCAGCAGAATAATAGTGCGATGAGGGTCATTCAGAACGCTGTCAATCGCACTTGACTCATAAATAATATCGGATTCTAAAACAAGAAAATCATTTTTGATCCAGTCTCTCGCACAATACAGTGAAAATAAACTGCCGTAACAATGATAATGTGGATTAAAACAGGTTGTCATTTTTTTATCTTTCGCAAATGCATCATAATGATTCGCAGCATAACCCGTCACTATTAAAATATCGTTCACGCCATATTGATTTAATTTTCGTATCGATTCTTGAATAATCGGTTGATCACCGATGCGGATAAATCCTTTGGGCAATGCATGAAAATCACGGATTCGTGAACCCAAACCAGCTGCTAATATCACTGCCTGCATCATTATTTTTTCCCAAAATACAGCAGTCTATCCTTAAAATTTGAGACAAAACGATTGATGAACGTTATTCGATTATCCGTTACAAATTCCATCGTTAAAATAATGCGTTTCTCATTTTCAGCCAATGGAGTCACCTCATGCCACAGCGTATCGCCATCAAAAACAACCAACGTACCTGGATGTGTAAACACATCAATCGGATTTTTGCGACGATTTAATTTTGATGAACCTGGATAACACACCAATTTTGACGCTGTTGAATCTTGAATCATGCCTAATAAAACCGTGTAACGTCGTCCTCGATAAAAAGATTTGTCATAATGTACGCCAATATGATCACCCGGTTCGGTGTAATAATAAAGTGCTACTGCATGGGGATCTTCCGCAGGACAAAGCTGTAAAGATTCCCCCACAATCTGTTCAATAAAATATTTCATCGAAGCAGAATGATATAAAGCAAATAATTTTGGCGCATGGTTTTTTAAACGCTGACTACTCACACTGCCTGATTTTTTAAATGACGTGACTTTTACACGATGCACGGATGAAGCGCAGTTTGCGATTTCAGGTAAATAATTATTTTTTACAAAGTCCGACGATATAAAATTGGGGATCACTAATAATTTATTGGGTTTAAATTGTTCTCGATAAACAATGACATTTTTTGCGTTAAAAACTAATTTCTCTTGCGGTGATTCTATTATTTCCATAAAACTCTCAAATTAAAAGTTGGAATTATCCACAATTTTTTTAATTAACTTATTGCATGCCCAATGCAACATTTTCCAAGGAATTTGTCGATAAAATGGAAGATGTTTACAGTACACGGCAGTATATTCCATTGTTTCAGTACTACCTCGATTCGATTTAAACTCATCCGAACCACCACCCATATTAAACGGTATTTGATGCTGATTTGCATGTTGTAAACACAACGCTACCAGTTGTCGATACAAGCCCATTTTACGATCAACAATCGAATCATATCCCAATGGCCCACAAACCATGACCTTTTCAACCTCAAACCAACTGATAAATGCATCAATGCGCCCATCAGAATTTCTAAGCGCCGTATAATGATGCCAATGATACTGTATCGCTTCTCGAAAATAATCTACTGTATAAATAGGATTGCATTGAGAATGTTTATCAATAAACAATTGATAGTATAATTCAGCCAATCGTTCTGCATCATCGGCTGTTAATGCTTCGTGTGGCACAATCATATAATGTGATTTTCGCAATAAACTTAAATCACGTTTGGTATGACTGCGTTGCGTCACGTCAGTGTTTGGAAAAAAAACATGCGCGGCACGATCTGGAAAAACCAAATAGCCATTATCCGTTAATGCTTTTAAAAATGCTTTATCAAATGCTCCATTCACTCTGAAAAAAGTGATGGCATGCTTTGGATATTTAAAAATTAATTTTTCAGTAAGCGCAGGCAGCAATACAGAAAATTGTTGAGGGTGCTTGATCAAACTATTTAAATTATTGTTAACTTGTATGACTTGATTGAATTTTGTTAATCGACACACCACAGACATAACAACAATATTTAATAAGACAACCGCTTTAATCCATAGTTTGGTAAATTTTTTTAACTCACCTTTTGGATAAGTGACATAAGTTGTGTACGGTGAACACACTAAGGCATTTTGATATTCTTTTCTATTAACCGTCATCGGCCACAGTTGATTTTCAAAAATAATGGCATGCATTTTGGTATCGACGTTGCTAACCCATTTTTTTGAAGGGTTGAATAACAACTGGCTAATGGGTAAATGAGAAATTTGATTATTTTGTAACAGGTATGAATGAAAATCATTTTCATCAACAATCGTTAACACAGTTCCATCCTGCAAGAATATGGATAGTGGATTATCAAGTTTGATCAATGGGTTGTCAATATAAACGTGTGAGCAGCTGTATGAAAAATATTATAATGCGAATTAAGAGCCGAACTATCCGTAACTCCAACATTCCGAGCGGATGCAAAAAATTCAGCTCTTAATTCGCATTATAGATGAAAAATCCAAAATCTTTCGCTATGATAGACCTTTTTGACCCGTAACTATTCACCGATCAAAACTAGAATAAACTGAAAAAGTGGACCTACTAGAAAGATGCTGAACAGTTACTTTGACCCAAAAGGATTCAATCAATGAAAAAAGTACTATCAACAGTGGCGATTGGGCTGCTGTGCACGACTTTCGTTTATGCGGCAGACACCTTAGACAACAACACGGCAAAACTTTCTTATGCCATGGGATACAAAACCGGACAGGCGATGAAAACGCAATCGATAACGATCAACACGAAAAATTTTACAGAAGGTTTGCAAGCGGGTTACCAAGGCAAACAATCAGCACTTTCTGAGCAAGAAATGCAAACCGTCTTAACATCAATGCAAAAACAAATGGTGGAGAAAATGCAACAAAAATTCGCAGCAGCCGCTGAAAAAAATATGAAAGATGGGCAAGACTTTTTAGCTAAAAATGCAAAAATGCCAGGCGTGATTACATTGCCTTCTGGTTTGCAATACAAAGTCATTACTCCTGGAAACGGCGTTAGTCCAACAGCGACTAATACTGTCACCGTGAATTATGAAGGCAAATTAATAGATGGCACCGTATTTGACAGTTCCTATAAACGCGGACAGCCCGCTACTTTTAAAGTGGGACAAGTGATTAAAGGCTGGCAGGAAGCACTGCAACTGATGAAACCGGGTGCAACGTGGATGTTATATATTCCTTCTAAGTTGGCTTATGGTCCACAAGGATCGATGGGTGAGATTGGTCCGAATGAAGCGTTGATTTTTAAAGTGGATTTGATGTCGGTCAAGAAATAATGGAGCAATTATTTCATTTAATCCAAAAAGCGCAACACTCTAAAAAACATTTATGGTTGTTGAATCGCGTGATGAATCACACCGTGCGATTCAACAAGCCCCATGGATTTCAAATCATTAAAATTTCTGATGATTTTGTTCAAACATTTGCGCCGTATCACAAAAAAAATTTTAATCATGTGCGCGGCATTCATGCATGCGCGATTGCAACCGTGGGTGAGCTTGCTGCAGGTTTAATCTTAATGCATCACTTTTCCCCCAAAGAGTATCGCGTGATTATGTCGCAAATTCATATTGATTATCATTATCAAGCCAAAAAAGATATTGTCGCAACGGCAACCATCTCGCTCGCAGAAAAAGAAGCTATTTTACAAGCCTTAAAAGCAGACAATAAAACAACCCAAACTGTCATCACTGAAGTAAAAGATGACGATCAACAGCACATCGCCACTGTAAAATCTACGTGGCAAATCAAGGATTGGAAACAAGTGCAAACTAAGTGCTAAAAATAGGTAACAGATCACTCCGTAGATAGAAACTCGACGTTTTACCAAATCAGGCAGCGAGGCTTGATCTGCTA
>JABDDU010000028.1:0-1949 GCA_013287435.1 Verrucomicrobiota bacterium
TTCCCATCGAAAAAAAACTTTTTTCGATATTGGCTTTGGTAAACATCGCGGGATTGCCGCGAATCATGCGATAGGCAATAGGAGAATATGAAATACTATACTATGCGATGCTTGGCGAATTGGTATTTATCTATACCTTTCACACAAAAAATTATGCACATTTCTTGTTTCATGATCAAAACTAATGCCCAACAAATAAATTGGTTTTTCATCGGAAACATATTTATCCGCATATTTTTTGTCTTTAATTTGTTTTATGGCTGAAGCTGAATCACCATTTTTTTTGAGCTTAAATTCGAGAATTAAAATTTTGTCGGGTAAAATAATCGTTAAATCCATTTGACCTGTGTTCGTATTGTCTTCAGCAATCACTGCGTAACCCAATGCGCAAAGATAACTGTACACAATACTTGCGTAAAAACCTTCGTAATGTTGGATATCATTATTGCGATACCAATCGTGCGGGATTGAGGCGAAATGACTTTGAAAGATATTGCCAAAATCAGCCAGATCAGAAGATTTTAAACAGGCGAGCAGTTTTATAAACACCGCGTTTTTTTCTGATACCGTACTTCCCAGTTCAGCTAGCTTGCCATTCAAAGACATTTTAACTTCAAGATTGGGATAACCCAATTCATATCCGCGCGCCATTCCGAGCATAATATCTTTTTTAAAAGTCAGATAACCTGTTTGAAATAATAAAGTCGCCAGCGGAATATTATCGACATCAAAACTCGACAAATCGCTTTCTATCATCTTTGTATTTTCCATATCAGGAAAATAATATTTATTTTTATGGATGAGTTTGATCAAAAATGAGGGATTTCCTGTTTCAAACCAATATTCTTTATATTGAAAATGGTTATTAAAGAAAAGCAAAATATCGAAAGGATTATAGACTTTTTGATTGTCAGAACCCATAAAATTATAACCGTTATACCATAATTTTAATTTTTCTTTATCGACACAGCCTTCTTTCAGATAATCCGCAAATTCTCTTTCTAAATCAGCTTGCGTATAACCACAAATATCAGCGTAGTGCCTATTTAATGTAATATCGGCGAGATTATTTAATCCGCTAAATAATCCTGCTTTGCTGAATTTTGAAACACCCGTCAGAAATACAAATTTCAGATATTGATCACAATCTTTAATCACAGAATATAAACTCTTTAATAAACTGCGTGCATAAGCAGAATTTTCCGTGTGTTCTAGATTATCCAAAATGGGTTTATCGTATTCATCGATTAAAATAACTACGGGTTGATTGTATTTTGAATACAATTGGCTAATTAATAATTTAAATTTTGTATTGAGTATTTCTTCAGATAAGAGAATAGGTAATTCAAATTCACGAATAATCTGATCCAAAATGTCATGCATGTTTTTTTCAAGCAGATTGATGCTATGAGTTTCACTCGCAAAACTAATATGAATGACAGGATAAGTTTTATTCCAGTCCCAATGATTTTCCAGATGTAATCCTTCAAATAATATTTTATTGCCCAAAAAAGCCTGTTTAAGCGTATCCAAAAATAAACTTTTACCAAAACGACGTGGGCGAGAAAGAAAATAATACCTTCCAGATTTCACTAAATCATCGACAAACGGTGTTTTATCAATATAAACACAGTTGTTTTTAATCATATTTGATAGTGTAGATGTACCAATGGGTAGGTTTTTTTTCACGTCATTTCCATAGGATGTATTCTCAAAACGAGTATATTAACATTGAGATAAAGTCGGGTATAGGTGCGGTCTTGCAAAATATGCCACAAAAGAGATTTTTACATCGCGCGTAACTGATCACTACTAATGCTTCAACAAAAACACCAACAACGCAACAAACCCAATTAACAATAACGTCAAAATTCCCATCGAAAAAAAACTTTTTTCGATATTGGCTTTGGTAAACATCGCGGGATTGCCGCGAATCATGCGATAGGCAA
>JABDDU010000028.1:2049-10048 GCA_013287435.1 Verrucomicrobiota bacterium
TAACAATAACGTCAAAATTCCCATCGAAAAAAAACTTTTTTCGATATTGGCTTTGGTAAACATCGCGGGATTGCCGCGAATCATGCGATAGGCAAACCAAGCTAATGCTGCTGCTGCAATGACATACAAAATTTGCATCCAAGATGACATCATAATATATCTCCCACCACCAAAATCTTCATCGCATTCGATCCACCGCTGCGACCCATATGATCACCCTTCGTTAAAATCACGCGATCACGATTTTTCAATAATTTTTGCTCGACCATCAACGCAATCGCTTTTTCATTCACTGCATCGCGCGCGCATTGGGTCACATCAAAATAAAGAGGATAAACACCGCGATATAAAGTCATTTTTCCCAATGTGCGTTTGAAACGACTCAATCCATAAATCGGCAAACCGGTGCGAATGCGTGACATCCACAACGACGTCGCTCCCGATTCAGTCAATGCAACAACCGCGCGCACGGCAAAATGATTCGCCGTATAAATCGTTGCCATCGCAATCGCTTCATCAATACGTTTAAATTCACATTCGACGCGATGTTTGGATTGCTGCGTTTGTGGTTGCAATTCAACAGTACGACAAACACGATCCATCGCCTCAACCGTTTCAATCGGATACTGTCCCGTTGCGGTTTCTGCAGAACACATCACCGCGTCTGCGTGATCAAGCACGGCATTCGCAACATCCGATACTTCCGCACGCGTTGGCACGGGATTGTGAATCATTGATTCCATCATTTGTGTTGCAATAATAACGGGTTTGTCGAGTGTGCGTGCACGTTGAATAATATGTTTTTGCACCATAGGCACTTCGGCATCCCCAATTTCAACCGCTAAATCACCGCGTGCTACCATCACGCCATCGCTCGCCATAATAATTTCATCAAGATGAGTGACTGCTTCTGTGCGCTCAATTTTTGCGATAATGGCGCTATTGCCTTTGGCATCATGAATTAATTTTCGCGCTTCATGAATATCATGCGCATTGCGCGGAAAAGAAATCGCAATATAATCCACATCCATTTTTACCGCAAATGCCAGGTCTTCGTGATCTTTTTCAGTGAGCGCGTTGGCGGATAATCCACCGCCTTTTTTATTAATGCCTTTATGATCAGATAATTCACCACCCTGCACAACGACACAAATCACGCGAGAACCATCCACTTTTTCAACGCACAAAGTAATCAAGCCGTCATTTAATAATAAAATATCGTCTGTTTTTACATCATGGGGTAACGCTTTATAATCAATACCCACTTCCGTTTGCGTGCCCGCATTAGAATCCAATGCACTATTTAAAATAAATTGATCACCGGATTTTAAATTAATTTTGCCATCAATAAATTTTGCGATACGAATTTTAGGACCTTGCAAATCCCCTAAAAAACCAATAATACGATTTAATTTTTTAGCCGTTTCACGCACCAATTCAATTCTTTTTTGGTGTTGTTCATGCGTACCATGCGAAAAATTTAAGCGCACGCAATTCACACCTGCCTCAATCAATCGCATCATCATCGCAGGATCGTCGGTGACAGGACCGAGTGTTGTTAAAATTTTTGTTCTTCGTTCATGATGATCGTCAGCTAACATAACACCTCAACTCCCGGCAATTTTTTTCCTTCCATGAATTCTAAAAACGCACCGCCACCCGTGGACAAATACGATATTTTATTTTCAACATGAAATTGCATGATAGCAGATAATGTGTCTCCACCGCCTGCCATTGAAAATGCGTTTGAATTGGCAATCGCGTCAGCCAATGCTTTGGTGCCGGCAGAAAAGGCAGGAAATTCAAATACACCGACAGGGCCGTTCCATATAATCGTTTTTGCGTTTTGCAGTATGTCAGCATAACTGGCCGCTGTTTTTGGGCCAACATCTAAAATCATTTCATCGGATTGAATATGATTAACCGATTTAATGTCCGCTTTTTCATCGTGAGAAAAATGTTTCGCAACCGCAACATCGACTGGCAATGGAATGGAAACATTCTTTAATGCCGCTTTTTCTAATAATTTTTTCGCAGCATCAATCCAATCATGTTCAACCAATGATTTTCCAATGGGGATATTTTTTGCAGCCAAAAAAGTATTGGCAATGCCGCCACCCACTATTAATGTATTGACTTTATCTAATAAATGATCGAGCACTGCCATTTTTGTTGAAACTTTTGAGCCGCCCACAATGGCAACAATCGGTTTTTGCGGATGTGTTAATGCTTTGGATAAAGCCGTTAATTCCGCATCTAATAATAATCCTGCGCATTTTTGTTTGGCATAGTGTGCAACACCCGTGGTTGACGCTTCTGCGCGATGCGCGGTTGCAAACGCATCCATCACAAATACATCACATAATGCGGCCATTTTTTTTGACAGTTTTTCATCGCATTTTTTTTCGCCGACTAAAAAACGGGTATTTTCACACAACACGATTTCACCGAGTTTAATATCAAAACCATCGATCCAGTTCGAAATAAAACGGATGGGGGTGGGAGTGTGAGTGGGAGTGTGGGTGTGAGTGTGAGTGTGAGTGTGAGTGTGAGTGTGAGTGTGAGCAAGTAATTCTGACAATCTTTTTGCAACGGGAGCAAGCGTCAGCGATGCATTTTCAATTGGCACAATCTGCTCACACTGATCGCTCACACTGATCACTTCTCTTGGCCGTCCCATGTGAGAAATCAAAATCACCGCCGCATTTTGTTTCAATGCATATTCAATGGTCGGAATCGCCGCGCGCAATCGCGTATCATCGGTAATAACACCGTCTTTCATCGGCACATTAAAATCTTCGCGAATCAATACACGGAGGTTTTTTAAATTTAATTCTGACATTTTATGATAGGGCATAGCTTTAACAAACTCACACTCACACTCACACTCACACTCACACTCACACTCACACTCTTTACACCGACATCATCACCCTTGCCGTATCCAACATGCGATTCGAAAATCCCCACTCATTGTCATACCACGAAACGACTTTTACCAAATGACCAATCACACGCGTTTCAGCGGAATCCACCGTGGATGACGCAGGACAATGATTATAATCGACAGAAACGAGCGGTAAATCGCAATAATTTAAAATACCTTTTAATTCGCCTTTGGATGCCGCCAATAAAACATCATTCACAGCTTTGACCGACACTGGTTTTTCAGCTTCAAATGTCAAATCCACTAACGATACATTGGCTGTTGGAACACGAACCGCATAACCATCTAATTTTCCCGCTAATTCGGGCAATACCAAACCCACTGCTGCAGCAGCACCGGTTTTAGTCGGAATCATGGATAATGCAGCGGCGCGTGCACGACGCAAATCAGAATGATACGCGTCGTTTAAACGTTGATCTGATGTATATGAATGAATAGTTGTCATTAAGCCATATTTCACGCCAAATGCTGCATGTAAGGGTTTGACGAGTGGCGCTAAGCAATTCGTCGTGCAGGATGCATTCGACACAATATCATCAGTTGATTTTAATGTCTGATGATTCACGCCATACACAATCGTTGGCAACTCTTTTCCCGCAGGCGCTGAAATTAAAACTTTTTTAGCACCGGCTTGTAAATGCAAACTTGCTTTTTCACGCGTGGTAAAAAACCCCGTAGATTCCAGCACAACATCAACACCCAGCTCACCCCACGGAATTTGTGCGGGATTTTTTTCTGAAAAACAACGAATAAGATCATCATCAATCATCAAATTATTTTCTGAAACAGAAACAACATTCGCAAAACGCCCATGCACAGAATCATATTTTAATAAATGCGCATTCGTCGCAATATCACCGAGATCATTGATCGCCACCAATTCCAAACGATCTCGATAACCCGATTCATATAATGCACGTGTCATATTGCGGCCGATGCGGCCAAAGCCGTTGATGGCGATTTTGATTGTCATGGATGTATCCTCGTTAGTTGTTTTGTTTCGTGAATGATGTTCACTGCATTTATTTCGCAATGGCGTGTGTAAGTGTGAGTGTGAGAAAAAAATCTTCACACACTCACACTCACACTTCTATTTCGCTACGCTCAAATCCAACAAATCCACCAATTGCTTTTTAATATTCTCAACCGTCAATCCAAACGCCGGCCAAATATCTTTTTCCGGCGCCGATGCACCAAACGTATTAATCCCGATGATGGCGCCTTCACTGCCAACAAATTGATACCAATAATCGGGCACACCAGCTTCAATCGCTAAACGTGCGGTAATATTAGCAGGCAATATTTTTTCGCGATAATGCGCATCTTGCTCTTTAAATCGTTCGCAGCACGGCATTGAAACTACGCGCACAAAAATAGCTTCTTTTGCTAATTCTTTTGCAGCGTCTACTGCTAAATGCACTTCAGATCCAGTCGCAATAATCAACGCATCAATTTTTTTCTGATCCCTATTCTCAGGTTCAAATAAAATATATCCCCCGCGCGCAATCTCTTTTATTTTTTCTTGATCGTGTTTTTGTGCAGGCAAATTTTGTCGCGTTAATAACAAGGCGCTCGGACCTTCGTGTACCAATGCTTGTTGCCATGCAACGGCTGTTTCCACAAAATCACACGGACGCCAGACATTAAAATGCGGCGTCATGCGCAACATCGCAGCATGCTCAATCGGCTGATGAGTGGGGCCATCTTCACCCAATCCCACTGAATCATGCGTATAAACATAAATCACTTTTTGTTGCATGATCGCTGACATACGCACTGCATTTCGCGCATAATCACAAAACGTTAAAAATGTACCGCCAAAAGGAATCACACCTTTATGCAGCGATAATCCATTCATAATCGCTGACATTGCAAATTCACGCACACCGTAATGGATATAATTACCGCTGGGATTATTATTTGAAAAAATAGTTGCGAGTTTTGCTTTGGTATTATTCGATTCACTTAAATCAGCAGAACCGCCCATTAATTCGGGTAAAAATTGCAAATAATGTTCGATGCAGGCTTGAGACGTTTTGCGGGTTGCAATCGGTTTTTCTTCCTGCCTTATTTTTTGAATATAGGCATCGCTGTTTATTTCAAATTCAGGTGGAATTAATCCCATCATGCGTCGTAAAAATTCAGCAGATTTTTCAGGGAATTTTTGCTGATAGTCAACAAATACACCGCTCCACTCCGATTCCATTTTTACGCCACGTTCTTTGGCATTCCAGTCATGATAAATTTCTGCGGGAATTACGAACGGCGCATAATTCCAACCCAATGCTTTTTTTGCCAGTGATGATTCTGTTTCGCCGAGTGGCGCACCATGTGTTTTTTCACTGCCCGCTAAATTCGGCGCACCATAACCAATTTGTGTTTTACAACAAATCATTGTCGGGCGAGTCAAATCCGAACGTGCCTCAATAATCGCTTGTTTTATGGCATTGGCGTCATGTCCATCAACATCTGCAATGACTTGCCAATGATACGCACGAAAACGTTCCGGTGTGTTATCCGTAAACCATCCTCGCACATCACCATCAATCGAAATGCCATTGTCATCATAAAATACAATTAATTTTCCCAAACCAAATGTGCCAGCCAGCGAACAGGCTTCATGCGAAATACCTTCCATCAAACATCCATCACCCGCAAATACATACGTGTAATGGTCAACGAGTACATGCTCTTTTTCATTAAAAAGCGCTGCTAAATGTTTTTCGGCAATCGCCATGCCAATCGCCATTGCTAACCCTTGACCGAGCGGACCTGCAGTTGATTCTACACCGGGTGTAAAACCATATTCGGGATGACCTGGCGTTTTGGAATGCAGTTGACGAAATTGTTTTAAATCATCGATTGATAAATCGTATCCCGATAAATGCAATGCAGCGTATAACAACATGCAACCATGGCCATTGGATAACACAAAGCGATCGCGATTAAACCAATGGGGATTCGCAGGATTATGTTTTAAAAAATCGCGCCATAACACTTCAGCAATATCCGCCATTCCCATCGGCATGCCAGGATGTCCAGAACGTGCTTTTTCTACAGCGTCGATGGCAAGTGCGCGAATGGCGTTTGCGAGGGTTTTGCGAGGTAACATGAATGGGCGTCCCTGAATAAAGGTGTGGCGCGTATGATAACGCGAAGTGGTGGATTTGTTAAATAATATAGTGATCAGTTATCAGTTATCAGTGATCACTCACTCTCCCACTCTCGCCCCCACTTATGCTATTATCCGTTTTTTTCAATCACAGGACGGATCATATGTGCGGAATAGTAGGAGCCATTGCTGAACGTTCAATCGAAGCAATTCTTATCGAGGGATTAAAGCGCCTGGAATATCGCGGATATGATTCCGCCGGTATTGCTGTTTTAGATCCAGCAACAAATGCGATTTTGCGAAAACGCGTGCATGGAAAAGTGGCTGCTTTAGAAAAAGTATTAAACGATGAACCGCTGTCAGGAAAATCCGGCATTGCACACACGCGTTGGGCAACGCACGGAAAACCAAGTGAAATGAATGCGCATCCACACACGTCGCAAAATTCCATCGCCATCGTACATAACGGCATTATTGAAAATCATCACGTGCTGCGCAAACAATTGCTCGAAAAAAATTATGTTTTTGAATCTGAAACCGATACCGAAGTCGTCGCGCACTTATTACATTTTCATTTCACAGAAAAAAACGACATGATGCAAGCATTGCAAAAAACCGCAGGTGCATTAAAAGGCGCTTTTGCAATGTGTATTTTATCGGATAAAGATCCGAGTCGACTATATGCTGTTCGATCCGGAAGCCCCATTGTCATTGGTTTAGGCATTGGTGAAACTTTTTTTGCATCCGATCCGCTCGCATTATTACCGGTGACACAAAAATTTATTTATTTAGAAGAAGGTGATATTGCCGCGATTTCACGCACGGATATTCATATTAAAAATGCGCAAGGGGAAACTGTTCAGCGTGATATTCATGAATGCACATCAGAAAATGATGTCGCGAATAAAGGCCATTTTCGTCATTACATGTTAAAAGAAATTTATGATCAACCGGAAGCGATTGCTGAAACATTAAATTATGGATTAACTGAAGCGAATGGTTTATCTGATATTTTGGGCGCAAACACAAATACTATTTTATCGAGCCTAAAACGCGTGCAAATTGTGGCGTGTGGTACGAGTTATCACGCAGGATTAGTGGCGCGTTATTGGATTGAATCCATCGCAAAAATTCCGGTGTCCGTTGATGTTGCTAGCGAATTTCGCTATCGCGACAGCATTATGGAACCGAATACATTATTTGTAGCGATTTCACAATCGGGTGAAACCGCCGATACATTGGCCGCAACGCGTCATGCCAAAAAAATGGGGTGCAAACAAATTTTGGCAATTTGTAATGTTGCAGAAAGCAGTTTGTCTCGCGAATCCAATTTATTATTAATCACGCGATCGGGAAAAGAAGTCGGTGTTGCTGCAACCAAAACATTTACCGCACAATTAACTGGGCTTGCATTATTAACATTGGCTATTGCAGAACAGCACGGTATTTCTCGCACTATTATCGATTCACATATTCATGCATTGCAGTCATTGCCCGCCGTCATCAAAGAATTGTTAACGTTAGATGCGGCAATTCAAGACATTTCAAAATATTTTACACACAAACAACATGCTTTATTTATTGCACGCGGTGATCAATATCCGATTGCCTTAGAGGGCGCATTAAAATTAAAAGAAATTTCATACGTGCATGCAGAAGCGTATCCGGCGGGCGAATTAAAACATGGACCTTTGGCGTTGGTTGACGAAGAAATGCCGGTGATTGTATTAGCGCCTCATGATAAATTATTCGAAAAATTAAGCTCAAATATTCAAGAAGTACAAGCACGCGGCGGACAGGTGTTTGTGCTTTCCAATCAACCCGCTGAAACGTTCGGCGAAAACACACTCTCACTGTTAATGCCCACCGTGCTTGATTTTGTTGCTCCCATTGCGTACACCATTCCACTGCAATTACTGGCTTATCATATCGCCGTTTTA
>JABDDU010000029.1 GCA_013287435.1 Verrucomicrobiota bacterium
TGTTTCCAAAAACTTTTTTACAGTACGATCAAAATCACTTTCATACAGTCTGTCTTGTTCTTTTTTATAGATTTCATATTCTTTTAACACTGAACATAAATATCCGTGATTTTTTGAAACAGTCGTCTTTCGCTTGAACGTATATCACGTATTCGCGCAAGCTGCTCTTCAAAATAATCTTTACCAAAAATGCGGCGCGGATCCTTGAGACGCTCATCATCCATAGTAAAGCCTTTAATCACATATTCTTTAAGCCGTTCAGTCGCCCAAATTCGAAACTGTGTTGCTTGTGCGCTATTGACACGGTAACCAACGGATAGAATTGCATCGAGATTGTAAAACTCAAGATCTCTATTTACCTGTCTTTTACCCTCGGTTTGAACTCGTGCAATTTTTGCACGTGTTCGTTTTTTATCCAGTTCATTTTCTAAGTATATGTTCTGTAAATGTTTTGTCACTACACTTCGATCAACTCCAAATAACTCGCCCATTTTGATCTGTGTCATCCAAATCGTTTCATCACGCAAAAAAACCTCTACTTTTACCTTTTCATTAGGAGTCGAATAGAGCAGAAATTCTGTAAAACTATTATCGAAAATCATTACTGGATTCTTTTTTGTCATAAAATTTGTCCTAATTTATATCCAAACTTGTATTAAGGCATACACAAAGATGTATTCCCTTCACCGTCGGTGACTCTACATAATTTTTTAAATAATCCACTAATAAAATTTCGACAACTGATTTTTGTTCAGATGACGCATGTCGAAAATATAATTTTTTATCTGATTGTCGAATCAAAAATCCCAAATGAGACACATGCAAATTCGTGCCAATTTTATCTTTTGTATGCCAATTCGGACGAACAATTTCAATAATGCTTGCGTGCGGAATTTGGTTGAAAATAAATTCGCATGGATTTTTTTGATCATCAAATAATGTTGTGAGTGGCAAATAAGACAATCGTACCAATTCTTTTTTCCATTTTGCAGCATAACCTTCAAGTAATTTTACACGTGGCTCAGTTTCACTTTCTGCTTTTTTTAAAAACCAACGGGGTTTATCAATTTCGCCTTCTGCAAATTCGACAATACCATTTTTATTTTCATCTATAATTTCAGATGTTATATCACGCACAATCATATTTTTTTGATTTTGTATATTCCAATCCAAACTCATAAAATGAAAACGGTTTTCAAATTTCGCGTCAGCATCGTAATAATTAATTTGTATTAATTTTTTTTGAAATGACATTAAATCGCGCGATAACGCCAATGCGAGAATATTATTCACATACGTCACACAATCAAATCCATCCAAGCGATATAAGGGCGCTTGATCGAATTCAGAATCAATACCTTCGCCCTGTGGATTTGCACTATAAGGCTTTCCTAAAAATAGACACGACAAATATTCAATGCGAGCGGAAATAAATGGCAATTGACTCAATTCAGAGTGTTCATATAAGTTTTTAATAAATTTGTTATTGTTCATAGAAATTCACTGCAAAACGCCATGCTTTATATTATGACAGGCACATTCGTCACAATCACACTATATGATACAATATTCACGAATAAAACGGATTTTACCATGAAAAAACTACTCCTATTTTTATTGATGACACTGTGCACGCACAGTGACGCTCAATGGAACAATCCGCATCCAGGCAAGCTTCATCAAAACACACTCTACAGCTCATTTTCTAGCGCACCCAAAACACTGGACCCCGCTCGCGCGTATTCAACCGATGAATCACAAATTATCGCACAAATTTATGAACCGCCATTGCAATATGATTACTTACAACGTCCCTATCAATTAATACCGCTGACAGTGGAAAAAATGCCGACGATCACAACCATTAAAAAAGACGGAAAAATTGTTTATACAATTTATGATTTAAAAATCAAACACGGTATTTATTATCAACCGCATCCCGCATTGCCAGGCAAACGTGAATTAACAGCCGAAGATTATGTGTATGAAATTAAACGTCTCGCAAGTCCTGCCGTTAGCTCACCCATTTTTGGCGTCATGAGTGACTATATTGTTGGTTTTAAAGACTATGCTAAAACACTGCAAAAAGCGTATCAAAATAATCATATAATAGATTTACGACAATATCCTTTAGCGGGTGTGACAATCATTAATCGTTATGAATATCAAATTAAAATTCACGGTCAATACCCACAATTTATTTATTGGCTTGCCATGCCATTTTTTTCACCGATGCCGTATGAAGCTGATTTATTTTATGCAAAACCTGAATTGAAAGAAAAAAATATGACGCTGGATTGGTATCCCATCGGAACAGGTCCTTATTTATTACAAGAAAATAATCCTAACGAACAAATGGTATTATTCAAAAATCCTAATTTTCATGGAGAAAAATATCCAGATGTCGGTGAAGTGAGTGACGCGCAAAATGGTTATCTGAAAAATGCAGGCAAATCCATGCCGTTTATTGATAAATTAGTGTTGAGCTTGGATAAAGAAAGTATTCCACGCTGGAATAAATTTCTGCAGGGCTATTATGATCGCTCAGGCATTAGCGCCGATAGTTTTGATTCGGTGATTCAACTCGATAAAAATGGCAATCCCGTTTTAACCAAAGCGATGCAAGAAAAAGGCATTCGATTAGAAACCAGCGTAAGCCCTTCTGTTTTTTATATTGGTTTTAATATGCTAGATGACATTGTCGGTGGTGCCAGTGAAAAAAATAAAAAATTGAGACAAGCCATTTCCATTGCGATTGATTACGAAGAATATATCCAATTATTTATGAATGGACGCGGTGTTGCAGCGCACGGCCCCATTCCGCCAGGCATTTTTGGCTATGAAAAAAATAATATTAATAAAGTGATTTATTTTTGGGATGGTAAAGAAGTCAAAAGAAAACCCATGATAGAGGCAAAAAAATTATTAGCAGAAGCAGGATATCCCAACGGCATTGATCCCAAAACGGGAAAAGCTTTGGTATTGAATTACGATGTCACTTCCACGGGAAATCCTGATGATAAAGCGCAATTAAATTGGATGCGAAAACAATTTGCAAAACTGGGCATTGAATTAAATATTCGAAATACCGAATACAATCGCTTTCAAGATAAAGTGCGCACGGGGCAAGCACAAATATTTTCATGGGGATGGTTAGCCGATTATCCCGATCCAGAAAATTTTTTATTTTTATTATATTCTGCCAACGGCAAAGTAAAATACGGCGGTGAAAATGCAACGAATTATGTTAATCCAAAAACAGATTTACTCTTTAATGAAATAAAAAATATGCCGAATAATGAAAAACGACTAGCCAAAATTCGCGACTATTTGGCAATAATTCAAGAAGACGCGCCATGGATTTGGGGCGTTAATCCGATTGACTTTACGTTATCACATCAGTGGGTCACGCCCACCAAACCCAACTCTATTGCCTATAATTCGCTAAAATATCAACAGCTCAATCCCCAATTACGCGCACAATTACGCGAAAAATGGAATAATCCTGTCTTGTGGCCACTGTGGATTTTACTCGGATTTTTAGTTTTAATTTTTATACCGTTAATGATTACGTATTGGTTAAGAGAAAATCGATCGTCGATTAGGAAATACTCCGATACGATGTAAAAATCCGTCTACAACGACAGATTATCAATAACAAAATGTCGCGTTAGAAGCGCGAATATTATTTATGCGCATTGGAAAGACATATTGAATACTTCAATACTTTAAATTTTTATTGTTTGTTGTAGGACTTAAAAATTAAAGCGGTGTTAACCCCGCCAAAAGCAAAGTTATTACTCGCAATATAGTGACAATCGATTTCTCGCTCTGTACCCATAATATAATCTAAGGCAGCGCATCTAGGATCAATCTGATTTAAATTAATGGTTGGTGCAAACCGCTTCTCATTGAGCATGTGAATGCTGAGCCATGATTCAATGGCTCCGCAAGCACCCAACGTATGCCCAAAATAACCTTTCAATGAACTAATCGGCATATGGCTACCAAAAACAGCGTGTGTTGCATGAGATTCTGCGATATCACCCTGTTCTGTTGCAGTGCCATGCGCACAAACATAACCAATGTCTTTGGGTGATAATGAAGCATCTTGCAATGCCAGTTCAATGGCTTTTTGCATCATGGCAGCGCAAGGTTGTGTAATATGATTGGCATCACAATTCGTGCCAAATCCGACAACTTCAGCGTAGATTGCAGCACCACGCGCCAGCGCATGAGGCAGTGATTCTAGAATCAGTGTGCACGCACCCTCACCGATTACCAAACCATCACGCTCTTTATCAAATGGTTTTGGCGTTAATTGTGGCGTACTATTTTTCAGACTTGTTGCGTAAAGCGTATCAAAAATAGCAACTTGACTCGGGCATAATTCTTCAGCGCCACCCGCGATCATGACATCTTGATAACCATTTTTTATGGTTTCATAGGCATAACCAATCGCTTGACTACCCGATGTGCAAGCGCTCGATGTGGGAATCAAACGTCCTACGATTTTAAAAAATAGCGCTATATTAACGGCGCATGTATGACTCATTGCTTTGATATAAGTGGTTGCGGTTATTTTTCTTAAAGTGGATTCTGTTTTTATTAACGCTAAATCAGCCAAAGGAGCAGAACTTCCTGCGCATGAACCATAAGCAATACCCGTTCTGCCACTCAACAATACAGTGTTATTTTCAATTAAATTTGCATCTTTTAGTGCAGCTTCAGTTGCAACGGTTGCAAGTTGTGCAACACGTCCCATTGCACGGACTTGTTTTCTCGTAAAATGTGCTGGCAATTGAAAATCCAAAATGGGTCCGCCCAAACAAGTATGCAACCCTTCAATTTTTTTCCAGTCTTCAATGACAGCGATACCCGTTTTCTTATTTCGCATGTTAGATTGAATTTGATTCCAATTATCACCAAGCGATGTCAATCCACTCATTCCAGTCACAACAACCCGAGTGTTCATACCAACCCCCCATTGATTGAAATGACTTGACGTGTAACATATCCCGCAATATCCGACATTAAATAATTAATGAGACCTGCCACTTCTTCAGGAGATGCGACACGTCTGGCTGGAATGCTTTTAAGCACTCTGTCTAGTTCAAGATTTGCGATCATGTCTGTATCTACCAAACCGGGAGCGACACAATTGACTGTAATTTTGCGCTTCGCCAATTCTAGTGCGAGTGCTTTGGTCGCACCAATAATGCCTGCTTTTGAAGCACTATAATTTACTTGTCCACGGTTTCCGACAACACCAGAAACAGAAGCCAACGTAACAATGCGTCCTCCTTTTCTTGCTTGTATCATTGGCATCACACACGGTTTAAGAACATTAAAAAACCCATCTAAGTTGGTATGCACAACCGCATCCCAATTCTCACCAGTCATGCTGGGAAAAATCGTGTCATGTGTAACACTGGCATTACAAACAACACCATATAAAGCGCCATTTTTTTCGATGTTTTGAGTAAGAGAATCATCACAGGCTTCTCTGTTTGAAATATCAAAACTGATAATTCCACCATCACCACCAAATGATTTAATTGTGTCGAGCGTATCGTTTGCGCCTTCTTTATCTTTGTTGTAATGAACGAGCACATAAAACTGATTACGCGCCAACATAATTGCAGTAGCTTTTCCAATGCCTTTACTTGCGCCAGTTACTAATACACGTCTCATCATTCTTTTTTATTTCCTGTTAGTATTTCTTTTAATTGACTTTCAGAGGGCTGGTAAGCACTTAACCTCGCGGAAGCCACACATTCGCCATGACAAAATATTTTTCCATTAAAAACAGCGACGTTATCTTCCATGTAGACTTTATTTGCCTCAATAATTAATTGATCACCTAATAAAAATGTATTATTTTTATGCAAAAACTGTCGAGCGCTCAATAATAGACCAGTTTTAGGTGAATTCCTAGTGCCGTGATGGCTTGCAAACAGAGCAACCGCTTGCGCCATCAGTTCAATACCAATCCAGGCATAAATCCCACCAATATCAGCATGATAAAAGATATTATCTTGATGTACTTGCATGCCACATCGCGCAAAATCATCTGTTATATCGATGACATGATCAATCAAACGCATTTTACCAGTCTGAGGTAATAGTTTATCCAGTGATAAATCACTCATAACTCCCCCTCAATAATTAGGCTTACATTGCTGCCACCAAAAGCAAATGAATTGCTCATAAAAATGGGATTTTTAAAGTGCGCGTTTTCAGTGACTAAATTTATCGGCGGAAGCGTCAAATCAGCTTCAGAATCCCAGAGATGTTTTGGCAGCAATTGGGTTGGATTGTAATGCGATAACAGTAACCAACATAATCCCAATTCTTGAGCTGCTGCAGCACCTAACGTATGCCCCAGCAGAGGTTTTGTTGAACTGCACAAAGGCGCCTTCTGAAAAAGAGTGTTTACAACATAACTTTCCATCTCATCATTCTTTTTTGTCGCAGTTCCATGCAAATTGATGTATGCAATATCATTCGGCGTACGATTTGCACTCTGTAATGCTTGTTTAATCGCTAATGTTGCACCAACCCCTTTTGGATCGGGTGTTGCAATATGGTATCCATCAGATGCTTCGCCAATACCGCTTAATTTAATGTGGGATTTTCTTTTTGTTAATACAAATAATGCGGCACCCTCGCCAATATTTAAACCACGTCTGTTTTTACTGAATGGATTACAAATAGATTCTGACAGCAGCTCGAGACTATCAAATCCATTTAAAGTTAAACCGCATAACGAATCACTACCACCAGCAATGACGGCATCGCAAAAACCTGCTTGGATGAGGCGCGCACCTTCGGCAATGGCTTTCCCGCTCGAAGAACAGGCTGTCGACACAGTGTAATGCACGCCAGTAATGTCTGCATAAAGACTCAAAAACGCCGAGCATGAACCAATTTCTTGTTGCTTATAATCAAACGACTCGTTAAATGTGTTGTATTTTTGGTAATGCGCCATTGCTATTTCTGCAGACGCAATACCCGATGTGCTTGTACCCAAAATCACACCAATTCTGTGTTTACCGTAACGTGCTTTTAATTCCGAAACCTCTTCTTCAATCTGTAAATAAGCGGTTGCTAATAGTTGATTATTGCGGCAATGATATTTTTTTAAAAAGTCAGGCAAGCCAACCAGCGATGTATGCACAGAACCGACGACTGTTTTTTTACCGCTAATTAACCCCTCATAGGGAAACATTCCTTCCTGGCTATTTTTTAGAAAATTGTCGCATACTGATGCTTTCGTATTACCCAACGCATTAACAATACCTAAATTTTCAAGATAAATTGGAATCATTTTTTATCAACGCTTATTGTTTTAATATCGATACGATAATGCTGAACAACATTTTCCAAGTGAACGATGCCGCGCCATGGGTTTTTATATTGATACTGAATTTTAATAATGGGTCGTCCATTTAAAGTAAATACGCGAGATAGCGGCTTAATTGTTAATTTAATATTATTACCGCGCAACATATCTTGTAACACGTGCGCTGAGCCATAGACTAAAATCACATCCAGCAAGGTCTGTTGAATTCCAACACCGCCATGTTTTATTGGCAAGCGCTTACTTTTTATTATCTTGCCATTATAATCAATTGAGAATAATTGGCCGCCAAAAGCTCCAAGCGCAACTAAAATAATATGCTGAGATGTCATCTCCAATACAACTTGTGTAGTGACTGTTTTTTTCATTGTGTGTGCTGTCAATATTTGCATTACAGTATGATGGAGATTTAAAGCTGCTGGCGTTGGTAATTGAACGGTACTTTTATTTGTAAAATTGACCTGCGGCGTTTGCGTATGGTGAGTCTCTAAAACAGCACATCCTGACAATAAGACAACGATGCAAAGCATCATCAAAAAATAAATCACTTTCATTTTTTATCTCTCGCTATGATTACCGACGGCGCCAAAATAAACGCACTTAAAATGCCAATAAATAGGGTAGTACCAAAAAAATGCACAACGGGTGTACTGCTCAATGATAGCAATCCAAAAGATAAAAGAGTGGTTATTGCTGATAACGTTACTGCCAAGATAGTGCTTTGATCAGTTGTTTTTGTTTCCACAAAAAACAAAACATAATCCATGCTAATACCCGAAACCAATACCAACGCCAACACGCTAAATAATGTCAAAGGAATTCCCAACAAACCCATAAAACCAAGGCTCAACAATCCAGAACTCAAGTTGGGTAGAAAATAAATAAATCCTTTTTTTAAGCCATATCGCCACGATAATAATAACGCTATCGCCAAATAAATAAATACCAACAATAACGATATTTTTTCACGATATAATTTAAAAATCTGTGACACATTTTTTTCGTTGTTAACATAAGTGACAAATTTATTATGAGCAGCAATTTTCTCTAACGTCTGAATATTCAGACCTTGGGCAAGCATCACAATGGATGCATATTGATGATCGACTTTGCCAAGCCACAAAAATCGCAATGATTTTGACACGGTCGAGTTCATCCATTCATTAATCGTCAAAGGTTTAAATTTAATAGAAAGCAATTGACGTTGTATTGCTATCGCTTTTTGTTTGCTAACGCCAATTTTTTTGAAAAAAATTAATATTTTTTTCGCAAGTAATGTTTTTTTATTGAGTTGAAAATTTAAATATTGACTGGAAACTGGCGGCACAAAAGCATTGATAGCCAAGTAAGATTGCGAATTATTGTTAAAAGTTTTATCTAATTGCTTCGACAGTTGATTAACGTGTGTGAGTGTTTCATCTGAGCTATTTCCGGTGACCACATAAAATGTCTTGCCAAATTGACTGCCGATTGCTTTTTGAATGGTTCTGTCGGCATTTAATAAGTGCGCCGGCATAGATTCAAGTTGATGAATATCATCGTTGATATGTAATTGCATAATGCCGATTGCAGAGAGAACAGCAAAACTGATATATATCATCACCAGTATTTTAGGTGTTACTTTTTTCCACAAAGAGAGATATTTATCAGTAATTTTTTGAGTCAGCGAATAAAAAATATATTTTTTTGCTTTCAGCAAATAGGGAAATGCACAAACCACTGTCGCATAAGAAACAAATAATCCAACGATGGCAAAAACAGCCAGCTGTTTCAAACCGGGTATTGGTGTCAATACCATAATAAAATAAGCCAACAAAAGATTGAGTAAGCCTAAACTAATAGCACGAAATATGTTGCGCAATCCTTCTCTGGGTTTCCATTCTTTTCCGCCGGTTAACTGCTCTGCATAATAAAAAAAAGCGTAATCGACACAAATACCAATCAAACTGGCGCCAAAGATCAGCGTAAATAAAAAGAGTTTTCCAAACAACCAAGAGGTCAGTACAAAAGCACTGACAAACCCCAGCGCTCCAGATAATAATGTAAAAATAATGGGGGAAATAGATCGAAATGTTATTAGCATCAACAAAATAATTCCAACCACTGAACCAATTCCAATCGTTGAAATATCCTGTTGCGCCGTATCAGAACCTGATTTGGCAAAAAAGAGATAACCTGTTTTTAGTAAATCCACTCGTGGGTACGCGCTCAGCATTTTAGCTTTCCCCGCTGTTATAAGCTGAGTTGCTTTGTTTTGCGCATTGATTGAAAAACTATTTTCACGCAATGTCGCCGTGAGCATGACATACCATCGATTGTGATAATGCACCATCATTCTTTCATGCAATAAATTAACGTTACTCGCGGGTCTTGGAAGCGTTGTAATAAAATGGAAAAAAGTAAAATAGGGATCGGTTGCGAGCATGTTAGAATTGACCAAGCTGGTTGGACTATACAATGCGAATAAAGCGGATTTAACGATTTGTTCAGAATGATGATTGCGTAACAATTGTTGTTGCGATGGAGAAAACAAAGACAATCGATAGGGAAAATAAAAATGTCCCCACGCCATTTGTTCCTGTGTATTGGTTAAATAAGTAATGTGTTTAAATATTAATTTATTATCGATAGAATGAAAAAAAACATCTGCAGCGCTTTCACTCATTTTTTTAGTTGG
>JABDDU010000030.1 GCA_013287435.1 Verrucomicrobiota bacterium
GCAGAGATTATGAACGGTATTTAACCATTCTGCAAAACGCCCGCGTTCCGTTAGGCTCCGCCTAACTTCACTTGGGCTACCGAATCAGAGGTACTAATAAAAATTGTCGTGTACAAAGCTCCAATTTAATAAAACTTAAATATTTATTTTTTATTATGAATCATTCCCCAATAAACAGCTACCGCACAAAGAAGCAAAATAAAATACATCACCATAATATCCGTATTGTTTTCAACGTGAACCAAACTAACTAAAAACGAAACAAAACCGGTCATTAAAATTTGAATGAAATACATCAGCGCAGTGGCAGTGCCTGCAATATGTCGAAATAATGAAATACCTCGCCCCATTGACATCGGAAAAATAAAGCCGCAGGAAAAAAACATCAGCGCGCTAAATAAGGCGATGAATACCGTATTCTTTTCAAATGCAAAGCTGAGCACTACAGATAATAATGCGGTAATAAATGAAATAATAATTGCATAGTACAGCAGATTTTCGACTTTAAATTTTTTCAACAAATAACGACAAGTGAAGGTTGATGCTAAAAATACAATACCAATACATAACGCCAAGCGTCCAAAGAATACGGGGGAATGATGTAATACTATTTGAATTAAAAACGGTCCCGCAGTATTAAATGTAATTAACAGTGAATAAACCAATCCCATTAAAATAACGAGCGCCATAAATAATCGATGGCTTAGCACTTCACGAATATTTTTACTGATTGTTTTTATATTTAATGGATGACGATTAAAATGTGTTTCCGGAACAACAATCCATGTCGCGATTAATCCAATCAATGTAATCAATGCAAAAAATACAAATCCAGCTTGCCAGTCGAAATAAAATTGTAAGTATCCGCCGATGACAGGTCCAAAAATGGGACCCAAACCCCACATCGTGCCGATCAAGGTTCCTAAACTTGTTAATTTTTCTGCGGGCAATACATCAGAAAACATAGCACGCGCTAATACAGAAACAGAGCCGATTGTGATACCTTGTAAAACTCTTGATAGAAATAATAAATTGATGCTATGAGAAAATACAGGAATTAAGCTCGCGATAATAAAACCAAATAGTCCAACGCGTAATAATTTTTGCCGTCCCAAAGCATCTGCTAAAAATCCCGTGAAAAAATTACCGAATGCGTAGCCTAATAAATAAAGTGAAATCACATTTTTTGAAACAGAATCGGACACGTGTAAACTGCTTGAAATCGCGGGCAATGACGGCGCAACCAAATCCACGCACATGCCAAAAATCGGAAACAAAAATAACAATGTCCAGACAATGCGCTGAACTTTATTTTCAGGTAATGCAATAGCTATGGTTGTCATGATTATTTGATGCCGTCACAATGAGTTAATGCAATATCAATATTGCTTTCAATTTTTTCTAAGAGGCTTGTCAGTTTCTTTTTATCAGCGCTACTGATTCCATCTAATAAAATATCGTTTTCTTTTTCAAATACTTTTTCCAAATGTGGAATAAGCTTTTTTTTAGCATGATTTGTCAACTCAACCAACAAACAGCGTCTGTCTTCTGCCAATGGCTTACGCGTAATAATATTGTTTTTTTCAAACTCATCTAACGTTCGCGCTAATTGTCCACCATCAATATCCATATAATTTAATAATTGCTTTTGTGTGCAAGGGCTAATCATGTTAAGCCAATGTAATGTTTGCCATTGCATTCTGGTCATATCCAGCGGTTTCATTTCGATATCAATAAAGCGTCTTTTTAGCCACATGATTCTGGCTATTCGAAAACCAACGGAATAATTTTTTAATAAGGGAAGTGTTGGGTTTTTAGTTACTTTTACCATAAATAAATCACCATATTATTGACTAACTCAACTATTGTAATAGATAATAGTTGATAAAGTCAACTAATAGTTAAAACACAGATGAGACGTCAGGAAAACTATATAAATCAATCGGTTTCTTGAACGACAACAGGGGGAACACCCGCAATCGAAAAATCTCCGGCATCCAATGCTTGGGTGAATTCTAACTAGAACTGCCTACAACACACCTACCGCTGTTTGAAGTGGTGACGTTTTGGCTACCTCATTCAATTCCCTGCAAAACCCCCTCTCAAAATTGCAATATCCGGATAATTGCCGTATAATATCAATAAATAGTATGAGGCAAACATCATGGGTCACACATCGCAACACTCGCCCTACTCAACAGAAAAAGCGGTGCGCTTAGAGGCGCGACTCAGTCGTGAGCAGAAGGACTTATTACAACATGCAGCAGATTTGCTTGGGCGTTCATTATCAGATTTCATTTTGAACGCCTCCCAAGAAGCAGCGACAAAAGTAATTCGCGAGCATGTAATCATTACGCTGTCGGTTAAAGAATCTGAAAATTTTATTAGCATATTGCTCAATTCACCCAAACCCAATGCTCGATTAAAACGCGCAGCGAAGCGTTATAAAAAATTTCAAGGAAGTGGTCGTTAATGTTGTCAGATCTCAGCTCACGCTTTTTTATTGAAAAGCTTGAATCATCGCACGTACGAAAATCATTCGATTGTGGCATTGAAACGCTCAATACTTATATTCAAAAACAGGCAACACAAGATGAACGCAGGCATATTGCTGTTACGTATGTTTTATATGACAAACAAGAAGATAAAACTGGAGGATTCTACACGCTATCATCAACCACCATTGAATCCAAATATTTATCCGATGAAATAACGCGCAAATTACCAAGTTACCCGTTAATACCTGCCACACTGATTGGTCGTCTGGCAATTGATAAATATATTCAAGGTATGGGTCTTGGCGAAATCTTATTAATGGATGCATTGCATCGCTCATATGAATCCAGCAAAACAATTGCGTCCTTCGCCGTCGTTGTGGAAGCTATCAACAAAGAAGCCGTCAAGTTTTATAAAAAATATGGCTTTATTGATTTCAACATGCATGAAAAACTTTTGTATATGGCAATGAAAACGATAAAAAATTTATAGTTCACAGTCGCATGCAGAGTCGACTTAACCCTGCATGATGAGTGATCAGCTAACGAAATGTTCTGCGTAGGTACCCATAAAACCCAACCGTTTGCATCAAAAACATTAAAATCAAACTGGTTGATATACAGCCTCACTATTTTGGGTTGTGTGTTGGCATATATAAAAAACCTCTATTTATGTTGTATTTAAAAATACTATTGAAGTCCGTTTCAGAAAATCCTTACTCTTTTTTTAACACCGCACTACTTATTTTACATTCCAGAAGCAGGCGAAGGTTCATCGGGTGGAGTACGTAATTTATCGAAATAGGGACCAGAAGGTTTATTTTTAAGTTGTTCATCAAATCCTTCTGGTTTTTTTCTCCAGATGGTGTGTTTGTTTGAAGAAACTGTTTGGGATCCCCATTCTTGAAGAGATGCCCCATTGACTGCAACCACAACAGGTTTATCGGTTACCAATGAAAAAGATTCGCTCTCGGTATTAATCTTTAGGGTAGCTGGAATTCCACGTTTGCTGGCGTCCCATGGCTCTCCATTTATCGCACAAGCAAACAATCCTTGATCTTCTTCGTCCCATTCAGCAAAAATTTTTGTGGTACCATTTCTAAGCGTTAGTTTTAAAAATCCATTTTCTGGTTTTCCATCTATTATCATATCTGTAATACTCGACTTATTGTTGCGTAAAAAATTTATGATTTCTGTTCCGTACTTCATTTGTAATACCTCGCTCGTTTGTTTATAATTTAATCCTATTAGAATTCGATCCAGTGGTGGTCAAAAACCTATTGAAGGAGCGTTCTGATCAGCAATTGACGATCTTCGAGAACCAGAAAAATTAAACCGCGCGACATTATTCGTAAGTTGAGATCGTCCTTCGATTTCTGCGGTGATTGAAGCAGCAATTTCTGTGCCGGTTTCCCCCAAATCTTTTAAAAACTTTATTAATTCTGGCAAATCAGTTAGTTTCTTTTTAATTTCATCCACAAATGATTTACTCATCAATAAACTATGAATTTCATTTTCATTGCACATTACTTTTAACAAAAAGTTGGAATCCGTATTCATATAATCAAGTTGTTTGATTACAAAAGCCAATTTTCCAACAACAGAATATTTTTTTTCTGAAACAGTGCTTGATATATTTTCAGGATTATCTTTCTGAATGCTATTTATAGGGTAAGCGTCTAATAAAGCCATCGCAGCATGCTCTTCCTTTAAATCACCCATTGGAAGCCATGTATTAGAATGCTGGAGCATTCGCTCATGAGAAAGATAAGCTAAAACATTTATCAGCCCGAATGACGCAAAGTATTGTCCAAAGCGTGCAAGAATAATCGGTATTTCCAGACCTGGCAGAATCATAAAAAATGCATTTCCATTCGACATGGTAATGCTGTTTGCTTGTATTTGTGCTTCACCGTCTGTTTTCGGTTTTACATATTGTGCATGCGTTTTTTCCAAATGGGCATGATATGCTTTTAAATAAGCGTTAAAAAAATCAGGGTTAATTTTTTTGTGAGCAAGTAATACATCATTTCGTATTTGTATGTTTCGAGGGTCATTTTTATATTTTGGATTTTGAAATATTGGCATCACATAAAATGAAAATCCAAATGAATTTTCTTTCATCTTTTCATACATGGCTCCAATATTATTTTTTAAATCAGTCAGCTCTACATCATTTGGATCAATATAAATAAAATATTCGTCGTTGGGTGTTAGTGCTAATATAGCCATTCGTAAAATATCAGAAGCCAGTGCAAATGCTGTTTTGTCTCCTGCGATACCTTTTTGTAAAAAGAAATTAAAATATTGATACAATGGATTGTTGGAGCACTCTTTGTGATCTTTAACAGTAATTTTATTACCGGTTAATTTTTTTATTTCTGATTGTCGAAGCTGCTCCATATTAGTCCATAATACAATTTCAAAATCACACGAATGAGCATCAGCAACCAAACGAGACAAATTGGGAAGAATGTTTGGATGTAATTCACCATCAGCCTGTGTTAACCAAATTGTATTAATACTTCCCGCTAATTTAAAACGATAACCGTCACGGTAAGGTCCATAGGGCTGATGTTCAAGTTGCTTAGCAAATTCATCTGATGCCGAAACGCCACTGTCAGATAATATGGTGCTAACCTTTTCGTGTTTTAAATATTTTGAGTTGCGTAGCATAAAATTTCCAATAAATATTTTTTATTTCGTTACGGTGTTGCATTTGATGATTGCTTTGATTGTAATAATTCCATCAGTTCAGCCAATGCTTTTTTTACTCTACCTTCTGGTAAATTAAGATACGAATATGCCTCAATCTAATGTCGTATTAATCTTGAGAATTTCCGTTTCAGTGATCGATATTTAAACACAACTTAAGCAAAATATATATATGAAATGCTGCGCAGTATTACGAACTTTCAATGCAGTAGCGCACATGAGTAAACATAATTTAGTGTTAAGGAATGAGATGTACGTTTTGTTAAAAAACCCAAGGAAAACGCGCTAAAATAAGTAAAAGTTCTTAAAACAACTTCCCCCCATTCGAAACACCCGGCTCCATCGTCGCCAAACAAATCGCGCCCTTATCATCAGGAAATCCAACCAATAAAAATTGTGAAATAAATCCCGCGATATTTCTTTCACCTAAATTCACACAACCAATTACTTTTTTTCCGATTAAGGATTCTAGCGTGTAATGATGCGTAATTTGTGCGGAGGTTTGTTTTATTCCAATATCATTTCCAAAATCGACCCACACTTTGTACGCGGGTTTTTTAGCTTTCGGAAAATTTTCTGCTTTTACAATCGTGCCGGATCGTAAATCGACTTTTTCAAAATCATCGTATGAGATCAGCATTATTTTTACCTTTATTAAACTGCAATGACAAAACAACTCCAGCTATAACAATCAGCATTCCAAAAATACTCGTTGCATCTGGCAACACATCCCAAAAAATTAAATCCAACAATCCAACAAATACCACACCCAAATAACCAAACGGCATTGCAAATGAAACTGGCGCATACGTCATTGCTTTTGCACGATACAGTTGAAAAATCCAGCTTGAAATACCGCATAATATTAACATCACGCTGTTTTTTAGTGTAAATAAATTTGTTAAATAATGAGAACCGTGATGCGCAATAATAAATAGCGCTGGAAATAGTGTCATGATAATACTCATGAGCGTTTGAAAAATTGCAATGCGGTGTGGTACCTCATTGTGTGTCATTAATTTTGTCAGGACTTGCGATGCCGCTAACAAAATACCCGATAAAAATGCCAATAAAAATCCAATCATTGAATAATGACTTTTCCCCGATGGCGATAACACTAAAGCAACGCCCACAAAACTGATCATCATGGTAAACCACAATAGTTTCGATTTGATTGATTGATCTTTTAAAATAAAAAAAGCGATGACAGGAACATACAATGGCGCAGAATTCATCAGTAAACTTGAAATGGCTAACGGCACTAATACCAATGAATAAAAATAACAATAAAACGCAGCAACATATAATGCGGACATGGCAATCATCACACCCCATTTTTTTATTTTAAATAATGAGGTACGATATTTTAAAATAGCTGGAATGGCTCCCACCAGTAAAAATAAGCGCGTAAAGAAAAAAATCACCGCAATAGAAGTATGGGATGATAATGCTTTGATGCTGACAGCAATGAGCGCGCCAGCAATCGAAGCGATCGTCATCAACCAAAAAGATTTTTGAAGGTTCTGCATTTTATCGATACCGTTTTCTAAATTTTATTTTTATAAATCCTTCCCGCTTTAATAATCAACGATAAATGTTTACCTTGCTCTGTTAACAGTGAAATATTATCCAGTGGATTTCCATTCACAGCAATTAAGTCCGCAAATGCGCCTGCTTTAATCACACCTAATTTATCTTTATGTTGAATAATTTCTGCATTGATTGCTGTTGCGGATGTAATAATTTGATGCGTGGTTTCAAAACCTTTAGAGCGAATTAAAAATTCATCGCTTTGCATTTTGTGTGCTTTCGGCCCTAATAAATCAGTACCAAAACCGATTTTGACATTGGCTTCTCGTGCTAATTTCACAGATTGAATGGCATTTTTTAAAACGATGTCTAATTTTGCAATGCTCTCTGCAGGACAACCCTCGTCTTTTCCAATGTGCGCAATCGCATGATAAATCACCATCGTTGGCACAAGAAAAACATTATTTTTATGCATTAATTGCGCGGTTTCTGCATCTAATAAATTACCGTGCTCGATGGTGCGTACACCATTTTTAATGCACCGTTGAATCGCCGCTGGTGCATACGCATGCGCCATCACATAAATTCCTGCGTGATTTGCTTCATCGACAATCGCTTTGATTTCTTCTTCAGAATATTGTACGTTTTCAACGCGATCCGTGGGTGATGCAATGCCGCCGGATGCCATGATTTTAATTTGTGTGGCACCTTGTCTGATTTGCTCACGTGTTGTTTTTCGAACAGCAGCAACGCCATCAGCAATCACAGAAATACTCGAGCCACCTTCTTGGCATAAACAAGGATCAAAATGATAATGATGTGTGTGAAAATCGCCATGTCCGCCTGTTTGAGAAATCGCTTTTATGGATGGAAAAATACGCGGGCCATTAATTAAACCATTGGCAGTTGCGAGTACTAATCCATCATCAGCACCACCCGCATCTCTGATACTCGTAAATCCACGTTGCAACATATCTTCCAAATATTTTTTTGCTTGAATGCCGCGGTAGGTTTCTGGAATTTCTGTATCTGCCAAATCAAATTTGGTGGCACTCACGTGCACATGACAATCAATTAATCCTGGCAATAGATATTGATTATTAAGATCAATAATTTTTGCATTGTCATCATCACATTTTTCATGCGTGATTGCTTGAATGACATCATTTTCAATAATCACATGGCACGGATCAGATGGCTTTTCGTGATTGACATCAATGATGCGGCAGTTTTTTAAAATGATTTTTTGATTTTTCATAACAACCTCCCAACATGCTATGCCGACATCGTATGATCAGCATTTCTGTTATTAAAAAATTCGACCATCATCGGCTTAAAATCTTCTAGTGTCATATTATTATAATCAACATCAAAGGCCTTATCATCATACTTTTCTACAAACTCTATCGCATCTCGGTAGTATGCATTTTGACAAAATTTTTCACGTGCATTTTTATTCAAATTTGTTAAATACTCCGGCTCTAAATAATGATTAAATGCTTGAATAATATGTTTCACATCTTCAGGCGTTGAATCTGCCATCGTTTTAAAGTGACTGATATACGTGGTTTTCATATGTCTATTCTCTCGATTAATGTATGTTATACAAACAGTGTAATCGCTTATGTATAATAAATCTAATTGATGTTTTTTATATGTACATATAAAATATATTTATATATTAAACGGATAATTCATTGATATTTCTTATTTGCGATATATCGAGCAACGGAACCTCGTTTACATCTTCATACCGTCTTCCTTGAAACATACCACACCATCCACTCAAGCAGCTTTCTTGGCGTATTTGGCCTGGATTTTCAGTATGTGCTGATGTTTGCAATAAATGATTTATCTCTTTCTTATCATTCATATTTAATTGGTATAGCATAAAGGTATTGATCAGTGCAGCTAAAAAAACCATCCCTGCGCGAACAGAAAACATGACGATCACGCCATTCACATTATTTTTTTCATGTGTTGATATTGCATAACCCACCGGAATTCCTACGGCTGACATAGTTAACAATGAAATGAAATTGGGTTCAATTATTATGAAATAAATACAATTGATGTTTTTTATATTATGTTATAAAATATTTTTATAATTATTAAGGATGTGCTATGAATTTAAGAACCATCAATTTAAACCTATTAAAAACATTACAAGTCTTGTTACAAACCCGCAGCGTCACCGTTGCCAGCCGTGAATTATTTTTAACGCAACCAGCCGTCAGCACTTCGCTCAAACAATTGCGCGAAATTTTCGATGATAAATTATTGACGAAAGGTAACGATGGGTTATTTGAGTTAACGCATAAGGCAAAATTAATCAAACCGAAATTGGATCAGCTTTTAAAACAAACTGAACATTTAATTGGCTTAAACACTGACATAGTATCACCAGAAAAATTAGAGGATACGTTTCATTTAGGCGTTCACAATCATGTCAGCGCATTAATTTTTCCAAAGCTCTATCAAGTATTAAATAAAATCGCACCGAATGTGAAAATAAAACAAACTGATGTCTCCGATTTATCTGAATTGTCGGCAAAAGAATTACACCAATTTGATTTTATTATCGGCTCATTTCGAACAATCCCCAAAAATTATTGTCGCGAACTTTATTTTTCAGATCAATTTATTTGTTTGTCCGGCAATAAAACGCTGAATAAAAAAGCGAGTATGACGATTAAGGATTTAAATGATAACGAGCATGTTATTTTATCTTATTTTAATAATTATACAAAAACGTTTGGCGAACGATTGTTGGTTTCGCACGGTATTCAACGACAATTTAAAATGATTGTCTCCGATGCTTCATTGGCCGTGCAACTCGCGGCTTCTCAATCTTTATTATTAATTATCATGCGCAAACGCGCAGAATTATTAAAACAAAATCTTCCGATCAAATTATTTCAGCTGCCTTTTAAATCCCCTGAATTGGAAACTGAAATATTATATAAAGAAGTTGATGCGGATAATCCGGTGAAGGGGTGGTTTAAGTCTGTTTTATTGGGATTAATTTAGGTGGGTTTTTTTCGAATCTTGCGCATTATTTATTTTTAATTTAGAGTAAATCTTCAATTAGGAAAAAAATGAACGAAGCCGCGGATTTTTTTGTGAGTTGCAAAGCAATATATAATTAGAAAATAAATCGCGACCAATATTTAATTCTGCGCAGCAGTTAAAATTGGCTGTAATTTTTGACGCAGTATTTTGACCACTTCTTGAAAAGATTTTTCCGGCAAACGATTTTTTTTCAAAAATGAA
>JABDDU010000031.1 GCA_013287435.1 Verrucomicrobiota bacterium
ACAGGAAAATTTCCTATTTATTCGATTAACACATATCAAGTAGCGCGGAATTTTTTATTTTGTGTTACCCATCGCACAAGACGTCGAAGGCGATGCATAGCAAGTAGCAAGAATGGCATTAAAGAAGGATTTTCTGATTATTTGTTCATACGATAATCCATAGTTTTTTACGACATTTTCTGTTGTAGATTTTATTGTGTTGAGCACACAATCCTGCAATTTATTTATGAGTGTTGTAGCGGTTCGATTCATCAGCTTTGCTTCATAGAGCGCGGTTAAAAGATCAACCACAGAAGTGGCCTGCGAAATTTTATCTTTTAAACCCCTTGCACAAACAATACTCTCTGATTTTGAATAATTTTGAATGGACTCAATAAACCCGCTCCCTGTTTTTTTCCGAAACTCATCGCTGTTTAAAACAGTATTAATCGCACTTTTTAGCGAATCTAAATCAAGCTCCGCAATCGCATTGTTTACATCCTGCTCAGCAACTTTTATTGTACGATCATAATGATTACTCAACATAATTAACTACCTCGGTAAGTTTCACAATTGCCACAAAGCCAATAAATTGGGATTATAATGCGAATTAAAAGCTGAACTTTTTGCATCTGTTCGGAATGTTGTGGTTAGGATGGTTTTCGGTTCGAGCCGTGAATACATCCGTGTAGGCTTGCTTGGTGCGGCATCCATGCCACACACACTCCCCTCAAACCAACCGTAACCCCAACATTCATTCGCTACTGATAGTTCGGCAAAGTCAATTCGCGTTATAAGCGAACGCATTTTATTTCATTATTGGCATAAAGCCAATAAATTCGATAATCAAACTCATAATGTTTGAGTTCAGTTCTTTTCCGCACTTTTGGTCATGTGATCATTTCCATTCGATCGCGTATGTTGTGAATTTTATTTTTATTGTGAAAAAATGTACATGATTCCTGCGCAGCCTTCAATCCAGATGTGCGATCGCTTGCGTTCGTGTTTTTTTTATTTTACACTCAGGTTAAGTGTTTATCTTATTGATATGATGAGAAATTTATTGTGTCGTTGACTTTATTACAGATAAAAAATTTACGGAATATTGTTTCAGCAGATATTGATTGCTCATCACAGTTTAATTTATTTTTTGGCGATAATGCAGCGGGAAAAACGAGTGTATTGGAAGCTATTTATTACTTAGGAACAGGAAAATCATTTCGAACTCATCAACATGATCGCGTTATACATCATGCTGAAGAACATTTAATTTTATTTGCTCGCTTGTATGATATCCCTATTGGTTTCCAGCGCTCGCGTGATGGTTCTGCAGAAATTCATTTGAATGCTGAAAAAATACATTCCGCTGTGGAAATTTCACGACTCTTACCGATTCAATTTATTGGAGCTGATAGTCATCGAATTTTATCTGATGGTCCTAAATCGCGTCGACAATTTATTGATTGGGGATTATTTCATACCAATGCTCAATTTTATCCGTGCTGGAAGCATTTTCAAAAATTATTAGTACAGCGAAATGCGGCTTTAAAGTTTCGCGCGCCTCGTGACGAGCTTTTGATATGGAACCAAGCGTTCGCACTCGCCGGTGAAGCATTAAATAAGCTGAGGCAAACTTACTTAGCTGAGTTTTCGCCTTTTTTTAAAGAAATTATCGCTGTTTTGTTAGATGACATTCGTATTACGCTCGAATATTCTTCTGGCTGGGATCAAAATTTGTCATTAGAAACCTGTCTAAACCAAAATGTTTCACGTGAAACATTGGCTGGACATAGTTTGTATGGTCCGCATCGAGCTGATCTACGTTTGTTGGTAGATAATTTCGCTGCTGAAGATGTTTTATCACAAGGACAACAAAAATTAGTGTCGTATGCATTGCGTTTAGCACAAGGTTTACACTTACAATCTGTTTCGTCTAAGCCTCTTATTTATTTAATAGATGATTTGCCGTCTGAATTAGACCAAGCAAAACGATCGCTGGTTGTGAAAATTTTAAGTAATTTGCATGCGCAAGTCTTTATTACCGGTATTGAAGCATGTGATTTACAAAAAATTTTGGATTTGGATAGGCAAAATCGAATGTTTCACGTGAAACATGGCGCTGTTACTGAATGTGCATCGCAAAAATGTTTCACGTGAAACATGGAATTCACAACAAAATTTTCTACAAGGTAAAGAGAAGCGAGAGCGCTAGCGACCGCGAAACATGAGCGGTACACTGTTTTGGAAATACGTGCATTTGATCGGACAACGTGCCATTATCTTTCTTTAGTTGTCGTTAAAATAATGTAATTTTCAATATAATTCTTTAGTTGTTTCTAAAATACGTGATTTTACAATAACACTGTTCCTTCATGATGTGCGGTCATTCGTGTTTCCCGTTATTTTGTAGAAAAAACTCTGTACGACAAAATTTTAGTTGGAGTAAGACGAACTTTATGAGTACTGATGGAAGCGCAAGCGCCTGCGCAGTCTGATTGGAACGGTGAACAGTTGAATATGCGTTCTTTCCCGCACACCGATCCATTCATACCGCGCGGTCGTTTGCACTCGCGCTTCAATCAACTTCGTAGCAAAAAATTTTGTCGTATGCGGAGAGAAAAAATACCTAGAAATAACGCGAAAAACTGCGTGATTTATGATACAATATCACTAAATAACTCTGTAAAAAATATAAACAAATTGAATAAAAATATGTCAACGATGCCATCCTCATCCGAATACGATTCATCTTCTATCAAAGTTCTTAAAGGACTAGATGCTGTCCGAAAAAGACCTGGTATGTATATCGGCGATACAGACGATGGTTCTGGTTTGCATCATATGGTTTTCGAAGTTGTGGATAACGCCATTGACGAAGCATTGGCGGGTTTTTGCGATAACATTATCGTAACGATTCATAGCAACGGTTCAGTCTCAGTGAGTGACAACGGTCGCGGCATTCCAACCGACATTCATCCCGAAGAAGGTCGATCGGCTGCCGAAGTAATTATGACTATTCTGCACGCTGGCGGTAAGTTCGATAATAATAGCTATAAAGTGTCTGGTGGATTGCACGGCGTCGGTGTTTCTGTCGTTAATGCTCTATCAAAGGAGCTTATATTAACTATTTATAAAAATGGTCACATATATCACCAAGAATATCGCATGGGTGTTCCACAACAACCACTTAAAGAGGTTGGAGATACAACCAGAACAGGTACTATAGTGCAATTTACTCCAAGTGATATAATATTCACTGATACAGTTTTTCACTACGATATTTTATCCAGTCGTTTGCGCGAGCTTTCTTTCTTAAATTCGGGCGTAAAAATCACATTAAAAGAAGAATCAACAGGCAATGAAGATGTATTTCAATACGAAGGCGGCATTAAGGCATTCGTTCAACATTTAAATCGCAATAAAGTACCGATGCATTCCGATGTGATTTATTTTACAACTGAAAATGAAGGCATTATTGTTGAAACCGCGCTGCAATGGAATGAAGGTTTTCAAGAAAATATTTTTTGTTTTACGAATAATATCCCCCAAAAAGATGGCGGTACACACTTGGCTGGTATGCGCGCCGCATTAACACGCACGATTAATAACTATCTTGAATCGTCCGGCATTGCAAAAAAAGCAAAAGTAGAAACGACGGGTGATGATGCGCGCGAAGGTTTAACGGCGGTTTTATCGGTCAAAGTGCCCGATCCTAAATTTTCATCACAAACAAAAGATAAATTAGTATCTTCTAACGTAAAACCAGTTGTAGAAAGTGCTGTTTCCGAATATCTCAATAATTTCTTATTGGAAAATCCCGCTCAGGCTAAAATAATAGCTTCTAAAGTTGTTGATGCCGCACGCGCTCGAGAAGCTGCTCGTAAAGCACGTGACCTAACGCGTCGTAAAGGAGTATTAGATGTCGCTGGATTGCCGGGTAAATTAGCAGACTGCCAAGAACGCGATCCCGCATTATGTGAACTCTATTTAGTCGAAGGTGATTCCGCCGGTGGTTCAGCAAAACAAGCGCGTGATCGCAAAAATCAAGCCATACTTCCATTAAAAGGCAAAATATTAAATGTTGAAAAAGCACGTTTTGATAAAATGCTCGCATCACAAGAAGTGGCAACATTAATCACAGCGCTTGGCTGCGGCATTGGCCGTGAAGAATATGATCCCAATAAATTACGGTATCACCATATTATTTTAATGACTGATGCTGACGTCGACGGTTCTCACATTCGAACATTACTATTAACATTTTTTTACCGTCAAATGCCGGAATTAATTCAACGCGGGCATATTTATATCGCGCAACCGCCATTGTATAAAATTAAAAAAGGCAAGCAAGAAGTCTATGCGAAAGATGACGACGCATTACATCAATATGTATTACATCTTGCACTCGAAGGTGCAAAATTACATGCAAACTCCCACGCGCCAGCTATTTCTGAGGATGCCATCGCCTCTCTCGCGAATGATTTTTATCGCGCACAACGCGCCATCGATCGCCTCGCGATTCATTATCCCAAATTTATTTTGCAGCAAATGAAATCGCTAAAAACAATCGATATTTCTGAGCTAAAAAATGAAACGGATGTTGGCGCATGGGCAAAATTATTAAGCGCTTCATTGGCAAAAAACACGACGGAACATGGAACAAAATACAAAGCGATAATCAAGCAAAATAAAGATAACCATTTATTTTATCCTGTCGTTATTGAAACTAAGCATGGTATTAATACTGAAATTGAATTTAAAGATGATTTTTTCCGCTGTCACGATTATCAATCGATTGCACATTGGAGCAAAACTATTCTCGGATTTTTTGAAGAAGGTGCCAAAATAATTCGCGGTGATCAAACAAAAAATATTACCGAATTTGATCAAGCATATGAATGGTTGCTTGCGCAAGGAAAAAAAGGCCTTGTGATTTCGCGTTACAAAGGGTTGGGAGAAATGAATCCGGAACAATTATGGGAAACCACAATGGATCCTGAAACAAGGCGTTTATTGCAAGTTAAAATCGAAGACGCCGTTCAAGCCGACGAAATGTTTACCACACTCATGGGTGATCAAGTCGAACCGCGTCGCGAATTTATCGAGAAAAATGCGTTGTCTGCGTCAAATATCGATGTGTAATGCCAATGTCCAAAAAGAAAGCTTCTGAACTGCGCATCATCGCCGGTCAATTTCGCAGCCGAAAAATAGTATTTTTTGAAGAAGAAGGATTGCGACCAACGCACAATCGCATTCGTGAAACAGTATTTAACTGGCTCGCCGATAAGATTGAAAACTGTGTTTGTTTGGATGCTTTTGCGGGCAGCGGTGCATTGGGTTTTGAAGCATTATCGCGCGGCGCCAAACACGTTACCTTTTGTGATACTTCAAAAAATGTCATAAACACATTAAAAGAAAATGCCGCGACATTAAAAATTTCCAATGGTGAATTTATTCACGGTGATTTTACACTGAAAAACACGATAAAAAATAAGTTTGATGTTGTATTTCTCGATCCGCCCTTTCAGAAAAAATTAATATTGCCAGCTTGTGAATTATTAACCTCACGCAATTTATTAAATCCCAACGCATTACTCTATTTAGAATTTGAAAAAAATTCAGTGGACTTATCGCAATTACCAAAAAATTGGATTATTAAAAAACATAAAAATACGCAGACAATTGAATATATATTGATTCTTGCAAAGAGCCAGGAATGAAGGTAACAGCTCAGGCACCCATGTCTGAATAACTAAAACGTTTGATTTTGAGGTGATTTTTTGTGATAAATTGAGTTGAAAGCGCAGGTGTACTTGTTTGTACATCGAGCATTTCAACGAGATTTATCACGAAAAAGCACCCAAAATCAACGTTTCTATCTACGAAGTGATCTGTTACGAATGAAGTTTAGTATCCACTCCATATTTCACTGATCACAGACACCAAAACTGTCGCATGTAAAATAACAAATAGTTAAATTACTTCATAACTTGAAACGGATACGAAGTTTATTTATTTCCCACCACCACCGTCACCAATCGATCCACGTCAATATTTTTCTGAAATGCTTTTTTAACTTGATCTGTTGTGACCGCATCCACTTTAGATTGATAAGTATCTAAATAATTTAACGGTCGATGATAAAATGCAATATTCGTCAACAAACCCAAAATGCTGTGATTTGAGCTTAAAGACAACGGCAAACTTGCAATCATATTTTTTTTCGCTGCATTTAATTGTGATTCAGTGGGACCTTCCTGAATAAACTTTTTCAATACTGCTTTTGCCAAATCATCCGCCGTTGAAACAGTGGATGATTTTGTTTGTAAATAAATCATGAATGGTCCGCGATATTGCAACGGATTAAAATCACTCTCAACAACATAAGCTAAACCCCGTTTTTCTCGTATTTCATCGTATAAAATTGATGTCATAGGCAATCCGCCCAAAACCGCGTTACCTAACAACAATGGAAAATAATCAGGGTTTTCACGTGTGATGCCCACTTGCCCAATCATCAATGTACTTTGTGTTGATGGAAAGGTTATATCATTTACAGCAGGATTTTTAATATTTTCAGCGACGCTCAATGGGATCGCTTCAGTTCCACTCGGCAAATTTCCCGCCACTTCTTCAGCGATTTTTTTGGCTTGAAGCTCGGTAATATCACCCACCAAAATTAAATCCGCATTTTCGCTCGTATAATATTTTTTATAAAAATCGATTAATTGTGCTTGTTTTATGGCATTTAATGATTCTGTATTACCCAATGGATTATGCGCATAAAAATGATGTTGATATAACAATTGATAAAAACGGTTACTCGCTACCTGCGATGGATCTTGCGCCTGTGATTTGAGTTGCGCTATACATTGCTGTTTTACACGATTTAATTCAGCTTCAGGAAATGTCGGTGTCGAAATAACGGTTTTAAAGTTTTGTAATGCGGGAGTTAAATATTTGGCATCACTTAAGGTACGCAACATAACACCGGCCATATCACGATTCATAAACGGTTGAAATTGTGCACCGTTGACTGCAAAATTTTCTGCAATGGTATCAGTCGATAAATTTTGTGCGCCTTCGCCAATCATCGCGTTCGTTAATGCAGCAGCTCCGGGTTGATCGCCATCACGCGCTGAACCTGCCGCAAAAACAAGCTCGATATCTAACATCGGCAACTCTGTTCGACGCACGAAAAATACACGTGTTTTATTGTGTAAAGTCCAGTGGTGGATGTTGAGAAGTTGGGTTGCGAAAGTTGTGCATGAAAAAAATGTAAGTGTGAGTGCGAGTGTGAGTAATTTTTTTTTCAAGCGCGCATGTAAAATTGAAATCAGAAAACATAATATAGATGAAGATTTTCTCACACTCACACTCCCGCTCCCACTACTTAGCCACCAACTCCGCCACCGTTAAATTATCTCCAACAAAATATTTCTGCGCGGCCTCGCGAATATCTTCCGGCGTGACTAACTGAACTTTCGCCGCAAATTGATCGCTAAGACGCCACGAATCGCCAACCATTTCCGGTTCACCCAAATCAAACGCCTGCTTCATCAAAGAATCATTTTGATAAATGTGGCTTGCAATTAATTGTGCTTTGACACGATTTAATTCATCTTGACTCACCAATGTCGTTTGTAATCGATGAATTTCATCTAATAATGCATTTTTAAGGGATAAAACAGCATGATTTGGCGTTGGCGTTCCCGATAAAATAAATTCTGATCCATGCAAATGATACAAACCATATTCCGCATCCGCTTCAACTGCGATTTTATGATTACGAATTAAATCTTTTGACAACCGCGAACTATCTCCGCCGCTCAACAGTTGCGAGATCACCAATAATGTATAAGAAGATGCAGGCACATGATAACCCATCACTAACCATGGTAATTGCGCAGGCAAATGCACTTTTATTTCTTTTTCACCCAGTGCGCGAATTTCATGCTGAGGCTTTAATTCCGGTAATTTTTTCGCTTTAATCCCACCAAAATATTTTTTAACATTCGCAAAAACCTGATCAGCATTCACATCACCAATCACCACAATTACTGCATTATTTGGCGCATACCATTTTTCATACCAACGACGCACGTCCTCAATATTATAATGTTCGATATCCGTCATCCAACCAATCACCGGATGATGATAAGGGCTATTGACAAATGCAGCTGCGCGAAAACGCTCATACGTCATCGATTGTGGATCATCATCCACGCGCATGCGCCGCTCTTCCATCACGACTTTTCGTTCGGTTTGAAATGCCTTATTTTCCAGCAATAAATGCTGCATGCGATCAGCTTCCAATTGCAAAATGATATCTAATTTTTTGGGTGACACAGTTTCAAAATAAACTGTAAAATCTTCAGCAGTATTCGCATTATTGTCACCACCGCTGTCGCCGGTAATTTGGTTAAAAACGCCGGGGCCAAATTCGGTTGTGCCTCTAAACATCATGTGTTCTAACATATGTGAAATGCCTGTTTCACCATTGGGCTCATAACTTGCGCCGACTTTGTACCAAATCGAACTCAGAACAACCGGTGCGCGGTGATCTTCACGCACAATTAATTTAAGGCCGTTTTGCAATTGAAATTCTTCAGTTTTTGAAGCAAATGCAACTGTTGGAATAAGAATCGCTGAAATGATCAGTAATAAAATCTGGCGCATGACAT
>JABDDU010000032.1 GCA_013287435.1 Verrucomicrobiota bacterium
TTTCTACTTTATGCATCACGTGAATAAAAGCCTGTGCAGCAAGTAGAACAGTGCGAATCTCTTTATCTTTATCGTTATCGTTGTAACGCGGTAAGAATGTAATGTTGATTTCAACTAACAGCTTTGCTAATTCAGTTTGTGGCGTAAAAAAATGGGGGTTATGACCTCTTTGACTTCTCAAAATAACAGGCTCAGTATCGATTAAGTCATCTATTTTTTTAAGAGTGTTTTCAGATGCATTCATGTTACTTGTAATAGTCAATTGTACCGATTTATCTATTTTACTTTTATTTTTATCTGATAACACCGCTTTTAAAACACTATCCTCTGTTGCTTTCTGAGCGACATTTTTTAGAGCTTCGGTGTTTACACTTTGGTGTGTTAAAATTTTTTCAAGTATGTCATCAACAAGATGATCGCTTTGGTTGGGATTTGTTAAAGTTGTGAGTGCAAAAACATACGCCTGATAAAAAATATCCTCTAAAATTTTGGGGTCATCTTGAATTGTGTCGGTTAAATCCGCTCTTAATTTCACAATAACAGGATGATAAAAAATTCCGCGAACATGCGATGTATTAAGTACTCGATTAGCAGTAATTTCCTTTACGCTCTGGAGCGTAATACTCGGACGTTGTAGTAATGCCAACAAAATGTCAGTCGGTACTTTCATTTCAGTGGTTTTCTCCAGCAATGGAATCAATTGGTTTGCTTGTAGATGTCGGTGTTTTGCTTGTGCCAATAATGTTTCCTCAGTCTGTTGACAATTCGTAAGCTGATTAAATATTTCTGGGGTTATTGATTCACTCGTATTCAATAACAAACCTAATAAAATTTCTGGATCATTTTTACCAAAAAAAATCATTTCTGATAATTCGTTTTCGGCGATAAATTTATTTTTTGCTAAGGCTCTTAAAATGATCAACCGAGGTTCCAGTGCTGCTGGAGGCATTGCCTGTAATAAATTTGTAAGCAACAAACTATTTTTCCGCTCGTTACCTTCTGGCGCCGATTGCCCGTTTAATGCGTCTTCTAATGCAGGAAAATATTGCTGTAAAATCGACAGAGCATCACCAGAAAAAAAATATCCCTGTCCACTTTGAGTTTGTTTTTCTATATCACTGACTATATTCTTCAACGCTTGTATTTTATCAATATAATGGGTTAAAAATCCCATAGCCACTAACGGAATATTGAATTTTTTATCCCACGTGATTGTTGACAGGTCTTGATTCCACCACTCCATTGCGGCGAAATTAAACGCTTTCGAGAGTTGTTGGTAATCCGCGATATCAGCCTCATCGCAATCTGGAAATCGGCTTTTCCAATCAAAATCACCACGATCTACCGATGGCGCATTTGCAATAAACTGATATATCTTTTGCTGTCCGAGCAACAAAGAGCGAATTTGATGAACGTGCGTTGACAAAGTTTCATGACAATGATGTAAGTGCTCTTCAAAAAACTTGAGTTTTTCTGTTGGATGTTTGGTAATCCAATTGTGCGCGACGTTTTTTTCTAGTAATAAATTAAATTCACCATTAAAATAGCGCACTTGTTCTATAATAGATTGATATTCAACATACCTTTTAAAACCATTTGGTGGAACTCCGGATAAAATAGTGTGTTGTGTTGTACTAATCCAACATTTTTCATCTGTTTGTTTTTCAACGTATGAATGTAGCTCTTCACATTCTTGCTGTGTTAGTAAAACACAGTGTAATTTGTTTTCAACTTCTCTAAATAACATCGCATGCACTGGCTTTAAAAACATGCCGATATATTTTGTTTGATTCTCGTATGTTTTATAAAAATTCTTTGATGCGATAATTTTCTCATTAAAATCAGGTAGGTATTTTGCATCGGTTGATTTGCAAATATCTATTAATTTCATAAAAGAAAGCTTTACTGCGTTCGTAGGCAGTCCACTGTTTGAGCCACTGTGAAGCATGTCCCAAGTTTGATATTCTGTTTCAGTGCGTGATGGATCAAACATTTCTTTTACTGTTTCTTTTTCAACAAAAACCTCCACTTGCACTTCTTGTTGAACTTCCACCTCAGTGCCCATTTCTAAACTTTTATTCATTTGTTTTTCAGAACAAACTCCAGGCTCACACGCTTGATTAACAATTTTGTTCATTTCATTAACGATGTTGTTTTCCTGCTCCGTTGAGATATCCTGTTTGGCCAATTGCATTAAACGCTTCCAATCATTAATCAAGTGACTTTGGTAGGATTTCAGAATTTCTTTTGTATCTCGCGCTTGATTCAATCCACCGTATTGCGAAAAAAAATCTGTATTTTGTTGTTCAACAAAATGGCTTTCGAATAAAATAAATAATTGATGTTTTCTCTCTACCGCTCGTTCACCTTGTATCGCCAAAATATGCTGTATGAAATTCGTACGTATTAAATTAGTCATTCGAAGCCGCGCTGCTTCAAAATTATCTTGCTGTAACTGTTTATTTTCACGCTGTTCCATTAAGGACGACAGTTCATTAATATTTTTCTTTGCTAAGAAACTTGGAACCACCATATCAATGGATTGTTTGCCTTCTAAAAGACCGCGCATGCGCATAGCACCTTGCAAAAAACTGGATAGATTCGTGTCATGATCCACCATGACCAAGCCTTTTGCCTGATCAGATTGCTTAATATCCGCACCGACTGTGTGCGCTTGATCGTAAAATGTAAAACGCGCACCTGGAAGGCATCCCAAACGCTCATTGATTACTTCTGAATCTGATGAACTGATAAGAATAGGGGTTTGATTTTCTGGGTGATCGCCAACACGAATTGCTGCTAATTGATCTTTTTCGTTAAAAAATAAAACATATTTAATAGGTTCTGGACTTTTAAATTTATCCTGATTGTTATAAATATATTGCGCAATGGTTTGTGCGACAAATGCATTACTAATGCCCTTAAAAGTTGCGTTAACATCAATAATCGATCGAACATTGGCGGATGCGCGATAGGAATGAAATAATTTTTCAATAAATATTTTGGTGTCACTAAAATCAATACCGTGAATGATGGGTTTTTTAGCTTGAATCCCATTGAGAACATAGCCATCTGTTCCCCTTGCTGTTTTTTCATCAAAATGCAAGCGTTGATGAAACGTGCTGTGATTCCATGGCGTACCTGTCATGCCCTGACAGGAACGAACGAGATCAACATGATTGTAGGCATCACTATGTAAAATATTTGCGTCGGTTCGAATATTTTTGAGTACATCCGTTTTTAAAATTTCATAAATTAATGGTTCGTTTTTTGATAATAAGTTATGTAATGTTATTAATTGTTTATCATCCTCCAAGTTCAGATCACTCAATGACAACTTGCCGCTCCCCATTAAACTACTAAACAGGCGAGCGGTTGGTGTGTCATTAATATTTTTTGCAGCTAATTCATATTGTTCTTTGCTTGCTTGAATTTGGAGATTTTCAAGATATTGACGCAATAAATCTTTTGGTATACCGCTAATAATTAAGGACTGAATTGTATAATTAACCGATTCCAAATAATTTCCGAAACGACTGCGTTCGTTAGGAACATTGTTAGCTAAATAAGGGAGTGCTAATACACGATTGTCTGCTGAATATGCTGTAGAGTGCGATGGTCCATAATGCTCACCCTGATTTCGTTTGAGTGTATAAGAAATCAAGTGACTCACTTCTTCTTTGTATAATGCCATCATATTTTTTATTTCAGGCGATGCTTTAAGAATGCAGTCAGGAATACGATCACCCTTGTCTTGTAAATAATCTTTAAGTTCCTGTAAAATTCGATCACCAAATATTTTTTTGCTTTCATCAATAAATAAGCGCAGTGGACTGTTTTCGTGATCAACCAATGCGGTTGCTAATGTTGCACAGATTTGTTCAAATTGCGTTTTTTGCGTCAATAATTTATTATTTTTTAAAACATCATTGAGAGTAATAGTTCCTGCATTTTCTAAATTTGATACCGCAGTTAATGTAACAAATTTAAAAAACTGATAGAGTTTAATGGTGTTTTGTAAAATCGATTTAGGAACACGCCCAGATTCACCCATCGTATAATTTAATTTATTTTTTAGTAGTAAACCTTGATGCACTTCATCAATGATCAAATCACCGCGATTTTTAAATAGCAAAACTAATTTATCGGCCCAGTATATTTTCTTTTCCCACGCTTCAATGATTTTTCTTGCTGCTTCTGGATTATTTTCATCAATCTCAGGCTTGGTAGATAATAATTCAAGATATTTTAATTCAAGAGATTGCAGTGCGTCTCCTGTGGTTATCAAATAATTTTTATTAATAATCACATCGGTTAAATCATTAAACATTTGTTCTAGTCGTTCTGCAGAGCAATCGCTATCACGATTAAATTCAAAAATAACGGCTGTTTGATTGAATAAATTAAAAGAAGTGGATTTTAAATCCACGTAATTGGTACGTAATAAAGCACGCGGCACTTCAATAATAACCAAATTTGAACCCGTTGCTTTTTGTTGCGCCAATGTTGGTAAAACCACTTTTGATTTACCACCACCCATAATAATTTTTTCGATTGCCTCCGCATATTTTTCATCTGTGGTAGTCGTCAAAAGTCGTCCGATAGCTTCTTTTTGTTGTGCATGTAATAAAATGTTTTCATGGTATTGAAAAACACTTAAGGCTGGTTCATTGATAACGTCTACTAAATTTTCAGCATATAATGATTTGCATAATTGAAATAATGCTTGTTCTTTCGCAAGTGGGTCAGTCGCTCTAATCACATTCTCTAAATTGGTGTGCACGCGTTTTAATTGTTTCACAATCAAGCTGCGTGACAAATATTGCCCAATTTGAGTATGTAATTGATCAATTTTTTCATCAGATAAACCTGTTTCAGCGCGATAGCGATTTTTATCTGAATGAAAATACAATGTTAAAAGCCTATTAATATCGAGTAATGTGCGCTTTTCAGCAAAAATATCTATTTGCCATTGTTGTTTTAATGCAGAATCATCAGGACCTTGATTAGCAAATTTTAAAAGTTGTGATGTCTCTTGAAGGATTTCTAATTGGCTAATACGATCCGATACTGCGGTTGCTAAATTTCTGCGTACAGTATCATCACCCAAGCCGGTTTGAGAAAGCATTTTTAATTCCTGCAACGTTTTATATTTTACAATTCCAGCTTGATATTCTTCGTTTGTTAATATGGGCTGATCCAAAAAAACTCCCGCAACAGAATCATCAACCCCTGTTCGGAATTTTTTATCTAACTCACGCCATTGATTACAAAGCTGCATTGCAGTAGGTAATGAATCAGTTTGAAATAAGTCAATATCCCTTATCGATTTTTCTTCGACTGCATTAAGAACTGGCGCAAACTGCGGTGGTGGCTCTGGTAAACTGTCTAATAAATTTTGCGTTGTAGCTAGTAATTCAGTTGTATGGTCAATCAATTCAAAAACGGTGATTGGCTCTGGCCAGAATTGGTTAGCGTAGAAAATTAAATCTTGATAATCGTAAACCGCTCTATCATTGAAGTATTTCTTAACAATAGATCTTTCTGAGCATAAAACACGATATAGAAGATTGCATAATAACGGTATATTAGTTCTCTGTTTATCCAAGGGTGTGTGTCTGTGTGCTCTCAGTGTTGCTCTGCAATACGTTTTTAATTTTTCGCGATAAGGATTTTTCAAATCATCAGCAATCGATAATAAACAAGGAAAAAGAGAGATAAACTCATCATCACTCATTTTTGGCGCAAGTAATCTCATTGTGTCTGCTTGGGATACTGTGTGCATAAGCAGGTTTTTTAGCAGGGGTTTATGCGATTCAATATCATTTTTTAATTTTTGATCAGAAATCAATGCGGTATTAATTGAAGCATTTACTGGCAAGCTCAAATTAATCCTTACTTCCTCTAACTCAGAATGAGTTTTAGCAACACCTTGATCTTGAATAACAAAAGTATTAATTTCTTGTTGACGTCCTTTTTCATATTTAGTTAATGGCCTTGTTTGTTCTCTTATAGCTAAATTAGCTAGCTCCTGACGTAACGTTTTTAAATGGAGTTGTACCCATTCATAACCAAGCGCACCTATCGCCTTTGGTTTACCCTCATTATCCGGTAAGTGATCATGATAATAATTCAGTAGATTTTTACATTCCCCATCGCTCAATGTAAAACCCACAGGCATTTCACGACGCATAGATTGCAGGCGAGAAAAAAGAGAGTAAATTTCATCATTCGCGTTTTGATAAAACAATTGTGTTTTATCAATCATTTCTTGTTCATATATTCTATTAACGGTACCGTTATCAGAAGTGGGTGTTGGAAAATTAATTTTTTTATCTTGTTTTGAAAAATAAGCCAGCAGTGCAAGCGCTTTTAATTTACAGGCAACAAAGGGTGGATTAGAGATTGTTGCTTTAGTGTCTTTATCCTCAAGTTCAAAAGGTAGGGCATGACAAATCCAGTTGAGATAACGAATCTCATCATAAGTACCTGCTAATCCACCCAATCGTTTATCACAATCTTCTAATGCCTGCCATGCTTTTTCTGGTTGATTACTGCCTAAGTACAAATAACATAAATACAATGCCTCGGAGGGTGTTTGTGCAACAGGTTTCCCATCTTTCATTTTTAAAACAAAATACTGTTCTGTATCGCTGTGCTGCCATAATTGCGGTTTATCTGGACCAATAATCTCTTCTACCACTTTGTGTGGAATCACAGCTTTTGTGTCTTGTTCTAATTGATAATATTCACCGGTTTTTTCGCGTTTTTTTGTGTTAATAAATTGTTGTATGGGTAAAATACACAATGCGCGTTGATCATGAGTAAATGTCATGCTAGCGATTCCGTCGCCTATTGATTGTGTATTTTTATCTAATTGATAGGTGACGCCTTCATGATCAAATTGCAGTGTTTGAGAATTTTTTGGAATCGAAAATTCTAAATGATATCGCGGTAATTGTGCAGTATAGGTTTCCTCTTTTTCATCAACAATGACAAATTTTTTGTCCTCAAGTAATTCTAATTTTTGGTGGATCCAGGTATTTGAATCGCACAAATTACTTTGCGTATCTGCATGATTAAATATCCACTCAGTCTCTTGCTGTACATTTTTTTCTTGACCACGATACCAAATTTTATTTTCTGCATCAGTCAGTAAAATTTCTTTTTTGTCACATCGCACCCACGATAATGTATCACGTTCCTTGATAATATCTGTGAATGATGCGTTTAGCTTATCAGAAGGAGGTAATTGTAAATGGTCCCCTTGCGCATCAGATAATGACATTAATTGATACCATTCTTCTTTTCCAGAAACACCAATCCATTTTTTTTGAATGTGGTATTTTCCATTATCTTTAATAAAACGAATTGATAATGGAAAATGCTCAATAAGAAAAGTTTTTCCATTAGGAGATATAAAACACGCACGGATATTTTGTAAACCCAGTTGTTTAACAACAGGATGGCATACGATATTATTGGGCGTGACTGCGTATGCAAGATCCCCTTTAAACACCAAACCGCGTTCGGCATTTATTGTATATCGCAATTCTCCCAATTTATTTTTTACTTCGAATATAGGATATTGCCCAACAATTTGATCCTCCTTTTTATCAACAGCAATACCTATTTTATCCAGAATACTAAGCAATAAGGGTGGTGTTATTTTGTCTTTATGCAGCTCCAACACGCGCATAAAATCATGTTGTGCACATTGTATTTTAAAATGAGTATCGGTATCTAAATTTTCATGAAAATTTTGATTGCACTGAATACGTAAATAATCGTGTAAAGCATCAGCGAATTTTTCAGGATTGTCTGGATGGCGTTTATAATCGGTAATTGCGGTCAAAAAACGATACTGATAAAGACTAGCTTTAATGTTTTCATTGGATGTTACGGCAATCAAAGCGTTTAATTGATTATAAAATTTTTCAAACCGCTCTTTAAATTGAATAGGATTAAGATGAATGGCATATTGATTTACCAAATAAGCCAAGCGAATAAAAAATACTGAGTCCAAGCTTAATTGCCCTTTTTTTTCATAAAACGCTAGTCCGTTTTCAATAAAAGTATCAAATTGCTCAAGAAAATTTTTGTGACGTTCGCCTTCTAATTGTGCAATCAATAAGCCTGGTTGAAATAGATTAGCTTCCACATAAATCTGCATCTCCTGTCGTGATAATTTTTCAACGTGTTTATTAAAATAATCGAGTGTTTGCGGAATTTGATAGAAAGAAAATCGCCTTAAATGAAATAACTCGCGTTCTTCAAGATCTCTGGATTGTATCATTCTCAAGGAAAGTGTGGATTTTTCCTCTTTTGACAATTCAGTATCAGAATGAGTTTTATTTAATGCTAATGCGCTGCTTTTGTATGAAAATTCACCGGGTAAAAGTTGTGTGTTATTTTCATTTCTTTTTTGTGTTATTTTATAACTTTTTTCAGCCACATCTCGTTTTAGTGCGTAAGCTGCTGCAACCCCGGATATGCCATATTTCTGTTTTTGTGTTTGTTCGACAATAATCAATTCACCCATAGTTTCTCTTACTGGAGATGTTGTTTTTAATTGTTTCCAGAAACTATTATATTCTATTCTTATAGGCTGATTTATAT
>JABDDU010000033.1 GCA_013287435.1 Verrucomicrobiota bacterium
TTATTTAACGCAACTTTGACGAAAATACACTGTTGCGCATGATCAACCATGTGCGTTTGATTTTGTGATACGTTATAGTAAAACGCTATTTAAATTTGGCTCAAAGAAATTGAGTGTAGCTTGGAAGAAACGATGTCTAAAAAAGCGATATATTTACCTGGAGGCGGTGCACGTGGCGCTTATCAAGCCGGTGTTTTAAAAGGCATCAGTGAAATTATTAGAGCTAAAAAAATACCTGTAGATATATTAAGTAGCGTAAGTTCTGGTTCTATTAACTCTGCGTTGATTGCTGCTCATGCCGAGGATTTTACGTTTGCAGTTACTAAATTAGAAACGTTATGGTCATCATTATCGTGTGGAAAAATTTTTAAAGTGAGCAACACCGCATTAATGAAATCTATTTTGCGTAACGTATTTAGTATGATTCTGCATTATGATGTGAAAAAGGGCGATTATCTTCTAGACACGATGCCACTCAAAAAATTACTTAATGATAACGTTGATTTTGAAAAAATAAATAAAAATATCGACAATAAACTATTATATGCTTATGAATTAGCAGCAACCTGTTATGACACCTCAGAAAGCATTTCATTTTATAAAACAGCGAATGAAGAGAAATTAGTTCAAGAAACTAAGCATATTGCATACACTACCACCATTAATTGCAATCATATTTTGGCTTCATCCTCCATTCCATTATTTTTTCCAACAGTAAAAATAGGGAATTTTCATTATGGAGACGGTAGCGTGCGTTTAACTGAACCACTGCGATCCTGTATAAAATTGGGTGCCGATCAAATTTTAGTGATTAATACAAATAAAAATTTAATGAATGAAAAAAGTTCAGATTCGGCATTAAAATCTATATCGTTTGCGAAAATAATTGGAACAATGTTGAAGGTTTTATTTTCGGATAATCTTGATAAAGATATTGATTTGGTCGAAAAAATAAATGGCACATTGCACCTTATTACACAGGAACGAAAAACTGAATCATCGTGGAAACCTATTAATGTATTGCATATCTATCCTTCTGTAGATTTATCAACATTTACCAAAGAAGCGCAACAAACAATGCCATTATTATTACGCTATATGATGAGTATGCTTGGATCAAAGGAACAATCATCAGACTTGATGAGCTTTTTATTATTTGAGGCTAATTATTGTAAAAAACTTATCGAGATTGGTTTTCATGATGCGCTATCAAAAACCGATGAAATTCGCAGTTTTTTCTTAAATTAAACTTTGGCCTCATCAAATAAAAATGTTTTAAACGATTTTCACAGTTAAATTTCACAGCTACCTCTATCGAAATCAACAATGTCAAAATAAAAAATATCAGTTTTTTGGCATTGTTTTTCATGAGGACACCCTTAAGCTTTTATAACAACAATTAGGCTTCATTATTACAAATGGGTTATCGATTTGTTGTAGGCACCATTGCAGCTGGCGCTATTGCAGGACTAACGACAGTCATTTAGTCATGTATTATGGATTAACGCGCGTTTTTTTGGCAATTGCAATAGGTCATTCATTGCCGCGCTTTTTCAAAATATAATCAGAAGTAATAGGATAAGAAATTTTTCCATTTTATTTTCAGCGCAGAGAAAAATTATGATTGATAACATGCTTTACAAATTGATTTTATGGCCTTAGAGTTTTTTTCTTTGCAGACGCATGCTGACAACGCAACATATGGCGCATGCTCAGCATCACCGATGCAGTGCTAATGAGCAGTCGGGACAACACAAGCAATCGAGTGTTCCGGTTATACTTCGGTAATGGGATTTAACATGAGACAATTGATAAAGGGTCAGAAGCCGCCAGGCAAGAAAAAAGTGGCTTGGGAATTAAGCACCAGGGACTAACTAAATGGTATTGTTTATGTTTCGCATTTTTTTGATGTTAAGTATGATTCTATTTTTTTCTTTTAATAGCGCTTATTGCGCAGCAGAAAATAAATCTCTTCCTGCTATTACACAAGCAATCCCGATAACAGAGCTGATTGGATACGCCGATTACCCATCGAATGTTAAACAACTTATTTCAAAGGCGTTTGTGTTATCAGAAAAAAATCTGACTTATTTATACGGATCGTCTGACCCGAAAAATGGCGGGATGGATTGTTCGGGCACCATTTACTATCTTTTGAGCAATATGACTCATTCTAATATGCCAAGAGACGCAAACGAAATGTATAACTGGGTCAAAAGAGACGGGAAAATTCATGACGTCACTCACCATGATTTTAACGCATTAAAACCGGGGGATTTATTATTTTGGTCCGGCACCTATCGCAGTCATCCTGCACGCTCTATTACACACGTGATGTTGTATCTGGGTAAAAATAAAAATCATGAGCCGCTTATGTTTGGTTCCAGCGATGGTCGAACTTATAAAGGGGTGAAAATGTGGGGCGTAAGCGTGTTTGATTTTAAGCTGCCTTCCGAGAAGGATAAAGCACGGTTTGTAGCCTATGGATGTATTCCATCATTAACATGTTGAGTCTGACTGGATTTGATGTCGCGATTGTTTCAGCCATTAACACAAAAGATATTAAACAGGCTCTAAAGACCTATTTTATTCTCAAAACAGAAGTAACAGTATTACGATAATTAATATAATACTCACACCACCTGATGGATAATATCCCCATTGTTTACTGTGCGGCCAAACTGGAATTACACCGAGTAAAATTAATATTAAAATAATTAGTAAAATTGACATCCTATCATCCTGTAGTTATTCACTTCCTAATCAATTTCTTACTCTGCATGGTTTTTCAAAAAAATACAAACCATTTTATGTGGTTTTTTACATGTCAGGACTCGAAAAAACTTGTCTTAACCATCGCCTTACATCAATAATTTCTATTGGTGCAATTTCATGACCTATTCCATATTCTTGCCATTGCGCTGTAGTTTGGGTGTCACGTTTGATACAAACTTTGTGTCTTCTGATTAACCCATGTTAGACTAAAACGGTGAAATCAATTGTCATGATGACGCTAGATTTCCGGAAAACAGTCAGTCAAAGGGAGTTAAGCTATGTTGGGTTGGGTCGTCACATTTTTGATTATTGCGCTTATTGCCGCACTTCTTGGATTTGGTGGTGTTGCAGTACAAGCTGCGGGCATTGCAAAAATTCTTTTTGTTATTTTTCTCGTGCTATTTGTGGTTTCGCTCATTATGCATGCGGGAAGAGGAAAAAGAAAATAGGGAAATTTAATTACAGCAATAAAGAACGTATCGAACAAGAAATCAAAAAATTCACAGATACACACAATCAAGATAATGGTTGGCTATTGGGCATGGTCTTACTATCGAATTTGCTGCAATGGTTGGCATCACACAAACCAATTTATCTGCAATTGAAAATGGACGTCGCGCAATCAGTAAGGAAATTGCAAAACGTATTGAAAAAAAATATGGCGAATTTGTTTTAAATTAAATGAGAACGACGAACCTTGTGATGTTGAAATTGTTGATTATCATTAAGGAGACAATTATATGGGCAAAGAAGTATTACCCCGGAAACTGCCATGAGATTGGCGCGTTTTTTCAGTGTGACACCAGAGTTTTGGTTAAATCTACAAAAAGATTTTGATTTAAAATCAGCGCAAAAAAAGATGGGTAAAAAATAAATCATGATGTTCAGCCGTATGATAAGGTTGCATAAAAAACACGTTATGAACGCTTATACTTACTGCTGATTTTGACCATACTCTGAAGTTTTCTGTGTCGCCTACACTGGGGTGAATTGACATAAGCGCCGGAATTTCCCATTCACAGTTCTAAACTACCTTAACGCCAATATCTTAGCCAAATTCAAGAAATATTTATTGGAATTTTTACATTTGAACCTACAATTTTTTATCTTTCGCACTTTTATACCGATCAGTGCGTGTAATATTGTTGTAACGATCAGTTGTGGCGCTCGAGCCGTGACCTGCATCATCACGCACATGTGCAATCGGTCTTTTGTTTTCGTTAATATCCTCTGAAATACCAGTGTGTCTTAACCAATGTGCTGTTGCAGATTCTAAATTATCCGCCTCTGTTTTTAGTTTTTCATCTCGTAATTTTTCAATTGTTTTATCAAAACAAAATTGAACTAATCGTCTTATTTGACGTGTGCTTGAGATTGCGCCTGATCCTTTTTCTTTAACAATAAGCGGTGTTTTATCATTTTGAGCGGGTAGGGAAGGAAACTCTAAACTCTCACGATATCTTTTTAAAGCAGTTAGCATTGCATCAGACACCGCAATTTCTCGCATTTTATTGCCTTTTCCCACTGTTTTAAACCACCAACAGTTGTCACTGTCTTGATAAAAATGATTCATCTGCGGAATCCAGCGATCAGTTGCTGTTAATTCTGAAATTCTTAAATACAGTAAATACATCGCAGAAATAATAAATAAAGTGCGTTCATGATTTTTATCTTGATCAGCCATTTCTTTTACAGTATTGACACACATTTCCCATTGTGTTTGAGACAATCGCATCACATTCGATTCTTGCTGGCGTTTTTGAATATATTTATTTTTTTGTTTGATAAGAGAAATCGGATTAATGGATATTTTTTCAGATAATAACAAATACTGATAAAAACTGCTTAATACGGTAAATATTTCACGAATAGCTTTTTGTGATAACGCATAATTATTTTTATCAGGCGATACGCCATTTTTATATTCAGATTTAGAAACGGTTGCAACAAAAGGACGCCAATCTTTATTGGGAATTCTACACCCATTTTTTTCAACAAATCGTGAAATGCGTTTTAATCCAATCCATGATTTTGGTGGTTTCATACAAAATTGAATGTACGATTCAATATCTTCACGCTTTAAACCTAAAATAGATTTTTTTGAAATCAATGAAGACCATTGCAATAATCGTTCTATTTCTTTTCGGTATGAATCAAATGTTGCTTTAACGCCATTGTATTGTTTTAGAAAATCAACGGCGTTTTTTAAGTCATCCGGAAACAATATATTTTTAGTTTGATCTTGATAATCAATTTGATTGATAGAATCAATGAGTGAAGTAGGGATTAATATTTTTGGCATTATTAATTTCCCCTGCGGCTATTCCAAGCAATATAAATTCCAGTTATCAATAAGATGATACCCATCATGACAACAGGTAAAGGAATGAAAATCGCCGCAATTAATCCACCGATTGCTGCAGAAGAAGCTTCGCCCAACACTAATAACGCTTGATTATTACCAAGCACTTGACCTTGGTTCTCTGCTGGCACTTGATCAGATAGCCACGTCGTACACGTCGGTAGCGCCATTACAGTAGGAATAACGGCTAGTCCATATAAAATCCAAATCCATTTAAAGTGATTTGGCAATACAATGGAAACAACCAATATTCCACCAATGATTAATAATGCGCCTAACAATCTCGTTGTCGAAAAACGCTCGGCTAATTTTTTTAGAAAAAATAAATTTGCAAACAAACACAATAGAGATACAAAAGAAATCAGTAGTGAATAAATAAAAACTGTTGGTTTCCATGTATCAACTACAAATAATGGAACAACTCGATATAACCCTTGTACAGAAAAAAAGATAACAAAATTGATAAAATAAAATTGATAGAGTTTTTTCTGATGAAAAATCGATTTTATTGCGACAATTGATTTTAGTATTTTGATTGCTTCGGATTTTGTTGGTATGTAATTATCTTGAAACACAAAATGAATCCACAAGATTACCACCAATACAAAAAACGCAGTCACATAAAATGGGATATCAAACCCCAGAAAATGACCAATACCGCCGCCCAATAATGGCCCTATCACATAACCCAAACTGCAGGCTGAATAAACATAACCAATTAAAATCGTTTTATCTGTTGGGTTTTTGACACGATCTGCAATTACTGATTGTGAAATCGCCATATTCGATTCACACAATCCTGTAAAAAATGCACTGAAAAATAATAAACTCACAGAATGTAATTCAATACTCACAGCCATTCCTGCAAATCCAATCGCGCACGCACATAGACTTATCAGCAATACTTTTTTTCTGCCAAAGTGATCTGAAAAATTTCCGATGATGGGTGAGCCAATAAATTGACCGAGCGGATACATCGCTAATAGCAGACCGGATAAGCTCGCACGTATCGATGTCGAGATGTTAGTCGGTAAAAATAAAAAATGTTTATTCATTAACATTGGAATAAACAAGGTAATCGTTAGAGCATAACCCAAAAATCCGAGAAATACGACGGCATACAGTGGTAGTAACTCACGGAATTTAGTCATTCAGGTCTCCAAAACACGATGTTATTCTATTTTAAAACCTCAAAAATTTCCTGACTCATTAATTGCAATTTCGCATATGCTTTTTCATAAGTTGGTTTGACTGTGTCGTATACCATTTGCTCTAAAAAATAATTCCAGTGTGATTGCCACTCTGGATTGTTGTACAGCATATCTAGCGCTGCTTGAGACTCACGAATGGGATTTTCAATGTAATTGTCATTGAGTTTTTTAAATTGCACTTTGTCTTTTTCAATAATGCCTTGCACAATATTTTTGTATTCGCCGGTTAATAGTTTATTGGCATTGAGCTGATAAAGATCATATAAATGACGCACTAAATCTTTATCACCTTTTCTTGATTTTGTTTTGGTATTGGCAATGCGCCGCGTGAGTGCAACCCATTTTTCAGCAGCGGTTTCATCTAACGCAACGCATGCAACTGGAAAAGTAGGGTGATCGCATTCATTTTCTAGCGTCAATTTAATGAGTGATGTAATATTTTTTGTTGTTGGTGTTAATGAAAACTCACCCAAAAAACAATCGACTGCGACATGTGGTTTTAAATACGATATTTTTTCTGAATCCGTAAATTTTGCTTCAATACTCATAAAGCGACCTTCGTATAACACGCGGATCGCCTCATTTGATACTTCAAAACCAGTCTTTTTAAGCTGTGATATTAATTTGTGTCTAAAATCACGCAATTTTTTGCGGCGTACTTCTTTACCTAAAGATTTAGTATTGGCTTTTTGAATGACGCGAAAATCGACATCTTCCGACATTCTGTGAATCACCTGATATCCTTTTGATAAACTGGTACCACCCTGAAAAATTAATTCAAAATAATCATCTTGGATTTGTATTAATGCGTGAATGACTTTTGTTACAAAATAATCTTTGCGAATAAAATCAGCCGGGATGCCCAATATGGCAGAAGTTTTTCGTATTTGTTGTGAATCTAATTTATCGAGCATTAATACCATCCTCAAAAATTACTTTTCTGCCTTCCGCTGCAATTGTTCCGCGAAAACGAGAATGAAGTTTAACAGAAAACGCGGCGGGGACTTGTGTTGTTTCACCGCGATTGTACGCTGCAATAGCGCTGCCATATTCCCAATGCAAACCTAATTTATTTAATGCAGCAATAGCAACCGATTCAAATGAATCTCGCAAGATAATTTTGTTTTTGCCGTTTGGAAGTGTAATGGGTTCTGCCTTGGCATATAATCCATGACTCACTTTAACAATATGACCTTGATCAATAAATGTTTTAAGCGCGCGATTTAATCGTAATTGAGCTTGATTACTATGGCTGCGAGTTAGATCATCTCTTGTAAATACTGATGTATTTAGAGATTCAATTTTACCGAGTAATTTTTCTCGATAAGTATTTTTATAGTGTGTATTAGCGTGCATAATTTCATTCCAGAGCAGCATTTGTTTAAAAACAGATGCGTCATAAATAGTCATTTTAATCAGTATAGCAAATATTCCAAAACGTCACAAATAGTCATTTTAAAATTTCAGAAACATGAAAAATCGTTATAATTTAGTAAATTATAATATATTTCAATTAAATATGATAGGTCTTATAGTAAAAACTATAGGACATAAAAGGATTGTACACTTG
>JABDDU010000034.1 GCA_013287435.1 Verrucomicrobiota bacterium
AAAGCGTTGATGGGTAACTTCTCAAAAACCAGGGGCAACGCTCACTTAACTTGTTGATTTTCTCATTGCTGTAAATGCTCAGCAATCTCAATTGAAACTCTCGAAACTTCCATAATCTCATCAAATAAAATGGGTGATGGTAAACCATTCGAAATAGCGTTCACAAAAGTCTGAACGCATTCAAACTGACCTTTATTTTGACTAAAAAAAGTTTGTTTTTTAAAATTTTTAAATCCAAAGCCAATTAATTTTCTAAAATTATCGAGTTGCAAAATTTTTCCGTTACAAAAAATTTCTAATCGTTCTTTAGCAATTTTTTTATGGCCATTGGCTAAATAGTTAATCACACCACAGGAATCATCTGAAAATTGGAATGTAATGATTGCGGTATCAGATTGTGATGCAACAGCGTGCCAACTTTTAATGGGATTTCCCGCTAAATATCGCAATAAATCGATAAAATGACAGGCTTCACCTACAATTCTTCCGCCGCCAATATGACTGTCTTGCGTCCAATGGTGAGTTGGAATAAATCCGGCATTCACTGTGATGATAAAGGATTTTGGGGCACATTCATTCTCTAATAATTTTTTGATGGTTTGAGTCAGTGGTGAAAATCGTCTATTAAATCCAATCATTAAGACAGTATTGTTATTTTTTTCATACGCGGATTTTATTTTTTCTAAATCATCTAAATGAATAGCTAAGGGTTTTTCAACAAACACATGTTTATTTTTTTGAAGCGCTTGGATGACTTGTTCTGAATGCATATTGTGTCGTGTTGCAATAACCACGGTGTTAATCGCATTATCTGAATAAATCATTTTTTCATCAGTTAATGCATAATAAAATTCTATTTTTTTTGCAAGCCGTTTTGCACTGACCCCTTGATTTGAAACAACGCTATGTAAAGCGACACCCGCTTTTTTAAATGCGGGCGCTAAAATGGACGCGCCATAATTTCCAGAACCGATCAATCCCATCGTTACTTTTTCTGGTGAACCGACAGGATGATCAATGCAAATGGATGATTGCGTTTTACGTACTCGATCAGTGTTTGGATAATCAATTAAAATACCTAAAATAGATTTATTATTTTCGAGTGTTTCATACGCTTGAAAAACATGATCGATAGTAAAAGTGCTTGAAATAAGCGGTTTTGTAGTTAAACTCTTTTTCGCCATCAACTCTAAAACCGCTTCAAAATTACGCTGCTCTGTCCAACGTACAAACCCAATCGGATAATCTAACCCCTGCTTTTCATAGACATCATCATAACGTCCAGGCCCGTAGGAACACGACACTTGCAAACTCAATTCTTTTTCATAAAAATCCGCGCGCGAAAATTCTTTTCCAATCACACCCACTAAAATAATGCGTGCGCGTTTTCGACAAATCGTTGCAGCATCATGCAATAATTCATTGCTATTGGTTGCTGCCGTAATAATGACTGCATCCACACCACAGCCACGAGAAAAAAGTTCAGCATAAGAAATAATACTATCGGGACTGCTAATGTCTGCGCCAAATTGTTTTGCCAATTCACATTTACGTGTATCAAAATCAACACCCAATACACGACAACCATTGGCTTTTAATAATTGCACGGTCAACAATCCAATTAATCCCAAACCAATCACGACATAATGTTCACCTAAGGTGGGTTTCGATAAACGAATACCTTGTAAAGCAATAGCAGAAACGACGGTAAATGCAGCACTTTCGTCAGACACGCTATCGGGAATTTTCGCGCAACAATTTTTAGGAACGCGAACTATTTCTGCATGATATCCGTTTGAAATCACGCGATCTCCCACTGAAAATCCCGTGATTTTTTCACCCACTTCCAGTACACGACCGACGTTGCAATAACCGAGTGGTATAGGTTGATCCAATTTTGCTTTGACAGAATTAAAAGTTGATAATAATCCATCGGTTTTTATTTTTTCCAAAACCATTTTTACTTTATCGGGTTGCTGCTTTATTTTTCCGATTAAATTGGCGCGACCAAATTCTAATAACATGCGCTCAGTACCGGAAGATAATAGGGTTTTCGTTGTTTCAATTAATAAGGAATTGGAATTATTTTTAGGACAAGGAACGTCTTCTAAAATTGTGTCGCCTGATTTAAGCGACTGCAATACTTGCATCATATTTTTTTCCGATTAAGCCAACGACATCGATTAATTTTTCGGTTTGTAATTGAGATAATTTTTCTTCTGTAAATGCAGAATGCGCAACCAATAAAACAACAATATCAGCGATTAATAATGCCTCGTCTAAAGGGGTTAAAGTGACATTGTCGTTTTGCGTTAATGATTTTGGTAAGGTTTGAATATGCGGCTCTACCACTAAAATTTTTCCTGATGTTTTGTCAGCAAGTTGATTGACAATCATTAACGCAGGACTTTCTCGCAAATCATCCACATTTTTTTTGAAAGTAATTCCTAAACACGCAATGGTTGGTTTTTCTAATGTGCTCACCGTTTTTAAAATATTTTTTAACACATAACGCGCTTTGTAATCATTCACTTCACGCGCAGTACGAATTAATTTTGCTTGATTGGGGTTTGAGGCGACAATAAACCAGGGATCGACTGCGATACAATGGCCACCCACACCGGGGCCTGGTTGCAAAATCTTTACGCGCGGATGTCGATTGGCTAATGCAATTAATTCCCACACGTTAATACCTTCATGATCACAAATCATTGATAATTCATTGGCAAACGCAATATTGACGTCGCGAAAAGCGTTTTCGGTGAGTTTTGTCATTTCTGCGGTTCGCGCTGTCGTTGCAATACACTCGCCTTTGACAAATAACTGGTAGAAGGCGATCGCTCTTTTTGTTGATTCTGGATTAATGCCGCCAACCACACGATCGTTATTCACTAATTCACGAATAATTTGACCGGGCATAACGCGTTCAGGACAGTAGGCTAAAAAAATATCGGTGAGTATATTTAAATCCGGACGCAAGGATTGAATCCATACGACCGCTTGTTCGGTTGTGCCCACGGGCGATGTTGATTCAATAATAATCAAATTATTTTTTTCTAATTGCGGCGCAATAGAGTCAACAGCAGATTTCACATAAGAAATATCGGGTGTATTTTTTTCAGTGACCGGTGTTGGAACGGTGATCACATAAATATCGGCTTTGGGAATGGTGAGTTGTGCTATTAATTTTTTACTTCGGACTGCTTCACGAACAAGCGTGTCTAATTCGGGTTCAAGTAGATGTGATTTACCTGAGTTGATTGTGTCGACTATTGGTTTTGAAATATCGCAGCCAATAACCTGCTTTACATGTGCTGCAATCAACGAAGCTGAGGGTAGCCCTATGTAACCTAGTCCAACGACACAAATCGTTTTATAACGCATATTTGAAATCCATGGGTAATATCACTCCATTCCCAATAATTTTTCCAACACTTCCGGCCAAATATTTTTCTCAAAATATTCTTTCACAAAATCTTTTGCGTAACTTTTTTGAACAATGGCGTTATTGGTTCTAACCGCATGTTCCCAGGCAGCGTTGGAATTTTTCCATGTCATCGGAATTAACGCAATCATCTGCTCGTCTGACAAATGGGTAAAATAATGTTCAAACTTCGATTCGAAATACCGCACTTGTATTTCTTTTCTTTTTTCAGAAGCTGTTCGTTTTGACTCCGCTTCTTTCGCAGCCTCGACTTGAGGGTCGATAAACGTCTCGCCGTTTCTCAAACATTCGAGCAAGGTCGCAATTTTAATTTTTCGATCGTAAATGCCAGAGGTGGGTTTCTGGATAAAATTATTTAACCCGAGAGTGAAATTGTTAATCGAGGTTTGAACATCGGTTGCAGAAATCAAATCGCCCGCTTCTGAAAAAATTGTTTTGATTTGCGCAAGACCAAATCGCTCGTTGAACAGGTTGAGGGTTTTTTGTAATTCCGCGTATTCAATTTTTTTCCAATGGGCGGGAAGCTGTATCGCGTGATTTTGAGCAAAATCGGGTTTAATTTTTGTGTCGCTTATCGCGCTCTTAGTAGTAGTAATTTTATATATACTACTACTACTAAGAATTGTTGTGTCGCTGTTTGTGTCGCTTATCGGAACGGTGTTTTGACCACTTTTCACCGAGATTTGGTGATAAATGGATTCAGACAGTACAAATTTCCATGCTGATCCACGTCCTTTTGTGGCAATAAAATCACTTAATATATTCTTTTTACGAAGCCTTGTGCATGAGGTGCGAATTGCCCCTATTTTTACATTAACTCTTTGAGAAAATTGATTTTTTTCTATGTAGTTTGTTTCAAGAGATCGGTTTTTTAAACAGTCTATGTAAATTTCATCCACGATGGCGCGTTCGTTTCCGCTCAAGGAAGCGTAAGAATACGACACTATTTTTTTTCTGCCCGCGTTTCGGTAATTATTTTTTAATTGTTGTGTCGCTGTTTGTGTCGCTGATCGTAATTCTTGTGTCGCTGATCGTTTTAATTGTTGTGTCGCTGATCTTAATTGTTGTGTCGCCTTTCTGTTGTCGAAATGAGGTTGTTTTCTTGCGGAAAGTTCAACAGAGGATGATGTGTTTTTGATGTCGAAATTAGCTGTATTTTTCTTTTCAGAATCCACCGCGGCTTGATTGTTTTTGACAAGCGATAACGAGAGTGATTTGTGCGCACTGATTTCATCAGAATAAGGACGACTGGTATCCGGGTCTAGTAGATAGTCGCTAATAGACAATGTGTTTGACAGGGTGAGCGGCTTTTTAAATCCTTGAGCGCGCTGCTTTTTGAGTATTTCTTGTAAGTCCATTTTTAGCAACCGTTCCCTATTGCGTGGCAACTTAATATCATATGTTTAATTTCTGTAGCTGCACTTTTTTAAAAAAGTGTCAGCATCAGAGATTAGTGTCCGTTCTTTCCTGACACTGACACTGATCACTGACACCAGCGTTGTTGCATGTAAACTAAAAAATATTCAAATCACTCTATAAATTTGGAGTGGGTACATTTTTCCTGCAAACGCTTTACACCGCAATCCTACTTTCTTCCATCACCATATTCTGTGTTTCAACGCCTTTACTCGGCGCTGCTTTTTCTTCCAACCATTTATTAATACCGGTGATCTCAGTAATCAGCGCCAAACAATCTTCCCTGCCGCTCGATTTTCTAAGATCAAAAATATACCCACCGTCGGCTTTGGTGTTTTTAAAGGAGGTGTCGGTGCGAATCACAATGGGAAGCAAGTGTTCTGATAAATCTTTTTCTTGGCCGATATGCCCCATCACCTGAAAGCTCAACTTTTCACGCGCATCATATTTATTAAAAAGAATTTTGTAGTTGATTTTTAAATTACGTTCTTGAAAGGTGTTTTCTAGTCGTTTAATTTCAGACACTGACATACAAACGCCATCAAACGAATCAGTATCGGCATTCACTGGTATGAGATTCATATCAGCAAAGCAAGTGGCACAGGTGGTGATTTTATTCACCGATGGCGGACAATCCAAAATGATTAAATCATAATTTTGAAAAACGCCGCGAAACAGATAATTAAAATAACCAAAAAGGTCTATCGTTTTTTGACTTAATAAAATTTCTATTTTAGAGTTTTCAAGATTAGAAGGAACGAGATCCAAATGCTGATGAACATTGCAAATGGTTTGAGAAATAGACGTAAAGGCATCCTCATCAATCACATGTCTTAACACATGCTGTGATTTTTTTTTCATACGAAAGGATTGTGTTAAATTCGCTTGCATGTCTAAATCAACGGCTAGCACCCTAAATCCCAGTCGACTTGCCCCTTCAGAAATAGCCGTTGCAATAGACGTCTTCCCTATTCCGCCTTTCATGCCGAATACATTAATGATCATCGGTCTATTTTTAGGAGAATACTGAAAACCGCGAAGTTCCATAATTTGACGAACTGATGACGGCGGCAATACCTTTTTATTGCTTTCTGCAATACATTCAATCGAATTTTCTTTTATTATTTTATAAAGCAGGTGTGTTGAAACGCCGAGTATACTAGAAATGTCTTTTATCTTAAGAATTGAAGAATAATTCATTTTACAAATCCTTGTCCATTTTAAACAAAATCCGTGCGCGCATGATAACTAGTAGAAAATTTCTATTCAACAAAAATCCATCTTTTTTTGAAAAATTGTAGAATTGTGTTTTTATTGTTGATTTTTAATAAATTTGGTATTACCTGGTCGCGGTTTTTGTATCCACTCCAAATTATGAAGTGATTTGAAATATTTGTTAGTTTACATGCAATAGTGATGGTGTCAGTGATCAGCGTCAGTGTCAGAAAGAGTCGACACTGACACTGATTGCTGACACTAACTTAAATTTTGTGTCGCTTATATTTAATTATTGTGTCTCTTTTATTTAATTTATGTGTCGCTTATTTTAAATTTTGTGTCGGTTATATTGGTTTAAACCGACTTAAACGCGTTTTAATGATCGTGTTAGCGCATAACGCTCACATTCTTAGCATTTGGATGGGTTCTGCGTGTAAAGGTATTAGGCGCATTTGTTACACGTGGAACAATGCTGAACCCTACTTCTCTTTAGATATCATTATCAAATAGCAAATACAGATAGCCCTATTCAATACCAGTTTTAGATATCAAATAGGCAACAATCAAAGGTATCAATAACAGATACAGAAACAGATACCATGATGAGATATCAATTTAAACCATTCTCTATCTGTATTAGATACCACCTATAATTACCAATAACGGATATCATTTACATGTGAATTGACTTAATGATTACCTTGCATCCGTACTCTGCTCGCACACTTCTAACATTTCTTAATCATGCCATTTAGGGTTCAATTAGGGTTCAATTAGGGTTCAAAATAATAAAACTCACAATCACCCCACTTCATTTATCACTTTAAATTAATTATCAGTGATCATCAGCGATTCAAATAAAAAGAAAATCGGCACCCTATTCGGTCTAAATAAATCAAACCATAGTTTCACATGGAACATTCTAGCTGAAATACCATACACCCTTTAATTAGGGTTCAAATAGAGTTCAATTAAGGTTCAATTAGAGTTCAAACTTAAATGATAATAATGGTTCAATTAGGGTTCAGAATTTTTTAAAAAACAATAATATATTTCTTATCTGCCATTCACTTCAATTGATTATAAATACTTAGGGTTCAACTAGGGTTCAAAATTTATAACCTATTCATTAATATTAAATTTTATTTTTTACTCGCAAAATAAATTATTTTGAAAAATTAATTAGGATTAATATCTATTAGGGTTCAAATAGGGTTCAATTAGGGTTCTATTGAGGTTCAATTATAGTTCAATATTATGGTTCAAATAGGGTTCTATTAGGGTTCAAAATTAAATGGCAATAAGGGTTCAATATGATATGTTCTCTCTAT
>JABDDU010000035.1 GCA_013287435.1 Verrucomicrobiota bacterium
TCACGATTCCAGTCACGTTCTTTGATCGACGCGCGTTTATCATGCTCTTTTTTACCTTTGGCAATGGCAATTTGGATCTTTACGCGGTTTTTAAACCAGTGTAAATCGAGCGGCACAATCGTGTAACCTTCACGTTCTCTGGCGACAAAAAGTTTATTAATTTCACGGCGATTTAATAATAATTTTCGAGAGCGGGTGGGGTCGGGTTCGATGTGCGTTGAAGCGGTTTTTAATGGGGTAATATGTGTGCCGATCAACCACGCTTCATCACTTTTCAATAAAATATAACTTTCTTTTAACTGCACATGTCCCGCGCGAATGCTTTTAATTTCCCAGCCTTCGAGCACAAGTCCCGCTTCAAATTGCGCTTCTAAATGGTAATCATGCCACGCTTTTTTATTATTCGCGATGATTTTATCTTCTGATTTCTTGCTCATAATGCGTCGTAGTGTATCATTCAGAAATTAAAACCGCGAGATTTCTTCAATGCCTACGATTCATCGTTCAGCCATTATCCCTTATTCAATAGAGCAAATGTATGATTTGATCAACGACATTGCGCGATATCACGAATTTGTGCCGTATTGTATTGCAAGCGTTGTACATGAAAAATCAGATGATGAAATACGCGCGACCTTAATTTTATCAGCAAAAGGTATGCAAAAATCATTTACGACCTTAAATCGTTTGCAAAAAAATCGCTTGATTGAGATACAATTAATTGATGGTCCATTTAAACAATTAGAAGGTTTTTGGCGATTTGAAATGCGAGATGAAAATCATTCTGAAGTTATTTTAGATTTGGCATTCGAGTTGTCGAATAAAATTTTTGCGATGATGTTTGGACCTGTTTTTCAGCAAGTCGCAGGAACATTGGTTGATGCGTTTGTTGAGCGAGCAAGGAAAATATATCCATGATTGCAATCGCAGTCTCTTACGCAACTCCCGAAAAACAACTTGAAATCCCTTTAAGGGTTGACGAAAATTGTACCGTCGAATCGGCCATCATTCAGTCAAAAATACTTGAACACTTCCAAGAAATTAATTTATTAAAAAATTCAGTGGGCATTTTTAGCAAACCCGTAACACTCGATACCGTTCTACATGATGGTGATCGCGTTGAAATTTATCGGCCACTCATAACAGATCCAAAAGAAGCACGAAGACTGAAGGTATCGAAACAATAGTTCATTGAATTTCAGCTTTGTACACGACAAACTTAAAAAATCCATGGTAAAGTCCGTTTCGGCATTTTAAAGTCGCGAGTATAACAATAAAAAACGCAGGGCAACTTCCGCAGTTGGCGCGATACACCTTTCGTCAATGGGTGCGGCTTTTTTGAAACGACGCATGTTTTTTAACAACAGACCAATGCTTCGCCAATCCCCATCTCAGAAAGTTTAATATGGCAATGCTTAATCCACAAACTCTGCAAACCACTTTGTAACCGTTGCTTCACCCAAATTATCGTACACATAAGATATATATCGCGTAAATTCTGTTTTAAAAAATTCAGGATCATATTTTTCATCGCCTGTCTTTGGCGTATGATGGATGAATCCACCAAAATATTGTTCACAAAAATCTGCGTAATCTTTTGTAAACATCAAAAACGTATGCCACATATCATCTATTTCACGCATTTCAGGATACATGCTGCAAACAAAATGCAATGATTCATCATCAGGTCGATTTTTTTTATCTATTCTGTGTTTTTGACACAACCACAAATATTGTATGATGCCGTGAAACGCTTGTTCTGCTGATATTTTATTAGTAGGAAATTCTCTTTCATATCTTTTAAAAACATACTCGTTTTTGTATTGCATCATTTCATGAATAGGTCGCATTTTATTTTCCTCCGCGCGATAAACACTGGCGAATTTCTTCGCCAGTATTTTTTAACCATGACAACTATTAGCGCAACAAAAAGCGCTGTTTGAAGCACCGTTTGACATTTTTGCCATTTTCTTTGCTACAATCCTTTCAATAAAAGACTTTTTCATAAACACCTCGTTAATTTTAAATTAAACATTTATTCCATTACTTCTTATCCATAACAAAAGACTAACACAATGATCTTGACAAATGATTGCGAAAAACAAGTGAAAATAGACATGTATTGATATATAATTTTAATATAATTGAAATTAATAGAATATTATGCTTTAATAAAACTATTGTTAGCAATAGTGAGAGTAAAATGGATCGAATCGATAAAAAAATCCTGACATTACTACAAGATAATGGGCGATTGAGTAATCAAGAATTGGCGGATGAGGTTGCATTATCACCATCGCCTTGTCTGCGTCGCGTTAAAGCGCTTGAAGACGAAGGCATTATTCAAAAATACGTTGCATTGCTAGATCCAGAATCCTTGTCATTGCAACTTACCGTCATGGTATCTGTCGGTTTAGATAGACATACACCTGAGCGCATGCGTCAATTTGAATCAGCAATCAAAAAAATTCCTGAAATTATCCAGTGTTATTTAATCACTGGTCAAGCAGCGGATTATTTATTAAAGGTGATTGTTTCGAATATGCAGCATTACCAAAAAGTGTTGTTAGAACGCATCACGCAAATCGATGGGGTGACCAGCGTGCACTCAAGCTTTGTTCTGCAAAAAATAGTTGATAAAACTAATCTGCCTTTGGATTTTGTGTAAGTACTTTTAAATAATTTTATTTGTTTAAATTATAATCAATTTAATATTTCCATCAGAATTCTAATGTAGGCTCATCAAGATCAAAGTTGTCACTTTAATCATCAAAATTTTTATTGGAGCGAGTTTATGAGTCGTTTAAATTTAGGCGTTGTTGAATAATTCGCGTCTAACTCGATGATTTTTTGCAGGTCAAAGCGGCAATCTTGATGCAACAGCGTTGTTGATTTATTAACAGAAATGGCAGATACAATCCAAAAGCCTCTTTATTTTGTATTGGGAAATCATGATTATTATTTAACGCATATTCCACCATTCAAAGAAGCTTGTCTTTATCAAGGAAAAATCAGCGGCGATGATTGGTTGCCATTTTTTGGATCGAAAGCAAGCGGCGATGTTTTATTGGAAATTGCGCAGCAAAATCATGACATTGAATTTTTAGTATTATGTGGTCATACACATGGAAAAGCATGTTATTCACCATTAAATAATTTAACAGTCTAACACAGCCTGAAACACGGTAAAAACGGTTTGAGTACGTTACAAATTCCCTACACGCGCTGCTTCGGTGTCATTTAATTTGATGCACCCGAAAATAACCTGTTAAGCAACAATAAAAAATGCGATACAATGTCATATTGTTTCAGCGCCTGTGTCTGGTTGTTTGAAATATCCTTTCTGTATTCATTTTGCATATTACCTTACCATCCTATAGTTCTTACGATTTTAACGGATTTTTGTCTCACTTTGGCTGGCACAGAGAGATGTCACCAAGCTTTGCCAAGTCAGTTTGCAATGCTGACAATAAAGTCTGGCTAACTGAATCACCATCTGGTGCTGATTGAGTAGCAAAATGTATTGCTTGCGTACAACAGAAAATCGTTTTATCTCTATCACCTAGCGCTGCAAAGCAAGAAGCCATTGTGTTATAGCAAAAACCCACCAGCTTATTATCATTCATACTTGTTTCGCAGATACGCTCCAATTGACAGATTGCTTGTAGATATTTTTTCGCGTCAATAGTTTCAACTGCTTTAGTATATAAAACCATTGGATTTCCCTGCATTTTTTTCAAGTATCCTTTATATTTTTCTAAGATCTTAGTTAAATTTTCATCATCATGCCGGCACTGTTCGGTATTATTTGACGCTCTATTATTGCTTTGCACAACAGAAAAAATAGTAATGGCTATTTCGCAACACGTCAGCGCCTTCGGGTTAATTCCCGTACCAACTACGGATGCTAAAAGCGCGTGCGGGTTAATTTCCGTGCCAGCTCTGGGCATGTCATGATAAACAGATGCTAAAGTGGAATAACACAAACCACATTCTGCACTATTTAGTCCAACCTTAGCGGTGAATCCTTGGAGAGCAACAGAAAGAGTGCTTACGGCCTGCCAATACTTCTTTTCTTTATATTCAGTAACGCCACACATGTAATTGACTTTCGGATCGTCCGAGTATGGTGCGCTTAGAAAATTACTGTTGTGGTGATATTTTGTAAGAGGAACAAGTGTTCCATCGGAATAAAAATAACGTGGCCTTCTCTCATTGCTCCAATACTTGTCTCCATAATCGTAACCAAGTTGAGTATTTTCTTCGATATCGCTCGGAGCCCAACACACAAGAACTGTTACTCCGTCGATCACAACCCGTGAAATATTGACATTAGCTTTCTGCAACAGATTTCTTGTTGCTTCATCATCAAACTCAATACCCTCCAGCTCAAAAGGGGCATACTTCTGTGCTGTTGTATACACGCAATCCTCCGCATCAATACCTGATGAGATCCGGCAGTCAGAAGCGGCACAGTAAGAAGCTATTGCCTGCTTGATCTGACCTTCTTTTGTTTCTCGATCGCGTGGCAAGTGCTGCATAAAGCGTGCAAGACCACCTATATTTCTTGGACTGACTACTTTTATCCTGCTTGGATCAGAGTTGTTTGCTTCAATGTCATTCCATAAATAATCATAACTGCTATCTTTTTCGTCAGCTTTTTCAAATGCGAAGCTCGCGTTTCCTATGACACCCGCATAAATCAAAAGCACAGTGCCAGCCTCAATTTTTTTTGCTGTAAATAATCCACAACCCACGCCTTCATCCATACGACATACTACAAAGTGATCCAAGGGAGCAGCTAATCGTTCTTTCACTTTATCCAATGTGAGTGGATACTCCATGTTCAGGGGTTCGTGTTCAGATGGATTATTCAGCCAAAGTGCTAATTCGTCTTTATCGCCATGCAATGATTCACTGTAAGCAAAACCAAACATAGCCACAAGCTGTGCTGCTGATAACTTAGTAATTTCACCACGTTGAGGAAGAGGTTTTTCAGAATAAGCAATTGTAACAAGTCCTTTTCCTTCAATTAAAACGTCAGTACGCATAAAATAATACCTGATTAATTTTTTGTTGCTGCCGGTAACATGTTGTTTGAAGATTGCATCAAGTACATATTAAAAAAATATTAACATACATGTAAAACATCAGACGGTCATTTTGACCATTTCGTACAGAGGATGAAGTTTTAAAAAATGATCGAAGTCCAGGATAATGCTGGCGAGTATTTCGGCGTCTTCGGGATAATTCGTATTATTGAGGACTTGTCCGAGCAATCCTTAGAGCCTTACACCACAATCATTGGGTTTTAATTAATTTGCTCACCTTATCAAGCAAAATTTGGGTGGCTTGCTCCAGTTCTTTTAGCAGACGAGTATCTGGTTCAAAATGACCTTCATATTCTGTTAAATTTCGTTTGTCATGACACTTGGACAGAATGCGCCAAACCTCTGCGCCAACACCCACCGTGATTGGTAATACCTGGAAAACGATGTAACGATTTGTGGAACGGTATCCATGAAATCGCAAAGCCGCCAACGCCAAAGCATGGGCGCATTATAAGCAAGATCAAATCGGCTTTCAGACGATAGTGATGTATTGAGCGCATCCGTCAAACGCACTTTACCAGAGTGCAGCAATCCCGACAGTTCATCCTGGCTGACCATTTCTTTTTTTAATTGACCTGTTTTAACAAGGTTATTTAAGCTTTCTGAGCTCATCTTCTGTTCCTATTAAAAATAATTTCGGCTTTTTCATCACTTGTAATACAAAATGATTTTTACGGTTATGTTGCGTTATCCACTCTGCTTTAGAATAAAAAGTGGGATTAATTTTACGACCTAGATTTTTTTCAGGCGCCTTAAGTAATGAAAATAATTCAGCATAGGTTAGTGTATCGGAGACTATCATTAAATCAATATCACTTTTTGCGGTATCGTGACCTGATGCAATTGAGCCATAAATAAAGGCAAACTGTATTTGAGTTGCAATAGGTGCTAACGCTTCTCGTAAAACATCTGATAACCCAAATGTTTTTAAAATAATATTTCGCAAATCAGCAAAAAGTGGTGAAGATTGATCTGCCTGATAACGTTTTTGATTACCAAATACCTCAGATTTAATGAGATTCATGGCGGACAACTTAGCTAATTCTCGCTGTACTGCACCCGTGCCTGAATCGCTCAATCGAATAATTTCATTGGTGTAAAACAGCTGGTCTGGTTTTCCATATAGCAACCGTAAAACCCGTTGCCGAACCTTGGGGAATAGATTGGACGCTATCTGATTTCTTTTTCTTTTCATTTGGGTATGATAGTACCTATTTTAGGTATTATCAAGAAAATGCCCGGGGTCGGACTTCTCCGGTCTTAT
>JABDDU010000036.1 GCA_013287435.1 Verrucomicrobiota bacterium
ATCTTCCAATACCATTTGTCGCATGACCTGAGGATTCAATAACCCACGCCCTAATAAACCATGATCGCTTAATACCAAATCATCCACTTGTTCGCGTAAATCACATCGAATCCATGATCGCAACGGTACACCAAAACCTGCTTTCTTTCGATAAACAATTTCAGCAGGTAACCATTTTTCCGCCACTTTTTTTAATAAAAACTTACCCGTGCGACCATGTAATTTCTGAGAGCCGGACATTCGAAATGCCGCTTTCACCACCTCACGGTCCACAAAAGGGACGCGTACTTCAGTAGAGGCTACCATGCTCGCACGATCGATATAGGTTAAATTTAAACCGCGTAAAAATAAATTAAGATCCGCAAAACACATACGGTTTACAGTATCGAAATGGGAAGCGCGCACATAAACTGCCGCGTGCTCCAAAAAAATTTGTGAAATTGTTTTTTGCAATTCAGGCAGCAATAATTGCAACAAATCATCACGAGAATAATAAGTATAACTACGTAAAAAGCGAGTTTCTTCTGGCAGGTTTACCAACTCCATAAATCGCTTGAGCCAGCGCATTAAACGATATCCGCTGTTTTTTCCAGCAACAGGTAATCTCTTGATGAGAGAGACCAAGATTTTTTCTTGAATAAAAGATGGCATAATTTTTTGATAACGTTGTGCCAATAGGCACGCGTAATGCCTTCGATAACCACCAAATAATTCATCAGCCCCCATTCCGGACAACAAAACTTTCACACCACTTTCACGCGCCGCTTTGCAGATTAAAAACGTATTGATTGCAGCAGCATCGCCAATAGGTTCGTCCAACGTTGCTGTCATTTCTGGCAAAAGAGAAACGACGCGGGGCGTTACTTCAATACGATGTAACGTCACCCCTAATTTTTTTGCTATTTTCTCCGCGTAAAACGCATCATCCGGCATGGCTTCAAAAGCTTTGTCTTTCGTTTCAAACGCAATCGTGTAACTGTTCAGTTGGTCTGTTTTGCGTTTAACCATGGCAGTTAATAAACTGGAATCTAAACCACCGCTCAGAAATGTAGAAACAGGTACGTCAGCAATGCAATGCTTTTCAACGGAATCTAGCAACACAGATTCCAAGTCATCAACTGACAGCGGGGTTTTGAAGTCAGACTGTAATAATTCAGAAAAATCATCATAACAATGAAACGTGATTTCTCCATTCTGTATTTCAGCCCACTGACCCGCTGGAAATTTTATTACATTTTGAAAAATACACTGCGTATCCGGTATCCAAGCATACAACAATGATGCTGCGACAGCAGTCGAATTAATTTTTTTCTCATGCAGAAGCGGCAATATTGCTTTTAATTCTGAAGCGAAGGCTATTTGGATACCCCGTTGATATAAAAATAATGGTTTGATTCCAAATGAATCGCGCGCCAAAAAAAGCTGGTGGGTTTTCTGATTATATAGAGCAAACGCAAACATACCACGCAAACGATTTAAGGCGCGACTACCCCAATACCGCCATGCTTCTAATAATACTTCTGTGTCAGAATCAGTAAAAAATTTAGCATTCTGAGCAACCAATTCTTTTTTTAATTCTAAAAAATTATAAATTTCGCCATTAAAAACCAAAATCCATTCATCTTTTATAAAAGGCTGATTCGCAGCGGTCGATAAATCAATAATCGATAAACGACGATGACCTAGCGCTACGTCACCTTCTCTAGATATAAAAACACCTTGCGCATCAGGCCCTCGATGCGCAATCTTCGACAATAACAATTGGATATTTTTTTCAGGCTCAAAAAAATGAACCAAACCTGCGATACCACACACAAGATCACCTTATAATCCATTTCCAAACTTTTCAGAATCACGTGTTCTTTTTTCCATCTCTAGAAACTTCGCGCCAACCAAAAACCACAGCCACCAACCCTGCAGGGCATGATAAATAAATCCTGCCTTGCCATCCAAAAAACCCATCCTAACAACATATCGATAAAAAAAATAAAGGAATGGGCGCAAAAGAACCGGCAAGCGATTCCAGCAATTTTCACGAATCCATTTTTTCCTTTCGGCCTGAACACACAAATTAAATTTTTTTGTTTTTTGTGTTTTATCAAAAAACAAGCGTTTTGCTTCTAACGTAGTGTATCGATTATGTTTATCCGTCCACTCAACTAAGGTTTTTAAATTTTGATCGACAAAATCATGATGTAATTTTCCAATTTTACCAATAACGGATACATGTTCATTAATTATTTCAGAAACAATCGCAACTTGTGGTTTGAATAGCCGCAACAAATAAGTTGGGTAACAATCTCCGTGCCTAATCCAGCGGTTCATGAAAATAGCACGACGACATAAATAATAGCCACTGACTTCTTGTGGTTTTGAGACTATGTTTTTTATTTCTTGTTTCAACGCATCCATCAAGTATTCATCTGCATCCAAAAACAACATCCACTCCGTTAATGGTTTGCAATAATCAATCGCATATTGTCTTTGATTTTTATAATCATCAAATTGTCGAAATAAAATTTCTGCGCCTAATGATTGCGCAATCTCGACCGTCTTGTCCTGTGAATATGAATCCAAAACAATAATTTTCTCAGTGATTTCTTTAACATTATTGATCGCACGCGCAATATGAATTCCTTCATTGTAGGTTAAAATTACTACTGTCAATTTATACATGATAGATCGCCCAGTAGTTATTATTTTAAAATTTTTTTCACACGCTGAACCACAGTCATAAAATCCCATTTTCCCGTCACGATACCTTCAAAATCTTTCTGCGAATAATCTGATTGAATATTCAGACGCGGCAATGCAAAAAAATCGCTGTTACCATGCAATGGCATATGATGACCTGCAACCGCGGTTCGGTATCCAACTTTCTTTACGTGTTGTTGTACTATTGGCGAATATTTTGCCCACGTATACGCAAAATGCTCGCACGGTTTTTGTAATTTTTCTTCGACGTGTTTTTTTGATTGCGATAATTCTCCGATAATCACACTTTCTGGCTGCGCGGTTAAATCAATATGATTAACACCATGTGATCCAATCATCCAGCCCACCTGATCTAAGATTTTCACATCCTCCCAGCTTAAGAATTGCTCATCCGGATAGTGACCCAATGCCGCATCTGAATTTTTGCGAGAATGCATATCATCACTCATCATGCCCGTATTAATATAAACAGTGGTGCATATCTTAAGTTCGCTGAAAATAGGGGAAACAATATCCCGTAAACACGCATAGCCATCATCAAAAGTAATTGCCACTTGTATACGATTCTGTGAAGATGATTCAAAAAGCAAGTGAGCCAATGAAACCACATCGGTATTATTTTTTAACCATTGCATCTGCGCTAAGAATTTTTCGGATTTTAATGCCCAAGGTGAGTCGCCGACAGCATGATAAATTAAAATAATTTTTCTGTGGTCAAATTGTGGTGGATATAGTGTTCCAAAAATGCGCTTAAATAATAATTTATTCATATCATATGAAATCATTTTTAAAAAAACACGGTTCGCCAAAAATGCGCTCAAATCTCCGTCATCCATAAGGTGTCGATATCGTATCAAATTGCATTGAAAAATAATATGATGTTGCCAGCGTGTATCGTAAGGTTTAATAAATGAGCAAGCCTAACAAACCCAAGGTGCCTCAGTGCTTTTTATGAACGATAAAAAAAGCTTATTGCGCTCCACATCACTTGTTTCAATCAATCGAATTATTTCAAGTGTGTTGGGATTTGTACGAGATATGATCTGGGCGCGTATTTTTGGTGCAACCGGTAGTTTTGATGCCTTTGTTATTGCATTTCACCTGCCTTCATTTATCAGTTACGTCTTTACAGAAGCAGGATTAACACAAGCTTTTACGCCAGTATTATCCGAAACTCAAATAAAAAATAATGCGAGCGAAGTCAGGCAATTTATTTCGCACACATCCGCATTATTATTCCTAGGACTAATTATTGTTGTCATTTTTTCGATTATTTTTTCACCGAGCATAATCAAATTATTTACACCGGGTTTTACAAATGCGGGTGTGCGTCAACTGTTAACTATTTCACTATTTCGAATTATGGCAACCGGCATTTTATTTACGACATTAGCAGCGTTATGCAGTGCAATTTTAAACACTTTTGGGAATTACGGTATTCCCTCCTCTATGCCAATTATTTTTAATGGTCTCATTATTACAGCAGCTATTTTTCTGACGACATTTTTTAAAACACCTATTTATGCCATTGCTTGGGCAATTTTATTCAGTGGCATTATACAATTATTGATGCAGCTTCCATTTCTATATAAAAAAAAATTATTAGTGATGCCCATTTTTACAACAAAAGATCCTAATATTCGAAAAGTGATAAAACTTATGCTTCCCGCATTGTTTGGCGTTTCTATCATGCAGACGGGTGTGCTGGTAGATTTTATTTTTTCTTCCAAACTACCAGAAGGCAGCGTTACCTGGTTATATTACTCTTCCAGACTCATGGAACTACCTGTGAGTATCATTGCTGCAGGAATTGCGACCGTTGTATTGCCACACTTGGCACGCTATCACGCAAACAGTGATCATGAAAATTATAATAAATCACTCAATTGGGCAATTTCGCGCTCTTTTTTTTTTAGTATTCCAGCAAGCGTTGGATTATTTCTGCTTGCAGGGCCTATTGTTGCAACACTTTTTGGTCATGGTTTGTTTTCACCTTATGATGTTGTAATGACAGAAAAAAGTACGCGCGCATTTGCCATCGGCATTGTTGGATTCATGCTAACAAGAATTTGTGCGTCAGGATTTTATGCCAAACAAAATACAAAGTTACCCGTCAAAGTTGCTCTGATCGCGTTGTTCGTCAATATTATTTTAAACTTTGCACTTGTTTCTCGGTTTGCACACGCAGGATTGGCGTTGGCAACGTCATTATCAGGTTTAACAAATGCAGCAATCTTATTGATCGTTCTTATTAAGAAGAAATATTATTATCCGCCTCCAAATTTATTAAATTTTACTTATAGAATAATTGCTTCGACTGTTATCATGGCAATAATATTGTATTTAATTTCACCTAATTCTCATGCTTGGTTACATACAAGTTTAAGATGGCAAATGGAAAATCTCTTTTTTAATATAGTGACAGCCATTTTTATTTATTTTATTTCAATGGGTGCGTTTGGATTTCGTTTCAGTGTGCTTAAGAGCCTGTTTAATATCTCCTGACTCGCTGCAAATGATGCTATTCGGCGTAAATAAATGACAATTTTCGGCGAAGACTAAGAGTATTCACCTCAAATTCTCATTTATTTCCACTCGAATATCATCATTTTCGCTTGAGCCCAGAGATATTAAACAGGCTCTAAGAGAAATGTATCAAAGGACAAAATTTTTTCCTAAAATAATTTTCGTCATCAATTTTTGAAAGTGTGTTTCAAAAACATATGAAATAAATAACACAAGAAACAGCAATAGTAATAAACGTTTTATACAAACGCTTACCGAATCTTGCACCTCTAATTTACAAATTTTAAAGCTCTTACAAGTGTATATTTAATACTATATTTGAAAGACCTACCATAGAAATGTTTAATGTTACTTTACAAAGATAAAACAAACCGGAGAAAAAACTCAATGTGAGTGCCATGCGCGCAGAATAATATAAAAAAATCTTCGAACTAGGAATCAATGTATCTTGGCAATTCCATGCAATAGTGTGGAACTTTATAAATTCTATAACGCTATAAATATACACCAAAGATAAACCTAATTCATAACCCCACATAAAATTTTCAGATGCAAA
>JABDDU010000037.1 GCA_013287435.1 Verrucomicrobiota bacterium
TATCAAAAGTACCAAAAACTTAACAATGCGAAAACCTTTTTATGATTTGTAAAAACCCCCCTGTTTTTATTATTGCCGAAGCAGGCGTCAACCATAATGGCGATCTTCAATTGGCGCATCAACTCATTGACGTGGCTGCAGATGCTGGCGTTGATGCCGTAAAATTTCAAACTTTTTTGGCGGAAGCGGTGGCATCACAACACGCACCAAAAGCGGCCTATCAGAAAAAGACAACGGATTCGAATGAATCTCAATTGGCTATGCTGAAAAAATTAGAATTATCTCATTCAGTGCATTTTGAATTACGTGCACATTGCGAAAAAAGAAATATACAATTTTTATCTACACCCTTTGATTTTAAAAGTGCGGAGTTTTTGTTAAACGATCTGCAGTTATCTTGTATTAAAATTTCATCCGGCGATTTAACGACAGCACCTTTATTACTGACAATTGCTAGAAAAAAACCAAAAATTATTTTATCGACAGGAATGTCGACATTGACGGAAATTGAAATGGCATTGTCAGTCATTGCTTTTGGTTTACTGAATAGGGAGGAAAAACCTTCTTTGCAAGCTTTTTTACGCGCGTATTCGTCAGTGCAGGGCCAGCAATTATTAAAAGAAAAAGTGATGTTACTGCATTGCACATCGAATTATCCTGTAGATTATGCGGATATTCATTTGCGTGCCATGGATACGCTACGCCATGCATTTGGTCTACAAGTGGGTTATTCGGATCATTCATTGGGAATCACAGTGCCGATTGCAGCAGTTGCGCGCGGTGCTGTAGTGATTGAAAAACATTTTACGTTGGATAAAAAAATGATTGGACCTGATCATGCGGCATCTTTAGAACCTGCTGAGTTAAAAAAAATGGTTCAGTCGATTCGTGAAGTTGAGTTAGCATTAGGATCAACAATCAAAACACCTTCAGCTGCTGAATTGGATACAAAACAAGTGGCGAGAAAAAGTTTGGTGGCTGTGCAGACAATTCAGGCGGGTGAAAAATTTACTACAGAAAACATGGGAATGAAGAGACCTGGCACTGGTGTGTCCCCCATAAAATTCTGGGATTATTTAAATACTGAGTCGGGAAAAACCTACGAAATTGGTGAATGTATTGATGGATAAAAAAATGTTGCAAGGTTATTACCTCACTGAGAAAGATCTTCAAGATTTTGGATTTAAATCATTGGGCCAGAATGTGCGAATTTCTTCCGATGCAAGAATTTATGGAGCTGAAAATATTTCTATTGGCAATAATGTTCGAATAGATGATTTTGTGATTTTAGCCGCTGTGGGTGGATCCATCACAAAAGGATAGAAAAAGAGATTTATTCAAATTAGAAGCAGAGTTGATCAAGAAAACACAATACTAATGGAATTGATTGCCCATGGATAGAAAAAATTGGCAAAAAATTTTTGTGCATTCTCATGACAAGATTTTTTCTGCTATTGAAAAAATCAATTATGAAGCATTGGGCATCGTTCTTGTTGTTGATCAAAATAAAAAATTGCTTGGGGTGGTCACTGATGGCGATATTCGTCGTCATTTGTTAAAGCATGGCAGTCTTGATGCACCTGTTTCACTGATCATGAACGATAATCCTAAAGTTGCGTTACCACATGAAAGCAAGAATCAGCTTTTATCTAAAATGCAGCAATTTAATATTTTGCATTTGCCGATTGTAAATACAGAAAATCAAGTGATTAGTTTAGAGACTTTGCATCATTTGACTGCTACACAAAAACGTGACAACTGGGTCGTGATTATGGCCGGCGGTCTCGGATCCCGTTTGCATCCATTGACCTTAGATACACCAAAACCATTGTTAAAAATTGGCGGAAAACCCATTTTAGAGATTTTACTGGAAAATTTGGTACGCAGTGGATTTCATCAATTTTATTTTTCTGTGAATTACAAAGCGCATATGATTCAGGATTATTTTGGTTGTGGCGAAAAATGGGGTGTGACGATTCGATATTTATTTGAGCAAGAAGTATTGGGAACCGCAGGAAGCTTGCGGTTATTGCCTGAAAAACCATCGGAACCATTTTTTGTTGTAAATGCGGATATCATGACTGATTTGGATTTTTCAAAGATGCTGGAATTTCATGCACATCATCCACAAAATCCCATCGCGACATTGTGTGTTCGTCAATATCAAAACATGATTCCTTATGGTGTTGCGCATATTGATGAGTTACATCATTGCCTATTGTATATTGAGGAAAAACCCATTAATTTGTATTTTGTTAGCGCTGGGATTTATATTTTACAGCCAGCGACATTGGATTTTTTTGCTCATGATGCAAAACATATTGATATGCCAAATTTACTACACACATTTGTTTCGCAAAAAAAATGCGTAGCCACTTTCCCCATACAAGAGTATTGGTTGGATGTAGGGTCGCATGATAATTTGTTTCGGGCAGCTAGTGATTATAAGAATATTTGTCCGACACAGGAGGTCTTCTGAAAGCGCGAAGCGATGGCTTTTTGGGGCGATAATCGAAAAAAACACCTCTTAACTGATGGGCTGAGTGTGATATAAATCGGTGAGAATATTGAGCTAGTATAGGTATTTTGTGGAAATTCGTGCTGATTTAGATGCAAAAATATGGGATTTTTATTTGGCGGAATGCGGCGGACATCCCTTGCAATCAGCCTTGTGGGGTGATGCGCGGCGAGAAACCTACGGAATTTTTGATCAGCGCGTGGCAATTTATGAAAACAATCGCTTGCTTTGTTTGATACGCATAGAAAAACGTGGAAGATGCTTTTTTCAAGTTGCATGGATTCCACAAGGGCCGACATTAACACCTGTTTCGAATTGGTTAGAGATAAAAAAATACTGTGAGATTTGGTTATCCCAAACATACCAAGCATCATGCATGACTCATCCCTGGGAAGCAGTTTTGCCTCATAATAAAAAAAGAAAGACCATTTGGATCGACCTACGCGTCGGCAAAGATAATTTATGGAAAAATCTAGATAAGCAGTGGCGCTATGGCGTTCGTTTTGCAGAACGTTGTGGCGTGAGTGGTTATATTGCTTCCAGCCTGGATGATTTAGCGGCTTTTCATCGCTTGTGCCACACCGTTGCGAAAATAAAAAATTTTAATTTTTCACCCACACAACAATTTTTGTCGCATTTATTAAATCAGTCTCGCGCCCAGGTTATGGAAGCAAAATTGTTTTTGGTAAAACACGAGAACCAAATTGGCGCTGGCGCATTTATTATGCGAGTGGGTCAACATGTGCATTATATGTTTGGCGGCGTTGATCGCGCATTCTCTAAACAACGCGTTGGCGAATACGTGCAGTGGATGGTGATAGAATGGGCGATTGCGCAAGGATGTGTTCGTTATGATCTTGAGGGGATTGATGAAGTGGAAAATGCAAGCGTTGCGGCATTTAAGAAAAAATTAGGTGGTGAGATTGTTGCATTACCTGCACCAGAGATTAAAGTTTTTGACTGGCGCGGTGGATTGATTCGAAGGGCGATTGCAAAAAAAGCATTGTGTTAGCCGCTAGCATTAGTTTGATACCAGGCCGAAAAGATTTGTTTGGCCTCGTCTTGCAAAGTCCATTTCTGGATAATTGATAATGACGCTTGTGACATTGTCGCGCACAACTGAGGGTTGTCAGCAAAATCTTGTATTGCCTCCGAAAGTGCTTGTGAGTCATGAGGCGGAATAATCAAGCCATTTTTTTGATGAAACACCAAATCATCAACACATCCCACTGCGTTGCTCACAATCACTCGTTTTCCTGCAGCCATGGCTTCATTGATCACAAGACCCCAGGGTTCGTAATGTGCGGGCAATACAAAAACCTCACAAATGGCATATAAATTTAGCAAATCCTTTTTTTCAAGCCATCCTGTATAAATAATGTTTGGATTTTTTACAGTAGCGGCAATCACCTGATCTATTAATGGCCCATCACCCGCAATAACACATTTTATTTTTTCATTTTTAATTTTTGAGAATGCTCCCAATAATTCAACAATACCTTTTCGTTCAATCAGACGGCCGATAAATAAAAAAACGCAATCATCTTTTTGTATCCCTAGATTTTCCCGCAACTGATTTTTAAAAGAATCAGTCAGGGTTGCTGTGTAATTTTGTATGCCAGCAACATCCACTGTCATTTTTTCTAAAATAATTTTTTTATCGGGAACGCCATAATGTTTTAAATAGTCGGCTTGCCGAGTACCGGCCGGTAAAAACAGGGTTGGAAATTTAAAAAGCATGGGGTAGATAATTTTTTTTACAATACGTTTTAATCGTGACGTCTGAGGGAATAGAGGTGTATCGCTGTCAACTATAACAGGGATGTGAAATAGTTTGCCAAAAATGATGATGATCAGTGTAATTGGATGAGACCATCCGGCAATAGATAAAATATCGTATTTTCTTTTAATAAATATTGCATATAACCATTTTAATTTCAGCGATGCCTGTTTTGGTAAAAAAAAACAATCGTTGATGACAGATATATTCCAATTTTGTGAAAATTTTTTTTCTAAAAACGCAACATCGAGCTGACCATGATAATTTTTTTTGAGTATCGCAATGAGATCAAGAATATAAGGTGCGGGTTCAACAAACAGCATTAAGATTTTTTGATTAGACATGCACAGTTGAGCCTGTCTTGTTTTTGTATTCTTCATAAATCTCATGTAATGAAAAAACGGCGCAACGATTTTCTATCGCATAAGCAATAATTTTCTGAACAATCGTCCGGATGCCGTGGCCTTGATAGGCAATCGTTTGTAAATCTTGCGCGGATAAATTATTCCATGCTTCTCGGCTGATGCTATCTTTGATTTTTCGCGTGTATTGAAAATCGGGTGTATTAAAGGCCATGTGTGCGGGATGAAAATTAATAATTTTTAATCCGGGTGTACCAAGACGCTGCCGCAATTGATCAAAGTTCAATGTGGGATCCATTAACAAATATCCACCATCTTCAAAAAAAATAGGCAAACTGAGCAAGCCGCTGCGATGCCACAGCGGTTGTATGTGGGGTTCACAACGCGTGCAGTGATTGGACACAAACTTAAAACCACGCTTGACATATTCGTCCATGATATCATTGACTTCAAAATATCGATGACATCGAAAACCATCGGCCGTTGGTGCCAGCTGGAGACAATATTCCATCACCTCAGAAAATGTTTTTCCGTGGGAGCTGTCTGGCAAAAAATTTGGATGTATTAATAGGCGAATGCGATTTTCTTTTTCTAATTGTGTCAAATAATGGCTCGGATGCGTGTTGAAATAAGTCAGTTTTAGCTGATCACCACTGACGACGCGATGACTGAACGCGATAGTTGTTTCCGATGCCCAATCAATATCTGAAGTAAAACAAAAAACGGGTTTTGTACTCCATGAAAACATATATCACTCCTGTTCAAGAATCCGATCAATCATAATTAAATGCGGTGAGTTGTTTACCATGACAATTTGATCTCGATAAAACCCAGCTTTTTCCATCGCCTTGATGCTGCCGATATTGTCAGGGCGCACATAGGCAAAAATATTTTTTGAGAAATTGAGAGCGCGCACCACTTCGCTGCCTTTTTTAAAGGCCTGGGATGCAATACCTTTGCCATGCATAAGTCCAGTAATATTGATACTGACTTTAACACAATCCTGTAGCCACTCGACTTGAGTTTTATGGTAACGAATTTGACCAACAGGGTTTTTTTCAAATTCAATAATAAAAAATAAACACGCCGGATCGGTAATT
>JABDDU010000038.1 GCA_013287435.1 Verrucomicrobiota bacterium
TTGCCAAATAGACTATAAAAATAGAGAAAACAGCGAGCACAAGCAAATCCCATCCAAACGGCAAAATATTTTTACCATCCCCAAACGAACCTAAATACGATATCAGTGTTAATCCCGCAATATAAGGCCAAATCCAAATCGATGAACGCCAATTCAGCGCGGATTGTTTGTTGGATTTTGAAAATGCGCGATACACAATTAATATAATAAAACCGGCAATAAAACCAATGCTTAATTTAGAAATAATTTCCCAGCCGTTAAAATAACTAAATACCGTGCAGAAATAAAAAGCGACCGTTCCCCAAATCGTTGCAAACGGTAAGCGAAATGGACGATCTTGTTTGGGTGCTTGATCACGCAATGCAATTAAACAAATCGGACCAATGGTATAAGTGAATGTCATCAATGAGGTGAGAAACCCCATCATTTTATTCCAACCAGGCAATGGTGCAAACAAACACATCCCCAATAAAAAATTCACCAGCACCGCATAAATGGGCGTATGTTGCGGCGATAAAATTTGCAAAAATTTTGGTAAATAACCGTTAATACTTTTGCTTCGCAATGATTGTGATGCACCACTCGTATAAATTAATGAAGCAGCAAAGGGTCCAATCAATGCACCCGCAAATAACAGCGGTAAAATCCATGAAAATCCATCTTGATATACAATTGCAGCCAATGGACTATTGGCACGATCTAATATCAAATGTTCCCATCCTTTGGCTAAATTGAAGGGTTGTATTGACGTTAAAAATGCCATTTGCAAACCAACATAAATTAATAAAGTAAGCGCAATCGATCCAATAATCGCAAACGGCAAACTGAAACCAGGGCGTTTCACAGCGCCACCCCATTCGCACGCTTGCGTAAATCCATTAAACGCATAAATCATACCGCCCGCAGAAATAGCGGTTAACATGCCTTTAATACCCATGGGAAAAAATGCCGCTTTATCAGGATGGATAATTTTATCAATGTCAAAAAAATGCTTAAAAATAAGGGTAATAATGATTAATGGGATAAAAATTTTCATATAAGTGAGTGCTGTATTCGAGCGCAACAACCATCGCAATGAATAGGCATTGATCGCAGCGATTGCGAGCATTAATACGGTTGCACACAGATAACCATCGAATGTCAAACCGCCGTTAGGATGTGTCAATGTTGGATAATAAAAACTAGAATATTGAACAATCGCTTGGACTTCTGTCGGTGGAATGGCGGCGTAACACAACCAAATCACCCACGAATACATAAAACCCACTAATGTGCCGTGCGTCATATGCGGAATGCGCGTGTTCGATCCCATCACGGGAAACATCGAAGACAGTTCAGCGAAAACAAACGCCACAAAAGCAATACAAACGCCGGCAACGACCCAACCCAACAATGCCGCAGGTCCCGCAATCGTTCCTGCATAATAAGCGGCAAATAACCAACCGGATCCCAAAATTGCGCTGACAGAAGTGAATAATAGCGTTAAAGTAGTCACTGATCGTTTCATGCTGAGGATCCTTGTGGTGTAAAACAGCATTAAGAGTCATTTTTCTTTGTAGAACGTGTTGGCCGGTGTGAGTGTGAGCAAATATAAAATAACTACGATTGTACCTCTGACACTGACACTCACACTGACACAAATCTCCCAGCAAGCGGACACAACCCCTGAATTTATAACATGACAAAAAATAAAATGAAAGCGAGCAAACAATGACTGAAAAAAACCCCCCACGATTAATATTAATCGATGGCTCTTCTTATTTATTTCGCGCCTATCATGCGCTGCCGCCATTAATGACCTCGAAAGGTCAACCAACCGGCGCGATTTATGGCGTTATGAATATGATTAAAAAATTAATGAACACACACGAGTATGATTATTTCGCTGTGGTGTTTGATCCCAAAGGCAAAACATTTCGTCATGCATTGTATCCCGACTATAAAGCGAATCGCATCAAAATGCCGGATGAATTGCGCGTGCAAATTGCGCCATTACTAGAATTAATTCGTGCGATGGGTTTGCCCTTGATCATTCAGGATGGCGTTGAAGCGGATGATGTGATTGGAACATTGGCAGTTTATGCTGAAAAACACGGCATAAAAACATTGATTTCAACCATGGACAAAGACATGGCGCAATTGGTGAATGATAACATTACGTTGATTAATACTATGTCAGATCGTTTGTTGGATGCGAAAGGGGTGAAAGAAAAATTTGGCGTCACGCCAGAACAAATGATTGATTATTTAGCGCTGATGGGCGACACCTCTGATAATATTCCCGGCATTCCAAAAGTCGGTGAAAAAACCGCGGCAAAATGGCTAGAAACGTATGGTTCGTTGGATGCCGTTATAAAACATGCCGATGACATTACCGGAAAAGTGGGCGAGAATTTGCGTACGCATTTAAAAGAGTTAACATTATCTCGACAACTAGCGACAATTTTATGTGATGTAAAATTACAGGTGGAATTACCCGCATTAAAAATCAATGAAAAAGACATTGAAAAATGCCGCGAATTATTGACGCAATTAGAATTTACAAAATGGTTGCGCGAATTCGAAACTACTGACTCACACTCACACTCACACTCACACTATCACTGCATCCAAGATGAAAAATCCCTTCAAGAATTATTAAAACGGTTATCAGACGCAACAGAATTTGCGTTGGATACCGAAACCACCGATTTAGATGCGATGCGCGCAGAATTAGTCGGCATGTCATTTTCAGTCAAGGCCAATAAAGCCGTTTATATTCCGTTTATGCATCGCGATGACAATGCGATTCAACTGAATCGTGAAAAAACATTAAAAGCATTAACGCCGATTTTACAAAATAAAAATAAAATCATTATCGGACAAAATTTAAAATACGATTATAAGATTTTAAAAAATCACGGTGTCACCATTGAAGCGCCGATGCAAGATACGTTGCTAGAATCTTATGTGTTAAATAGCACAAGCTCGCGCCATGATTTAGACACACTGGCATTAAAATATTTAGGTCACACCACCATTACATTTGAGGAAGTTGCCGGAAAAGGCGCAAAACAAGTCACTTTTGATCATGTGGCTATTCCGGTTGCAACGAATTATGCCGCAGAAGATGCGGATATGGCGCTGCAATTGCATCATACTTTAATGGAAAAAATTCACGCTGAAAAATCATTTGAAGAAGTATTAACACAAATCGAATGGCCATTGATGCCGATATTGGCGAATATGGAATATCACGGTGTTTTAATTGATTCTAACATGCTTGCAAAACAAAGTGGCGAATTGGCAATACGTATTCATGATCTTGAAAAACAGGTGTATCAATTAGCAGGGCATACGTTTAATTTAAGTTCACCCAAACAATTGCAAGAAATTTTATTTGAAAAAATGAAATTACCAGTGATAAAAAAAACGCCGACGGGTGCGCCATCGACCGATGAAGAAGTCATGCAGGAATTATCGCTCAATTTTGAATTGCCAAAACATATTGTCGAATATCGCCAATTATCAAAATTAAAATCAACCTATGCTGATGCGTTGCCGGCATTACTGAATCCCAAAACAGGGCGTGTTCACACATCGTATAATCAAGCAGTCACATCCACAGGACGTTTGTCATCGAACAATCCGAATTTACAAAATATTCCGATTCGAACCGAAGAAGGTCGTAAAATTCGACAAGCCTTTATTGCACCAAAAAATATGAAAATCGTGTCTGCGGATTATTCGCAAATTGAATTGCGTATTATGGCGCATTTAGCGAAAGACCCGGGATTATTAAAAGCCTTTGAAAAAAAATTAGATATTCATACAGCAACAGCGGCTGAAGTATTTGGTGTTGATATTCATGAGGTGACGCACGATATGCGTCGTCACGCCAAAGCGATTAATTTTGGATTGTTGTACGGCATGTCTGCTTTTGGGTTGGCCAAACAATTGGGTGTGTCACGTGAAGAAGCACAAAAATATATGGATATTTATTTTGCACGTTATCCGAATGTGCATGGTTACATGGAATCTGCACGGCAATTTGCGGGAAAAAATGGATATGTTGAAACACTGTTGGGTCGACGATTATTTATTCCTGATATTCATGCCTCTAATAAAATGAGAAAAATGGCCGCAGAACGTGCAGCTATTAATGCGCCTTTACAAGGAACCGCGGCTGATATTATTAAACGCGCCATGATTTGCATGGATGAAAAAATAGTAACAAAAAAATTGCCAGCCACGATGATTATGCAAGTCCATGACGAATTGATTTTTGAGGTTGATAAAAATCATGTGCCCGCTGTTTGCGATGTGATTAAACACTGCATGGAAAATGCGATTAAAATCGCTGTGCCGTTAGAGGTGGCGATTGGTGTGGGAGATAATTGGGATGAGGCGCATTAACGATGTTGTTTGTGTGCATTCATATATTGACGAAGTACATAATTGATTAATTTTTGATAACGACCATTTTGATGTTTAAACCAGGTTAACACGTCGATGTCGATGCGAAGTGATATGGGTTTTTTTACATGATCAACTACTTTTGCCTTTACCCAAAAAGCATCATCAAGCTCAGGAATATCTGAGTAATTAATTTCTTGATCTGATAATGCATCTACTTTTGAAAAATTGGTTTTACTTCGATGCTTTGAATCCATCAATTGTTTTTTTGTGAATTTTACTATTTTGTCAGTTGTTTTTGATAATTTTTTCATAATATTTTACCTCACGACTATTTGCTTTTCTGAGAGAAATAATTCGTATTATTTTGTTTTTTCTCGTTGTATAAGCACAAGCAACAATGCGATTTTTTAATGACCCTAATGCGATAAATCTGTTTTCTCCATAATTGAATCTCAGATCGTCCGCAACCAACATGAGAGAATCCCAAATTTCATGAGCATCGAAAAAATCAATACCATGTTTCTCTAAGTTGCTGATTCGCTTATTCTCATCCCATTCAAAACGTTTAATACAATTGTATATACAAACGTCTTTTTTGTCAACAGTCATTGCCACCCTCAATTTTTTGAATGAGCAATATTATGTTTTATATATGAAGAAGTTCAATACCGTGTTTCTTGAAAATAATGGCAATTGAATTTATTTATGACGTGTTACAGTTTCACGTCGAAAATCGACGTACCCCCATTAGAGTTGTCGATGTCGGCGCTCGTTGTGGCGTCGCACCTGTGAGCCTTGGGTTATATCCTCCTGGAGGCAAGCTTGACCCTAATGTTAATCCGTTTGGAGATGACGGGCGTTTGGTTCGTGATCGATTATGGTCCGCAATGAGTCTCTTTATCGCAGCATCGTGTTCATTCATAATTGTGACAAATGAGTTTTTAGGGTTTTGAAGCGCTTTAATTAAAGATCGAATCTGCTCA
>JABDDU010000039.1 GCA_013287435.1 Verrucomicrobiota bacterium
TGGAACCAAGCGCATCGCTTCGATATCAAAAAGCAGCTTAATTTACGCGGGTATTAATTGCAACCACTGAAAACCGCGGAATCGAGTTAATAGGTTATTTTCGCGTGTAGGGAATTTGTAACGTACTCAAACCGTTTTTACCGTGCTTCAGGCTGTGTTAGACCGTTTTTCGCTTAAAAACACATACTCTAACGCGCGCACGCTCCATGGTCACGCGCACAGGGTCGAAAATTGTTCCTTTTTAACATCAAATCATTGCGATTGATGTCAAAACAGAACATACTAGTATCATGAAAAATACCTATGAAAAGCAAATCATTCAACTATTGAAAAAGCACGGCACACTGCGGTGGCGCGATTTTACACACACGAAGATCCCAAGCATAGTGCTCACACGCATGGTGAAGAACGGCACGCTTGAGCGGGTAACAAGAGGATTGTATCGCAAACCCAACACACAAATGTCAGAGCGTGAAGAGATGGTCAACGTCGCGCTCAGAGTTCCGCGCGCCGTATTTTGTTTGTTTACCGCATTGCAGTTCTATGAACTCACAACGCAATTGCCGCGTGATATTTGGATTGCGATGCCGCATGGCAGTCGAAAACCAAAAATAACATATCCTCCTATCGAAATGATTCGACTCACAGGAAAAACATATTCAGAAGGCATTAACACGGTGATATGTGATCAAGTACCAATTAAAATATATTGCCCCGCTAAAACCGTTGTCGATTGCTTTAAATTCCGCAATAAAATTGGATTGGATATCGCGATAGAAGCACTTAAAGACGCCTTGCAAAAAAGGTTGGTGACATACGATGAAATATATCATTTTGCAAAAATGGAACGTTTGAAAAAAATTATTTTACCTTATTTGGAGGCAGTGGGATGACACGAATGCAATCTACCTTCCAACATTAATAAAAGATTTTCCTGCGCCGCAATTGCGTACTTATCCGGTTTATACTGTCGTCGCTGAAAAAGTGCACGCGATTGCATTTCATGGCATCAGAAATGGTCGAATGAAAGATTTTTTAGATTTGCTTGTAATATTTGAGCGAGAAACACTTGATAAAAATGTTTTAGCAAAGACTATAGCTGCTACATTTGCAAGACGGGGTAGCGATATTTCTAAACCACTTATCGGGTTGAGTGATGAATTCGCTAATGATGAATCCAAGCAAGTGATGTGGAACATGTTTTTGAAAAGAAATAAATTGCCTGAAAAAACGTTACCGGCTGTGATAAACGTGTTGCGTCAAAAATTGCAACCTATTTTAGCTGCTGCGCAGGGTTAAATGTTGGTCGATTGATTTAGGTGCTTGTGATACAAAGGTTTTGGCGCGACACCGCGTTTCTTGCTTTTTGGTACAACGCAACTCGTTGGAATTCCCCAGATATTTCACCCACATTCGATTCGAAAATTGACCAGAAAGTATGATCTTTCTTGGTCTATACTTTTGATGTCAGTAAGTAACAAGGGGGTTTTCATGCCTATTGCAAATGAGCAACCAAATTCATCAAAAGACGTCGGTGAAATATCGGGTGGTCAGGCTTGGCTGATCGATCGTATGCGTGCAGTAGGTTATAAGGTTACCGAAGCGGGAATGTGTTATGGCATTACTTCAATGGCTGTACAAGCCTTTCTGATGGGAGATATGGATAAATTTTTAAAACGATTACACTTTATCGCCGCAATACCCTCTAACGATTTCAAAAAAACCATGGAAAAAAAGCATGCTGATGAAAGGGTCGAATTTAAAAACGGTAATCAGGAAAATTCTAATCACATTTATGCAAAGGATATTTATGCATTTTTTGATGGCGTGGCTTTATATCAAAATCCAAATTTTTATCGTGAAATTTTTCCAACCGGAATGCAAAAAAATAATTTGGCGAAAGAATTGGTAAACCCAACACGAAAGAATGCTATTAATTCTTGTTTAACATCGACGGGAATTTATACCTCCGAAGAAGATGTAAAAGCATACCTTCAATGCTTACAAACTCACTTTAGTACGATTCCGATTTCAATTAGTTTTTCTACAGGCGTACATGCTGTTTCTATTCATTTTAATCCAGAAAATAAAACGTGGCTTTTTCTTGATCCCAATAGAATGAATGATCAATTTGAAGATAATTTGGAGTCACTGTCTAAAAAAATAATGTCGTGCGCGGGTTATCAGGGATGTTTACATTTTTCCATCGTGACAAATCAAACAAATTCAACTGTAATAGAGAATAACGTGAAAAATTTGCAAGAAGATCCTGTGTGGAACTCCTTACATAAATTTACGGATGAAAAAAATAAAGCATTGCATAAGTATTCTTCAACTTTAAGTTTCTATTACGGGTCATATCTTGGATTCATTTGTTTGGCGGGTGATTCAGGAAAAGTACAAGAGCTTTTGGATAATTCAGAATTTAAAACAAATGAGTTATTTAGGAAAAATAACGATGGACAACATTTTTTAACATTGACAATACGCTCAGGAAAAAAAGATTTAGTGCAATATATATTCGAGCATTTACTGCAAGATAAACGACATTTTTTAAAAGATCTTTTGGATTCGAATAATGCTTACGTATCAGCACTAGAATTTGGAGATACGAAACTTTTCGATTTAATTTTAAGTTATGATACAAATCTTTCCAGAGAATATTTTTACAATGATATTGAAAATGCATTGGCAGTTTCAATAGAAAAAAAAGATGAAAAAAGTATTCACTATGTTAGCTCGGTAATTTTAGATAAAAATTTATTTGATCCAACCTCTTTTTTGACGATATTTAGCCAACTGACGATGAAAGATCCTTTGGAGCGATTGTCAATCATTAACAATCAATCAACCATTGTTAAAACGGGACTTGAACTTGCGCTCGTGATGCATTTGTTATCTCCGAACGAATGTCAATCATTTCTCTCCGTACGTAATGCAGTGCAACCCGAGATTAAATTAAACCTTATGGAATTCGCTCGGATTTTAAATGTATTAAACCCGGAAAAAGGTTTGATTTTTTTCCAGGCTTTTAAAGATAAATGTCCGGAAATATTTTCAACAAGGGAAAATTTTTCCAAACTTTTGCGTATGGTATCCGTTTCACTTCAACATGGAATTTTAGAAAGTGGTCGTGACAAAAGTGCCTCTATTTTTAAAACAGAAGATGATCTAAGCATTATTTTATCGCAATTAATTAGCAATAAAAATTCAAAAACCGATTTTCCTGAACAGCTTCATAAAAAGGTTCGCTATCTGTTTCTGCTTGTTCTCTCATTCCAATCAAATAGTAAGGATGTATCGACCGTAAATTATGTTTAATAACATTAAATAATTGTTCAATATGATCATCCGATGCAAGCATCTTTGTTTGACGTGCAGAAAGAAGAACTCCATTAAATGATATTATTTTTTCTTGGCAAAATTGAAGATAAGCTTGCTGACCTGCCTCAACAATCTCAATCAACTCACTAACAGAAAAACAATCCAAGCGATTGGGATTAACGAGTAAGGCTAGTGGTAGCTTTTCTTCATGCAACAATCGATTTAATAAAAGATTTGCCAAACGTGAATTACCGTCTTTAAAAGCATGTAATTGAACGATCAACTGCATATGCTGTGCAATAACCGCTATTTTTTCCCTGTCTGTTTTTGCGTCTTGAATTTTAAAATTATATTCGCGACAAATTCTATCCAGATGATGGAGCATAACATCCTGAATATTATTGCGATCGTAACCAAAAATGGTCGCAAGATCATAAGATGCAGAATTAATAAATGCCCTGCTGGGCTTGGAAAATAACCACTCGTTAATTAATGCTTTTGCTTCCGCATCAAATTTTTTGACAGCAACCAATCTGCCGTTATTGAGAATCTGCAAACAAGGACCAGATCCAATTGAAGAGCCACGCATTGGATTCACTGGTAAAAAATAAATCTCTTCAGCGCCTGAGCGAATATGAATAAAATGAACTGGATTTCGTTCTTTAATAATCCAAGTGTCAACAAACTGCCAAAATCCGGCAGCTGTCGCTGTTGGATTTGCAGCTTCTATTATGCGATGACCCATTGTTACAGCGGTTGGAAAACCGAGTGGAAAGAAACCAGGGGAATTTTTGCAAGAGCCGGGTGTTTCCGCAGGCATATGCTGTAATGCGTGCGCATGAACAGCTTGAATAAATTGACTGCTAAGGTGGCGATTTATATCAGCGTTAAAAGCAAAATGGTATGCGCTTAATAAAGCTTCACTGTAATTCGGTTCTCGTCTTTCATAGTCAGCATAACTTTTGTTTGGAAGGTCTAAACTATCGATATCAACCAAAAACAAATATCCAAAATCTTCTATATGTTCTTTACGCATTATTTTTAATCCCAAAATTTAATATGTTTTAACTTTTGAATTTAATTTATTTAATTAACATTCCGTAAAAAGGTCCGCTGACATACAGGAGCATATTGTAACGGACGTAATTATTTTTAATAATATTTTCTCAATATTTTAAAAATCGGTGATATTACACTGCATTAGACGGATGCGTTGCGTGAGTGTCTTGCCTTAAGTGCTCAGCATCACTTGATCTTCGCTGGTGAGCGTTTGGTCTT
>JABDDU010000040.1 GCA_013287435.1 Verrucomicrobiota bacterium
CGCCAAAGCGTTACTGGCCGATTTTCCAGAGCTTTCTGATTTGATCCGCCAAAAAACGATATGGGTAAAAGATACGATTCAAACGCAGCATACCGAAAACCCACTGCAGCGCCCCACGTTAACCGACCAACAAATTGACGATGCGCACAATGGCCCCTTTCAACAATTTTTTACCCCGCATATAAAAACGTACATGGCTATTGCAAAACTCGATTGCGCACTGGCCATCACCAAAGAAGATTTTTTTAAGGAATCCGAACAATCGGTTAATAAAATTTTTAATATTCCCGAAGAGCTATTAGAAAATACCGAATATGCGACACTGAAACAATTACGCGATCAATTGAATGTATTAATCAAAGAACATAATACGCAATGGGAATCAGAGATTGCGAATTGGAATAATACGCTGTTAGAGGATTTTAAAAAAAATGGTTTTATATTGTCCGATCTTGAAATTCGGGATTTTAATATCAATCAACCCGTTTCAGAATTAAATGATCGTTTTATTCATTTAAAAATTAATTTACCCAAATTAGAAAAATCAGCGTTTGATTTTAAGCAATATTTTACATTAAAAGCGGTGCTTGCTATTCACAGTGCACTCAGTCGCTCACAACAATCTCATGCTGAAAAAGATATCGATCAACAATTAAAAATAATTCAACCTGCGTTAAAAAATATTAATCAAGCTGAAAAACAATTAGCGGAGACGCAGTCAAACGCGTTGGAGCAGTTGGTTGCGGGAATTGGCATCTAATATACACCATACTTACAACGCAACGTTTCGCTGCCTCTGAACCTCATACAACACAACCCCGGTCGCCACAGACACATTAAGACTTTCAACAGCGCCCAGCATGGGAATTTTCGCCAAATAATCGCAGGTTTCACGTGTTAATCGACGCAAGCCTTCGCCTTCGCCACCCATCACAATGCCCATATTGCCTTTTAAATCGACGTCAGTGAGTGCTAGTGGCGCATCAGAATCAAAACCCATCAGCCAAATATTCGCTTCTTTTAAGTGTTCTAAGGTGCGATTTAAATTGGTCACGGCCACGCAAGGTGTTTGTTCTGCAGCGCCGCAAGATACTTTTCGCACGACATCTGTGATGGACGCGGCACGGTCTTTCGGCACAATGACTGCGTTAACACCAAATGCATTCGCAGAACGCAAACAAGCTCCTAAATTATGAGGATCTTGCACGCCATCTAAAATTAACAACAACACACGATCTTCCGTATTTTCTACAAAATCCATTAATTCTTTTTCAGTCCATGCTGTTAATGGACGACATTTTGCAATAATACCTTGGTGTGCGGCCGTATCGCCGGCTAATTCTTGCAATTTTGCTTTCGGTAATTCTTCATGTTTAACATTGAAAGAATCAGCCAATTGAATGATTTCATTGATACGCTGATCATGACGACCTGATTGTACTAATAACGTAACTACATCAGCAGAACGAGTTTGAAGTAACATTTTGACGGCATGAATACCATAAATTAAATCAACGTTTTTCTTTTCTTTACTCACACTAATACCTCACACTCACACTAATCAGTTGCACAAAAAAATCAGTTCGCTATCATAAGGGAAATCGATAACGGACGATAGTGCGCAATGGAACCACAGCAGAAAAAACCCCAATTTCCCCTCTCAGGTTTTATCATTCTCGGTATTTTTCTGTTTATTTTTACCGTGGGCGGGTGTTTTCATACACCATCTAGTCAAGATGGCGCTCCACATTACCACGTCGACGTCAGTAAAATTCATAACGCCGTTCCACGTTATTTACCCAAAAGTAGATACGGCAATGAAGATTATAAAGTCGATGGACGCTGGTACCACGTTTTAAGAACCGATCGCGGTTATGATAAACGCGGTATTGCATCGTGGTATGGCACAAAATTTAATGGACGTCTCACTTCAACGCGCGAACCGTACAATTTACTAGGAATGACCGCAGCAAGTCCCGTTTTACCTATTCCTTGTTATGTACGCGTTACTGATCTTCAGAATGGTCGACAAGTGATTGTGAAAGTAAACGATCGCGGACCGTTTGCTGCCAATCGCATTTTAGATTTGTCTTATGCTGCAGCAAAAAAACTGGGATATGCCAATCGCGGCACGGCACTTGTTGAAGTCACGAGTATTGATATACCGAATCCTTTAGAAAAAACAAGATTGTATTTTGCCCATCATCGTCCAGAAATGTATTTGCAAGTGGGTGCATTTGAATATGCCGGCAATGCGGAACGGCTGGAAAATGAATTAAGAAATGTGACAGGTCGCACAATTCGCATTACGCATGAAAATTCAAAATTCTATCGCGTACAAATCGGACCATTGCAAACGGTCAATGAATCCGATAACTTGCAGGAAAGAATTTTTCATGCGGGTTTAGGTCATGCGATCACTGTCATCAGTTAAAGTTATGCAAACGAAAAAAGTAATTTTTTCCCGATAAAATGAGATGCTTTGATTAAGGTATTCAAAGTAACCGATGTATTACGAGGATCTAACAATCTATCTAGTGCAGAACGACTGGTGCCGATTCTGTCAGCGGTTTCTTTTTTGGTAAGATGTATTTTTTTCATTTTCTTTTCAAGCTCAAGCGCAATCACTCTTTTTATAGCAACCGCTTGTACCTCTTCCAATATCCCCTCTTCTTCCAAGAAACTATCAAAAGAACTTCCATGATGTTTATTTTTTTTCATACGACACCTGCATAATATTCATATTGTCTTTTTCTTTTTTTTGCCAATTCTAATTCTGACTTTGGGGTTTTTCGTGTTTTTTTAATAAATGCATTTACTAAAACCATAAAACGGCTATGAATAAAAAATAATGATCTCACTATTCTTCCGTCTGATAACTTTGATCTTACTTCCCATAATCCATCGCCCAAACTATCAACCAGTGGCTTTCCTAATGGCCATCCATACTGCACCATTTCGATATCTTCCCCGATCATCTTTCTATCCTGCTTTGGAAGATCTCTTAACCAATCCCTTACTGGCTCGATACCTGTTTCTGTAGAATAAAACACAACTTCTAATTTTTTTAATCTCATTTCCATTGCATCATCCAAATGTACCATAAATGGTACACACTGTCAAATGTTTAAACCAAAATTTATGTGATAGAATTTTGTGATTATTTTTCACGGGTTGCAATACCGTATATAAATAATCGCGCTGAATGAGAAACAAGAGGTAAATTTGTGTTCATTACTGACTGGAAAACATTACTCGCGCCGGAAAAAGAAAAAAAATATTTTCGCGATATGTTAGCATTTTTAAAAAATGAACGTGCGCGCGGAAAAATTATTTATCCTGCGCAAGATAATATTTTCAATGCCGTCAAAACCACTGCATTTTCCGATATAAAAGTGGTTATTATCGGGCAAGATCCCTATCACAATCCCGGTCAAGCGCATGGGTTATCTTTTTCAGTACCCAAAGGCATTGCAAAACCACCGTCACTAATTAATATTTTTAAAGAATTAAAAAGTGATTGCGACATTGACATCCCTCATCACGGCTGTTTAGAAAAATGGGCAAAACAAGGCGTTTTGTTATTAAATGCGGTGTTAACGGTTGAAGAAAATAAACCACAATCACACGCCAATATCGGTTGGCAACAATTGACGGACACGATGATTCAAAAAATAAATCAACATCCGGAACGTGTTGTTTTTTTATTATGGGGGTCGCATGCACAAAAAAAAGCAGTATTGATTGACACCCAAAAACATTTTATTTTAACCGCACCTCATCCATCACCCCTGTCTGCACATCGTGGATTTTTAGGCTGTCAGCATTTTTCGAAAGCGAATGCGTTATTGATTAAGGCTGCACGAAAGCCGATTGATTGGCAGTTGTGAATTAGTATAGAATGCGCAGTGTTTGTGGTGTTAGTGTGAGTGTGAGTGTGAGAAAATTATAATTTTATTGTACCTCTGACACTCACACTGATAACTCACACTGATAACTATTTCAGCCGAGGTGGTGGAATTGGTAGACACGCAGGTTTCAGATGCCTGTGGGGTAAAACCCGTGGAGGTTCAAATCCTCTCTTCGGCAAATTTTATGAGATGACAACTATGCCCATCGTTACAATATTACAATATCCCGACCCACGCCTTCGCACCAAAGGCGAAAAAGTCACTGATTTCGGCGAAGAAACGCAGAAAATGATCGACGATATGTTTGAAACGCATTATGCGACAGAAAATTGCGCAGCACTTGCCTGCACGCAACTCGATTTTAAAAAACCGAAACATATTACGGTGATCGATTTTTCCGAAAAAAAAGATCAGCCTTTGTGTTTGGTTAACGCAGAAATTATCGAAAAAAATGGCGCAGAAACATCACCCGAAGGTTGCATGTCCGTCAAAGGCGGCGCTTACGAAAAAGTCACTCGCGCTGCAACAATAAAAGTCAAAGCGCAAGATCGTCATGGAAAAGCGTTAAATTTCGAAGCACAGGGATTTATGGCGAAATGCATTCAACATGAATTAGATCATCTTGACGGAAAATTATTTATTGATCATCTG
>JABDDU010000041.1 GCA_013287435.1 Verrucomicrobiota bacterium
CTTCCATGTATCAAATTCGGGATGATCACTCGAATCTAATTTGATAGCGAAGTCATCGCTGATTAATTGCAATAAAAACCATTTTTGTTTTTGACCAACACACCGCTCCGAGCCATCATGACGCTGAAAACGCTCCGGCAAACGATAATGCAACCACTCTTTGGATTCCGCAATCATTTTGACATCGTGCGCAACAATGCCTAATTCTTCTTGTAATTCGCGATACATGGCTTCCACAGGTGTTTCATTATCTGAAATACCGCCTTGCGGAAATTGCCACGCATTTTGGCTACCAAATCGCCGCGCCCACAATAATTGACCTTTTCCGTTGGTGACAATAATTCCCACATTTTCACGAAAACCTTTTGAATCGATCACAGCACCGCACTCGCTTATTATTTTTTGTCATCGTAACAGTGAATGGTGTCAGTGAACAGGGGCAGTATGGGTGTGGGTGTGGGTGTGGGTGTGGGTGTGAGTGTGAGTGCACAGTGGTCATCTATTTTAATCGCTTAATCAAATCACTGGTCGAATACTCCGGCAGATATTTTAAAATCTTAACTTCACGTCCTTTTTGTAACAAATACTCAGCACCAGCAATCTCGCTGATTTTATAATCTCCACCTTTGGCTAAAATATCGGGATTCAGCAGTCGAATGAATGTCTCTGGCGTGTCTTCATCAAAACTGACAATCCAATCCACACAACGCAGCGCTGCCAATTGTTTAATACGTGTTTCTAATGAGTTAATGGGACGCGATTTTCCTTTTAAACGTGCAACAGACGCATCACCATTAACAGCAACAATTAAACGATCACCCAACGATTTCGCTTCTTCCAAAAATTGAATATGCCCTGCGTGCAAAATATCAAAACAGCCATTCGTCATAATCACTTTTTCTTTTTTGGCTTGCGCTTTCAGCACAGCCTCCAACGCTTCTTTTTCACTTAAATAAATGGTGTTATTGCATTTCATTTTGCGACGTAATTCATCTGGCGTGACTGAAACAGGACCTAATTTTGTAACCACAATACCAGCGGCCATATTCGCCATTTTTGCCGCAGATAAAATATCCGCTTGATTTGCAATACCTAACGCTAATAAAGCAATAAATGTATCGCCTGCACCGGTCACGTCATACACTTCATGCGCGTCTGAAGGCAGATGAATGCATGTTCCATTTTTTTGAATTAACGTAACCCCTTCAGCGCCGCGTTTAATAATCACTGTGTTGAATTCAAATTGATGCAGTAATTTTAGGCCTTTTTCAGCAAATTCAGCATTGTTTTTACAAACACCCATAATCGATTCGAATTCTTTGCGATTGGGTGTAATCACATCAGCACCGCGATAATTTGAATATTCTTTATTTTTAGGATCAATTAAAATCGGAATGTGCGCTGATTTTGCGGCTTTAATAAAAGGGGTGACATCATCAATAGTGCCTTTTTGATAATCTGAAATAATAATGGCATCACAGTGCGGTAACAATTTTAAATAGTTATCCCATAAAGCGTGATCAGCATGGTGATACAACGTTTTTTCAAAATCAAGCCGCAATAATTGCTGATGCAAACTCACGACGCGTAATTTCCGAATAGTGGATAACGTAGAAATATGCTCTAATTGCGCAACAACGTTAGCATCTCGCAATAATTTTTCTAATACGTCACTTTCTGGATCTGCGCCAACAACGCCTAATAAAAAAACATCGGATTGCAATGAAGCAATATTCAATGCAACGTTACCAGCGCCACCGGGTCTTTCCATTTGATTTTCAATATTGATAACCTGTACTGGCGCTTCTGGCGATATTCTGTCGGTCGTGCCCTGCCAATATTGATCGAGCAACACATCACCGATCACTAAAATGCAGCGTTTTTCGAAATAATCAAGTGGGGTCATGTTGTTTATCCATTTTATCGGTAACTGCTGGCGGCCCAATCCACGGAATCGGTTTTAATTTGGATTGATCGCCTTGCGCCAGCGCCAATAATTCATCATAAACACGATTAAAAACACTTTTCCAATCATTGATCACAGGTTGACGAAATAATCGCATGGTGGGATACCATAAACTATCTTCGCGCTGCAACATCCAGCGCCAATCAATTTGTGTGCTTAACAAAGTCCACACAGGTTTACCTAATGCGCCTGTCAAATGAGCAACAGAAGTATCAATGCTGATCACCAAATCCAGCTGCAAAATCGCTGCCGCTGTGTCTGTAAAAGTAAGTAACTGATCCTCTAAATTAATAATCGCGGGATATTGCTGCCAATCTGACTCTTCCGCTTTTTGTAAACTAAACCACATCGTATTGGGAACTGAAAATAATCGTTTAAAAAAATCGAGCGTGCAACTTCTAAAATGCTGGGGATTTGTTTTGCTACCCGACCAAGCAATACCAATTTTTAATTGTTTGCTGGCAGGAATAATCGCTTGCCAAGTTTTTATAGATTCTGCAGTCGGTTGCAAGTAAGGAATTTTTACGGGCAATGAATCGAGCGTGATTTTAAGGGATAATGGCAGACTCGAAATTGAAATCTCAAGATCAAAATCAGGCAACTGATCGCCTTTTGCAACACCTTCTTTGATATTTTTAAAGGAGGATACCATTAATGACAATAAGGCCAAGCGAGACTCTAAAATAATATGGGCTGTTTCAGGAATCAGCGAGATAAAACGACAAAGCATAATGATATCGCCGTATCCTTGCTCACTATGCACCAATAATTTTTTTCCATCGAGTGATTCACCTTGCCACTGCGGTTTAGGTAAAGTATGTCGATTATCAAGATTTTCTTGTTGCAGCCAACGCCACTCATATTCTCGCCATCCATCCGTATAATTACCCATCATTAAATATAAAAAACCCAAGTAAAAATGGGCTTCTGCACACCGTGGATTTTTCGCAATCAAACGATTATATTCGTCGATTCCATGATTCAATTCATGCAATTCAAGATAAGCTTGTCCCACGCACAGAGCAACCATTTCATTATCAGGATTACATTCAACCGCTTTTTTATAATATTTTAGCGCCTCAGCATAATGATGTTGTGAAAAATGAAAATTACCCATGCAGTGATAAGCTTCAAACGATTTTGGATCGATATCTATTGCGTGTTTGCCTATTTTAATCGCTTCTTGATATCTTTTCAGTTTATTCAAAGCAAACGCGCGCAGTAATAACAGTTCAACACATTTCGGATCTTTTTTTAAATAAAAAATGCTCTTTTTAATGGCCTCGGAATAGCCTTTTAAATTCACCAAACAATTAAGATGATTTAATCGATAGGTGAGATTATGGGGATCATATTCCAATGCTTTTTCATAACACGCCAATGCCATGGGCAAATTATTTTTCTCTCGATAGGTGTTTCCAATATTATTCCATGCGGGATGATTGGATAATTGCAATTCAATGGCGTGTCTAAAATGTTTCAGTGCCAACGGAATTTGACCATTTTTTTTCAGCAGCGCGGCATACGTGTTATGAAGATAGGATAATTTGGGATAATGAAACACTGCTTTTCTGATCGTGAAAAAAGCCTGGGTCATTTTATTTTGATTAATGTAGAGTAAGGTTAAGCTGTACAACGTCTCTAAATGATCGGGGCGTTGTTTTAAAATGTCTTGATAAATTTGTTCGGCTTCGTTAAAACAGTGCGAGCTTTGACAGCGCTTCGCTTTTTCTAGACGCTCACCAATCTGTTTGGAAGATAATTTGTCGGGATTATCGTTTGTCATTAAATTATTATGGATGCAATTTTTGTACATGACAATTTTTATATTCAACCGCTCGTTACCTTTTTTACACATCTTATCCACAGGCTATTCTCTTGAAATTCTCCCAAAAACACATTATCTTGTGTTTTACATTAAAAATTTCACTACATCTTGTGTTATCGGAGAATTTTCATGGACACACAAATTATTCAAAGTCAACACTCATCGTTTGCTGCGTTAAATCATGCGGTACTTTTAATGCATCCATCGCTTCACGATAAATATCTTGTAATAATAATCGCGCAGTCACGTATGAATAATTCGGTTCTACTTCAACCAATGTGCGCGCGCTCATCACGAGTGCTTTATACACATCCTTAATTGCAACGCCATCAAATAAATTTTTACGTGCGTCTTCAATCACTCTCATGGGACTCACGTCCGCTAATCCTTGGCAGGCATCTACACTTAAATTACTCAACATATGCCTATCTAATTTTTTCTTGCTGCCATCTTCTAACACCACGTGAATTGGTTTTTCTTCGGCTTGTTGTGACAATATTTCGCGCGCTTCACGTCTTTTTTCACGATATAAAACGTACGAACGTGCAACTTGATGTTCACCTGCGCGCATTAATTCTAATTCGACAAGATCTTGAATGGATTCAATATGAATCGTGCCGCCAGAAGGCCAGCGTTTTTTACAAAGATCCGTGATGTTTTTGGTTAATTGATTGGCGATATGTTGAATGCGGTCGGAATTACTCGCATTG
>JABDDU010000042.1 GCA_013287435.1 Verrucomicrobiota bacterium
TGACTTCTATGAATTACCCTATTGCTGCTTTAGCCTGCATTGCTTCTGGTTGGTACCAGGTGGAAAAAACACACCAGGTTTTAAGTGACGAAAACGCATTAACAGAGGCAGATAAAGCGACATGGGAAGCAATTTATTCACAACGTTGGCTTCGTATATGGTTTATTAGTATTACACAAGCGGTTATGGATTCTGCACCGGGTGCTGTTGCACGTTTTTATGATGATGGGCGATATCGGTTTCGTCCAGAAGAAGTGGTATTGGCGATTTGTATTCTCTTATCCGGTATTTTTAACAATATGAAATTTGGGAAGAGTAGAGTTTTTATCAATCAATACAGGAAGACTGAATTAGAAAAACATAGAAATGGAAATACTGAACCCGGTTTTGATATGAAAAAAATTTTCTCGTCATTGACCGCCTATTTTCATAACCAACCTTGGTTGCAAATAGTTAAAGATGCCAATGGATGGATTAGTAGTATTGGCGCTGGTTTTGTTGTGCCAGAGACAATGCTTCATGTCATACAAACAATCATGAAATTCATCGCTACAAAAACAAATGATGATCATTTGCAATCTGTTTCTGAAGACCCTTATTTTACGACAACACTTTTGTATGTATTTTCAGTGGTATTATTACCCTGTTCAGTGATGGTCACGATGGCGATGTATGTTACCTCTTTGAAAAAGGATGCAGTGAGAACAGACGAGCATGGTAGGTTACTCGGTTCTAGTGAAGATGCTAATCCATTACCACCAGACGCCGTAGTAGTGCCTTTTCAACCATCATTACCAGCGCCACAACCATAAAAAAACAATCCCATGTTATAATTTACGGATGAAACACGCCCGACTCGAAACAGTATTAAAAGATGCCGCCACCCATCATCCCAATGCGCCTGCCATTTCAGAATGGCATGGTCATGCATGGTTAGAAATAACTTATGAATCGTTAATGCAACAATCAGAAGCATTTTCGAAAGCATTACAAGCGCATCACCTCACTGCCGGCGAGCGTGTGTTGGTGATATCAAAAAATCGTATTCAAACAGTCATTGCGATTGTGGGAATTTGGCTTGCAGAAGCAACGGTTGTTTTAATCGATCCCCATTTACCGGAACCCGAATGTTTGGATCAATGTAAAAAAGCGGATGCTCGATTTGTAGTCGTTGAAAAAGAAATGGCTGCAACGATTTCTAATGCAGAATATTTAATTGTAATAGGTGATGATCAATTGGTTTTTCAAAAACAAGCAGTAGCATTGTCAAAAACTGTTTTTGATGACTGTGATTCAGCAATAGCTGCCATTCTTTTTACCTCGGGTACGACGGGTGATTATAAAGGTGTCATGTTAACACATCATAATTTTACGTATTTAAGTGATCAATTTCATTATCTCGGCGACAATCAAACTTGCTCATTATCTGTTTTACCGTTATTTCATGTTGCGGGATTATTTTCTGGAATTTTTCAGCCTTTAATACTGGGTTTGCGCGTTGTGATTTTTCGTGAGATGCATGTTGATGCACTGCAACAGGCTTTTTTGCACTATCAACCAACCCTGTTCATTACAGTGCCGCGTTTGTTGGAGTTATTGGATCATAAAATAAAATCATCGGTGCGTGAACGCGGTGTGATGGCAAAATCACTATTTACTTTTATGCTTAAATTTTCGTATTTTTCGCATCGTTATTTTAATATGACTGTGAGAAAAATAGTATTTAAATCATTACATCAAAAATTCGGTGGAAAATTATCAACGATATTGTGTGGCTCCGCCCATTTATCCACGGTTTTGCAAAAACATTTTCTATCGTATGGGTTTGATGTGCGTTGTTCTTATGGATTAACAGAAACGTGTGGCGGCATCACATTACCCACGGTTGAACACCGTTGGCGATTAGGCACGGTTGGATTTTGTGTTGATAAAAATGATTTACGCATTAACGATCAGCATGAAATTATTTATCGAGGTGATGCATTAATGCGTGGCTATTTTCGCGATCATGCTGCGACGAAAGAAGCGATGATCGATGGATTTTTTCATACCAAAGATTTAGGACGAATGGATCAAAACGGCAATTTATTTATTTCAGGCAGAATCAAAGAATTAATTGTTTTTTCAGATGGCAAAAAAGCAATGCCAGAGCAAATTGAAAAACAATATGTCACGATTCACGGCATGCAGGAATATGCGGTTTTTAGCGTGGAAAAACATGGTAATCCGATTGCGGTCTTAGCATTTGTCCCCGCTGTAAATTCAGATGCCACGCTCACTACTCAACAAATATTTGAAAAAGCATCTTTATTAAAATCACCGTTTCGCATTTCTGATGTGATGATTGTTGAGAAATTACCGCGTTCTAATACATTAAAAATAAAACGTCACCAATTGGCTCACTATTATGGAAGTAGAGGCAAAAGCGAGCACACCGATACGCCTATTGAGGCTGATCATTCTACAGAGATTATTCAAAAAATAATTTTATGTTTTCAATCTGTATTACCTCATAAAAAAACACCAATCACTGCCGATATCACCTTTGCTGAATTAGGTATTGATTCGTTAACCGCAGCACATCTGTGTGATGCGATGAATACGCAATTACAGTTATCGTTAAAACCCACTGTTTTTTGGTTTTCACACACGATTGGCGAGTTATCTCATTTTATAACACATGTAAAAAAAGAAAATACCATACGAACCTCTTCAACAGATATCCAAGAGTCCATTGCCATTGTCGCTATGGATTGTGTTTTTCCGGGCGCCTCAAACATTGATATTTTTTGGAAAAATTTAGTCGACGGCAAAGATGTTATTACTGAAATACCACTGTCTCGCTGGAATAACAATGATTATTACGATGCTTACGCATTAGCACCCGGAAAAACCAATTCTAATCGTGGTGGATTTATTGAATTACCCATCGATTTTCCGTGTGATCAATTCAATATTAAGCCGCGCGTTGCTGCGACGATGGATCCCCAGCAAAAAATATTATTGATGTTGACAAAACGTTTATTAGAAAATTTTTCGATTAATAACCCGAAAAAAACAGGGTTATTTATTGGTGCCGGTTTTTCTGATTTTATGATTCAACAAATTCACCAAGTTCCATTAACACAAATAAATCCTTATTCAGGTATTGGTATGTCCGATTTCACATTGAGTGCTCGGGTGGCATTTCATTTTGGTTTTGAAGGTCCTGCCATGGTGATTAAAACAGCGTGTTCATCCGCATTGGTTGCTGTGCATCAAGCGATGCGTGCATTACAAGCAGGGGATTGTGATAGTGCCATTGCTGGCGGCATTAATGTCATGTTGGTTCCTGATATCAGCGTGTGTTTAACCAAAGGAGGATTTTTATCACCTGACGGTCGATGCAAAACTTTTGATCGTGACGCGAACGGTTACGTTCGCAGTGAAGGATGTGGTTTGGTTATATTAAAAAGATACAGTGATGCTGTGCGCGATAAGAATCGTATTTTAAGTGTCATTGTGGGTTCCGCAATGAACCAAGATGGTGCAAGTACTGCACTTGCAGCACCGAATGGTCAATCACAAGTAGATTGTTATCGAATGGCGTTAGACAATGCAAAACTTTCTCCTGATCAAATTTCATTTATCGAATCGCACGGCAGTGGAACACAATTGGGTGATGCCATTGAAATGCAATCCATTCAAGCCGTTTATGATCAACATCGAAAAAATAAGTTATATGTGGGTGCTGTAAAATCCTCTATCGGTCATTGTGAATCTGCAGCAGGTATTGCAGGATTAATTAAAACGATCGGGGTTTTACAGCATCAAATCATTCCGCCCAATTTACAGTATCAAACACCAAATCCCAATATTTCCTTTGAAAATTCTGCTGTATTCTTACCGCTGCAAAAAACCATTTTTGAAAAAAAATGTGATTATGCGGCGGTAAGCTCGTTTGGTGTAGCAGGGACGAATGTGCATATGATTTTAAAGCACTAACACTTTTTTTCCCCTCTTGATCCATCCGGCATAATTGCATTGCAGTCGGAAGCCACTTGGGAGAAATCAATACCCTGCGATCCATACAAATCGGCATTGTTAAAATTGGCACCCGTAATATTCGCACCCGCAAAATTAGTAAAGCTTAAATCTGAATTTGAAAAATCAGCGTTGACTAAAGTCGCATTCACAAAACTCACTTGCGAATAATCATTACCTGCAAAAGAAGCTCTATTCGCCGTCACGCGCGTAAAATCGGATAATGAATTATTTTTCATTTTGAGTGTTGATCCGGATAAATTAGATCCTTCGAGTG
>JABDDU010000043.1 GCA_013287435.1 Verrucomicrobiota bacterium
ACCTATTTCACCTGCCCACCATTCGAGCTGCTTTTTTTGATCGCGTTGTGAATTGGGTTTTTTATGTGGCAATACTGATCCAATATATCGATCAACCACTTCTTGCAAGGTGTGTTTTCTTGATTCAACGGTTTTGAAATGACGACCTTCGCGAATAGCTGATTCCGTTTGCTGAACCCATTTTTTTGCGTCGGTTAATCTTTTGAATGATGCGGTTTGTGGCGGGAAGCCTCTCAATCTTACTCGCACACGATATTGAATTGATCCATCTACTGCATTTCTTTTTTCGATTGTCGCCATGTTGGCACGCTCCTTACATCAGGTTGATAAAACAACTGATCATAAAAAGCAGGTCGGCTGTTTGAACAACCCCGTGACCGAGATTTTTGAAAGTGTCCCATTTTTGGCTACGAGAGCCTTAAAACAAGCCAAATCCATCGGTCATGAAGCGTAATCCTTTGATTATACTACTGCCGATGATCCGAATCGAACGGACGACCTACTGATTACGAATCGGGCAATATAGGTTATTCATCGTTCCTCACCCTACTTCATCACAAATCATAAAAATTGATATTTCCTCTTATTTTTAAGTATTTTTCTTATTTTACTTGCATCATCATTCGTCATAGTACATCATCCATTGCCAGACTATTTGAGGAACCCAGAGAGGAACCCCAGGAACCCAGGCAATCGATATGGAGCTGTCATGCAATTTACCGAAAGATTCATTCAATCCTTAAAATCTAAAAATACACGCTATGAAGTACGCGAAAAAAATGGTGATGGATTTGCCATTCGCGTTTCTACGCTCGGTGAGAAATCGTGGGTGTTTTTTTATGCGTTCGAAGGTAGAAAAAGACGAATGACGTTTGGCAATTATCCCGAGATGTCACTCGCTGATGCAAAGAAACAACATCGTAAAGCAATGACCATATTAGAGAATGGAAAAGACCCGGGGCGTGAAAAAATTCAAAAAGAATTAGAAGCGCGCGGGGCAGCAACGGTTGAGGCATTAATTACTGAATACCTTGAAACATATGCAAAACCGAACAAACGCTCATGGAAGGAAGATGAGCGTATTTTAAATAAAGATGTGAAACCAACTTGGGGAAAACGCAAGGCCAGTGATATAGCACGTCGCGATGTAATTCAATTATTAGATAAAATCAAAGATCGTGGCGCACCTATTGTTGCCAATCGCACACTTGCTTGCATAAGACGCATGTTTAATTTTGCTGTTAAACGCGCTGTACTTGATACATCGCCCTGTTTTGCAATTGAAGCGCCAGCAAAAGAAAATCGACGCGACCGCTATCTTTCCGCAGATGAAATTAAAATCGTCTGGAATGGCTTAAATAACGCCCCCATGAGCGAATTGATAAAATTAGCATTAAAATTTTTGTTAGCAACAGCTCAGCGTAAAGGCGAAGTTATCGGCGCTGAATGGAGCGAATTTGATTTTAATTCTGGAATATGGACAATCCCCGCAGCCAAAGCAAAAAATGGACAAGCGCATCGCGTACCACTCTCATCATTGGCATTTGAATTATTAACCGAAATTAAAAAAATCAACGGTGATTCCCGCTGGTTGTTTCCCTCAACACAAACTGAATTACCAATACGCGGACAATCTGTCGACCACGCATTACGTCGTAGCATGACTTTATTTTCTAGCATGGAAAATTTTTGTGTTCATGATTGTCGTCGCACAGCGGCTACACATATGGCTTCATTGCGAATTTCTGGTGAGACACTTAGCCGCATATTAAATCATGCGAAAAAAGGCGTTACAGAGCAGCATTACATTAAACACGGTTACGATGATGAAAAACGCTTTGCGCTTGATGCGTGGTCAAATAGATTAAATGAAATTATTTGTGACGAGAAGATGTCGAATGTAGTTGTGATGAAAGCCGTCATATAGGTAGAAGCATGATGAAAAATTTACCCTGGAAAGAACAAGTAAAAAATCTACAGGTAAAATACGCTAAGAAAAAAAAGAGAAAAATTGACTTAGAAAAATTGCTTAGAGATATTCATGATAAGATAAAACTTGCAGAAGCAATTTCGCGTATTTTTCATGAAAATTCATCAGATACCACCATATTTAAAAAATTACTAAAGCGAGAAAGAGTTAGTCTTAAAATTTTCGAAAAACTTACATCAAAAACGAAAATTGACTTCATAGAGCACTTTAAAAATAAATTAATATTAGTTGAAATAATTAAACAACGCATCGAGCAAAATAAACTACACATAAAAACAAAAAAATATCAAAAATCTATACCGTTTCAATATATCCAAGGTTTGGCTGGCGTCTATTACACCCTAACTGGCGAAATACCGGAGTGCATAAAAAGAGGTGAGTATTATCATGGAAAATTTTATGACTTTCTAATCGAAATTAAGCCTCTGTTAGCACATAAGAATATCGGGGTTTTTTTAAAAGACAATGCGACTATTGGTAAATATGCGTATGGCATCGTAAAGGGATATAATCCATCACGCGAAAAAATACCCCGCTTTAAAGAAATATTGAATTTTGACATTTTAAAATAACCCCCCCCCTCACTTCATGGGGATGCAGTTTTCAAACTAGAAATTTCTGTCCCCCGCATAAAGATAAAATTCCTCGGAAAAGCCGTGTTTAATTTGGGTTACACATTAACGCAACCCAAGAGGAAGTATCTCTATGCAACATACCGAAACAACAATCATTCGTTTTCCAGCGCTACAAGAAAAACTTAGCGTCAGCCGAAGCACCATCGACAGATGGGAAAAATCATCACAATTTCCCCGAAGAATATCGCTTGGAAAAAATTCTGTCGGGTGGGATTTATTAAGAGTTGAACAATGGCTCATGGAGCGTGCAGGTAACACGGAACGGGGAGGCAATCAATGAACACGGTAAAAGAAACCCCTTTTGCAGTTGAAGATGCAAAAGGGATAAACAAAGAAATTTCGCACGTCCATTTTACTAAATCGCTATTCGATTCGCCAATACAAAATGATGTAGCCGTGGCTACAAAAAACTTTTTAGTAACAGCCGGATCGAATGGCACGATGTCGCGAAAATTATGTACCAAGTTGATACGAATCTTAAATTTGGGTGAGGTATAAATAAAATGGACTTTATAAAAATATTTATGGAAAGTATGTCTCATCACAAAATTATTACTGATGAAGCAATCATCCCTGATGGTAAGCTTCATCGTGCGCATATACAAGGTGATAGACTTGGTACTCGTAATTGCTGGTATACCCTTCATTTGGATGGGCTACCATGCGGTGTATTTGGTGATTGGAAATCAGGCGTTACTCACAAGTGGTGTGCAAAATCACTTGCAACAATGTCACCTGCGGAGATAGTAGAGCAGCATCTAAAAATAAAAGAAATACAGCGTCAACGTGAAGATGCACAGCGTGTAGAGCAACATCGAGCTGCTAAACTTGCGCAAGAAATCTGGATGAATGCAAAGCCAGCCAATCCCAATCATCCTTATCTACGAAGCAAAAACATACCGCCTTTTATTGCACGTCAAAAAAACAATTATCTTGTGTTGCCTGTCATTGATTTTGATCGGCGCATTTGGAGTTTGCAGTTTATTTATTTTGACGGTTCAAAAAAACTATTATCAGGTGGCGCTAAAAAAACACGTTTTATCCCAGTGAACAGCATCTCCAACACAGAAACCTTGTTGATATGCGAGGGTTTCGCGACTGGTTGCTCGCTTGCAAAAGTAAGTCCGCAAGCATCGGTGATTGCAGCTGTTGATGCCGGAAATTTAGAAGCGGTAGCAATACTTGCAAGACAACATTTTCCTAAATCAAAAATAATCATTTGTGCTGATGATGATAGAGAAACAATTGGTAATCCTGGCGTCACAAAAGGAAGGAAAGCCGCAATTGCTGCTAATGCATCTTTTGTAACTCCTATCTGGCCTGAAGGTGCGCCAATATCATTATCAGACTTTAATGATTTGGCATCTTGGATTTATCACAGCAATGCGGGAGTATTAACATGCAAAAATTAACCGCAATC
>JABDDU010000044.1 GCA_013287435.1 Verrucomicrobiota bacterium
CCAATAACATTGATTATTGGGTTATCTGAATTGACCCAATTCCGTCTGCAGTCAGACGCAATTCATCTGAAAAACGTCTGCGCGCAGACGGTTTTATAACTTATTGTTTTTAAGGCTATTATGAGCAAGAAATTGACTGAACACCAGACAAACGAAATCCAGCTTTTCAAAGAGATCAGCATACTTATTGAATCTGCAAGACAACATAGTTTGCAGCTTTTGAACAAAACCAGTGTTGTTTTGTATTGGCACATTGGTCATAAAATTAATCAAAATATTCTCGATGAAAAGCGTGCGCAATATGGTGCCAATATCATTCAGGATTTAGCGACTCAATTGCAGACCCATTATGGTCGAGGCTTTGGTCGTCGCGTAATTGAACGCTGCATTCAATTTTCCCGTTTTTTTCCAGAAGAAAAAATTGTATTAGCATTATCATCTCATCTTACCTGGACACACTTTGTTACCCTACTCAGCATTGATAATCAATTAAAGCGCGAATTTTATGCGGAAATGTCTCGCATTGAACGTTGGGGAACAAGATTACTGAATAAAAAAATTGCAGGCATGTTATTTGAACGTACTGCCTTAGCAAAAAAACCTGAAACCGTGATTCATTCTGAAATTAAAAAACTACGTCATACCAATGAACTGCATCCAGACTGGATAATACAAGACCCTTACATATTTGAAAATTTATTTCCACAGCCATTAAAAACAGAAAAATCGTTAGAGGATGCAATTATCGATGATATCGAAGCGTTCCTATTAAATATGGGTAATGGCTTTGCATTTCTGGAAAGACAAAAAGTAATTGAAGTTGATGGCGAGTATTTTAAAATAGATTTACTGTTTTTTCACAGAAAACTTAAAAGAATTATAGCAATCGAGCTTAAAAAAGGTAGATTTAAACCTGCAGATAAAGGTCAAATAGAATTATATTTGCGATGGCTGGAAAAACATGAAATGCAACCGGGCGAAAATACACCAATTGGAATTATAATGTGTTCAGAAAAGTCAGAAGAACGCATCGAGCTTTTACAACTTGAAAATAGAGGAATTCGTGTCTGTCAGTATCTTACTGAATTACCACCGAGAGAAGTATTTGAAGCGCGGTTGCATGATGCAATTAAGCGTGCACGTGAACGCTATGAAAATAAAAATTTATTGGTAAATGATGATGAGTAAATATTATACTCCAATTCCAGTTTTCGATACACTTTCAGAAACAATTAATCTTTGTAAATTAATTTACGATGCTGATAACCCACGTCAACAAATTAAAAGATACCTTGAGAAATATTTTTTGCAATCAAAAATTAATTTATCCTCATTTGCAGTGAAAGATTTTGAGATCGCACTGAAATTTTTATTTAGCTATCGTGGCAGCGAAGCCACTTTTGGCGCTTATCGACGTGACATTGAACGATTAATTCAATGGAGTTGGTTCGTTAAAGAGGAATCACTTTTAAAATTAAAACGTGAAGATATTGAAAGCTTTATTGAATTTTGCATAACACCACCTAAAAAGTGGATTGGTTTAAAAGTGGTTGCACGATTTAAAGTAAGGGATGGATTAAAAATTCCCAATAGTGAATGGCGCCCTTTCGAAGCATCTCTCAATAAAAAAGAATTTAAAGATGGCAATCTAGCAACAAAAGATGATTATGCATTTTCACAAAAAGCATTGAGGGCAATGTTTGCAATTTTAAGCAGTTTTTATAATTATTGTTTACAAGAAGAAATGATCAATGCCAATCCTGTTGCTTTAATTCGTCAAAAAAGTAAATTTTTAAGGCAGGAATCAACAACACCTATTATTCGCCGTTTATCCGATAAACAATGGCAAACCGTATTGAGTCTTGCAAAGGAAAAAACAAAGAATGATCTGAAATATGAACGCACCGTTTTTATTTTATCGTGTTTATACGGTATGTATTTACGTATTTCTGAGTTAACAGCGAGTGATCGTTGGACGCCCACGATGGGAAATTTTTTCAAGGATGCTGAAAATAATTGGTGGTTTAAAACGGTTGGAAAAGGAAATAAGGCTCGGCAAATTGCAGTGAGCAACGATATGTTAAAAGCATTGAAACACTATCGTGCTGAATATTTGAAATTACCGCCCTACCCTTTGCTTGATGAAAATACGCCACTCATTGGACACATAAGCAATACAAATAAACCAATGTCAGATGAGCGCGTTATTAGACGTTTAGTTCAAACGTGTTTTGATAATGCTGCAACAGAATTAAGTAAAAATGATCCAGAAGAAGCACAGAATTTATATGCAGCCACTGTACATTGGTTGCGTCATACGGGTATTTCAGATGATGTCAAAACAAGACCTCGTGAGCATGTACGTGATGATGCCGGTCACAGTTCCGGCGCCATTACTGATAAATATATTGATGTTGAATTATCTGCTCGTGCAAAATCTGCTAAAAATAAATCAATTGAAACAAAATTGAAAGTAAAAAATACTCATTAAAAAACGGTATTTCAATTATGAACATAACATATTAAAATTAACTTGAGAAATTTACATGAAGCGTTTTATTAAAGCTGTTTGTGCGATGCATCATACTGTTATTTACACCGATACTGATGGAAGGCATTTTAGATTTTATGATGGCACTTGGGCATGGCGTAATCATAATCCAGGAAATGTTTATCCTGGTAAAATTAGTAAAAAACATAATCAGATAGGTGCAACACATCATTTTACCATTTTCCCTGACGATGAATCAGGACATGAATCATTGTTGGGTACACTACGCATAACCTATGGTGATTCATCGATTCATGACATGATTTACAGCTACGCACCACCGAAAGATCATAATCCAACTAAAAAATATGAAAAAATGATTCGTGAAAGAACTGGAATTTATGATGATAGGCCTATTAAAAAATTCACCAAGGATCAATTTAAAAAATTATGGGGAGCTATTGAACATTTTGAAGGATATAAAGCTGGAAAAATTATAGAAGTGTATCGTATTTCTGGTGTTCAATTATTTGGGAAAAATCGCTATCAATATTGCCTAAACGAAGGTGAATGGATTAGTGAATCAGAATGTCTTCAGTTGGCCGCAAAAAGAAAAGTTGAATTGGAAGTGTGTATTTCAAAATTAAAAACCAAATTTTTAAGAACACCGCCAAATAGTCTGTTTCAAAAAAGACTTGAGGATATTATATGCGAAAAATATTGAATCTTTTGACATTATTATGTTTTTCTTTTACCGCTGGATATGCCAACGACACACAAAAAAACAGTGAGAAAAATAAAAAGATTGATCAACTCACGCATGATGCAAAATTAACAGATTTGATTGAGTCGCCGAATGATAAATGGATTGCGTTTGTCAAAAAAAGTAATTTTGTTGTTCCAAAAAATTGTTCTTATTTTTTCTCGAAAGGTGACCATGCTGATGAAATCTGGATTGTTAACACTGAAAAAATGACAAAAAAATTGTTAGTGTCTCCCCACTTTACTTGCGGTGATGTAACAAAATTGGTTATTGATCCACATCATTTGCGATTCTCACCAGACAGTAGCACACTATATTTTGAAACTTCTGCATGGGTAACATCAGGTGCCGT
>JABDDU010000045.1:0-2084 GCA_013287435.1 Verrucomicrobiota bacterium
TGTTAAAAAATATTGTCCTGGTTTTTTTGTTTGATCAATTTTTCTTTTGATAACAGATAAAATTTCTGGTGCAAATTGAATTTCATCTAAAATAATCGGTGTTTTTAAATTATCGACAAATAATTCTGGATCACGTTTCGCGCCGAGAATGTCGATGACAGGATCAAAAGTGATATGTTCTGCGTCCGGAAGATAATGCGACAGGGTTGTTGATTTTCCCACTTGCCGCGCGCCCGTGATCATTATCGCGGGGAAATGCCGTGCCATTTCAGCGAGTTTTTTTTCAATCAGTCTGTGTCGATAAGGTGTTATCATGCGTTAATTATAATGATAGTATCATTAGTTTTCAAGCATAAATTCTATTTTTAGTGAAAAATACATTGATTTTTGATGATTGTATCATTAAAAATCGCCTTTGAGTGCTGTAACGCCGTTTGATGTGAATTAAATGCGAATTAAGAGCCGAACTATCAGTAGCGAGTGAATGTTGGGGTTACGGATGGTTTGAGGGGAGTGTGTGTGGCATGGATGCCACACCAAGCAAGCCTACAGATCCGCAAACCCCGTAGAATATATTATTCCCACTGCAACGCACCACCCGTTTGATATTCAATCACGCGGGTTTCAAAAAAGTTTTTTTCTTTTTTAAGATCCATCATTTCGCTCATCCATGGAAATGGATTTTCAGCACCGGGATATTGTTCTTGCAAACCCAATTGAGCGCAACGGCGATTCGCAATGTAGTGCAAATAATCTTTAAATAATTCAGCATTGAGGCCTAAAATGCCGCGCGGCATCGTATCGCGCGCATAATCAATTTCCAAATCAACACCTTCACGAATCATATATATCGCTTGTTTTTGAAAATCTTTAGACCAAATATCTGGATTTTCAATTTTAATTTGATTAATGACATCAATACCAAAATTGGCATGCATGGATTCATCACGCAAAATATATTGAAACTGTTCGGACGTTCCCGTCATTTTTCCACGACGACCCATCGCTAAAATTTGTGTGAATCCCACGTAAAAGAAAATCGATTCAAATACCACATAAAAAGCAATTAAATCACGCACCAAACGTTGATTATTTTCCATCGTGCCAGTGTGAAAATCAGGATCGGATAAACTTTGTGTGTATGGCAGTGCCCACGATGCTTTTTTCGCAACCGACGGCACTTCGCGATACATATTAAATACTTCTGCTTCATCTAATCCCAAACTTTCAATAATATGTTGATATGAATGGGTATGCAGCGCTTCTTCAAACGCTTGGCGTAATAAATATTGACGACATTCGGGATTGGTAATGTGACGATACACCGCTAAAACCAAATTATTGGCAACCAGTGAATCGGCGGTTGCAAAAAATCCTAAGCTGCGTTTGATGATGGTTCTTTCATCTTCGGTTAATCCATTCGGATCTTTCCACAAGGCAACATCAGCTGCCATATTAATTTCATTCGGCATCCAATGATTCGCGCATGCATTTAAATATTTATCCCACGCCCATTTATATTTGAACGGCACCAATTGATTTAAATCCGCGCGACAATTAATAATTTTTTTATCGTCGACTTGGATGCGAGCGGCGTGCATGTGGATTTGTTCGAGGCCGGTTATTCTTTCTGGTGCTGCAGTTGTCATAATTACTCTCCTTTGTTTGAAATGGTGGGAGTGTGGGTGTGAGTGTGAGTGTGGGTGTGAGTGTGGGTGTGAGTGTGAGTGTGAGAAAATATAAATATAAAAACGTGCCTCAGATATCTTCTCACACTCACACCCACACTCCCACTCCCACTCACACCCCTATTGACACGCCTCACACTCCGGATTATCAATCGAACATGCTTTTGGTAGTTCATTCGATGAAACAGCTACCGCATTTAATTTTCCATCCGCAATCGTCGATTTTTCTGTGCTGGTCGCACCCAAACTTCTTAAGTAATAAGTTGTTTTTAGCCCTGAAATCCACGCAGCTCGATACAGCTCATCCAATTTTTTACCAGACGGTTCTGCCATATATAAATTCAATGACTGCGATTGAAGCATCCAGTGATTTGGCGAGCGAGCGCGGTACTTATG
>JABDDU010000045.1:2094-3517 GCA_013287435.1 Verrucomicrobiota bacterium
GGATCAATTTCAAATGACGTTGCAAATAATAATTTCAGGTCTTGTGGAATGCGTTCAATCGCTTGCAAACTGCCATTATAATATTTCAAATCATGAATCATCACTTGATCCCACAAATTGCGTTTTTTTAATTCCACAACGAGCAGGGGATTTGCCACCGTAAATTCACCCGACAAATTCGATTTGACATATAAATTTTGATACGTCGGCTCAATCGATTGTGACACACCGCAAATATTAGAAATGGTTGCAGTCGGTGCAATCGCCATTGTGTTGGAATTACGCATGCCTTGTTGTTTCACTTTTTTACGCAGCGTATCCCAATCCAATGTTTTATCCGTATTTTGCTTTAATAAATCACCGCGCGTTTTACGTAACAATTCAATCGAATCAATCGGCAGAATACCTTGATCCCACAATGAATTTTTATACGTTTCATAAGTACCGCGCTCGCTCGCCAAATCACTGGATGCTTCAATCGCATAATAGCTAATCATTTCCATGCTGCGATCTGCAAATTCAACAGCCGCATTGGATGCATACGGAATGTGTTGCAGATACAACGCATCTTGAAAACCCATCAAACCCAAACCAATCGGACGATGTTTGATATTCGAATTTTTTGCAGCGGGTACACTGTAATAATTAATATCAATCACATTATCTAACATACGTATCGCTGTTTTAACGGTTTTTTGTAATTTCTCAGTATCTAATTTTCCATTTTTCATATGATTCACTAGATTAATGCTGCCTAAATTACAGACGGCAATTTCGTCATTAAATTTTGTATTCAATGTAATTTCAGTGCATAAATTCGAGCTATGGATGACGCCGACGTGTTGTTGGGGTGAACGCAAATTACAAGGATCTTTAAAGGTTAACCACGGATGTCCCGTTTCAAATAACATCGTCAACATTTTGCGCCATAAATTAAGCGCTGAAATTGACTTGCTGCGAATTTCACCGCGCGCGGCTTTCGCTTCATACTCAACATATTTTTTCTCAAAGGCATCACCGAATAAATCATGTAATTCTTTGGTTTCATTCGGCGAAAACAGAGTCCAATTTTCTTTATTAAAAACACGTTTCATCAATAAATCAGGCACCCAGTTGGCGGTGTTCATGTCGTGTGTGCGACGGCGATCATCACCGGTATTTTTTCGCAATTCTAAAAATTCTTCGATATCCAAATGCCAACTTTCTAAATAAGCGCACACAGCACCCTTGCGTTTGCCACCTTGATTAACCGCAACCGCCGTTGCATTCGCGACATTTAAAAAGGGCACAACACCGAGTGATTTGCCATTGGTGCCTTTGATGTAAGCACCCATGGCGCGCACGGGAGTCCAATCGTTGCCGAGTCCGCCAGCAAATTTGGAGAGTAGGGCATTGTCTTTCAGCGCGCCATAAATGCCATCGA
>JABDDU010000046.1 GCA_013287435.1 Verrucomicrobiota bacterium
AATGAAATCGTTGCGCGCCAACCTAGCTGATGTATTTTTTCACTGTTTAATAATTTGCGAGGCGTTCCGTCCGGCTTGTTTGTGTCAAAAACCAAGCAACCATCATACCCCATGATTTCACAGATCAGTGCGGCCAGGGTGCCAATTGTTATTTCTTCACCTGATCCCACATTCACCACACTGCATTCCGCTTCATGATTCATCACACACAAGCACGCGCTAGCCAAATCATCCACATGCAAAAATTCTCGCAGTGGTTTTCCACTTCCCCAAATCACCACCGTTGGCAAGCCATTCATTTTTGCCTCATCAATTTTTCGAATTAACGCTGGTAAAACATGGGAAGTTTGAAGATCAAAATTATCATTTTGCCCGTAAAGATTAGTCGGCATCACAGAAATAAATTGCGTATGATATTGCGCGTTAGATGCCTCACACATTTTAATGCCCGCAATTTTTGCGATGGCATAAGGCTCATTGGTTTTTTCCAAATAACCACTGAGCAAATCTGATTCACTCATCGGTTGACGACAATGTTTGGGATAAATACAAGAACTTCCCAAAAACAACAAACGTTTAACACCATAACGTCTTGCGCTTTCAATCACATTTAATTGAATCGACAGGTTTTGAAAAATAAAATCGGCGCGCTGTGTGTTATTTGCCATAATGCCGCCGACTTTTGCAGCAGCTAAAAAAACATAATCAGGTCTATGCTCTGAAAAAAATTTCTCTACTGCCGCCTGTCGCGTCAAATCCAGTTCCGCATGTGTGCGTAGCAATAAATTTACAAAACCAGCTTGTCGTAACGCACGCACCAATGCCGACCCAACCAATCCTGTATGTCCCGCAACAAAAATTTTATCGGTTTGTTTTATCATATTTAAATGTCAATGCAATCAAAAACAGGGTAGCCGTGTTTCTTTGCCAACACGCTGCGCTCAGCTTCGCGAAAATCGGCCTGTACCATTTCTGATATCAGTTGCGCGAAAGAAATTTTAGGGGACCATCCCAACTTCCTATGTGCTTTTGAAGCATCACCAAGCAAATCATCCACTTCGGTCGGGCGAAAATAACGAGGATCAACCTGGATAATACAACGCCCTTGTTCATCATATCCTTTTTCATCAAGTCCTTGCCCACGCCAGAAAATTTTCATGTCTAACTCATGCGCCACAGCTTGCACGAATTCTCGAATACTGTATTTCTGACCAGTGGCAATTACAAAATCTTCTGGCTTTTCTTGCTGTAACATCAACCACATCATTTCCACATAATCACGCGCATGACCCCAATCCCGGGTTGCATTTAAATTGCCCAAATATAAATAATTTTGCATGCCTAATTTGATACGCGACAATGCGCGTGTGATTTTGCGTGTCACAAACGTTTCGCCACGTACTGGTGATTCATGGTTAAACAAAATACCATTGCAAGCATAGAATGAATACGCTTCGCGATAATTCACCGTAATCCAGTAGGCATATAACTTTGCAACTGCATAGGGGGAACGAGGATAAAATGGTGTTGTTTCATTCTGTGGTGTTTCTTGCACTTTTCCATATAACTCAGAAGTGGAGGCTTGATAAAAACGAGTTTTGTTTCCACAGTTTAAAATTCTCATGGCCTCTAAAATTCGCAACGCGCCCAGCGCATCGGAGTTGGCTGTGTACTCGGGGGATTCAAAAGAAACCGCCACATGACTTTGTGCGGCCAGATTATAAATTTCATCAGGCTGTGCTTTTGCGATAATGTTCAACAAACTGGTCGCATCCGTCATATCGCCATAATGCAAATGCAAACGTCGATTTGCATCATGAGGATCTTGATACAAATGATCAATGCGATCGGTATTGATTAATGAGGAACGACGTTTGATGCCATGGACAATATAATTTTTTGCCAGCAAAAACTCAGCAAGATAAGCGCCATCTTGGCCTGTAATTCCAGTAATCAAAGCAGTTTTCTGCATTTCCCTATATTCCAAATCCATCAGCTGTGTTTTCGCAACACATCTTGATACGTACACAATAATTGTTTGGCATGTGCCTCCCAAGTGAAGTGTGATCGTACATGCTCACTCCCGTGTTTTGCAATAGGCAGAAAAGCCTCCAGAGAAGAAAAAATTTTTTTCAACAGATGAAAAACACTATCAACACTTTGGGGCTCTACCAAAAAACCTGTTTTACCATGATCAATAAATGCTGATGGACCTTGATTTTTGACTCCGATTGTCAATAACTCATGTGCCATAGCCTCCAGATAAACAATACCAAAGGCTTCACGATAAGAAGGTAGGCAAAAAATATGTGCTTGCTGAAGATGTTGATAAACAAGATCGTGCGGCAAATCTCCAGTAAAAAAAACATGGTCGGTCAAATTTTCTTCTAAAATAATTTTTTCTAAAAAAGATTTTTGATAGCCGCTGCCAATAATATTATAAAAGAAGTTTGTTGTGTTTGATTTTTTTAATTTGCCTAGGGCGCGCAAAGTAATATCGACACCCTTGCCTTCATGTAAATTGCCAACGCTAATTATTTGCAATATCTTGAAATCGACGTGGGTCGTGTTCCTTTCAGGAATGCGACAACCGTTATAAATAATTTTACATCGCACTGCATGATTAATGTTTTTTTGAAACGCTGCTTGCAATGATGAGCCCACAAAAACCACGTGGTTAGCAGCATTGAATGCTTTTAAAAACATTTTTGCACCTAACCCTTGATGCATGCGTGGACAAGTATCATACCCATGCAAAGTAACCACAAAACGTTTGGGTAATTTAGCAGCAGCCAAAGCAGCAATTTCGCCATGGGCATGAATCAGATCAATCCGATGTAATTTCATCAAGCGTTTTGCCACAGGCACCACTCGCCATAAATAAAAAAAATTGGATAGAAAGCGTAAATGGTGACGCGGAATAGAAAGGGGTCGACAGATATGAATTTCAACAGGAAATTTATCTCTATCTATCATTTCAAATAAAAAATCAGTGTGAATTTTCCC
>JABDDU010000047.1 GCA_013287435.1 Verrucomicrobiota bacterium
TATAAGACGAACCCAAAAGCTTGGAAACAAATTCTTCACCGCTTTTTCAGCATTATCCGCTGCACTTACATCCATAAAAATCCCAAAACAAGTGGTACCGCTGCCACTCATGCGTGCTAATTGGCAATCAGGCTGTTGTTTTATTGTCGTTAATAAATCGTGAATTAATGGCTGCAGTGTAATTGCCAGTGATTCCAAATCATTACGATTACTACGAAGAAACTCCAGTAATATTTCCCACTCTGAAAAATTTTTCTGATCAATTTTATGAGGCGCACTAAAAGCAGTATTATTTTTTTTATATTCTTGAAACACGGTTTGTGTTGATAACGGTAAATTGGGATTAACGAGTACTATATATAAATCCTCAGAAGGTAAAATAACCGGGTGAATAATTTCTCCGATACCAGAAACAATTGCGGCTTGTTGATACAAACAAGCGGGTACGTCAGCACCCAATAAAAGCGCCATTTCTGACAATGTGTTACGCTCTAATTGCAAATTCCACAGCTGATTTAACCCTTTTAAAATCGCTGCCGCATCAGAGGATCCCCCTCCTAATCCCGCACCCATAGGAATATTTTTGGTTAACCGAATTTTCGCACCCTGTGTAATACCACATTTTTTTTGAAGCAATAGCGCTGCACGATAGACCAAATTATTTTCAACGGCTTCATTTTTTAATAAAGCACAAAAAGGGCCATCAAGGGTGAGTGATACTGTATCGGCTACTTCAATATGAATTTCATCGCTCAATTCAGTAAAAATAAATAAACTTTCTAATAAATGATAACCATCATCGCGACGTCCGGTAATATGCAAATATAAATTTAATTTGGCAGGCGCTGTGATTTTCATGATGGCATTTTGACAGATACAATAGCCGTTGCTGCAATCCCTTCAGAACGCCCTAAAAAACCCAATTTTTCTGTCGTCGTTGCTTTGATATTAATGCGTTCGACAGGTAATTTTAGTAATTGAATTAATTTTTCTTTCATGGCTAATTTATGCGGTGTTATTTTGGGTTGTTCGCAAATAACCGTCATATCGACATTGACTAAAATAGCTTTTTTTTCGCGGCATAATTGTAAAGCGTATTCAATGAATTGAGAAGACGCTGCATTTTTCCAGCGTCTATCTGTCGGCGGAAAGTGCTCGCCAATATCACCCGCACCGATTGCACCCAGTATCGCATCGACCAGCGCATGCAATGCCACATCACCATCCGAATGCGCGATTAATTCAAATCGACACGGCACTTTAACACCGCATAATGTAATGTAATGATCGTGATCCAGTGGCTTTAAGACATGTACATCAAAACCATGACCGGATAAAAATGTTTCTGGTAGGTTCATAGTGGTGATAGATTATCATAAAGTTCGTGTGAGTGTGAGGTATCTGTGTGAGTCAATACGAATGGTCAGTGATTGGTGCTGGCCCCGCTGGCATTACCGCGGTGGGTTTATTGTTAGATGCCGGTGTGCAAAATACCGATATTTTATGGATCGATCCTGATTTTCAAGTGGGTGATTTTGGTCGATCGTGGGGCGAAGTGCCTAGTAATACCAAAGTCACTTTATTCCATCAATTTTTGCATGGGGTGCGCAATTTTCAATATACCAAAAAATCGCACACATTTTCTTTCGATGCGCTCAATCACAATGGTTTTACCGTATTAAAAGCGGTAACTGATCCCTTATTATGGATTACCGATCATTTAACGCAAACAGTCAATGCACAAAAAGACACGGTAAAATCCTTATCAATCGCATCAGGTGCTTGGCAAATACAAACCGATAAAACCATTTATTGTGCTGAAAAAGTGATTTTGGCCATAGGCTCTGAACCGAAATCACTGCATTATCCTAGCATCGAACAAATCGCATTAAAAACAGCATTAACACCGAGTGAATTAAAAAATATAATCAATCAAAATGATGACGTTGCCGTATTTGGTAGTTCGCATTCCGCGATGATTGTTATTCGAAACTTAATAGAAGCCGGTGTCAAAAAAATCGTGAATTTTTATTTATCGCCGCTGCGTTATGCGGTCGTTATGGATGACTGGATTTTATATGATGATACGGGATTAAAAGGTGATACGGCGGAGTGGGTTCGTGAGCATATTTCAAAAAATCCATTGCCGCAAATTTCGCGTTATTATGCGAGTCCAGAACATATTAATGATCATTTATCGTCGTGTAATAAAGTGGTTTATGCCATCGGTTTTCAGCCGCGACATATTCCGGTTGCAGACGTTTCATTGAGTGCTTATGATACGTCGAACGGCATTATTGCACCGGGATTATTTGGAACCGGTATTGCTTTTCCGCTGAAGGTGACCGATCCCTTTGGTCGTCAAGAATCGAATGTGGGTTTATGGAAATTTTTAAAGAATATTCCTATGGGTGCGGGATTAGGAGGGGGATCCTCTGATGCGGCAGCGATTTTAAAAGGGTTAAATCAGCTGTGGAATTTGCAATTAGAGCGTAACACATTGTCAGAAATGGCGCTTTTATTGGGTGCTGACGTACCCGCTTGTTTGTATCAACAAGCCGCAATTGTTTCTGGTATCGGAGAAATTATTCACCCGGTTATTTTACCTTCTGAGGATTTATATATAGTACTCGTTAATCCCAATTTACCGTTATCAACACAAACCGTGTTTCAAGAATATAAAAAAAATAATACTGCTTTTAGTGCGCCTCATAAAATTGATCAGAAAAATTTTTCAGAGTGGGAAATATTACTGGAGTTTCTTCGTAGTAATCGTAATGATTTGGAATCACTGGCAATTACACTGCAGCCATTAATTCACGATTTATTAACGACAATAAAACAACAGCCTGATTGCCAATTAGCACGCATGAGTGGCAGCGGTACCACTTGTTTTGGGATTTTTATGGATGTAAGTGCAGCGGATAATGCTGAAAAAGCGGTGAAGAATTTGTTTCCAAGCTTTTGGGTTCGTCTTATA
>JABDDU010000048.1 GCA_013287435.1 Verrucomicrobiota bacterium
TCACAGGCATGATCAAAATAAACAGGCGGATATTTTAATTCGTCCATCATTTGTTTTTCAAAATGACCGTTTCTTTTTATTTTGGGCGTACCATATTGATTATTTTTTCGATTAACGCTTAACCGCTTATCACCATGCAACCATGTACCGTAAGCGCGCATCGTGATGAAATAACCAAGTGGATTAATAGTAGATTTTTTCATGACGACAATTTTAACTGGATCATACGATCATGCAATACAGCGTTTTTATGAGAACAATACTATCGATAAGGTTTTTAGCACCCTGCAAAACGCCTCAGTCGATGGCTGCGCCATCTCCTTCAGCTACTGTAACAGTGGTTAAGTGGTTACATCGTGCTGAGGCCGCACCCACAGATCAGGCCTCGTTGTCTGATTTAGTAAAACGTCGAGTTTCTATCTACAGAGTGATCTATTACGTTGGTTTGTTATTTTAAATCAATGATGAAGGGAATACATCTTTGCACATGCAACGCGCAAATTATCTAAATTCCCCGGCTGCGCTTCGACTAATGCAGGTCCTGCAATAAATGGCTGGCCGTTAAAAACGGATCCTGAATATAAATACAAATACACCGAATAACCTCGTCCAGGATAGGCGCCATAACCTGTGTAGAAATGACCGTTATTATCTTCACATTGGAAATCGTAGTTCAAAGTGCCGTCATGAATATTAATCCATGCGCTGGGTGCGTTGCAGCGAGATAGGGTTGATGTTGCGAAACAAGGTAATGATAGGATGCATAATCCCGTCATGACTGCTAGTCGGAATTCCTTTTTCATTTTTAGCTCCTAAGGGGTTATGCCAAACGCTGTGATGCGATTAACTTTTGGCAACATACTCTACGCTGGGCAATCCTTTGAAATCGACATCCTGTGTCCAAATGGTTGCTCCATGCGCTAATCCAGTTGCGTAAATGATACTGTCTGCGAGTGGTAGTTTGTGTGTCAGACCCAATTTTGCAGCATTAAGAGAAATTTCAATATCCAAATCTACGACTTTTCCCTGCAGCATACATTCTATGCATTCAAAGGCTTCTTTTTCCGAGCGATTTCGCATCACATGTTTAAACACTTCCATTACTGAAATACTAGGAACAATTAATTGTTTTGTGTTTTCAATCGGGCGAGCAAAAAAATTCGCATTTTTTGAATCAGTAAAATACTCGAGCCAGCCCGATGAATCTACGATATTGTTTTTCACACTCTATCCTTGTCACGCGCAAGGGTCGTGCTCATACCTTTTAAAGCACCACGCATTTTTTTAATATCGCGCATCAACATAAACTCAAGTCGTTGCTGATATATAAAAACTTGCAAATGTTCGCCTGGAACCAAATGCAAAGCTTGACGTATGCTTTTGGGAATGACCACCTGAAATTTTGGTGAAATGGTTACCGTTTGCATAAAACCCCTCGATTCTTATGGATAAGATTGATAAGAAAATCGTATTACGTAATTATAATCGATGTGACAAAAAAATGCAAAAAACTTATCGATCATAATACACCGCTCCCAAAATACTCTCTTTGATAGCGCCTGTTACGCTGGGACAATTCCCCGGTTTTTTTTCCAGGGTTTGCTTGGCAAGCCATGCAAATGCTGCGGCTTCTATCCATTTGGGATCGATTCCGATTTCTGATGTGGATTTGATTGTCATATTAGGTAATGCAGCGCGTAAGCGTTCTATCAAAAATACATTAAAGGTACCGCCGCCGCAGAGGTAAAGAGTGTGAGTGTGAGTGACAGAGTTCGCAATACTTTTCGCCGTTAATTCCGTTAAGGTATTTTGAATATTGTCGGGCGAAATAGGATGATCAAAAGAATTTAATTTTTCATGCAGCCAGTTTAAATTAAAATATTCTCGCCCTGTGCTTTTTGGAAATGGTTTTTTAAAATAAAGATCCTCTAGCAATATTTTTAATAACGCTGTGTTTAACGTTCCAGAGCGTGCCCATTCACCATTAAAATCACATGGCAATTGTCGATGTTTTTCACACCATAAATCTAATAATGTATTTCCAGGTCCCGTGTCAAAACCAATCATTGATTTTGTTTTATCTGCGGGTAAATAAGTGATATTCGCAATGCCGCCGATATTTACCACGCATTGATTTTTGCTTTTTCTGCCGAATAAATAATGGTGAAAAGCAGGAACAAGCGGCGCACCCTGTCCTTGCAGTGCTATATCGCGGCGGCGAAAATCCGCAACCGTCGTAATTCCTGTGCGTGCCGCAATAATATTGGGGTCGCCAATTTGCAGTGTAAATGGATTTTCTGAATGGGGATGATGATATATTGTTTGTCCGTGTGAACCAATCGCGGTTATTTTTGCCGCATCAACATTGGTTTTTTTTAATAAATCCAACACAGCATTTGCAAATAGATTTCCCATTTGCGTATCCGTTTCACCAAGTAATTTGATATTAATATTGTCGCCGCGAGATAAAAGTGTGAGTGCGGATTTTATTTTTGGTGGAATTTCAATGGAGGTTGTCGCGATTAAATCAATTCCATTCGCTCCGAATGAGAGCAGCGCTGCA